>NZ_KB235914.1:3366867-3966867 GCF_000332175.1 Pseudanabaena sp. PCC 6802 | reverse complement strand
GCAAATTGACTGTTACAAAGTTACAACCAACCCCGCTACTGGGTCGCTGCGCCACGATCGCGTCGTTAATGCGATCGCCCTCTTGAACGATCTGCACTTTATTGCCTTAAACAATCTAGCAGAGGTGCAGTTAGGTGCAGATCTTCTATTTTGGTATCACTATACGCGCTCTTTTCTGCAAGTTATCCAGAAAGACCAGTATATTCCCGCGCTTAAATATCAGGAATTAGCGATTGCTACCAGTAAAGGAAAACAGAAAACGTCGGCTATGGCAAAAAACATAGCAGCCAAAGCTACCGCAGCGAAAAAGGCATCTCCAAAAGCATCCGCAAGAACATTAGAAACGTCAGAAGCATCGCCAGCAACATCTAATTTCGCGATCTATGCAGGCTGGCAAATTGTCTCAGAGCAGTATGAGGCAGATATGCAACAATACACCGACTACATGCCTTTTGCTTGCGTAGCGGGCTTTAGTCAGCCAGTTAGCCAACCGGAATTTCACGATCGCGAAACCCTATTACGTCATTTTTCGGAATGCCTGCTTCACGATCTTGTTACTCATACACCAGTCACAGCTGCATTTGCAGGCAAGCTATCAGAATCGCTCCTCGAGCGATGCTTAGCTCCCAATGCCCTCAATTCCCCTGGCAAAACCGCAGCCGATTTAGAACTCTACCAACAGTGGCAGGTTTGGCAGCAGAAGATCGGTCGCACCCAAACCGACTCATCCTTCTATCTCTGTTTCCAACTTCAAGCTCCGCTGAAAGAAGAAGAGCCGTGGCAGTTGGAATTTCAAGTCGCACCTAAGCAAGATCCTGCGCTCAAGCTACCGCTGTCAACTTACTGGAACATGACTCCGGCGAAGCAGAAGGCTCTGCAAAAACAGTTTGGCAAGAACTTCGAGCAAGATTTACTGCTAAATTTGGGCTATGCAGCTCGCATTTACAACGATCTGTGGCAAGGTCTGGAAACCGAGCACCCCATAGGCATGTCCCTCAATCTCGATCGGGCATTTGACTTTCTCAAGGAGTCGGCCTGGGTATTAGAAGATGCAGGGTATAAGGTGATCGTGCCTGCCTGGTGGACTCCTGCCGGACGCAGGCGGGCTAAGCTGCGCCTCAAAGCTGTTGGTAAAAGTTTCAGTGCTGGAAGTCAAAAGGGAAAGCAGAGCTATTTCAGCTTAGATCGGTTAGTGGAGTATCAGTACGAACTGGCGATCGGAGGCGAAAGCATATCTGCGAAAGAATGGGAACAGTTGGTTAAGGCTAAAGCCCCTCTCGTTAAATTTCGCGGTGAGTGGATGGAGCTAGATCGCGACAAAATGCAGGAGATGTTGCAATTCTGGCAACAGCATCAGCAGGTGCAGCCAGAAATGAGCTTGACCGAGTTTATGAAATTGGTTGCCTCAGATGACAATCTCGAAGTCGATCGCGACAGCACTCTCGAAGAAATGCTAGCGCAGCTCAATGATAAGAGTCGATTTGAGCCAATTCCCAATCCACCGCAACTCAATGGGACTTTGCGGGAGTACCAGCGCCGTGGCGTATCCTGGCTGCAATATCTGGAGAATTTAGGCTTGAATGGTTGTCTCGCCGATGATATGGGCTTGGGTAAAACCATCCAGGTCATCGCACGATTAGTAAACGAACGAGCAGAAGCAAAGGAAACGCCCATTACAAAGAAACCCAACCGCACAACTGCGACTAAATCAGCGGCAAAGATTGCTGGTAAAACCAGCAAAACCAGTAAGAGCAAAGCAGATGAAATCGAGATCGCCGTTGCCGACAAAACAGAGCTAAAACCAACCTTATTAATTGCACCCACATCCGTAGTTGGTAACTGGAAAAAGGAAGTCGAAAAATTTGCGCCGCATCTGCGCGTCACCGTGCATCATGGCAGCGATCGCGCCCAGGATGTCGAGACATTCAAAACATCCTGCCTCGATCGAGATCTGATCGTTACCTCATTTACGCTCGTGCGTAAGGATGAAAATCTGTTTAGCGAGGTTCCATGGCACAGGGTCGTAATTGACGAAGCCCAGAATATCAAGAATCCCAAAGCAGCTCAGACAAAAGCGATTTTGAAACTAAAAGCCAGGCATCGCCTTGCCCTCACAGGTACGCCCGTGGAGAATCGCTTATTGGATTTGTGGTCGATTTTTAATTTCCTCAACCCTGGTTATCTCGGGAAAGAATCGCAGTTTAAGAAATCATTTGAGGTACCGATCCAGAAAAATAATGACAAAATGCAAGCGGGAGTTCTCAAAAAACTGGTCGAGCCATTTATTCTCCGCCGCGTCAAAACCGATCGCTCCATTATTAAAGACTTACCCGATAAAATCGAGCAAAAAATCTATACCAACCTCACCAAAGAGCAAGCCTCTCTCTATGAAGCCGTAGTCAGGAATATTGAGGGCAAACTAGACGATGCAGAAGGAATCGAACGCAAGGGTTTGATTCTATCGACATTACTGCAACTCAAACAAATCTGCAACCATCCCATGCAATTCCTCCACGATGCCAGCGAATTCGCGCCAGAGCGATCGCATAAGCTCAGTCGTTTATCCGAAATGGTGGAAGAAGCGATCGAAGCAGGAGAGAGCCTGCTGATTTTCTCGCAGTTCACCGAGATTGGCGATGCTCTCACCAAGCATTTCAAGCACGTCTACCATTACAATACCTACTACATTCACGGCGGCACCAGTCGCGATAAACGCGAACGAGCGATCGCCGAATTCCAAGATCCCGAAACTGAACCCTCAGTATTTATTCTCTCGCTCAAAGCTGGCGGAGTGGGAATTACCCTCACCAAAGCCAATCATGTCTTCCATTTCGACCGCTGGTGGAATCCCGCTGTCGAAGACCAGGCAACCGATCGCGCCTTTCGCATCGGCCAAAAGAAAAACGTATTCGTACACAAGTTCGTCACCATTGGTTCCCTAGAAGAACGAATCGATGCGATGATTGAAGATAAGAAAAAGTTGGCTGGTGCGATCGTCGGTGCAGACGAGTCCTGGCTCACAGAACTAGATAACGATACGTTCAAAAAACTAATCGCCCTCAACAAAGATGCCATCCTGTAAGGGTTTAGCATTTGTGCGACAGTCTTGGCATCAAACACAAGAATTCATGACAAATGCTAAACCCCTGCGTTCCGCCCCCCAACCCCCAACCCCAACCCCTAACCCCCAACTCCTATCGCCCAAACACAAATCGAGGTAACCCATATGGCAAAATTCAGTCGCACCTGGTGGGGACAAAAATTCATCACCGCCTTAGAATCCTTTACCGATTCTGGTAGATTGCAACGCGGTCGTTCCTATGCTGGACCCAGCCGCATTTTAAAATTCGATATCGATAATGGCAAAGTTACGGCCACGATTCGGGGTAATGTCAACCCCTACTTCGGCGTTTACAAAGAACCAAAATATCACACTCAGATCGAGCTAAATCCCATTGCTAGTAAGGACTGGTCGCAGATAATCCAACGCATGTCCTCTAAAGCGAGTATAGTAGCCAAACTCCTGCTGAATGAAGTTCCAGATAATATCGAGGAGAGCTTTCGCGAAGTTGGCAAGCAACTGCTGCCCTATAGTCGCAAAGACTTCCAAACGGAATGTTCCTGCCCCGACTATTCCAACCCCTGCAAGCACATCGCCGGACTTTGCTACCGCCTGTCCACAGAGCTAGATCGAGATCCATTTCTATTATTTGAGTTGCGCGGCTTGTCAAAAACAGAACTCCAGGCCGAATTAGCAAAGTCACCACTGGGCAGAGTCCTATCCGCAGAACTTACCAAACAATCCGCGTTGCCAGAACCTGCGGCTTCCTATTACACGCAACCCAAAACTGCTCCTATGACATCGACTCCCAGCATGAAAGAATTTTGGCAGGGACGAAAGCGATTGCCCCAAAATCTTGAGATTCCGTCTCATTCTGGCGTTTCCGCGATCGCCATCAAAAAGCAGGGTGACTTTCCCGCTTTTTGGCATCGAGACAATTCATTCATCGAAGCCATGGAAGAGTTGTACGTGCGGGTTAAAACAAAGAATAAAGGTGTGATTTAGGAGATTGCCCAAACACAACAAAACGCTCCCAAACTCCCTACTCTTTTCGATCTGAAAACCGCTATATATCCCTACAGGACAAACCTGGCGATCGCCGCTGCCGCACCATCGGCATCGACATCCGGTGCCACCCAATCCGACCGCTCCTTTAAACCTTGAGGGGCGTTACCCATTGCTACCCCAATGCCTGCATACTCGATCATTTCCAGGTCGTTAAAGTTATCGCCTACGGCCATGACTTCGTCGCGATCGAGGCCGAGAATGTTTTCGGCTAAATGCTTTACTGCCGTGCCTTTATTCGCGATCGGGTTGGTGGCTTCAAAGAAGGTGGCGACTGATTTGGTCAGGTAGAGTTGTCCTGGTGTATAGCGCTGTTTGAGCGAGATCAATAGCATGGTAATTAAGTCGGGATCGTCGCTGAGGGCGAGTACTTTAGTGGGGGGATTTGCAGGTGCTTGCTCTATCAGAAACTGCCGCAGATCTCCTACTGGAATCGCTTCAACATTGGAACGCTGGGCGTAAGCCATTGTTTGGGCAGTAATTTGGCGTACGTACAGTTCGTCGTTAATGTAGAGATGAACGGATAGCTTGCCCGTATCAGCGTATTCGGCAAAATCATCGATGAGAGACAGGGCATATTCTAGATCTACTGGCCAGTGGCCGACTAACTCTTCGGTTTGCGGATCTTTAATCAGCGCGCCTTGGTAGGAAATCAGCGGTGCATTTGACCTGATATCGCCATGAAATCGCAGGGCGGAACGATACATGCGTCCAGTGGCGATCGCGACCTTCACGCCTTTTGCTTGAGCAGCGAGGATCGCCTGCTTGACTGGTTCTCTGACCTGATTGGAGTCACCGTTGATCGTACCGTCGATATCCAGGACTACTAACCGAATTGCTTGACCCATCTCAAGTTTAAGAATTAAAAATTACTACCCACATAGTGTAGTAGATCGTGCGATCGCACCCTGGTTTCGCCTGCTACCAATCTACTTCGCAGAGGCGGTCTTTTGCGCCTCATAGAAAATAATTTCTTGCCCGTCGATCGCTTCTTGTTTTAGAAATGTCATTCCTAGACGTTCCATCACGGCGATCGATGCCGTATTCGGCACGTTGCAACTGGCGCGGATTCTCGCAAAGCCATAGGTTTGAAAGCCATAGTCTAGCATGGCTTGCCCCATTTCTGTTGCTAAGCCTTTACCCCAATTCGCGCTTGCCAAACCATAGATTAACTGAATGTCAGGGGGATCGAAAAACGGCCAAAACCCGGTAAAACCTACCATGGCTTCCTGACTTTTTAACCTGGCAATCCACATGCCATAGCGACCTTCCTGGAAGGCGATCGCGCTTTGTTCGACCGTACTTTGTATTTGATTCAGCGGCCAAATTAGATCGTCGCATAGATATTTACGGACGGCAGGTTGTATCCATATTCGATGAAGTTCGCTGGCATCGCTTGCAGATACAGGAGAAAGAATCATGCGCTCTGTTTCAATAACTGGATTCATAAAGAATTCCTCAGTTCGGGATAAATTGCGATCGGGGGAAACTGCTAGAGTATCTTTATTGATTAACCACCTAAGATTGCCTGGCGACTGGAAGTTGCCGCTACACAAACAAAGTCCGCGCAGGCGGACTTCAAGTAAAAGGGAGTTGGCAACCCAGGATTTGGAATCGGCTCCCCCTAGATCCTATGCATTTGGGTGCCGTATAGCTTATCCCAATTTAGGAGTTAGGGGGCAAAATCTCGCGTTTTCAGATTAGGAACCCGATCTATCGAGCTGCGGCCACCTCTGTACCTTCTCTGTAAACTAGATCGTCGAGAGAGATATCAAATTCTTTGCGATCGCTGTCGTACTTAACGCTATAGGACATCGGATAGTAGCCGCCCTTCGGATATGCTGCTGGTTGAGAAATAGCCTCAGAGTAATTGGTTGGCTTTTCCAGCAAAAACCTCCGCGTAATCATCGGTTCCCAAAACAGCATTTTGCCATCGAAGGAACCAAACAGGAAAATCTTATTGAACTTACCAGGGTTTAATTCCGGCGAGCTAAAGTTTGCCCAGTGGATACCCATACGCGGTTCTAAAGTACCGTAGGCAATATCGTACCCTTTGGGCACAAACTCAGGGGGTAGCTTTTTATGTCCCTTCAAGACATCCTTATAGTTAGCCTTAGCAATCTCATACCGATATTTTGGCGTTTCCATATAGAAATGGACATCATAGTGGGGTTCTGTAAAAACTGCCTGCGGCCAGTGACCGTAGGGATTCCAGTTGTATCCCATATGAATGAATGGAGCAGCTTCTTTTGGAAACATCAGCTCGTTCTCGAAAGTGTAATGACCGATTCGATCGAGTAGTTGAAGCTTTGTTGCTTCTTGGCCTTTTTCCCTGCCGGTATCGGGATCGTCTGGCAGACCGTACAATCCACCTTCTGTCATGGTGACTCCAATACTGACAGGTTTATTATCTTTGCCTAATTTCACCCAGGTACGAACGGTGCCGTCCCCGATTTTTTTCTCTTCTCCCTTGACCAGGCGCTCTCCTGCTTGCAACGCCTGTGCCACGTAGATACCTTGTCGATCAGGTATAATCGGTGCGATCGCGCGATCATCGGCCATAGCTTGCTCGGGTATGGTAAAGAACCCTAACCCAGCCACAAGGGCGATCGCCAGAAATAACGACCAAAATGCTCTCTTTATACTTCCCATATTCACTTCCTTAAACTTAATTTGGGAGAATCATGCGAATTAAAAATTGGCTTTTAGCAGTTAGCTGTCAGTTGATAGCTAATAGCTGATGGCTAATTAATTACCTATAGATTCAATCTCTTTAATGTAAGCTTCCATGAATTCCTGAGTTACACCTGGATGCTTCGCTGATACAAGGTTGCCGTCAATCACCAAATTAGCCGTAGCATCACCATCGTAGATTACCTCCGCACCAGCATTCTCGACATCACACACAATATTGTGGGCGCAAGTCACTTTCCGTCCCTTAATCAAATCTGAATCAGCACAGAATAGCCACAGACTATGACAAATAGTACCAAGTCTGAGATTTTGATTGTCAATCACCTTTCTGAGGAATGCCACGGCAGGAGCTTGATTCTTTTGTCCTTTTTTGAGATTGGTCTGATAGCGCAGCCGATCCATTGCATAGGCACCAATACAGATAAATCCTTTATAGTCGTCGGGATTGACATCATTAATTTCTTTGGTAACCGTGACTTTTTCCACATTGACATAGTCACCATCATCGGGGTTAGCGCCGAAATGCAGTTCTGGTTGTCCCCACAGATGAGAAATATATTCAACTTCATATCCCTGTTTTGGGAAATAGTCATTGAACATTTTGAATTCTGTTTGATCGAAGTGATCCTCAATAATTACACCGATCTTTCCTTTAGATGCAGTCATACAGGCTCTCCCGTTCCCAAATAAGTATTATTGACTGATGTTAACCGAGACTTTTTGAAGGGTTTCTATACAAGAATATACCGATAATCGCAGGGGGCAGTGCTCCTGTGCCTGCCCTCAAACAATGGTGCCAACCACAGGGAAATCGATCGGTATTTCCTTTCCTATGTAGTAATCAATGTCAGTAACTCTGGCTCAGCAAAGACATCGCGATAGAAAGTCAGTTGCTCGCTCTTGTAGTAACAAGCGCCACGATGCCCTCGACGCACCCAAGACACCGTTCCCTTCGCGATCGCCTCATTCGTTTCGTCATCCATACAATGCCACTCAAAATGCACGAACTCCGACCAAAACATCACGATCGGCCAACACATCGTTACGTTGGGCTGGGCAATCAGCGCCCACCAATGTTTTTCACGCTCTTTTTGCTCGTTCAAGCCATAATAGGGGCCATCCTGACAAAAATAGACGAGATCCTCTCTGTATTCCCCTGTCAGGAGGTCGCCTCTACCCTGCCTGAGCGCCTCGCAGTGAGTCGGCCACCATTCCTTATTTTCCTTCTCAATCTGTTCGGGGGTATAGTCTGGACCAATTTGAGGCAAAGTTGCTTCCTTGAGCGCGATAAATTTTGCCGCATCCTCAAGTAGTTTTTTCTTCATGTCATCAGAGACAAGACCAGGTTTAGAGTAGTCAGCCGCCAGGTCTTTATAGTAGTTAGTTCTTTTTTTCATTTCCCAATCTCCTTAATTTACGAAATTATTAGCTCACCTTGCGCGGAAGATCCTGAAACCCTCACCCCTAACCCCTCTCCCTGAGGGAGAGGGGAACAAAACCAGGGCGGGGGCTGTGCCCCTGCGACCCTTATGTGTAAAGGTGCGTGCAGTTTAAAAGAGATGAGGATTCCGCGTAACATCAGTTATTAATATAGTCAACAGGCATGGAACTTTACCCTTCCTTAATAAAAAACACTGGATTTAGTCACTAACGACTACCTACTCACCGATTTCTTCCGGTTTGATATGATGCATGCCAAAGTGAGCTAGCACGACTTGCGAAATACAAATAGCGGCTAGAAGGAACATTAAGGTTAGAGGTGAGAGATTCCATCCCAACCAGGCGATTAACGATAATAGAATTGCCGCGCTGAATCTCTCCAGCGCCTGAGTCTGACTGCGACGCAGGCTTCCAGCATCGGTACTCAAGTGGATAAACCCCAAAGCAGCGTAGCAAATTGCTAGTGCCAAACAGAGAAGCCAGCGGTTCTCATCTGGTAATGCCGCTGACATATTACCAGACAGTAGCTTTTGCATCCCTACCCCCATTGCTGTCAAACTGGCGACTAGGGGCAAATGGGCATATAGCCATATTTGATACGTTCCCACCTGCCCTAAACGAGCCGATCGGATTGCCGAACCGTCTAGATTGTCGAAGTAGACCCACCATACGCTAGCTGCAATGCAAAGTCCCAGTACGCCCGCGACAATGGCAGCAAATTCCCACTTTTGGGCAGCCAGACCGCCTACCACGGCAACGATTGATTCCCCCAGGACGATCAGCGTAAATAGTCCGAATCTCTCCGGTAGATGGGAAGCGTGGGGGGCAATCTGACCGTGCAGTTTGCCAGCCCCGATGGGAGTGGCAAAGTCTATGACCATACCCAGGCACCACATGCCAAAACGCCACGGAATCGATACAAGCGTTGATAGCGCCCAGATTGCGGCAGCCAGACCGAATCCCTTAGCATATCTATTGGTTAACGGTCGCGCGATCGCAATATGCTGCCCCGCCACCAGGTACTGAATCACCAGAATGCCTCGCACGATTACGTACGACAGCGCAAATCCAACTGAGGCATAATCCATTCCCTTATGAATATTTACTGCCATCGCGGCGATCGCCGACATTTGGATCACAGTAAGCACGCGATGCAGCGTATCATCCGTGTCGAAGCGAGTTGCGTAAAAAGTCGTACCTACCCAAGACCACCAGACGGGTACGAACACAACGGCAAACTCAGTGAACCCAGCCGCAGAAGGATGATCTTTGAGATGGTGGGCGAGCTGAGCTATAACCACGACAAACACTAGATCGTAGAATAACTCCAGCCACGTTGCATGTCTCTCTTCACCATCCTCCTCGCTAACGCGCAGTTTTGGCGGTTGCCATAGGTGCTTCACAGCGCTTTTCCTTCTCTAAGTTTATAGTTGGGAGATTAGATTGTGGGTGCTTGTTTGGGCATGACAAGCGTCTAGCAAACTCATACTAAGTTGGGAATCCCCTGGAGGGCAGCAAAGAAACTGACTCCCTTGTTGAAGCCTGTATAGACGCAGGTAAAGGTGATTAGCTCTTCAATTTCGGCGCGGGTGGCTCCATGCCTGGCCGCAATTTCAGTGTGCTTCACAAAGGGATCGACAACTCCAGATGATTTATCCTGGTTGGCGATATCAATGGCGATCGCTAAAAATGCCTTATCTTTAATGCTAATAATCGGCAGCCCCCAAGCTTCGGAAGCCAGTCGGTAAAATAGATCGCCAAACTGGGGATGAAGTTCCGCCAAGCTTTCT
This sequence comes from Pseudanabaena sp. PCC 6802, assembly GCF_000332175.1. Classification (NCBI taxonomy): domain Bacteria; kingdom Bacillati; phylum Cyanobacteriota; class Cyanophyceae; order Pseudanabaenales; family Pseudanabaenaceae; genus Portococcus; species Portococcus stanieri. The sequence continues at coordinate 3,956,817 of NZ_KB235914.1, read as the reverse complement.
TTTAAACCAGTATCGCTCAAGGCATTTTTGTTATAGATAATGCCGTGTTCTAGCTTTTCAGTTGAAGGGCCGAGGATATCGTTTAAGGTGCCGAAACAGCCTGCGGCCTTATTAAAGCCTGCGTAGATGCAGGCAAACAATAGAACTTCTTCTACCTCGTCGCGGGTTGCACCCTGCTTGATCGCCATAGTGACATGAGCGCCAAATGGATTCCCCGTACCGACTTGATCCTGGTTAACTACATCAATTGCGATCGTAATCAGGGCTTTTGTCTTCTGAGAAATTAGAGGCAGCCCCCAAGCTTCTCCCGCAGCACGGATACAAAAGTCACCAAACTTAGGATTGATGCCCATTAAAGCAGCCTTCAAATCCTCATCATCTAAAACCGCATTTTTGTAAGCCATTACATCTCCTCTAAAGGCTAGATATTTTGTCTACATCCGTTCTAAGTGCTGCTTTGACGCGCTCAGGACAGTTTTTGATATAACATCAATTGCGAGATATCATCCTGGAGCTGATTCACAGCCCCAATGCTCGTTATTAGCTGCGCGACAGTCGAGCTGCGCTGACCGGCTAAGGTCATCTTGCCGTCATAGACAAACGTGTAGGTAGCACGACAGGGGAACGTGCAAAGCTGCTTAATGTACCGAGGTTGATCCGCAATCGTCGATTGATATTCCGATGAGGCAAAAAATCTCTCCATGTGCAGGCGATCGCTAAAGGCCACCTCAAGCGCCCCTTGATAGTTCTTCTCGGGAGCTTCACCGTGATCGACACCAGCCGCAGGAGGACGGGAATTATCCACCTCCTCAAATTGATGCACGCGCAGCTTGAGCAAGTTTCGATCTTGCCCCACTGTGGGAGCAAATTTATCGAACAAATAGCTGCGGAATGCTTCCACGCTGATGTCATTTTGTTTTTTGAGCAGGACAAACAGCCTTACCAACTCGTAGTCGGCGCGATCGTTGGGATCGCCGATCGGCACTCCATCGACAAAGGTTTTAGAGTTCCCAATGCTGGTGTTGTAGCCGATCGCTTTGCTGAAGATATTGTGCTCGTCATCCATCAGAATCGCTGCGGCTTTAAACCAGGTGTTGCGATCTTCAACGGACTTAAAGGTTAATTCGGCAATGCCATCAAATTGATCCTCGGGATCGCAACTGTACTGAATCCCATCAATGGTCGGCCATATCCCCCCATCGTTATGGTCAACATGGAATTGCCAGTATTGATATTGTCCTGGCAGTCTGGCACAGACTGGCCCGTGTACGTTTCTCCAGTAGTCATCAAATAGCTCCTGGCTTATCCCCTTCCGCTTCCATAGAGGTACATAGAAGACAACCTTACCCTCTGCGTCTCGTGCTGAAAAATCGTCTTTTCTCACAATTTCCCTCTTTATTCCAGGCTAGATTTATCCAAAGTTCTGGCAATTTACCCCCACTCCCCTAAAGGCGCAATTGCACCTCGCCAAAAATGTCATGATTTTAGGGACGCTATGGCAAAAATACAGAATTATTATGAATGTACCTAGTCTGCGCGATCGTTCAGCTTAAGATCTTGTGAAGATTTGCAGGATGCCAAACATATACCTATAGCTGTAGCCACTAGGCTTAGGACGGGGTGCAGGGGTTCTACCCCTGCGTGGGGGCTGTGCCCCCACACCCCCTGTCATAACAGATCTGTCTACGGCTATACGTATATCTGTGTTAGCGCTCAAATCTTAGAGAAAAACAAATATTTGACCATACCTGCTAGCGCACCTACGATCGCGACAGTAAATGCGCACCGCGACTGATAATTTCCTCATTGCCTAGTCGTTTATCAAGACCATCAAGCTTTGCTTCTAGTGTATTCTTAAGGCCTTCAATCTTTGCTTCAACACCTTCAATCTTTGCTTCAAGTTTTTCTTCAATACGCTTGATTTCACCTTTGATTTCAACAAGCTGTACCTCGACTTTTTGGTCGAGGTTATCTATCTGCTTGTCTAAGGCAAGAATTAAATCTTTGATGTCCTGGTTGGTAGGTTCGCTCATAGGGCCATTATAACAGGCTAGTATCTTTACAAGCGCAGGCTTGCTATGGCTGTTAATTTCTTGCCCCTTTGTAACCTGTGAGATCGGCTAATTGATCTAAAGTTTTTTGGCCCTCATATAACTGGTTGTTAAACTCCCAGGTTGGGAAACTCTTGATCTGCTTGTCTTGGCACAGCTTTGGTTGCGGGTTTTCGCCTCTGGGATCGCATTCTACATAGGGAATTTGTTTGGCGGCATCGCCAAATAGCACTTTTTGATCGCGGCAATGGGGACACCAGAAAGCCCCATACATCTTAGTGTTTGTCGATCTAAAATGCTGGACTAATCTACCTGCAAAGGTTTGATTCTGTGCCGCTAACTTGCTTTGGAAGGAGTACAGACCTGCCGCGCCAACTATGACCAGCACGCCCACAATCAAACCCGTGAAAAATAACTGACCGCTGTCTTCCCAGTCGTGACCGAATAGGTTAAGCAGCCAGATTGCTGTCATGTTGACCGCAGAGGTCACGCAATAAACGCAGAAAGCAGCTTGACCGTTGGCATCTTTGATGACAAAAGCGAGCAGATACATCAAGTAACCGCTAAAAACAAAGGTGGCAGTTGACACCAGGAACAGCAGAAAAGCTGTCTGTTTCTTTAGCTTGTCCCTGGCTTTAACATCATCTTTTTTAGCTAGCAGGAAAGGGGCAGCGGCTAAACCGCCTAAAGTCAGATAGCCCAAAGCACCAAAAATCGTCAGTGGTATACCAAATACCTTGGCATATTCACTATTTAGAACTAAGTCACAACCCTCCCCTTGAGTAGTACAAAGAGCGGGACCACTACCAGCAAAGTGGGTAATTGTGAGGTAGGTGGTGAGCGCTGCACCAAAGAGAGCGATCGCTACGATTAGCGGCCTTGCCCAACGGAAAATCCATGGCTCAGAGCGTTGTCTCAGTTGTCGCATAGGGTTTGCAGATGTAAAGTGCTAGTTCCAATCTGGGTGAATATTAATACCTAATTTACCCAACTGGCAAAGAAGTATGACTTAATTTTTCGCCTAGTTTAGCATTAGCTTTTGTGGCATTATCCGAGCCATCCAATGCTAAACGCATCGACTCCACAAAACGACTTACTCGAATTGGATCGATCGGTAGCTGCAACTTACCATGCCGCTTGAGCGAGCTAGAGACAATTACACCGTCAGCATATTCAATCAGTTGCGAAATATTCTCCCAATTGGCACCGGAGCCGATCAGCATAGGCGTGCCGCCACAGGCAGCGATCGCTTCTCGGAGTGCCTCTGACTGTGGGGGATCGCCCGTAGACCAGCCGGATAGTACGATCGCATCCGCCAGACCGCGATGAATTGTATCCTGGATTGCCAGGGTTAAATTAGGCTGAGATAAAGGCTGGGCATGTTTTACGAGGACATCTGCAAAAATTTTGACATCGCAACCCAACTCGCGGCGATAGCGCAATAAATTATAGGCATCGCCTTCGATGATGCCCTGATCCGTTGCCATCACGCCGGTTAAAACATTAACGCGAATAAACTGCGCTCCAACGCAGGCGGCGATCGCCATGGCACTACGCCCGTCATTACGCAAGACATTGATGCCAACGGGCAGATCTACCATTTGAATTACGCGCTGCACGACCAGGCTCATGACGCTGACAATGGCAGGATCGACACTACCCTTAGTGAAGGGAGCATCAAAGAAATTTTCAATTAAAATGCCTTGCACGCCACCAGCCGCTAGGGCAGTTGCTTCTTGCTCAGCGCGGTCGATCACCTCTTTAAAACTACCCGCCCAACGTGGTGAAGTTGGTAGCGGTAGCAGGTGAACTACACCGATAATTGGTTTCGGTTTGTCGAATAATTGGCTCAAAACCACATGCTTGTTTCTTAGCGTTAAGAAAAGGGCAATTGCTTGCTATTACTTTACCCTGAATTAGGTACGCAAAGTTTAGATCTAGACTGGTTTTATGGATAACTTCGCCGATCTTGTCATTCTTTCCAATGCCCCAGGCGAGCTAACAACATGGGTATATCCTGTTTTGCGCGAGTTGGCGAGGAGAGTAAATGACAGTTTAAATAGCTTAAATATACGTATCTCCGTTGTTTTGTCGCCCTGTACCAATGCCAGCGGCCAGGAGGCCGCGATCGCCAGCAAATATCCCGGCGTAGATCGAGTGCTAGCTCCCGATCGCTTTTGGCAATTCTTACTATGGGGTAAAACACCTGAGCCTAATTGGGATTGGCACGAGCGGGGGGTCGTAATTTTTTTGGGTGGCGATCAGATCTTTCCGGTCGCGATCGGTAAGCGCCTGGGCTACAGCACGATTGTTTATGCGGAATGGGAAGCGCGCTGGGCGAGTTGGATCGATCGTTTTGCCGTCCGCAACGAGAGCGTACACAACCGCATTCCCGCCAGATTTCGCCACAAGAGCGAGATTGTGGGGGACTTGATGGTCGATCGCTCTGAGGTTGCCGACGATCGGAATAATGAACCTAAATCAAGGCGATCGATTGTATTTATGCCTGGATCTAAGTCTATGAAACTCAGTCAAGGCGTACCTTTATGTCTGGCGATCTGCGATTTATTACGCCAGAAAATGCCGCATGTAGATGTGGCGATCGCTCTGGCACCAACGATTACACCACAGTATCTCGCCAAATTTGCCCAACCCAATCCCGTCATCGCTCTGGTGCAGGGGACAACTGCCGAGCTGGTGGAGTCAGGATCGCTTTACGTGCTGCGGACTCAGGCAGGAAATGAAATACCAATTAACCAGGAGTTCCCAGCATATGACTTTCTGAAACGATGCGAACTTTGCATTACAACTGTGGGGGCAAATACGGCTGAGCTAGCAGCTTTGGGGGTACCCATGCTGGTCTTATTGCCTACGAATCAACTCGATGCCATGCGTAGTTGGGACGGCATCCTGGGGATTCTGGCTAATTTGCCCGGAGTTGGCAGCGCGATCGCCAAAATTATCAATCGCATTATGCTCGATCGCTTGAATTTATTAGCCTGGCCGAATATTTGGGCAGGCGAACAAATCGTGCCGGAACTGGTGGGTAACCTGACACCGGATGGCGTGGCAGAAATGGTTATTGACTTTTTAGAGCATCCCGAAAAATTACAGCACATGCGCGATCGCCTCCGTGCCGTCTGCGGGCAGCCAGGAGCCGCTGCCAAAATTGCCGATATGGCGATTAAAGCGATCTCTAGTAATACCAAACCCTGCTTATAGCGTTTTTCAATTGAGAACAGGTTTTATTCACGACTTGGAAGGTTATTTTGAAAGTCTTGCCAAATATGGGGTTTAGAGCGTGGGCATTTTCGCCTCTTTAACGGAAATGCTGGGTTTCAACCCTATATCCAAGTGTTAACCTTCCAAGTCGTGTTTATTGACGGGGCGCAGGGGTTCCACACGGCAGTGGCTCTAGCGGGGAACCCCCAAGATCGCCCTGCCTCCCCTTCTTGGGGGCAACGCCCCCAAACCCCCTTCTCGTTTTCATCTGAAAACCGCTATAGCATGCTGGCAGAGCGATTACTAGAATCTTTTCCCCAAAATATCTGGGGCGGTAATCGTGGCATAAAAATCTGGGTCGGGGTGTTGCCAATTTATGACCCCTGCCCAGGCAGCCAGTAGCCGATCGCCCAGGATCGTGCCTGTTTCTATGGCACCTGTATCGCCTGGTGGTAGATTGCCGTTGTGGGCAGCGGCGATCGCTCCGATCGCTACTCCTAATTCTGGCCGTACCTGCTGGGCGCGGGATACGGCAAGCTGCCAGTTATACGGCGTACTGAGCCAGCAGTATAGACCATAAGCAATGTTTATTTTGCCATTCATGGCACGATCGTCCTGACTTGAGGAAATTAGTGCGGACTGGGCGATCGCACCGCTAGCCCCGCGATCGACTAAAGTACGCACCAGATCGAGTTGATGTGACAATAGGGCGATCTCGTCTTGACGATCGGAACTCCAGCGAAAGCGATCGCTCAGGAAATCTTCGATCTCGGCGATCGCGCTTTTAGGACTTAAAGCATCGCGGCAGGCTACAGCAATGAGAAGAGCTACGATCTGATCTTCGAGATACGAAAAGTAGCGAGACAGTGCGTTTAGATCTTGATGTTGCCATAGCCCGATGGCGATCGCGCTTACGGTTCGGAGCACTGGCTCCTTAGTATCTTGAGAGCGATCTAAAATTACCGCCTCGATCGAGCTAGGTAAATGGTTAGCTGCTAGTGGCGGCAATAATACGCACGTACTGCTCAAAGCCGAACGGAAACGCTGTCGGAGCGAACGACGATGGAAAATGCTACTTTTTACCCCAACCAAACCAGCCGCCGCCTTTCTTTTCATCTTTCTTAGGTGGTTGTTTTGCCGATCCTGAAGCTGCCTTTGGCTGAGCGCCGCCGGGCTGGTTCATATATTTGAGCGCGATCTGGTTTTTAGGATCGAGACTCAGTGCTTTTTGGAAGCAGGTTTTAGCCATCACAGCTAAATTCTGATTTGTATACACCACCCCCATCAACGCATGAGCTTTACTATTATTTGGAGCCAGTTTAGTCAGAGTTTTTAACTCTGCCATTGCTTCAGTCCACAGCTTCTTACCAATGTACATCTCGGCTAGCTGCATGCCGCGCTCTACTTTCAGTTGGTTAGGATCCTGAACTATAGTTTCATCTTCTGAGGCTTGACCGTAAGACGTGCTCCTGGCAGTCTGGAAGATGTTTTCCTGAGTCATGAGATAGACCAGGTTAAGTTCGCTCAAATCGGCAGAGTAGTCCAGAAACTTGTCTAAAGAACGATATTGCATATTCGCAATTTCGCTCACTGCTTTGAGATAGTTAGATGGATGTGGATTCTGCAAAAACTGTCGTGCCAATTCGGATTGCAGATCGAGTTTGGCAGAGGTTTGCTTGAGTGCTTGAGCCAGGTGGCGGAGGGCAATAAAGTACTCTGCCCGTTCGCGATCGTCGGTCAGAATTTGATAAGCTGGACTAACTAGCTTGGCAAAGTATTTGGTAGCCAATTCCTTTTCGGTAGGACTGTAAGCTGCCACATCTGGATGCAGGATCTTGGCTATTTTGAGAAACTTTCTCCTGATTTGCGTGGCGTCAGTATTAATTGCTACGCCCAGAACAGCATAATGATCGTCGACCTTATAACTGGCGATCCCCCGACTGATTCCAAGGACTTCTGGCTGTCCCACAACTTCCACCTCCTGAGTATTGCTTCTAGTGTACCCTCTTGTTTAATTTGATATATCGCTCGATCCACTTCTTTGTAAAGAGATCGATCGTCTTTGTTGAGGATCGCAACCAGGCCAATTGGCAAGAAAGGTTCCCCCACAACTGTAAAACTAGAATTGTTGGTAATCTGCCACATTGCCACCGGCTCGTCCAGAAGCATAGCATCTAGCTGGCGATCGCGTAATTTTGCCAGCACGCGATTGAGATCGCGGGAAGAAAATACACGAATCGCGTTACCCCGATTCTTATTGTATGTTTCTATAACTGCGGCTCCGCCACTGTTAGCTACGACACCAACTCGTTTACCAATTAAGTTACGCAGTGTTGAAATTTTACTACTATCTTTGCGTACGAGAATACGTTGCGAACTTATGTAGTATGGCGCGGTTTCGACAAACCGATCTTTATAGCGACCGCCATCCAATCCACCTTGCTCTCTGGCGCTCAAAATCAGATCGATCTGTCTAGCTGCCAGTTGCTCTGGTTGACCGTTCCATGGGATATTGATCGGCCTCAATTCTACGTTCAGTTTTTCAGCAATCTTCTGGGCGATCTCCCACTCAAAGCCATCGTAATATTGGGTCTTGGGATTCCAGAACATATAGGCACCGCCTACAGAAGCGTCAATGCCTACACGCAAATGTCCCCGACGCGTGACATTTGCAAGGCTGCTATCTGCATGAGCAGGTGGAATGGATAGGAGCGGTGCCATCGCGCCAGGATTTAGCAGCGCTATACTATAAATCCCCACCGTCAAAGCTATATCCAGTAATAGCGATCGCCATCCCCCAGTAAGCGTTGCCATATTTTAGAGCTTTGCCCTCGCCTGGTTGTTTTTTCTGTCTTTCTTGAGTTTGCGATCGCGACCGTTATCGTCATCGGCGAGACCAGCCATATCCTGAGAAGCAAATCCCCCCTGATGACCGATGCGTTCCATAAAAAACTCCTCCAACGACTGTCTTGACAGGTGCAGGTTAGTAATCTGAGCGCCGATCTCCTTGATAAAACCCATGAACTGGCTGGGATCCGAAGTCAACTGACCGTGCCAGGAATCTCCTTGAAATTCCAAGTGTTGCAGCCAGGGTTCTAACTGTACCTGCGAACCGCCGTGTCCTCGTACTTGATATGACTGCTCGGTGCCGAGGAGCTGGTTAAGCGAACCGATGGCAACCAGCTTGCCTCTGTTGAGGATACCAATACGATCGCAAATAATTTCCACATCCGAAAGAATATGGCTGTTGAAAAATACGGTTTTACCTTGCTTTTTTAGCATCAGAATTATTTCACGAATTTGGTAGCGTCCCACCGGATCTAATCCTGACATCGGTTCGTCTAAAAACACTAAATCGGGATTGTTAATTAAAGCCTGTGCCAGACCAATCCGCTGCACCATTCCTTTGGAGTATTGTCGTAGTTGCTTTTTGCGCGCTGATGCCTGCGATAGTCCCACCAGATCTAATAAATCCGCAATGCGCTGTCTGCGGGTGGATGGGGATATGCCAAACAGGCTACCAATAAACTCTAGTAGTTCCCACCCTGTGAGGTAATCGTAGTAGTAGGCATTTTCGGGTAGGTAGCCGATGCGGTTTTTACTGTCGAGATTACCAATTTCACTACCGAGCAGCTTACCAGTGCCGGATGTTGGTTGCACGATCCCCAGCAGCAACTTTAACAAAGTAGTTTTACCAGCACCATTTGGACCGAGCAAACCAAATGTCTCGCCTGCTTTGACCACCAGCGTGCAGTCTTGGAGGGAGTTAACCTTTTGATTGAGCCAAAAGCCAGTCCGATAGGTTTTACTCAGATTCTCAGCGCTAACCGCGATCGCATCTGAAGCATCACCTGTCGTGGTCTGAGTAGCGGTCGTCATATTTTGTCACAAGGTACGGTCAACTGAAGTCTCAAATCTCAGCCTTAATTGTAAGCTAGATTTTCTAACTAGCTGCCGATCGACCTCTGAAATCTCGCGGCTAAGTTTTACCAACTGGCCAGGTTAGCTCGCAAATCGTGCCTTTGGGGGTATTTGGCGATCGCGTGAAACTACCGCCTAGCTTTTTGGCAAGGCTTTTGGCAAGTTTGGTGCCTCCTTGTTCTACGATCGTTTGGGTGGGACTGATGCCAGCGCCGTTATCGACCACCCGCAAACTGCACCAACCATTTTCCTGCTTGCAGATAACCCTTAGTTGCGTGGCATCCCGAGCGTGTTTGCCAACGTTACAGAGAGCTTCCTCCAGGAACAGGCTCAGTTCGTGCTTGTGTTCGGCAGTCAAGTAAAAGTCTTCGACAGGGTTGATATTTGGTAGTTTGATCTTCAGTCCCTTAAAACCAGCAAAATCCCGTTGCAGGGTATTGTGATATACCTCATAAAGCAATTCGTGTAGCGGGGCTGCTCCCTGTTTTGCCAGCCGTTCCGGGCGCAGGGACTCATAGACTTGCCGTAACTCTCGATCTAAACTTTCTAGTTTGACTCCTATTACCTGTGGCTCCAATCCATCGGTCCTGAGGGAGCTGAGGATGCCAGCTAGAGTTTGCAAGGGGCCGTTGTGCAACGCATTAAAGGCATCGTCGAGCGTATTCTGCCGCTGCTCTAGCATTAGTTGTCTTTGCTCGATCAGCGATCGCAAGTCCTGGATATAGCGCGTTACCAGCCCCGCACCGACAAAGGCAAATATGGTCGGTATGACTGGCACCCACCAACCCAGTAACAACAACCCATAGCAGCCCGCAACCAGGCTAATGGTAATTGCTGTCATCATCAGTAAGTTGGGAATGGGGGAATCGCGTTCCTGAGCTGGCGTATTTGTGCGGCGGCGGATATTCCCGATCGCAATGCCCGCACCACCCCAGAAAATAATCAATACGTATTCCCAGGCATCAGGTAATACCTGCAATAGCGATCGCCCGTCTAGAACAGCACTAATAATCTGGCTGGTGCTATGGGCTTGATATTCCACTCCTTCGACGAGATCCTCGTTAACCGCTGGAGCGGTGAGCGTATCTTTAACACTGGCAGCGACCATGCCAATAATCACGATGCGATCGCGAATGGCATCCGCATTGAAATTATTGGTTTTAATATCCTTGAGAGAGAACATGGGGAATCTTTTTTGACCGCTTCGCCAGTTCATCAAAATTTGATTGCCCCCCGCATCAACGCCAATATAACCGCCATCATGGGGTTGCAAGCGAGGGAACTCTACCGTGCCAAATCGAATCGCATTTTTATCCTTAATGCCGTTATCGATCTCGATGCCCTCAGCTTTGAGGTAGGCTTCTGCCAAGCGCAGCCCCAGGGAAAACTGATAGCCACCATTGAGCCTGGGGCTGGCAATTAAGCTGCGGCGGACATTGCCATCGCGATCGAGAATCACATCGGCAAAACCCACCTGTGTAGTTGGTAGTTCTGGTGGGGGATTAACTATCGAGTTTTGCGCATCGGGCAAGATCGATTTCTCGATCCCAATGACATTCCTGGTAGTTTTGAATATCTTAACCAATTCCGCCTCACCGGGCTGTACGGGCAGGTCGCGGAAAATATCTAAACCGATCGCCCTTGGTTTGTAGCTGTTGAGTTTGGTAATTAATTGCGCCAATTCTCCATCTGGCACGGGATAGCCAACGTGGCGAATATCTTCTTCCGTGACCCCAACAATTACCACCCGTCGATCGACTGGTTCGATGGGGCGGTAGCGCATGAAGCGATCGAACGCGCCCCATTCCAGCATCTGCAACGCCCCAGACAAACGTACCAGGACAACTAAACCTACGATGCTTAAACCAGGCAGAGCAAACTGCTGCCAGTTTTTGAAACTCCACTGAATTTTTTTGAGAAAACCTGCCTTCACAATATTGACTTTACTGGCTCGCCATAGCAATTTGTAGTGTCTTGAGGACTGATAACATAATCATTACCCAAAATCGCCTGCACGTTTAAACCCAACCCAGCAAATTCTCGGCTATAGATAACTCCCTCTGAGTCAGGTTCTAAATTCTGGTATATGCCGTCTTCCAAAACAAACCAATCGATTTCCCGATCTAACGTACGCCAGACAATATATTCTTTCACGCCATTGCGTTCGTAGGCGCGTTTTTTGCTGTGCAGGTCGTAGGAAACTGTACTGGCAGCAATTTCGGCAATCAGTTCTGGCGCGCCTGTAATGTAACCATCAGCATCAATTCGAGCATTGCCTCCCAAACGGAAGAGCACGACATCGGGTTGAGGCTCGTTATCATTGTCGAGACGGACAGTTGGTTCTATGCCAATTTCTAATCCAGCGGTCATGGATTGATAGGCTGCCAGCCAACCAAATAATTGTCCGTGGGGTTTAGCATGGGAAATAAAGCGCAAGGCAGATGCCACGTGCACGATTCCTTCGATTAGTTCGGCCTTTTTGATATTTGAAGCGGCATAGCGGCGCTCGAATTCTTTACGATTGAGGCGATCGCCATTCTCAAGGATAGTTAACGGTGATGGCAAGTTGGCAATAACCATAGTTATTAAACACGATGACCCTTATATATCTTAGCGAATGCCCAGTATCTATAGCCGTAGACAGATCTGTTAGGACAGGGGGTGTGGGGGCGCAGCCCCCACGCAGGGGTGGAACCCCTGCACCCCGTCCTAAGCCTATTGGCTATAGCTATAAATGCACGATATGTTTAAGTGTCAATGCGTTCGCGGAGATCGGCGGCAAAGTCTTCGTAACGCCTTAATGATGTCACTTGCACGCGAACGTGCTGACCCATTTTTTTCATAATCGGTAGATCGAGGAGGATTTGGTCGAGTACATCGGGGGAGGCAACATCGACGATAGCAATTACCCGACGCATCCCGACGCACTTCCATAGATCGACAACAATTCCTTTTTGTTTAGCTCCAAGAGCAGCGTCAGCTTCTTCTACCCAGATGGTGAATAAATCTTGTTGCGACATATCAGCCGCATATTCAACTTGAAAATCTAAGTGGTACAGCATTATCTGAGTTATTCTAATTCAATCGATATTTTGTTAGGTATTTATTCTATAGCTATAGCGGTTTTCACTTGAGAACGGGTTTTATTGACAGGGTGAAGGGGTTCCACCCCTTCTTGGGGGCATTGCCCCCAAACCCCCTTCTCGTTTTCATCAAAGTTAAACGATCCTAGACTAAAATTAAACGACCTTTGCAGGCCGCATTTGCAAACTTGTGCGCATTTTTTTTCTGCCCTCTAAAGCGATCGCAAAACTGCACGAACTACCAGAAGTGGCAGGAATTTACTATGTCACGGCACTCTGGCGTTTATTTTATATTGGCAAAGCTACCAATCTCCGCCGTCGCTGGCGCAAAAATCATCAAAGGTACAACCAGTTCAAAATCTTGCCATTTGGGCGGCTGCACTACAAAACCATGCCCGCCAGTAAAATTGACGACTACGAGAGAGCGGAAATTCAGCGCTGTCAGCCACCTTGGAATAACAGTCCCGTACCGGAATTTTATGGTTTAATCCGCCATTTCCTGTTGGTGTGGATCGGGCTAATTTTGAATCTGATTTTGTTAGTATTACTAGCTATTCTGGCAATATACGCATTCAACTACGCTCGCTCTAGTGCAGGGCGGCATCTTTGGGAGGTATCGATCAATTTTTTATCCCGGCTGCTGCTACGCCGCGAATAAACTGGCGCTGACCGATTAAAAATAGCACCACAATCGGAATGGTCGCGATCGCCACCGCAGCCATTAATAACGGCCAGTCGGCGGTAAATTGTTCTTGGAATCCCGCCAGTGTCAGTTGTACTGTCTTCAATTCCGGGCGGGTTGTAAATACGAGGGGTTTAAACAAGTCATTCCATTCACCGATGAACGTAAAGAGAAACAGGGTAACCAGAGCCGGACGGGTGAGGGGTAAAACGATGCGCCACAGCACTTGCCAGCGATTAGCACCATCGATAATTGCTGCTTCTTCTAACTGGATGGGAATAGTTTGGATATACTGTCGCAATAGAAAAATGCCAAAGCCATTGGCAGCGGTAGGCAAAATTAAGGCAGCGTAGGTGTTGACCAGATGTCCCCATTTCAATACCAGGAAAATTGGTATTACCAATAACTGAAATGGCACGATTAAAGTCGCTAGCACAAACAGCAGGATGCCATTACGACCGCGAAAATTTAACCGAGCGAGGGCATAGCCAGCTAGGGCAGAAGTTACGATCTGGCAAGCAGTAACGGCGATCGCCACCAGAGTCGAATTAGCAAATGCCAGCAGGAATTCCCCCTGCGCCCAGGCTCTCGCATAATTATCTCCCGTCCAGGTTTTAGGTAACAAACTATCTAAGGGCTTGAAATCTGCCGTGGCGAAAGAGGTAATTAGGACAAAAATGAGAGGCAGCAGAAGCGCGATCGCGCCGATGCTGAGGGCGATCGCCAGGATTAATGATAGGATGGCTTGCTTTTGCAGTACTTTGTTCGCCATTACGATGCATCCTTACTTCTTTAGGATCGCCTTTAGTATTTTGCCTCAAGGCGATCGCGCAGTTGGCTGCTTAAGAAATCAATCGCCGTGACTACAACTAACAGCACCAGAATCATTGTAGTAGCTTTTGTATATTCAAAGCTCCTGATGTAATTCACGAGTTCAAAACCTATACCACCAGCGCCAACTACCCCTAAAACAGAGGCAGCGCGGATATTATACTCAAACATCCATAATGTATATCCCAACATCAGCGGCAAAACCTGTGGGATGACACCATACTGAGCAATCTGCAGGCTTGAGGCTCCAATTACCTTTAGAGATTCAAGGGAGTCTCGATCGACTGATTCAATTGATTCTTGATAAAACTTAGCCAGGTAACCAATTGTATAGATACTGAGTGCTAGCGTACCTGCAGGTGCTCCCAAGCCGGTTGCCGACACGAAAAACAGCCCCAAGACAATCGATGGCACGGAGCGAACTGCATTTTGCAGTAGATTTGCCATCCAGCGCAACCACCTGGGTGCTAGATTCTTTGCAGACACGATCGCTATTGGTAGAGACAACACCGCTCCAATTGTCGTTCCCCATAGGGATATCTGAACGGTCTCGATTAGCGACTTCACAGCTAGATCCAACACGCTCCAATCGGGTGGGAATAGGCGGGAAAGGAAATCCTGCATGAAGGGAATGCTTCCGTTCAAAGCCTCTAAGTCTAACTTTAAGCCTTGAAACGCCCACCCATACACTAGAATCAGAATCCCTAAGATAAAGATGCGCCCAAACCAAGGGTAGCGATACCAAAATCTCCCTATCTGCTTCTTTACATTTGAGATTTGTTTTCTCATAAAGTAGTCTGATTCAAATTAATTCCAATTCTGGAAAATTGAGTGGATACATTGCTACAGGAACCATCGTACTTCACTTGCCCCTGTTCCAGGATAATCGCTCGTTGCGCGTATTCTTTTACCAATGAGAGATCGTGCAAGACCGCGATCGTAGTGATGCCCCGATCGCGATTTAAATCCGACAGAATCTCCATCACCTGTTGGGTAGCACCGATATCTAAACCTGCGGTCGGTTCGTCGACTAGGAGAATTTGGGGAGATTGGATCAAGGTGCGGGCGATCGCTACCCGTTGTCGTTGCCCGCCGCTTAGTTGACTAGTTCTTTGGTATGCCTGCTCTAGTAAGCCGAATTGGGCCAAGAGGCTGAGAGCGAGGCGGCGATCGCTGCGGCTAAATCCCCACAATGTTTGCCATGTTGACAGCGTTCCCAAGCGCCCGCACAAAACATTCTCCAACGCCGACAACTGGGGAATTAGTCCACCGCCCTGAAATAGCACACCCACGCCTTGCCTACTTGCGGCTAAGGTGCGGGGCGCGACCGCAACTCCTTGAATATGTATGCTCCCTTTTTGTAAGGGTACCAGACCTAATAAGGCTCTGAGAAGGGTGGACTTGCCTGCTCCATTTAGTCCTAGCAAACCCACAAACTCACCCCGCTGAATCTGACAGTTAATGCCGCACAAAATCGGACGCTGCAATGTGGGGATATAAGCAGTTTCCACATCGCAGCAGTCAATAATAGGATCTGGCACTGAAATGACTTCTGGCACTAACTTATGGCTCAAACCCAGCAAGTTTTAATGCATCGCGGATAGGAGCTAGATGGCTATTATGATCGACCTTGACTAGCTCGGTTGAGTTATATAGATCCTTAAGCATTTTATTGTTAGCGGGTTGATTTAACTTGAGGAAAGCATTAATCAGTTTATCCCTTGTTGCCGCAGGTACGCTGTCATCAATCACTATACCGTGAGCTGGTACGTTAGGAATGGAGTACAGAACTCGCAGCTTCTGTACTTCATCGGCTTTGACGTAGGGAGGAGCAACCGCATATTCCGATACGGCAGCTACGTCAGCTTGACCTCGCAAGACCTGTTGCAAGGCGCTACTGTAACCATCGCCAAAAAAAACACTGCCAAAGAAATCTTTGAGGCGATCGCGATTGGGCACAAAGTTATTTTTTACCAACTCAGCGGTGGGGAATATAAAGCCAGAACCGGATGTAGGAGAGGCAAATGCCACTTTCTTCCCGCGTAGCTGTGCCAAGGTCTGCTTGCTGTTGCCTGACTTCAGAGGGCTATTTTTGGCTACAACAAACACAGATCTGTAAGTATGTCTACCTGAATAATTGGGGCGAACCTCTGCTAAATACATGCGAGCTTTTGCTAATTGTTCGGCTTTTAGCGCTCCGCGACCTGCTACAAATGCAACCTGAACTCGATTAGTTTTTAGCGCTTCTACAGCCGCAGTTTCAGCAGCGATCGTGGCTTCCACTGGCATTCCCATTTCCTTGGAGAGCAGTTGTGCCACCCGATTTGCTTTATTTTGCAGGTCGGTAGAATCAGATCGACTGGCGAATGCAATTTTGATGCTTTTGAGGGAACCCTGAGCCACTATTTGCGGTGTTTGACCCAGTTCTGTAGTTGCTTGCGATGTATTTGATGTTAAATAAAAAGCCAAACTGCCTAGTGCCGCAGTTGTCGCACCAAGACCCAGTACTAATTTTCGTGAAAACATTAATTACCCTAAACTTACCGGACGCTACAAAAGTTAAATAAAAATAACTACTATAGTTTGCATTAAAATCATTCTTTTGTCTAGCCTATTAGTAGTAATTCTCAAATAGCTAGTCAAATTTATGAAGTATTTATATGGGTACCCCCATGCAGTTGTCTCAAGATTTTTGCAGTAATGGGGATTTAGGAGATTGCCATGAAAAAATATGCCGATAATTGTAGGGGCAATCTCCCCATGATTGCCCCAATTGGTTGAGAGCTGGTTAGTAAGGGTGGATCTATACTCAAGGAAATTCAGCGAGTCTGGAAAACCCATAGCAATCTTAAGATGTGCTATCCCGCCAATACTCGATGTCAGGCTTGCTCCGGACACTTTTGAGGCGAAAATTAACACTAACTATAAAGGTTATATAAGTGTATGAGTGTCGCAAAGCGTAAAGGAACGTTAAGTTATCTTGGCTGAGGGGTATGCAAAAATGATAATCTTGCTTCATATAACAAATGGCATTCTGCCCTCATTCATTCCATATATTCAAACTAAAACCAAATCTGGGAGAATACTCAATGTCAGAAGAACAGCAAGAAGCATCCGGGAAACCATCAGGTAAAGTCCCTATGTGGCCTGGTAGCACAGGTGGTTTGCTAGCATCTGCTAACACTGAAGAAAAATACGTGATTACCTGGTCTAGCCCCAAACAGCAGGTGTTTGAAATGCCTACTGGTGGCGCTGCTACCATGCACAGTGGCGATAACATGCTCTATCTCGCCAAGAAAGAACAAGCTCTAGCGCTCGGCACGCAGCTTAGAAAATTTAAGATCAATAACTATAAGATCTGGCGCGAGTTCCCAAATGGCGATCAAGTCTACCTGCACCCTGCCGATGGCGTTTTCCCTGAAAAGGTAAATGCCGGTCGGGCTGCCGTCAACAGCGTTAGCCGCAAGATTGGCGATAATCCCAACCCAATTTCGGTCAAGTTCACGGGTAAAGCTACTCACGATAACTAGGTTACCTAGAGAGTTGCGATCGCTGTGCTGTCGCAATTTTTCGATTTTAGCTTTAGAACGCCAATCTATAAAAAGCCAAATGGCATTCACCACATTGCTCAGGAGTCAGGAAAGATCTTGGCTCCTGATTTCTACATTTTGGGTATTTGTAGCTCATGATTTTGCCAGATTATTCTCAGTTTCAGCAGTTAGTCGGTCAGGGCAACTTCGTGCCCGTGTATCAGGAATTGGTGGCAGATCTCGATACGCCTGTATCGGCGTGGTACCGGGTTTGCCAGGGACAACCATTTAGTTTTTTACTGGAATCAGTGGAAGGAGGGGAACGGGTTGGTCGTTATAGTTTCCTGGGCTGCGACCCGCTCTGGAGATTAGAAGCAAGAGGCGATCGCACTACTCAGATCTTTCGCGATGGTACGGAGAAGGCATACATTGGCAATCCCTTTAAACACCTGGCTGACTGCCTTGCCCCTATTCATCCCGTTCACCTACCGCAACTGCCGCCCAATCTGGCTGGACTCATTGGCTTTTGGGGTTACGAACTAATTCACTGGATCGAACCCAGGGTGCCAGTATTTCCGTGTAATGCCAGCGATCTGCCCGACGGTCTGTGGATGCAGGTTGATAGCTTACTGGTTTTCGATCAGGTCAAGCGTAAGGTTTGGGCGATCGCCTATGCCGATCTGCGCGATGGAGCCGACCCGAAGTTAGCCTACGATCGAGCCTGCGATCGCGTCGCTTTAATGGTGAACAAGCTGCGATCTCCGCTGGATCGGCAAAAAACAGCGATTAATTGGGTGAACCCCGCTCAACAACCGCCGTTAACCTACAGTAGCAATGTCAGCCAGGCAGACTTCTGCAAGTCTGTAGAGGTGGCAAAACAACACATCAAGGCCGGAGATATTTTTCAGGTCGTGCTGTCGCAGCGTTTATCGACACCGTTCGGCGGCGATCCGTTCAGTCTGTATCGCTCCCTGCGGGTAATCAATCCATCACCATATATGGCATATCTGCACTTTGACAATTGGCAGGTAATTGGCTCCAGTCCTGAAATTATGGTGAAAGCCGATAGAGTTGACGATGTTACTAAAGCCGTGCTCCGACCAATTGCTGGCACTAGACCGCGTGGTGCTACGGCAAAAGAAGATACAGAGTTAGCTAGGGATTTGCTCTCAGATCCTAAGGAAGTTGCCGAACACGTCATGTTGGTCGATCTCGGGCGTAACGATCTGGGGAGGGTATGTCGCAGCGGCACCGTACAGGTGGACGAGTTAATGTCGATCGAACGCTATTCCCATGTCATGCACATTGTCAGCAATGTGGTGGGCGAGCTGCTGCCCCATAAAACGGCTTGGGATCTGTTACAAGCTTCTTTCCCCGCCGGTACGGTCAGCGGCGCGCCCAAAATTCGAGCGATGGAGATTATTCATGCTCTGGAGGGCGATCGCCGCAGTACCTACGCCGGAGCCTATGGCTACTACGACTTTGAGGGCCAACTCAATACCGCCATTACAATTCGCACGATGATCGTGCGGGAAGGTACGGTTAGCGTTCAGGCGGGAGCAGGTATCGTGGCCGACTCAGAACCCCTAAAGGAATATCAAGAAACCTTAAACAAGGCCAGAGGTATGCTAGAGTCTATTCGCTGTCTTAGCTAGACGCGATCGCGCGGCGGTAATTCGCTAAAATGTACCATGCTAAACAGCCTTAACAATCATCATCTTAGGATGCTATGGCCGATCGCTTTGTTCGGGTAAAAACTGCTCAAGGGCAAGTTCATTACGGCTTACTAGAATTGAATCAGTCCGTGCAGTTATATACGGCTGCGCCTTGGGTTGGGGGTAGCCCTACCAGTAAGCTACTTGCACCAGATACCTACCAGTTGCTGGCTCCCTGCGAGCCGAGCAAAATTATTGCGGTGGGGAGAAACTACGCTGCCCATGCCGCAGAAATGGGTGGGGTCGTACCTGAGGAACCTCTACTCTTTTTCAAGCCTACCAGTGCGATCTTGCCACCGGATGGCACGATCCTTTTACCACCCCAGTCCGAACAAGTAGAGTATGAGGGGGAGCTGGCACTTGTAATTGGAAATACTTGCACTAATTGCCTGCCCAAGCAAGCATTATGCGCGATCTGGGGTTATACCATTGCCAATGATGTTACGGCAAGGGATTTACAGCGCCGCGATAGTCAATGGACAAGAGCTAAAGGCTTCGATACTTTCTGTCCGCTCGGTCCCTGGGTAGTGCGCGATATTAGTCCTACGGCACTCTTGCAAACCTTTTTGCAGGGTAATAAGAAAGCACTACAGTCGCAAACGGTCGATGGAATGGTGTTTACACCCGAATTCCTCGTTGCCTATATCAGTCAGATCATGACTCTTTACCCAGGCGATATTATTCTTACGGGTACTCCCGAAGGGGTTGGGCCGCTATCGGCAGGTGACAGCATTTATATAGAAATTGAGGGCATCGGTAAGCTACATAATAATGTGGCTCTTCGCAATCCACTGCCCGTTGAACCAGAGTTGGATGATATTAGTCAAAACTTAGCGTAGATTTTGATATAGAATTCAGCAAAAAAATGGCACGAAAATTGTCATAAAGGTGCAGCACCATTTAGAGATTTTCTGCGTCATATCTAAACGTAATCTTAGTTTTGCCCTAAGGGGGACATGCGGCTATGCAGCAGCTCTTTACCTCACACTTTACTATCAAAAATAAGCGCTCAGGGAAATTAGCTCTGGCTATAGGGGCGATCGCAGCAGTCACCGTGCCTGTAGGTTTGCCTGTGCGCGCTCAAAGCGATGCCCCTGTACCTATTGAATCGTCGGAACAGCCTAATGTCCTCACCGGAACGCGTTTTTCCTGCCAATTACAAAGCGGTCAATATACGGTGGTATACCAACCTAAAAGCCAACCAGGTAAGGTATTCCCCTGGGCTACCCCATCGGCGATGGGCGGCGGCTGGGCATCGGATCGCCGCTGCTACGAGATTAGCCGCCGTCTAGAGTCCTATCGCCCCGATGGTCTGTTAGAAATGCGTACCGGGATTGAAAATGGCTACAATATCATCTGCGCTACCACTGAAAAGAATCCCGTTTGCCGGATTATTCTCACGGTGCCAGTCGGGCAAGATCCCGTTACTACACGCGATCGCGTATTTAGTAACTTAACAGTTGCAGATAGCGGTCAGACTACTGCCCCCGTTGCTACTTTCGTCGAAGGCGAGCGCAACAACATCCTTGGCATAGATTTAGGTGGCTTGCTAGGCGGCAGACCGCAAAGAAATACGAATAATAATACTCCAGCACGTACGCCCAGCCGCTCTAGTTTTAGTGGCGATGGCATTTATCTCAAGCCTTTCCTAGATCCATCCGATGGCGGTACTGGTACGGGACTGCAAAATGGCGTACCGATCGGCAGACAATTTAGACCGGGTAGATTCCGTTAGTTTGATTCTCCAGTCCGCCGTAGGGTGTGTTGCTTCATAGCAACGCACCTAAAATTTGGTGAATCGATCGTAATAACTTAATGCGCTCCAGCACTTCGGTAACACACATGAGAAAGTCAACCCCAAGCCCTGATTGCTGTTGCTCGTACCAATCAAACGCGTCGTCAAATTCAGCCTGAGCCTCAGCCCGAAAGACTATTGGCAAACTCATCGATCTGCTTTCGCTCGTGAGAGAGCTTGGTCTCGGACATCTTGCCAAGAAATTACTGCTTAAAGCCCTCCTAAAGTTCGGGAGGGCTTTTGCGATCGCTTGGGTATAGTCGCAATTTCCGTTAAACCAGTTCCTTAGCGCGTTCTAACTTTTGTTGCAACCTCTTTGGTTCCGGTAAGCCCACCATCTCCGAGTTGCTCGCTCCGGGCGGCACCATCGGATAGCAGTTCTCATCCCGCTTCACGCGAAAATCAGCTACGATGGGGCCATCATGCGCCAGGATTTCTGCCACGATGGCGGAGAGGTCATCTTCATGGGTGACTAATAAGCCCTTCACCCCAAAAGCTTCGGCTAGCTTTTTAAAGTCGGGCATGCCCGCTTCCATGTTGGAGTTGGAATAACGCTCGCTGTAGAAGCTTTCCTGCCATTGGCGCACCATGCCTTGCCAGCCGTTATTGATAATTACTGTTTTCACGTTGATGCCGTATTGCGCCAGAGTTGCCAACTCCTGCAAGTTCATTTGGAAACTAGCGTCCCCGCTAATACAGATCACCTCATGCTCCGGCAATGCCACTTTTACACCCATAGCAGCAGGCATACCGTAGCCCATCGTGCCCAAACCAGCACTGGAGATCCAGCGTCTGGGGCCGCTTCTGAGGAACTGCGCCGCCCACATCTGATGCTGACCCACATCAGTGGTGTAGTAAGCATCAGGGGCTTGCTTGCCAAACTCGGCGATTACTTCCTGAGGCGAGAGTGCATTCGGGTAGTGGGGAATTTCCAGAGGATAATCGACCTTCCATTCCGCAATTTGCTCTAACCATGCCTTTGTGCGAGTTGCTTCCTCATAGGTAGTTGCCGCCAACAAAGCTGCCAGCACTACCTTCACATCGCCCACGATCGGTATGTCTGGCTTGCGGTTTTTGCCTACTTCCGCCGGGTCGATGTCAATGTGAATTACTTTGGCTTCTGGGGCAAATTTGTCTAGCCTGCCCGTCACGCGATCGTCGAATCTGGCACCTACAGCAATTAGTAAGTCACATCCCTGTACGGCGAAGTTAGCATAGGCAGTACCGTGCATCCCCAACATGCCCACGGAAAGGGGATGATTTTCGTCAAACGCACCCTTACCCATCAGCGTAGTAGTTACAGGCACAGCAAAGCGCTCCGCTAGTTGCTTAACCTCAGCATGGGCATTAGAGACGATCGCTCCACCGCCAACGTACAACAGCGGTCGCATAGCCGTACGAATTAAGCTAACAGCCGCATCAATTTGTTCGCGATCGAGATCTCCGTTAATTTTGGATTGATAGCCGCGCAACTGCAACTCTACTTTTTCAGGCTCGTACTCAAACTCCTTTTGCCCGATATCCTTGGGAATATCGATTAGAACTGGCCCCGGTCGCCCTGTAATAGCAATGTGAAATGCTTCTGCTACCACGCGGGCAATATCTTCAGGCTGACGCACCACATATGAATGCTTGACCAGGGGTAGCGTAATCCCAAAAATGTCTGTCTCTTGGAAGGCATCGGTACCAATGGCATAGGATGGTACCTGCCCCGTCACAATTACTAAAGGTACGGAGTCCATTTGGGCAGTGGCAATGCCTGTTACGAGGTTAGTAGCTCCAGGTCCAGATGTGGCAATACATACACCCACCTGACCCGTAGCGCGCGCATAGGCATCGGCGGCATGGGCGGCTGCCTGCTCGTGGCGTACCAGAATATGGCTTATTTCCCCTCTAGCTTCTGCCTTATAAATTTCATCATAGACAGGTAGGATTGCCCCACCAGGATAGCCAAATAGGTGTTTGACACCCTGTCTTCTGATACTGTCAATCAGCGCAAAGGCACCAGATGTACGCAAAGCAGCCTCCTAAAAATGTGCGATCTTGAATGGATTACGGCGATCTCAATGATGTGTCACTGACGTGCTACTGCCAAAACTCAATCAGGTTTTGCCATACCTCGTATAGCAAAACCGACTACCTTAGCGCTCTAAAGTGCGGCACTAGCCCACGGTTTGGCAAGCTTAACTAAAAAACTATAACTTTGTAGGGATGACCAAAGATCGACCCTTAAGTTTTTCATATTGTAGCAATAGTATCTTGACATTCCAACGATTAGTTGGGTCGGATTTTTACTTTCAGACAATTACGCTATAGGAGTAGATTATAGGGCTGCCCAATATTTAAAATTAAAACTTTAGTATTTTTGTAAACATTTCTCAAAGCAGTTTTAGCTTAGTTATTAGGAAAGCGATTGAGCCGTTTTCAGCGTAAGATTAATGTTTGAGGTTTCCCTCAAATCAAAGCTTTGGCATCACAACCTAGCAATTTCAAGGCCTGGCAGCTCTAAGATGTAGACTCTTTAAGCTGTTAATAAGCAAACCCTAATACCTCAAGCAGTAAAATTCATGGATCAGACGACAGAAAAAAAAGAAAAGAAGGATATCCCTGTAAATATTTATCGTCCTAACAGCCCATTTGTGGGCAAATGCATATCAAACGAGTCCCTACTAAGACCAGGAGCACCTGGAGATACGCGCCACGTCAAGTTTGACATTTCAGGTGGCGATCTGCGCTATCTAGAAGGGCAAAGTATTGGGGTTATCCCGCCTGGTGAGGATAAAAATGGTAAGCCCCATAAGATCCGACTCTACTCGATCGCCTCGACCAGACATGGCGATGATATTGATGACAAGACTGTATCTTTAAGCGTGCGCCGCTTGGAGTACAAGCATCCGGAAACGGGCGAAACTGTCTATGGTGTTTGCTCTAATTTTATCTGCGACCTCAAACCCGGCGATGATGTCCAAATTACTGGGCCGGTTGGTAAGGAGATGCTTTTACCTGAAGATCCTGATGCCAACATTATTATGATCGCGACTGGTACGGGTATTGCGCCATTCCGCGCATTTCTGTGGCGCATGTTCAAAGAAAAGCACGATGACTACAAATTTAATGGTCTAGCCTGGCTCTTCTTTGGTGTAGCTACTGATTCTTCAATTTTGTACAAAGCCGATCTGGACTGGCTGCAATATAAGAATGAGCGAAATTTCCGTCTAGACTATGCCCTCAGCCGCGAGCAAAAAAATGCTAAGGGTGAAAAAATGTACGTCCAACACCGCATGGCTCAGTATGCTGACGAGTTGTGGGAACTACTGCAAAAGCCCAATACCCACGGCTATATCTGCGGTCTCAAAGGCATGGAGAGCGGCATTGACGAGTTCATGATCGATACCGCTGCTAAGTCCGGCGTGCACTGGAAAGACTACGAAAAGCAAATGAAGAAAGAAGGACGTTGGCACATTGAGACTTACTAGTCCCAACTCGACTCAATGAAGTAGTTTTTATTTAGGGTGGCAGAAATAGCCACCCTTTTACATAAGTTCTACGCCGCGTCGATCGCTCCACTCAGTGTATGCTGATAGCTGATGGTCGATCGCTGGTATAGCTCTGACCATAAGGTTTAGAACGGGCGTATAAGGGTAGAACCCTGCTTGCTCCACTAACCGAATCCATCACCGCTATAGCTGTAAAATCGTGAGTTGCAAGATTGGCATTTTAGGACTGGGAACTGTTGGTACGGGCGTGGCGAAGATTTTGCTCGATCCTGAGGGTCGCCACCCAGTTCTGCGCGAAATAGAAATTAAAAGCGTGGGCGTGCGATCGCTTTCTACTAAACGCGACGTTGACCTACCTGCGAGCTATTACACCAATAACTTAGAGTCGATTGTTAACGATCCAGATATCGAAATTATCGTAGAGCTAATTGGGGGACTGGAACCAGCGCGGAGCCTAATTTTACAGGCGATCGCCAATGGCAAGCATGTCGTGACGGCAAATAAAGCCGTGCTGGCTCGCTATGGAGCCGAGATTTTTACGGCGGCTAAGGCCAATGGCGTATACGTGATGCTGGAGGCATCCGTAGGGGGTGGGATTCCGATTATTCAGGCTTTAAAGCAAGCGCTGGGAGCCAATCGCATCGCTGCCGTGACGGGCATTATCAACGGCACGACTAACTACATCCTCAGCCGCATGCACCAGGAAGGTGGAGCCTTTGAGGACATTTTGGCAAACGCTCAAGCCCTGGGTTATGCCGAAGCCGATCCCACCGCTGATGTAGACGGGTACGACGCTGCTGACAAAATTGCGATTCTGGCTAGTCTGGCTTTTGGCGATCGCATCAAGCTCGACGAAATCTATCGCGAAGGGATTCGCAACGTTACCAGTATTGATATTCACTGGGCAACCGAGTTGGGCTTTGCGATCAAGTTATTAGGCATTGCCAGACATGCAGTTGTTGATGGTGAGTCCGGCTTAGATATCCGCGTTCATCCTACCCTGATTCCCATTACCCATCCTCTAGCCAGTATTAATGGCGTTACCAATGCAGTTACAGTAGCGGGCGATCCAATAGGCGAAGTGGTATTTTCCGGGCCAGGTGCTGGATCGGGAGCGACAGCAAGCGCGGTTGTAGCTGACATAATTAACGTTGTCGCCGCACTCAAGTCAGGCACTGGCAAGATCAATCAGTTGATGGGTTGTTCGCACCAGCACTATGCCAAGGTACATTCAGTTGATAGTAATAAAACTCAGTTTTACGTGCGTTTAATTGCCCGCGATCGCCCTGGTGTAATTGGCGAGATCGGCATGCGTTTTGGCAAGCACCTCGTCAACCTCGAAAGTATCATCCAGAAAAATAGCCACGGCGAATTTGCTGAAGTTGTGGTGGTAACTAAGCAAGTGGTCGAGCGTAATTTTCAGACCGCGATCGCCGATATTAAAAACCTCGATGCGATCGAGAGCATTGCTACCGTGCTGAGGATTCTGTGAGCCTCTCTATGAACGAATCGCAACCTCTTCTGGCAATTAGCAGCTTAAACGTTAATTATGGTGGCATTCAGGCTCTACGCGATCTAGATCTCGTCGTCTATCCAGGCGAAATCGTTACGCTCATTGGTGCCAATGGTGCGGGCAAAACTACGACACTACGAGCAATTTCGCGACTGGTGGATATTCGCAGCGGGCAGATGCAATATCGCGGTAAAAATATTCGGCGATCGCGCCCCGACCAGATTGTCAAGATGGGCATCGCTCAAAGTCCGGAGGGTCGCAGGGTATTGGCACGTCAGTCGGTTCTGACCAATTTAGAGTTGGGAGCCTATACGCGCTCCGATGCCAAGGGCGTGCAGGAGGACATCGAACGTCAGTTTCGGGTATTTCCCCGACTGCAAGAACGCAAGCATCAATTAGCAGGGACGTTGAGCGGCGGCGAACAACAGATGTTAGCGATCGCGCGCGCCCTCATGAGTCGCCCTAAACTATTGCTTTTAGACGAACCGAGTTTGGGTTTAGCACCCCAGGTCGTCCGCGAAATTTTTGGCGTGATTCGCGACCTGCACGCCCAAGGCGTGACGATTTTGTTAGTCGAACAAAATGCTAATCTGGCATTGCAAGTAGCCGATCGCGGTTATGTTTTAGAAGCGGGACAAATTACGCTGTCGGGTCAGGCATCGGCATTGTTAGAAGATGAGGGTGTGAAAAAGGCATATTTGGGTTGAGCTGTTAATGAGAATTTTACTGGTTGAAGACGACGATCGCATAGCTCAACCCCTTGCCGAGGATCTCGAACACCAACATCATTTGGTGGACATTGCCAGAGATGGCGAGCAGGGATGGGAATGCGCTCAAGCCACTGACTACGACCTGATTTTACTAGACATCATGCTCCCGCGTTTGGATGGGATTACCTTATGCAAGCGCTTGCGTGCCGATGGCTTCTCCGCTTTTATTTTGATGCTAACCGCCCGAGATACGACTGCAGATAAAGTAATCGGTCTGGATGCGGGAGCGGATGATTATCTCGTCAAGCCCTTTGAATTGGAAGAAATAGAAGCTAGGGTGAGGGCTTTTTCGCGACGAGGCGATCGCGCCAACCTCATCAGTTTGGCACGCGAAGATTTGCAGCTCGATCTCGTTGCTTGTAAGGTCATGTATAAGGAGACTCCCCTAAATCTGACCCCTAAAGAGTATATGTTGATGGAGCTATTTTTGAGACATCCTACCCGGATTTTTAGTCGCAGCGCGCTCATCGATAAACTGTGGAGCTTCGATCGCTGTCCGGGGGAAGACGCAGTGAAAACGCACATCAAAGGACTGCGGCAAAAGCTCAAGGCAGTCGGAGCCTCAGAGGACATAATTGAGACAGTCCATGGTATGGGGTATCGCCTGCGATCGCCCGCCCCTGCACCTCCCAACTAATAACTAGCTCCCTCTAGCGGCTATATCGACTATGTTTAGAGCTATTCGCTATCGTCTTTTATTCATGTATTTACTAGTTCTCGGGACAATTCTGAGCGTATTCGCCCTGTCAGTCAGAATTGTGTTCGAGCACAACCGGATCGACCAACTCACCGAAGATCTCACCACCATAGCCGATGCTGCAACTAGAGAACTACAGTATGAAGATGGCAAACTTAAAGTAGATAGCGATTTTTCTGACAAGGATCTCAAAAATCGCGATCGCTCGTTGCAATGGTTTGACTCGCATGGAAAACTCATCGTTACCCTTGGCATGACCTTTCCTACTGTACCAGTTGCACTCGACCGTAAAGGTAAGAGTTCTTCTATCCAGGGACACATTCAAAGCGTTACCCTACCAATTACAAGCAACGACGGGCATCGCATCGGTTTTGCGCGAGCTAGTCAGTCCTTACAAGCCATAGACAAAACCATCGATCAATTAAATTGGGGGCTTGGCAGCGGTATTTTTGTTGCGATCTTCCTCAGCGGTATAGGTGGGATTTGGCTTACCAGTCAAGCAATGCAACCGATCGAGCGCAGCTTCGCGCAACTGCAGCAATTCACCTCTGATGCCTCCCACGAGTTGCGCAGTCCCCTTACCGCCATCAAAAATAATGCTGCTGTTGCGCTCAAGTACCCAGCAGGAATGCGCTCTAGCGATCGGCAAAAGTTTGAGGCAATTATCAGTGCTGCTAATCAGATTACCCAGCTCACCTCCGATCTGCTCCTGCTTGCCAGGGTCGATCGCTCTAAACTGCAAACTCAGGTACATCAACTCAACAGCATCTTGGAAGAACTGATCCAACAGTTGCGGCCACAGTTAGACGATAAAGCACTTCAGTTAAACCAAAATCTGATGGCTGGTTTAACCGTTGCTGGTGATGCCCCCCAACTGTCTCGTCTATTTCGCAATTTGTTAGAAAATGCCATTCAATACACGCCTAACGGCGGTCAGATAGGTATTAACACGGTTTTTTATCGCAAATACATCCAGGTCTCAATTGAGGATACTGGCATTGGCATTGCCCCAGCGGACATTAACAAAATATTCGATCGCTTTTGGCAAGCTGATAGCGCCCGTTCTTATCATTCTGGCGGTTCTGGTCTCGGGTTAGCAATTGCCAGAGCGATCGCCAACCATCACAACGGGCTAATTAGCGTCACCAGCCACCTAAACAAAGGATCTACCTTTACAGTCAGACTGCCGGTTGCAAAGCATAAGCTAATTTAATTCGGTACGCGCGATCTCAAACCTCACCAATTCCTCACCTTTATCTTCTAAGTTGATATAGCTATAGCTAACAGGCTTAGGACGGGGTGCAGGGGTGTCCCCCTGCGTGAGGGCACAGCCCCGCCCCCTGGACTAACAAATCTGTCTACAACTAAAAGTGTCTAGCTTCAGAAGAATATTAACCATGAAATCAAATTCAATTCGTAATTCTATAATCGCTGCTACTATCGCGTTGGGTTCTCTTTCCGCAGGTATTGCAGTTGCTAATACCGCAACTCAAACCAAGCCCGCTACCACCCCCAAAGTAGCTGAAACCAAACCTGCGCCTACTGCTAAACCCGCTGCATCTACCGTTAAAACGGTTGAATATACGTGTGCTGACAAAAAGACTTTGAAAGTAGAGTACTCTGACAAAGGCGCAAAGTTCGAATGGGATAAAAAACAACTGACTCTAGCTTCTGCCAAGGCAGGCTCCGGCACAAAATACAGCGATGGCAAAACTACTCTTTATACCAAAGACAAACTAACTTCTCTCGAGGCTAACGGCAAAAAGGTACTCGATCGATGCGTCGCAAAATAAGCTATAGCGTTTTTCAGATCGGAAAGATTAGGGGGTTTGGGGGCATTGCCCCCAAGAAGGGGAGGCAGGGCGGTCTTGGGGGTTCCCCGCTAGAGCCACTGCCGTGTGGAACCCCTTCACCCCGTCAATAAAACCTGTTCTCAGTTGAAAAACGCTATAGCAGATCGAAACAAAAGTTTTGAGTGAGTGGAGGGGGCTACGCCCCCTCCACTCACTCGCTGGTTTAAAATGGTAGGCAGATTAGCTGCAAACATACTATGAGCATTAGTCTTCCCCCCGCTCAAGAACACTTTATTCAATCTAAGATTCAGGCTGGTAAGTACCGTTCTGCCGAAGAAGTTCTGGAAATTCTCCTACGTTTATTGGATGAATACGATCGCTACAATTTGAAATGGGTTGAGGATACCAGGAGAAAAATCGAAGAAGCAGTTGCCGTCTCAAATCATACCGCTCCAATTGATGGAGAGACATTTGTGCATCAAATACTGGAGCGCTTCCAGCGATCGCATTAGGTATGCCTCACTGTAACTTATCATCTTTATTTGAGGAGTCTAACGAAAGTTGAAATATTTGAGTAAGTCTAGATTCCTAATAGCCAGACCAATACTTTTAGGAGTAACGCTATTCAGCCTATCGCTCGTAGGGAGCCTATATAAAGGGGATGCTTGGGCAGAGAAGCTTCAGCCCATTGACGAAGGCGCAACCGATCCATCATTCCAATCTTTTCGCAAGGAGTTATTAGCTGCTGCCAGGCGACGGGATAAGAACTACATTTTTAGCATTACCGCACCTGATATCAAATATACCTTTGGTCGCGGTGAAGGTTTAGCAGATTTCAAGAAGCACTCCGGCTTTAGCGATCCCAACCATGCTATCTGGGGAGATTTGATTGAAGTACTAGCGCTCGGTGGGGTATTTGAATCTAGCGATCGCGGCCAAAAGACATTTTGCACGCCCTACGTTTTCTGTAAATTTCCAGACAAGCTAGATGCTTTTACTAACGTAGTAGTTATTAAACCCAACGTTCCTCTGAGAAAAACTCCCAGTGCTAATGCTCCAGTAGTAGAAACATTATCCCATGACATCGTGCAACGAAATCAGGAATATAGAGATTCTCAATGGATAAAGATTACTACTCCCAATAATAAGGAGGGATACGTACTACATCAAGAAGTTCGCAGTCCGATAGACTATCGCGCGGTTTTTATTCAGGTCAATGGGAGATGGACAATGAAAACATTCATTTCTGGCGATTGACCGCCAAAATACAGTTATCTTTTGTTCCCATGCAAGGACTTTAGCAAATCGCTAACCCAAACTCAAATTAAACATAATGTCTACCTACGATCGCATCTATGACGTAGTGCGCCAGATCCCGAAAGGTCAGGTGGCGACCTACGGGCAGATTGCCGAGTTGTCCGATCTAGTTGGCAAAGCCAGGTTAGTTGGTTACGCCCTTTTCCAGATCGATACCCCCTCCTCTGATATCCCCTGGCATCGCGTCATTAATGCCAAAGGCGAAATATCCTACTCCCCCCTGCGACGTGGAGCCGATTACCTCCAGCGATCGCTGCTCGAACAGGAAGGCATCACATTCAGCGTTGACGGTAAAGTTAACCTGCGGCAGTTTCGCTGGCAGCCGCGATCGCTGGGTAATTAATCAGGTACTCAGCAAAATTAAAGCTTTGTAAAATTTCAGGTAGGCTCGACTACAATAACTGCTGTAGTTCGATGTTGAAGAATTGGCATTAATTGAATAGATTCTGTACTATTTGGTGTTACCTAAAGGCAGTGAGCTACGTCACCGATCCTGAAATTGCCCGAATAGTAAACTAAAAAATTAAGGTAAACCCAGTTAAATTGTTATGTCTGAAAAAAAATCAAATATCCTGGTACCCGTAGTTGGCGCGGCAATTGTCGCAGCAGGGGGGGCAGGAGCCTACTTCTACTTCAAAAACAATATCACGCTGGGGCCAGCCCAGGTAGTTAGCGCGGCAAAGATCGTACCCCAGCAGGTAATTATGGCTGCCTCTATCTCTACTGATGGAGCAGCTTGGTCGCAATTAGAGCAGTTCCAAACGCCTGAGACCAAAAAAATCTTTGATGAGGCCTTAAAGCAAATTCAGGCATCAGCCGCTAAGAATGAAGTTGACTTTGAAAAAGACATCAAACCCTGGGCAGGTAACATTATGTTTGCGATCCTACCTGGCAAACCTGCCGTATCGCAGTCCAACCGCAGCCAGTTACGTGCGTTGCCTGTCTCGACTAGCAGCCTTGCTCAAGAAGCCCCTGCAACCACAGGTAAAGGCGAACCCAATCTGCTATTTGTGGTTGAAATAAAAGACAAGGAGAAGGCTAACCAATTTATAGAAAAGACAAAGTCTAAGAACAACCAGAAATTCCAGCAAATTGACTATAGGGGCATTCAAATTAATGAGGAAACAGGCAGTACCGGCCAACCGACGATCTATGCCTTTGTGGATAATTTTCTCGTACTAGCACCCCAGAAAGCCTCACTAGAAAAAGCGATCGACACCTATAAAGGTGGGGCATCTGTTGCTAATTCATTGACTGCCGAGAACTTGGAGCTTAAGAATCCAGTTATTCAGTTCTACATGCCCAACTTCCCCGATGCCGTGCAGCAGTTGACTGCTCTTAATCCTGAGGCTGCTCAAATCCCCCAAGCATCTTTAGAGCAACTGAAGTTGATCAAATCTGTCAATGTTGGTGTGGGCATAGATGGTGATGGCATTAGATTAAAGGGCGTTACCAAGATCGACCCTAATTACTTGAAGGTTGAATTCAAGCCATCTCCAGGCAAAGTGATCGCCCAGTTCCCATCTGAGACATTTGCCTTAATTTCAGGTGTAAATATCAAAGCACGGTGGGAACAATTTACTCAAGATGCGGAGAAAATTCCCGAACTGAAAACAGCCCTGACTGAGGTAAGGCAGCAGGCCAAGTCGTCACCCCTAGCGATCGATGTTGACAAGGATATCTTTGGATGGATGGATGGTGAGTTTGCGCTGGCTGGCATTACCAACAGCGAAGGGGTTCTAGCTCCAGTTGGAGCTGCCCCTGCTTTGGTTTTCCAAACCAGCAACCGTCCTGCGGCTGAAGCTTTGCTGAAGAAGTTGGATGACTACATCAAAAGCAATAGTGGCACGGTAGAGACTAAAGATGTTAGTGGTGTTGCAGTGACGCAGTGGTCGTTCCCTGGTGCCCAAAACGTCATTAGTCATGGTTGGTACGCACAAGATGCATTTTTTGTTACGGCTGGGCCTTTGGCAAATGCACTAGCTACAAAGCCTGCTAACGCTCTCGATAGCAGCCAAGCATTTAAGACTATTACAGGTTCGCTTTTAAGTCCTAACCTTGGCTATTTTTACCTGGATGCAGACAAAACCTGGGCGTTGATTACTGAAAAAGTGCCAACTGTAAAATCTGAAGTTCCACCAGAAGCTAATGCCTTTATTAGTTCAGTACGGGGGATAGCTGGTACAGCCGTCATGCCCGACAAGTCTACCAGCAGGTTTGAACTACTCCTCGCCCTCAAAAAAGGCGGTAAATAGTACTACTGTAGGGGCAGATCTATAGTGTCTGCCCTCACGTGCCCCACCTAACATAATGGGTGCGATCGATGACCTTGCCAACGGTAACAACAAAGACAGAGAATAAGAAGGAGCAAGCAAGTCAAGGCAACTAGAAGTTAAACAACCTATTATGAAAGACGTACTGTCGGTAATTTTGGGCGGCGGACAAGGTTCGCGCCTCTATCCCCTTACAAAACGGCGCGCTAAACCAGCAGTGCCACTGGGGGGCAAATATCGCCTCATCGACATCCCGGTCAGCAACTGCCTCAACTCCGGCATGGAAAAGATCTATGTCTTGACGCAATTTAACTCTACCTCACTCAACCGCCATATTAATCAAACCTACCGTCCGTCCTCCTTTTCTGACGGGTTTGTCGATATTCTCGCGGCGCAGCAAACCCCCGACAATCCAGGCTGGTTCCAAGGTACAGCCGATGCCGTGCGCCAGTATCTCTGGTTATTGGAGTCGTGGGCGGTGCGAGACTTTCTCATCCTCTCCGGCGACCAACTTTATCGCATGGACTACCGCCAGTTTGTGGAGCGCCATCGCAGCACTGATGCTGACATTACCCTCTCGGTGCTACCCGTAGACCAGAAGAAAGCATCGGCATTTGGCTTGCTGAAAATTGACGAGTCCGGTCGAGTGGTGGATTTCAAAGAAAAGCCCAAGGGTGATGAACTGGAGAGCATGAAGGTGGATACTACCACTCTGGGTTTGGATGCGGCAGCAGCCAAAGATAATCCCTACATTGCCTCGATGGGGATTTACGTGTTCAAGCGTGAAGCCATGATCGATCTGCTGAATCAACAAAAAGAACACACGGATTTTGGCAAAGAAATCATTCCGGGAGCGATCGCTTCAGGACGGAACGTACAGGCACACCTGTTCATGGATTATTGGGAGGACATCGGAACGATAGAAGCATTTTACAATGCTAATTTAGACTTGACGAAGCATCCCAAGGCACCGTTTAGCTTGTATGAGGAAGACGCGCCGATATATACCCGACCGAGGTATTTGCCCCCGACTAAGGTATTGGAATGTCAGGTGAGGGATTCGATGATCAGCGATGGCTGCATTATCGATCGCTCCACGGTGAATCATTCGGTGTTGGGCGTGCGGGTGCAGGTGAGTAGTGGCTGTACGATTGAAGACTCTTTGTTGATGGGGAGCGACTTTTACCAAACGGAGGAAGAGCGCGCGGCAGACTTGCGTGCGGGTAAGATACCGATAGGAATTGGTGAGAATACGATTATCCGGCGCGCGATCGTGGACAAGAACGCGCGGATCGGCAAGCACGTACAGATTATCAACAAGGAAGGGATTCAGGACACTACTAGTTGCGAGGACAAGGGATATTGCATTTGCAATGGGATAGTGGTGGTGCTCAAGGGCGCGACCATCCCGGATTACACGACGATTTAGGCGATCGCCTCGCAAAAATGCAACGATAATTATAGGGGCTGTAGGGGCAGTGCCTCGTGCCTGCCCTAACCAGACCAGTATCGAGGCGGCGCAAGCCATTGCCGTCCCTGTCAATAGATGATGCAGTTATTTCAAGCACTGTGCTTCTCTAGAAAATCGGCTACAGCCTGGTTAAATGCTAGTGGTTCTACCAAAAAAGTCCAGTGGTTGCCAGGTATTTTTTGAATCTGTAGATTTTTGAGGTAAGTGCGATAGGACTTTAGCTGCCATTCCAGGCGATTCAAGCCTCCGTCTGGTTGGAGGAAAAGAGTAGGAATCTCCAATGGCTCCGTCAGCCCTGTTACCTGCATTGTGTCCTCAAAGATCTCATCCCTAGCCTGTACGACAAACTTGCTGCCCCACCGTCCGTTCGGTTTCTGTTCCATGCTGGCTCGGAATACCGCCTGCTGAAGATCGCTCCAACCTCGATACTGTTTGAGCTGGCGTGCCTGTTGTTCTGCTAGCTCGTAGCTGGCAAATGGCCCCATCGTTTTGAGGAAGGGCAGCGTGCGATAAATAATCGGTAGGGTCAATCCCAGCCAATTGGGCATGCGATCGATGAAAAACGGATCGACCAGGATCGCGCTGCGCAAGCGCTGTGGTTTTTGTCTGGCCCACACCGCCACCACTTTAGCCGACCAGGAATGAGCGATCGCATGGGTCGATCGCCAGCCAGCGCTATCCATTAAAGCTTCTAAATCGGCAATGATATCGCCACAACGGTAGCCATTGGCAGGTTTGCTGCTGTCTCCATGTCCGCGTAAATCTGGGGCGATAATATGGTAGCGATCCTGCAAAGATTCTGCCAAACTCAGCCATACCGCGCTACTATCAGCCAACCCGTGCAGCAAAAGCAGCGGCTCCTGTCCCTGGTTCCACTCCAAATAGCTGAGGTCGATGTGCGGCAGATTTAAAATTTGGCGATGAGCCTGGATTTGCACTAATAATTTTGACGGAGACATGCGAGGCAACCACGAGTTTGTTGTCCGTATTATAGCGATCGCTGTACTGAAGCCATCTCAGAGATCATCGATACACTTTATGGTTTATTTGGCTTATTTGGTATAACTATTTAAAATTTGCTGTTTCTGTGTTAATTCTTAAGTGCGTTTCGTGGCACGATCGAATCCGCCATGTAAACTAATACGTTTGCATTGTCCTTCACACGCATAGCTCTCGTGAAAATACTGCGACTAATTCCATTTTTCGATCCCACAGTAGGAAATTGGGCAGCCGAAGCTAGATTGCTACGGTGGATGACTTTCCTATGGTTACTGGCAGGGTTAGCGATTATGTTCTCTGCTTCCTTTGCCTCCGCTGCTGCCGATCCCAACATCAAAGACGGGCTTTATTACTTCAAAGCACAGTTGATATGGATTACGATCGGACTGTTTTTGTTTGGCATCATAGTCCATTTACCCCTGCGGACTACACTCAAGGTTGCTAGTGTTGGCCTATTTATTGCTCTAGCCCTCCTGTTTGCTACCCATACTAGTGTTGGCGAAACTAGAAACGAATCAACCCGCTGGATCAAATTTGGATCGTTTTTAATCCAACCTTCTGAGTTAATCAAGCCATTTTTAGTACTGCAAGCTGCTCAACTGTTTGGGCGTTGGCAACAAACTAAGTGGCAATTGCGCCTGCTGTGGCTGGCGATATTTGCGATCGCCCTTGCTGGTATTCTCCTGCAACCCAGCCTGAGCATGACAGCCTTGTGCGGCATCACGCTCTGGACGATCGCTCTGGGGGCAGGGTTGCCCATGTCGCAACTACTTGGTACTGCTGCTCTCGGAGTTATAGTGGCCGTCGCTAGCATAGCTTCAAAGCCATATCAGCTTAAGCGCATCCTGTCCTTTTTAAATCCCTGGCTGGATCGAGCAGGTGACGGATATCAACTATCCCAAAGCCTGATGGCAATTGGTTCCGGCGGTATTACGGGTGTGGGTTATGGCATGTCAGGCATGAAGTTATATTTACCCATTCAAGACACTGACTTCATTTTTGGTGTTTTTGCAGAAGAATTCGGCCTAATTGGTGGAATTGTCCTGATTGTCGCAATTTTAATTTTTGGCGCGATCGGCTTGCGCGTAGCTCTCAAGAGTAAGGATCGCATTGTTAGTCTGGTCGCGATTGGCACGACAGTATTGTTAGTGGGGCAATCTTTCTTGAATATTGGCGTTGCGTCAGGAGCGCTGCCTACTACGGGCCTACCATTCCCGCTGATTAGTTACGGCGGCAGTTCCATGCTATCGAGTCTGATTGTAGCGGGACTGCTCGTGCGCTCTGCCCGCGAAGTGTCGAGCGCGGAAGTGATTCCCCTCCAGCCCAAAAGAAACGATCGCTCTCCCAATTCAAGGCCGACAAGATCTGAATCTAGAGATGAGAGGCAGGCAAGATTAGCGGCAAAACGTCAGTAACCTTGAGGCTGCTATAAAATTAAGTGTATTGAAGATCTAATTGATTAAGGTATAGCAGTGTATGTATGCGCATGCGCTTAATTGGAATCCAGCGATCGCAGTGACCGAAGAGCAGTTTTTGTTGCTAGCAATCCAAAATCCTGACTTAAGACTGGAGCGAATGTCTACGGGAGAATTAGTAATTATGCCGCCTACAGGTGGAGATACAGGCGAGCGCAACTCAGATGTCAACGGCCAACTCTGGTATTGGAACCAACAAACTAAACTTGGCAAAGTCTACGACTCTTCCACTGGCTTTAGACTACCTAATGGTGCGACGCGCTCTCCTGATGCTGCTTGGATTACCGTAGGGCGATGGCAAGCTCTTTTACCAGAGCAAAGAAAAAAGTTTTTACCCCTATGTCCCGATTTTGCGGTTGAAATCCGCTCTGAAAGCGACAGGCTAGATACCATTCAGGCAAAAATGCTGGAATACTTAGCCAACGGACTGCGTTTAGGATGGCTAATTGACTCAAAAACAAAAATCGTTGAAGTTTATCGCCACGATCGCCCCGTAGAAGTTTTAAATTCACCAACTAAGCTTTCAGGTGAAGATGTATTGCCTGGTTTTATGCTCGATCTGTCACAGATATTGAGCTAGGCAGATTGCGACGCGAGCGGTGTCGATCGCCAGATCTCCTCAAACTGAATTACCGTATGTACTTGCCACTCTGGATCGATTTGAGGATAGTCGATCCGATAGTGAGCGCCACGGCTCTCGCTGCGAAATAAAGCCGATCTCACTAATAAGTAGGCAAAGTCCATGAGGTTGCGGGTTTCTACCCAGAGGCGATCGCTATACTTTTTAGCTGTAATTTCTTGCCGCCAAACCTGAATTTGGCTCAAGGCAGTTTCTAGCTCCGCACCACTCCGACAAATTCCCGCCGCTTGCCAGGTCAACTCTTGCAAAGAGGATTTCAACATTTGCAAACGCCCTATCTCCTCTCGATCTGCCTGCCGATCTAACAAATCCAGATCCAGATTTGCTAAATTCACGGGTGCGGGGAATTCTGACACTTCGAGTAAATCGCGAACGCGTTCGGCCAAACGCGCCCCAAATACAAAGCACTCCAGCAAAGAATTACTGGCGAGACGGTTGGCACCATGCACGCCCGTACTTGCAGTTTCGCCCACCGCATACAAGCCAGGGATAGAAGTGGCTCCATAGGTATCCGTGACAATGCCACCCATGCAGTAATGGGCAGCGGGTGTTACGGGGATAGGAGTTGAAAAAATATCGATCTGCCAATTTTGACAGATGCGCATAATGTTGGGGAAACGACGGGAGATCGTCTCTGGCGCGATCGCCTGCAAGTCTAGAAATACCGTGGAATCGCCAGTTTTACTCAGGTGCTTAAACACAGCCCGACTGACGATATCGCGGGGAGCCAGTTCGCCCCTGGAGTCGTAGTCAAATACAAACCGCCTGCCATTGGCATCAACTAGATACGCGCCTTCGCCCCGCACGGCTTCGCTGATCAAAAAACGCGGCGCGCCCTCTACCGCCAACGCCGTAGGATGAAACTGAACGAACTCCATATCCCTAATTGCAGCACCTGCTCGCCAGGCGATCGCTACCCCATCACCCGTACTAGACGGCGGATTGGTAGTCTGAGCAAACACCTGAGCACCACCACCTGTTGCCAGCACTACCACAGGAGCCAGCAGGCATTCCACCATACTATTCGGTGCTAAAGATACACAAAACACCCCAGCACATCTACCCCGATTGAGGTAAAGATCCAGAGCTAGAGTCGAATCAAAAACATGAACATTCGGATTAGCCAAAACTCGAGCAGCTAGCGTACTTACCAACGCTCGACCTGTTGCGTCGGCAGCATGTAAGACCCGTCGCCGCGAGTGTGCTGCCTCCAGGGTGACAGCTAGCGACTGCCCGTGGCGATCGAAATCTACGCCCAGAGCGAGCAGGTTTTCAATTTGTTGCTTTGCTGAAGCAACTAGAATGGCAACGGCACTGGGTTCGCATAAACCAGCGCCAGCCTTGAGCGTATCGTCGGCATGTAAGCTGGGGGAGTCGTCACCCGCCACCACAGCAGCAATACCGCCCTGCGCCCAGTCGCTAGCCGATATGGAGAGATTGTCTTTAGCAATGAGAGCAATTTGCCACTGAGCAGAATCGCCCGATGATTTGTCAGCAAGTGAAAGGGCAGTATACAATCCGGCAGCACCTGCACCTATCACTACTGCGTCGAAGTTTTTAGCAGTCACGCTTCGATGAAAGGTTAGTCCTAAATAGATTAAGGATGGACAAAGCACGGGGCCGCCCATCCTTACAAATCCAAACATCAATCTTTGGTATTACCCAAAAATTACTCAAAAGTTAGAGGCGATAATTGGCATTATTAATGCGCTCGCGTTGCATGGAATTATCTGGTTTGAACAGGGTAAAGCGATCGGCGTTTTCCCTGATTTTTGCCTGTTGCTCGGAGGTGAGTCCCTTGACTGCTAAGACTTCATCCAGAGAGTTATAGGGAGCATTCTCAACAATAATGCGTCCAAGCGTGGGGTACATGCCTGGAATTTTACGAAATTCATAAATATTGGCATTATTGAGATCGATCTTGCTGTTATCAGCTTTGATATAGCTAGTATCGGGTAAATCCGCGGCAAAAGCATAATTGCTATTGCTCGTACCTAAAAATCCAGCCACAAAAATCATTGCGATTGCTGCGGTGGCAACCAAAAAGCGGGCTAAAGCTTTCATCATCGTATTTCTCAAATCAAATCTAGAAATTTAGTTTATGAAAAGAATCCTGATCCTAGAGATTACCAGAAAAAGGTAATGTAAAATCGGGACTTTAACCTATGTTAGCCAATCAGTAATTGGAGACTGCCATTACGGTTTTTACCCAGGCTATTACAGGTTTCACTCCATGTAACTAACTTACCCGCCGCCGACAATAGTGACGATCTCCAGGCGATCGCCTTCTTTGAGGATAGTATCGTCCCAAAACTGGCGATGCAAAATTTCACCGTTGTATTCAACTGCTACTAAACGCGGATTTAAGCCTAGGAAGCTAAGCAACTGGGGCATGTTGGTATTCGGGGCACAAGTTTTGCTACTGCCATTCACCTGTAGTGCGATCGTTTCCACAAAACACTTAATAACTAACACTGATGGTCTAGTTTCAATTGTAATCCAACCATAGGCCCGTGCGTACGATTGGACTGCAATACGACAGTGTTCAGATAAATAAAAAAACCTGACAGAATGCCTGGCAGGTCTCTAAAAGAGGTAAAAATGATTGTTTAAATACTAACTGGTGGATATCGCGTTCGCCTCACCTGGCTGCCGCATCTATGCCTCACCCATCAGTACAAACAGCAATCGCCCGGTAAGCTGGCCGCATAGGTGAAGTACTCGACATCTCATTTTAGTTATTCTAAGTACATCAAGTAGAACTTGCTTGACTCGAAGTGAAATAGTAAAAGGGAACCAACACTCGCAAGAAATTGCGGGTGTTTTTATAGCTATAGCGTCTTTCATCTGAAAACGAGAAGGGGGTTTGGGGGCGTTACCCCCAAGAAGGGGTTCTACCCCTTCACCCCGTCAATAAAACCTGTTCTCAATTGAAAAACGCTATAATAGCTCTTTGAAGATTTATGCTGCGATCGCTCCAAAATACATTAGCTGCCTTGCAATCAAAGGGCAAAACCCCCAGCAGAATCTGCTGGGGGTTGATAGGAGAGAGATGATTTTGATGACTAGTTTTAGTTTAGGATTACAGCTCGGTCATGCCACCCCCCACTTGAATCATAAAGTTCTCACCCAGTTGGCTAGAGATCGATCGCCCCAATGAATAAACAGTCGAGTGAAGCGTTAAGTAAATAGATACTGTTAGATTTAGAACATCAAGGTAGTGCTTGACTGAAGTGAAAAAAGTAAATAGGGGGGAAAGACACTCGCTCTTAAAGGCGGGTGTTTTTTAATACCTCCCTGTAGCTGCTGGTAAAGTGTAGACTGTGATGGTTGCCCCAGTTTGTTGTAGTTCATATGCGCTCGTACGACAATAAACTATTTCCCTCCAAGCGATCGCCTTTACAACTCCTAGGCGAGCGTTTTATGGCTGTCTTAGTAGTTGTGAATGTTGTCTTTGCCATATTCGATCTGAGCTATTTAGAAGCAAGGGATTTTTATTTGTGGCTAGATATACGCTTACAGAAAACCCAGCCGAGTGCGAAGAAACAATATTTAGCTAAAGTAGATACTTTGCAGCAGATCTTAAAACAGGAAGGACTTGCCTCTGCTAAAGTTAACCCGCTATTACAAGAAATCAGACAAGATAGCGTGCAGCTATTCTCAGAGCATCCACCTTTTCAGGTGTTGAATAAGAGTGGAACTCTCGCTGTAATTCAGCGCCAATTTCGGCAGCGAGTCGGCAACAAAGACTTGAAGCAGGCTCTAGAAACTTTTTGGAGTAGAGAGTATTTCACCCAACGAAGTTGGCAGCAAGAGATGGATTTCTTCGATCTTAGAATCCGCTATCTTGTTTCAATGTACGAGCCCGTACTGGGTTACGATCTAATTAAGGGAATTGAGCCTTATACCGATACGGAAGTGTATCTACGCAAAGTTGCAGAATTGCGTTCTCAGTTAACGTTACGTGGTTTGAATCCTAGGGAAGTTAATCCCATTTTGGCAGAGCTACGGGAGCTAAGTCTCAAATTAGTGAACGGGAATTACTTTGAGCGATCGCAAAGGACTGGTACTCTGCAAGAAATCAAACATCGCATCAAAAGACACATGTTTCGACATGACCGAGAAAATCGCAGCGAACTGACACCAGCACTACAAATACTAGATTCTATTGGGATTCTAGATCTCCTGGCTCCTGAACTTTTGTGGGCAAATTTATCTTCTGATGAAGCCTTTACCAAATTTTGGAGCTATCCTAACTTGCAAGCGGCAGGATGGCAGAACGAACTAGATTTTTTCGATCGCCAGATTAGCTTCCTTCTCAGTTCTAACTACTATCGACATGTAGCAGTGAATAATAAGCCTGTAGATCGCTTCTGGCTAGTCGATCTACCCTGGTCGATGCTATTTGGCGCGGAACTATTAATTAGAATTATCTCAATGCGGAAACGAGAGAAGATTTCTCTATGGACGGCATTGGGAAGACGCTGGTTCGATCTATTCTTGCTAATACCCTTCCTAGCGCCGTTGCGGATTATTACAGCATTGATTCGTCTCGATCGTGCTGGTCTGGTTAGCTTTGCCCAAATTCGTGCTTACCTGCGTCTGGGCTTTGTCACGAGTTTTGCTGAAGAAATGACGCAAGCAGTAATCGGTAAGGGCATCGATCGATTGCAAACATCGGTGACGCAGGGTGGTTTGCAGAGGGCAATCTTTAAACAGGACAAGAAACCACAGTCTACCTATGTCGATTTAAATGCTACCAATGAGATGAAAGCGATCGCAGATCGGTTAGTTGAAATTATCGCTTGTAGGGTTCTACCAGAAATCAAGCCCGATCTAGAATCCTGGCTGGACTACCAGGTAGATAAAGCCATGCGATCGACATCCTTCTATCAAAAACTCCAACGCTGGCCTCTACTCAAACGCTTACCAAAACAGATTAAAGATAGTTTGGTCGCCCAAATCGTGACATTGGTCGCGGAAACACCCAAGAGATCGTACGAATCTAAGCAAACTGCCATCCCCGATCCGGTGAGCGAGGAACTACAGAAACGCTTAGTAGAGAAGTTCGCGAGCAAATTACAATTGGAACTAAAAGATGGCAACACTCTAGCAGAGATAGAATCTCTCTTGGGAGATCTACTGGAAGAAGTGAAGGTTAATTATCTAAATCGCTCCGTCGATGAAAACATCAAAAAACTAAAGCCAGCCTCTGACTGACTCAAACTAATACCAATGTACGTGAAGATCCCCCCTAGCCCCCCTTTTTAAGGGGGGAACTACTTAAAGTCCCCCTTTTTAAGGGGGATTGAGGGGGATCTGAATCCGTAGTATGGCTTTAGAGAATTGGTATTATTTGTTGGCAATACCCTAAGGAGATTGCCATGAAAAAATATACCGATAATTGTAGGGGCAATTCCCCTGTGGTTACCCCAATTGGTTGAGGGCAGACACGGGGGCGCTGCCCTACGGGTATTTTCTTTGCCAGAAATCTCCTAGCTATAGCACTTTTCAATTGAGAACGGGTTTTATTGATGGGGTGAAGGGGTGGAACCCCTTCTTGGGGGCAACGCCTCCAAACCCCCTTCTCGTTTTCATCTGAAAACCGCTATAGTTAAACCCCATCAGAGATAGTTTTCTGAGGTAATTCTCTTACTGTTTCTACTACTACTTCTTCTACTTTAGCAACTGGTT
This sequence comes from Pseudanabaena sp. PCC 6802, assembly GCF_000332175.1. NCBI lineage: Bacteria > Bacillati > Cyanobacteriota > Cyanophyceae > Pseudanabaenales > Pseudanabaenaceae > Portococcus > Portococcus stanieri. The sequence continues at coordinate 3,913,848 of NZ_KB235914.1, read as the reverse complement.
CCCTCTGGGTCGCTTGTGTTGTTTTGATCGCTTCTAGCGCTTCTTTAATCACAACTGCGGTGGGGACTGCAACTACTACTCCCAAAAGCCCTCCTACCCTAACGCCCGTGAGAATTGCAATGAAAACCCAAAATGGGTTTAATCCGGTCACGCTTCCCAGTACTCTTGGCGCAATCAGGTTCTCGATGATTTGCTGTACGACCAAAGATGCAGCTAATACTTGCAAGGCTAACCCAATGTCTTGCAGGGCAACAAGTGTAGTAACTAGTGCAATCCCCACCGACCCCCCAAAAGGTACGAGTGCCATTACCCCGATCGTCAGACCGAATAGTAAGCCAAAGGGCACTTTTAATAAAAGGAATATGGAGGTTAACCCCGATGCCATACAAGTAGCCAGGATAATTTGCCCAATAAAGTAGTTCTGGAAACTGCGGCTGAGCGTGCGGGAAAAGGGTTGCTGGATGCGCTCTGGGAGCCAACTAATTAAGCTAGCCCATACCTCATCGCCGTGTTGCAGCAAATAAAGGACGGATATGATCGTCAGCAGCACGTCTAGCAACCTCACCACCGTCAATACGGTAACGCTGAGAGCAAGGTTTAATGCTTGTCCTGCAATGGTTTGCAGTTCTACCTTAAGGCGATCGTTGATTTGCGTAATCAGCCCATCAAGGCTAATTGGTAGACCCATCGTATCAACGCGCTCGTTCAGCATCATCAGTTGTTGCTGTCCCGAGTCAATCCATTCTGGCAAGCGCGCTACCAATTGTTGCGCCTGCGCGATCGCTAGAGGTACTAAAGTGACACCGATCGCCGTTAGTACGAGCAATGCCACCAGAAACACCAATATTGCTGCTGGAGCCCGTCGCAATCCTCGCTTTTCTAGCCAACTGAGAGGGTAGTTCAACAGAAACGATACTAAGGAGGCAATAATAATCACGACAAAGAGCGACTCGAAATAACCAAAAATTTCCGAGAACGCCCAGGCATTAAGCACGATAATTGGCGCTGCCAGCGAGATCGCCAATAAACGCGATATAGGCATTAGTGCTTTCCACCAGCCTAGCAAATTACGTTCCTTTGTAGGTGACTCAGGTCTAGCCATGCACCACTTTTACCTTTTTACACAGTAAATTGAAACTATCTATAGTTGTAGACATCTTGGTTAATTCAAAGGGGGGCGGTGCCGCACGCAAGGATTCTAACCCTGTACTCGTCCTAAATCTAGCTATGTTTATAGCTAAAATTTTAATCCGCAGAACAGCATAGATCGCATCAAAGCCATCCTACTACAATCTGGGAAGCGATGAATCTTAAACACTAGTGGTAGGGGTTGCATATCGAGCTACTTGACAAACAGCAACTTCCACCAGAAACCAAAGCCTGTATTGCCTGGCGACTAGAAATCGTGGTTATACAAACAACGTTCCCCACACCCCCTTTCGCCAACGTGTAGTTTTAATTAAGAGAATTGGTATGACCGCAAAGCCTAAAATGCGTGAAGATAGAAAAAAGCCAACGAGCTAGAAACTAAATTGCATGCGCAGGTTCGCGGTAAATATAGTGGGATTGCTCTTGAAGTTGTTAGGGTTGAAGATTAAATACAGGTTCGGCACGATCGCTAAATTCCTGCTAATTGGCAAGAAGTAGGTCGCTTCGAGATCGTATTGGATACCCCCATCCCCACCGCCGGATACGAGGAAATTCCGTCCGCTAGTATAGTTAAATGGCATCCCAAAAGATATCGTTCCTTGCGCGCCTTCCTTAAATAAATCGGGGAAAGCTAAGCCGATCTGAAATGATTGGGCTGAGATGCTTCCTTTACTGAGTAATGGATTGGTGGGATTGAGATTAGTATTGCTAAAGCTATACCGACCAAATAGACCAAATCCTTTAGTCACCAGCCAGTCGAAATTGGCAATATAGATATCCGATTGGGCATTATTTAACCCCCCTCCAAACCCATCATCAGCTAAACCGTTGATAGGAGCCAGACCACCAACTTGACCGAATGGAGGATTGGGTTGTTGATTGGTATGGCTGTACAAGAGCCGTAGATTGAAATCGGAACTGGGTTTGAAAGTAAGCTGCCCGGTAAAGATATTGGTGCCACCAAATAAACCCTCTTGGGGATTGCCAGCAGATCGAGTAAACGGCAAGAAGGTATTGTTTTCTGCCAGATATCCCAGCATTACCTCAAACTGGTCGCTGAGCGCTGTAGTAATAATGGCACCAGCGCCTTGCTTGACAGGACTGCTGAGCGTACTGTTGATGGAATTAAATGTGCCGCTGCCATTTAGGAATAAGGTAAATCGATTCTGATCGAAGACGCGATACCAAATAATTGCAGGGCCAATTTTGAGTTGAGTTTTATCGTTGAAAATTGGAAACTGATAAGAGAATTCCTGGAGAGCAAATAAGTTTGCCCCTGCCCCTGCTGGCGTTTGCTCCGTGAAGGGAGTGCCCCAGGTATTGCGCAATCCCGCACTAGCAAAACTATCTTCGCTGTTGGGAGAGTTTCCGTTGCCTGCCACCAATTGCGTGACGAGCAAATCCTTACCCGTGAAGGATGTGAGGAAATTTAACCACACCAGGCTGCTAAATGTGACATTGGGATTTTTTTTGAATTCCCTTACGGGTGCACCGCCTGGCACTGGAAAGCGACGACCAGGTTCCCGTAGCACGGGTCTGCTGGCCGTCGAACCAGTAATGTTGATGAAAGCTAGTCCATTCAGCTTGGTTGTAGTAGAAAACTGTTGCGATTCTATTTGGGCAGTTTTGGCATCCAAAGCATCTACGCGACCGCGCAAAGCTGCTAGTTCGGCGGCAAACTCCTCCTGCAATTTTTGTACGGCGGCTAGATCTTCTTTGCTTACCTTATCGGCTAGCCCCGCTGTGAGGATCTCGTTAATTTTGTCCAGACAAGCATTCAAACCAGCCGCAAACTCGTAGCGACTGAGGGCACGCTGGCCGCGAAAAGTACGATCCGGATAGCCAGCAATACAGCCATACCTTTCCACTAACGACTGTAGAGCCGTAAATGCCCAGTCGGTTGGCTTCACGTCGCTAAGCTGCGACACCGATGTCACATTTTGGGCATTGATATCTGCATTTTGCGCCAGGCTATCGCGATTCCACTGTTCGGTTAAGCTTAATTCCTGGTTATCCTGGTTATCCTGGTTATCTTGACTGATTGGCGCGATCGCCGATCCGTTATCTAATTTATCTGGCTCATTGGCAGACGCGATCGTCGCTGTTGCCCCCAACACAGTCAAACCTAAAGCTGTGGCAACTAAATATCGTGTTAATTTAGGCATTCACTTATCCCCTTTGTACACACCCACCTCAACATATTAATACCTATTGCGATCGTAAATATCTCAGATTTACGACCGGCGGTTTGACCAAGTACGCAGCATCGCTGATAGTTCGTCTAGTGCAACTGGCTTACTCAGGTAGTCATTCATACCAGATGCCAGGCACCTTTCGCGATCGCCCTTCATGGCATTGGCAGTCAATCCAATTACTACGGTTTTGCGTTTTGCCCCCCTTTCGAGCTGTCGAATTGCTTGGGTTGTTTGATAACCATCCAATACAGGCATCTGGCAGTCCATCAGAATAATATCGAAATCATGGTCTTTGAGTAGAGCCAGAGCTTCTTGACCGTTGGCGGTATTACTCACCTGAGTGCAGCCTAGAGTTTTCAGTTGACGTATTGCCACTTTCTGATTCACCGGATTATCTTCAACAATCAAAATTTTGAGGTTAGCTAATAAATCTTCTGCATGTTGAGTATCGTCGTTAGGGATCGAGGTTTTGGTAACTGAGGGACTGACCGCTGTGCCCGTATCCAGAGCACCGATTAAGCATTCCAGCAAGCGCGATGCCCGAATTGGTTTGATCAAGTAGGCATAGGCGCAATCGTTCTCTACCAAATTAATTGCAGTCTCTCGATTACCAATCGATGTGTAGATAATGCTGTGGGTGCAATGACTCCCTGGCGATAGCTGCCCCAGTTTCCCCAAAAGTTCCCTGCAATTGTCCAATTCATCTAAACCGATTAATGCGATATCAAAATATTGTCCCATTGCCGCGAGACGATCTAAAGAATTGAAAGCAAGATCGATGCGATCGAACTCCGTCACCGACATACCCCAAGTAAGCGCGTAATTAGAGAGAACTCTTCGACTAGTGGGGTGAACGTCAACAATTAATACCCTTCTATGTTCTAACTGTGGCCTGATTTGAAAAATGGAAGTGTTAGCAGACTGCTCTTGGGATTTCTCAAACGTAGCAGTGAAAGAAAACGCAGAGCCTCGACCGACTTCGCTTTTAACCTGTATATTACCGCCCATCATTTCCACCAATTGCCGACAGATAGCCAGACCAAGTCCCGTACCGCCATACCTGCGAGTTGTAGAAGCGTCAACCTGCGTGAATGGCTGAAACAATAATTTCTGATTTTCAGATGCAATCCCAATACCCGTATCTTTAATCGTAAAGCTGACCGTTACTGTAGTATCGGTTGTGTCGTAGAGAGAAGCCTGGATCTGCACTTCGCCGCGCTCGGTAAATTTAATTGCATTGCCTACCAGGTTCATAATTACCTGGCGCAGTCGCGTGGGATCGCCGCGTAGCAAGGCGGGCAAGTTAGTATCCAGAAGTGTAAATAGCTCGATTCCCTTAGCATTAGCTTGTGGGGCGAGGAGATCGGCAACTGCCTCTACGCTATTGACTGGATCGAAATCGAGCGATTCCAGATGCATCTCGCGCGCTTCTAGCTTGGATAGATCGAGAATATCGTCAATTATCAGTAGTAAGTTTTCACCTGATACCCTCAAAGTATGCAAGTAGTCCTGCTGCTCGGTACTGAGCAATGTTTTTTGCAATAGCTCGGTCATGCTCATGACTCCATTCATTGGCGTACGAATTTCATGACTCATGTTTGCTAAAAAGCGCGATTTGTACTTAGAGGCTTCGATCGCTTTTTCTCTAGCCTCAACCAGCTCCGTAATGTCATGAAAATACCAGACGATGCCATAAAAATGCCCGTCGGGGGAAATGATGCGTCCGGAATAATAGTCGAGTACCCTACCATCATCCATCTGGATCTCGCCGCGATCGAAGCGATCTGCGCGATCGTAGGCTCCTTCAATTACTGCGATTAGTTTGCGGGGGATATTTGCCTGAGCTGATAGGTAGGCAATTAAACCAGAATCGCATTCCTGTAATATCTCGGGGGCAATGCCCCACATCTGGCAGAAACGGAAGTTGTAATTAACAATGCGCCCCTGCTCGTCAACCGCCAGAATACCATCGATCGCCGTTTCGTACTGGGCAACTAACTGAGAGTTAATGCGTTGTAATGTATCGTCGGCTTGTTTCCGCTTGGTAATGTCACTAACCGTACCCTCATAGTAAATAATCTTGCCCTCGGTATCGCGAACGGCATGGGCAGCTTCGGAGATCCAGATTACGCGACCGTCGCGATGATACACTTGGGATTCAAAGTTGGTCACGATATCATTGCGCTCGATCGCGGTGACAAACTCCAGTCGTCGCCGGGGCTTGACATAAAGTTGCGTATCGATATTAACTAATGCTGCCATCGCTTCTTCTGGACTGCTATAGCCATACATGCGTGCCAGGGCAGGGTTAATATTGAGGTAACGACCATCGGGGGTTGTTTGGAAAATTCCTTCAATCGCATTTTCAAAAATACTGCGATATTTGCTCTCTGCCTCTCGTAGTTGACTCTCGATCGCCTTGCGATCGTTAATTTCTTGTTGGAGCAGTTGGTTTTGCGATCGCAGTTGCTCTTGCATCCTTTTGAGATTGAGGTGATTGCGAACGCGCGCTAGCACCTCCTCCACTTGAAATGGCTTGGTGATGTAGTCTACACCTCCAACTTGAAATGCCTTAACCTTATCCTTAGTATCGCTAAAGGCACTAATGAAAATTACGGGGATCTCAGCAGTTTTCTCGTTGCTCTTAAGCTGTTGGCAAACCTCATAACCTGTCAGTTCCGGCATGTTAACGTCCAAAAGGATGAGGTCGGGCGGTGCAGCATCAACAGTAATCAGTGCCAGTTTGCCATTGGTAACGCTGCGCACCGCATAACCTTCTTGTATCAAGATTTTTGATAAAAGACGAAGGTTATCTAAGTTGTCATCGACCACCAAAATGTTGGCACTACTCGCACCGATTTGCTGCATATACTATCTTTTCCTTCGGCAAAAGAACCCGTAGCCTTTCATTGCACCTCTAGCTCGATCGCTAGGTCACCTTATTTTGGCACCCTACTTTGCCTGCATATATTGTGGGGTTAAGCTTCGCAGATATAACCTTGCTCTTAAACTTACTGCTTTTTGGCCTATTTACTGTTTGAATAATATGAAAAACTTACGAATAGCTTATGAATAACTATATGCAGTTTTAACCGCTATAGATCGTTATAGATATACAGGACCTACGCACAACAGATCCCCCAAACCCCTTAAAAAGGGGGCTTTTGGGTTTCTCCCCTTAAAAAGGGGGGCTAGGGGGATCTTGAATTTCAGCATTCCATGCATAAGTCCTAATATAGATATTTTATTTGGGTTTTTGCTAACTTGTGCTATTAGATTTTGCCCAATTACAGGCATTGTCATACAGTATAGGATTGAGATAAAGCACAGTGTTTACCCATGACTAGCCCAGCTACCGATCCTACCGAAACAGCTATTATTGAAACGACAAGTAACGAGCAGCTTTTCCCTGAATCTGAGGCATTGGCAGCCGACTCTGACTTTGAGGAGCATAATGACTCTGAGGATGAAGCCGTTGATGATGTGGAAATGTCCTTATTCGATCACCTGGAAGAACTGAGGACGAGGATTTTCTACGCGATCGCGACTGTGCTGGCAGCAATAATTATTTGTTTTATCTTTGTCAACAAAATTGTTTATTTGCTGGAAATTCCCGCCCACGGCGCTAAATTTTTGCAGCTATCACCGGGAGAATACTTTTTTGTCTCGCTCAAGGTGGCGGGCTACAGCGGTCTGCTGTTGGCCAGTCCGACGATTCTGTACCAGATCGTGCGATTTGTTCTACCTGGCTTAACCAAAAAGGAAAAGCGATTTGTGGCGCCGATCGTATTTGGGTCCAGCATTTTGTTCTTGGGTGGCATTTTATTTGCCTACTATGCTCTGATTCCGGCGGCGCTTAACTTCTTCATCAGCTATGGCGGCGATGTGGTGGAGCAGTTGTGGTCGATCGATCGCTACTTTGAGTTTGTGTTGTTGCTGCTCTTCAGTACGGGACTGGCTTTTCAGATCCCTGTAATCCAAGCCTTACTTGCCCTGACTGGAATCGTGACATCGCAACGCATGTTGTCGGGCTGGCGCTACGTGGTTCTAGGTGCGGCAATAGTGGGAGCCGTCCTGACCCCATCCACCGATCCGATGACGCAGAGTTTATTAGGCGGAGCGATCGGGGGGTTGTATTTCGGTGGCATTGGCTTAGTTAAGCTATTGGGTCGTTAATTCCTATAAATCCTAAAACAATGGCATCAGAAGCTTCAAAGCGGTTCAGTCTGGCAGTAAAATACCAACGCCTGCGTCAGGAATTAACGATCGCCATTCTGATCTTTTTGTCAGTGTTGCTGATCGGTACGGTGGGCTATCAGGTCATCGAGGGGTGGAACTGGCTGGATGCGCTATACATGACTACGATTACCCTGGGTACGATCGGTTATAGCGAAACCCACCCCCTCGACGAAAAAGGTCGTATATTTACAATTGCGCTGATTTTCATGAGTATTATCAGCATTGGTTTCATTGTAAATCGCTTTACGGAAGCTGTGGTTCAGGGCTATTTTCAGGAAGTAATTCGTTTGCGACAACAGAAGCGCCTCATGGAATTTCTAGATCGGCATTACATCGTCTGCGGCTTCGGGCGCACGGGACGACAGGTAACTGCTGAGTTCGCTTCTGAGGACATTCCCTTTGTCGTGTTAGATAAGGAAATCGAGCAGATCCAACAAGCAGAGCAACTGGGCTACAGAGCCGTGCAAGGCGATGCCTCGCTGGATGAAACCTTGCAGCGCGTAGCAATCGAGCGGGCGATTTGCATTGTCTGTACGCTGCCATCCGATGCCGAGAACTTGTATACGGTGCTGTCGGCTAAAACGCTCAGTCCTAATATTCGGGCGATCGCCAGAGCCAGTAGCGAAGAAGCGATGAAAAAGCTGAGGCGGGGCGGTGCAGACGAGGTGATTTCTCCCTACATTACGGGCGGCAAGCGCATGGCAGCAGCGGCGCTGCGACCGCAGGTGATGGACTTTGTCGATGGCATTATTTCCGGTGCTAATCGCTCGTACTATATCGAAGAATTTTTAATTGACTCTAAATGCCCGCAGGTAGGCCGTACCCTGAATGAAGCCCGCTTGCGATCGCAGTCCGGTGCTTTAGTTTTGGCAATCCGCCGCGCCGATGGTACGTTACTGGGGGGCCCCAATGCTAATACGGTTTTACTAGAAGGCGATCTCCTGATCTGTATGGGGACATCCGATCAATTGCGGCAACTCAATCAGATTCTCAGCCCGATTTCCGAACGGCAACCCCCGCCCCGCGAACCTAAGTCCTTGCCTCCAAAAGATTGAGTCATAGCTACAGCGTTTTTGAGTTTATGATTTTGCGATCGCAAGTTTTATCAAGCTCAACGATTGGTCAAGCGCGATCGCGCATACTAGAATAGGTATCAAGCATTGGTGGAGCCATCCTCATGTCACTGCAAGAACTTAAAGAACAAGCTATCAAACTATCAGAAAGCGATCGCCTGGCTTTGATCGGTGCCATCATTCAATCTTTGCAAAACACTGCTGAGATTGAAGATTGGCAATATCTGGTAACGCGCACTCATCCCTGGCGGCGACAACTCTACATCAAAGGACGCAAGCTGCTTGCTTCGACTATCTGGCAAGACATGCTTGTCAATGAGATGTCAGTAGAGCAGGTAGCCGAAAATTGGGATTTACCTTTATCTGCGATCGACGAAGTTGTCCGTTACTGTGAGAGCCATCAAGAATTGCTGAAATTAGAGGCAGATGAGGAACGATACCGTTTAGCAGCAAAAGGAGTTTCCGTTGAGTCTACGACTGCTGCTTGACGAGGATTCTCAAGCGAAATATTTGGTTGATTTACTACAAGTGGTAAATCATGATGTAGTAAAGTCAGTATCTGGGTTATGCTTTCGAAGCTCAATCCAAATCATGTAATGAAAAAGAAGAAAGACCAGCCCCCAGAAAATAATCGCAAGTAAATATTGCTCCGGCAATGATAGAGCGTGCATTTTTTAGGTAGTGACCCTTGAAACAACCGTATCTCCTGTAATATCTCAGGTTGCCGGAGCAATACCATCCTGTTTGAAGAGAAATAAGGACAAATACAGATAAATTTGATAAAGCAATAAAAGAGTATAAGATCATTAGTCTATCCTTAGTCTTAACGATCTTGCTCTCCAGCTTAGAAGAATCATTTATTAAAATATCAGCAGCTTTAGGTAGCTTTTCTTTAAACACTTTTAAGTCTTCTCTTAAATCCTCTTGAAGGATAGAAATATCATCCTTAAGAGAGGCAAATTCTAAACAACAATAGATACTATACAGAACATAAACAAATAGAATTAAGGAAGCTCCAATTGAATTTGAATCACTATTAAACTTGAACGAAGCAAAAACAGAAGCAGAGACTGAAACAACTAATGCTCCTGCTCTTGAGTAAAGCTTATTATTTTGCTCTTGAATTGATTGCAAATATTTTTCTTTGCTCTCTCTAAATTTATTTCTCACTTCCTCAAATGAAAAGTTCCTCAAATATATTTCAAAGTCTAATTCTGCCAAATCAAGAATTTTCTCAAAGTTGCGTAGGAACTCAACATATCTTTTCTCTTTGTCAAAAACATCTAATAATTTGCATATTTGAATCTTTATAAAACCTATGAAGTCTTTTTTTTGAAGATCGCTCTCAAGCCTGGTATAAATTTTTTTAAGGCTGCAATCCGGGATCTCGGTTTTGATTGATGGATAACCAATACAAAAGATAGGTTCTTGAATTGGAATGAAAGCAATGACAATTTCACGATTAGCTGATGCATGATAAATTGCGAGTTTTTCCTTCATTAAGTCCAGGATTTTAGAATAATAGCAAGTATTTTCAATTAATAGATCTTCCGTTAGTTCTACAATTTCCTTGTTAAGATTTTGCCCATATTTCTTTTGATCATCATGAGAATAAAAAATAAACGACTCATTGCTATATTTGATGATTGCAAAGTCTTTGCTTAAATCCTCATCATTAAAATCTTTTAGAAAAGTGTTTTTATCATAAAAAATCTTTATTTCATCATTAACTAAAACTATCTCGATTTTGTCATCTTCAATGTAAGCAGTATTATATTTCTCGTTTAACTGATTATACGCCTCTTCTTGATTGACAACAGTTAATTGAAGTTTTCTGCCATCAAAAGATTGATCGAGACTCTCTGCCCAGAGTGTATATAATGTTTGAAAACCAATAAGATTATCTGAAGTCATAATTATTCACTAATTATTCGTTGGATTTCGGCAACAAGTCTTTCAGATTCGATAATGACTTGATTGTCAATTACTTTTATCTTGTCGTTAAAGTCTTTGAAAGTGAATTCAAGTTTAATGCCATCTTCATTCACAGAAATATTTGTGAATTTTTTTAAGATCCTTTTATCAGGCTTAAATTCCGAATCAATTTCATAATCATTTTCTTCGGCAAATTGTTGAATTGTTGTTGCATCCCCATACAAAATGCTACTTAAGTCTGCAAGATTGATAGTTTCACTAGGAGAGGTCAGTGATATATCATGTATCTTCTTTTTTAATTCTTCTCTTGAAATGATATCCGAGTTATTCTCATCTTTCGGTAGAGGGATGCGATTTGCAATTTTATATAGTGTTTCCGTATACACTAGATTGTTAATTAGCTCAACTGCGCATATCCAATTGATAAAATATCCAGAAACATCTGAAATATCTTTTTTTATGAAACTTAGGTAACGAATTTCTTCAACTTCAAAATTATTTTGGTTTATTCTACAGCCCATTGCGATTTTTTCAAGGTCTATGTGCGTAACAGAATTTATGCTATAAGTATCTAAAGTAGTATCTTTCGAAAAAAGCATTCCCGAAGTATTTCTTATTAGGAAAATTCCAAAGTAGTCATGATTTAATTGATAATCTGCAAAAACTAAGTATCCTCCCTTTGCTAAAGGAATATTTACAACTTGCTCCCGTAGATTATCCATTACTGAAGAAGTCATAGTAACAAAACTATCAACTGTTTGACTTTGGTGATAATCTCTATACTTTTGAGGAAAGAACAGTGCTTCATCTTGGTCAAATACTCCATAAGTTACACCTGCTCTACTACTGATAGAGAATCTTTCATTTAACTTTGCAATTAATAAACTCACCTTATCATCGACAGTCAAAACATTAGAAGAAAATTCTACTTTTGCTTCAGTGATATATTGCTCTTTAATAAGTTCATGAATAATAACGTGATTAATTTGCATAGTTTAATTTATACTTGCATTTCAATGAAAGAGAGTCTGGTAACTTTGACAATGCAGAAGCGCTGTTGTCGAAATAAAAACTGACTGTTGAGTCATAACTCAGTGCCAATGATAAGAAATCCATCAAAAACTTGGTCAGTGATGATTGGGTTCATGGATTATTGTTAATATATTCATTTATTTTAGTCGATATTATTACCTTAAAGTGCTTTTCCTAAACTACTTTAAGTGCTCTTTTCAGACAGGAACAAATCATCATGTAGCAAAATCCACTTAGTAATAGCACTTTTGGATTTGTGATTTTGCGATCGCCCTTGACAAGAATCGATAAAATTGCGATCGCAAGAGCTACTGCTTTTTCGTTAATCGTCTATCTCCTAACCTGGATTCCCACTTTTGAGCAAAAGACTCACCCATCTCATAAAGTTCTCTAGCCTTACTTTCAGCTTCCTTAGCAAGTTTCAGCAACTCTAGTAATGTCTTTTCATCTGGTAATTGTTTCACAGCATACCCTCCAAAGTAGTGACAGTTTTACTAACCCTTATTTTAACCTCAATTACTACCCCAAGCATTGCAGCCAATTCTTCACCCGTTTCCTGAACTTCTGCAGCAGTCATATCTACATCCAAGAAAGTTTGCGTTGTGATTTGAAGCCGTTGTCGGTAAGTATGTGCAAAAAATAATACGGTGTTCAAAGAGGCATAGAATTGAATCAAAACGTCATTATTGGGAAAAAGAGACATTACAGACTGCACTAAGTTAATTCCCTTTGTAGCAGTTTGTTCAGTCAGATCTATAGCGGTTTTCACTTGAGAACGGGTTTTATTTTTGGGGTGAAGGGGTGGAACCCCTTCTTGGGGGCAACGCCCCCAAACCCCCTACTCTTTCTGATCTGAAAACCGCTATAGTTCTTGGTTAAGTTGCTCGATGAGATTTGTTAACTCCGGGGAAATAGGCATTTGGCAGAAAAATGTGTCTTTGCTAAGAGCATACAGCTAATGTTTGTTGAAGAAAAGCAATCGCTACACCGAGATTAAGGCTATGCGCCATCGGCTTAAAACTGAGATCGCGCTTTAACTGACAATAGGGAGAATTTTGGGCAATCGTTTTTTAATTCGTCTTTCGTGGCGATCTCTCTGTAAAATATAGCCTTGGATATGCCAAATAAGGTATATACTAAGATATGCTTGCTAAGCCAATTCGTTGGATGGGATCGTCTCTGGAAGATCTATCAAGTTTTCCAGAATCAGCTCGTCGAAAAGCTGGCTTTCAGCTCCGAGCGATTCAGAGTGGGGAAGCACCTTCTGACTTTAAACCAATGACAATTGTTGGTTTAGGAGTTGAAGAAATTCGCATTTAAGTTGGTGAAGCTTACCGGATATTCTATATCGCGAGGTTTGAAGAAGCTATTTACGTACTTCATGCGTTCCAAAAGAAGACTCAAAAGACTTCAAAAATAGACATAGAAATTGGGCAGAAGCGTTATCAGCAGATGTTGAAATACCGACAGTCTATTACAAAAGGAAAGAACAAATGAGTCAAACCGAGTTTTCCACAGTTACTCAAGGTCGCAACAATGTCTTTGAAGATTTAGGTTTTGAGCCAGAAGAAGCCCTCAATCTCAAAATTCGAGCCGATCTGATGTTGAATATTAAACGGTTTATTCAGGTACAAGGATGGACTCAAAAGCAGTCTGCCCTGTTTTTTGGCGAAACACAACCTCGCATTAGCGACTTGATGAATGGCGATATTGAAAGATTCAGCATTGATAAATTAGTAATGATGCTCGCTCGCGCAGGTATGGACGTTCAGCTTGAAGTAAACATAAAGGTTGCTTAAAAGCTTCCTACGCGATTTTTTTGAGAAGAAAGTCCAACCTATATCAAAGCTTTAAGTCGATTTAGCACTTGCAGTCATATAATTCGTTTAGTGCTAAACGTTACCTTTGCGCATCTCTTCGGCGATCGCTTCGCAGGCACGCGCCGTAATTGCCATCTCGGTCAAAGTAGGGCTTTGCCATCCCGCCGATACCCAGCAAGCGCCATCGGTAACGAGGAGGTTGGGAGCTTCCCAGCACTGATTGCGATCGTTCACAACTGAGTCGGTGGGAGAAGTTCCCATGCGCGCTCCTCCCACCTCGTGAACGTAATAGCCGGGTGGCGCAGAAAAGGCCATTTTTGACTGCATGCCGCTGACGTAGTCGGCAAAGATGGGAACGTGAAAGATATCGGTCAACTGCATGGACTGTCCCCCCGCCTTGTCGATGATTTCATCGATCTGGGCGTGCATGTGGGCCAGCATGCTGGTTTCGTTGTCCGACCAGGCACATTCAATATGCGGAACGGGAATGCCCCAGGCATCGACAACCTCTGAGTTCAGGCGAATTTGATTCTCGCAGCGCGGTAGAACTTCGCCGTGCGCGATCAGAAAACCGATCGCGCCCTCTCCCACTTTACGCAGAATACCGGGCAAATCGAAGCGCTGAACGCCACCCCAAATGCCATAGCCGCGCAGAAAATCCTCTTGTTGGGTTCCCAAGTTGCAAAAGTTGGGAATGAAAAAGCTATCGCAGCCGGACAGATCGAAGGGCTTGCCTGCAAATTTAAGACCAGGTAAGAAGAAGAAGTTTGAAGTAGAAACGTGATCCATCAGAAAACGACCGAGGGTGCCCGAGGCATCAGTCAAACCACCAGGTTGGTAGCGTTCCGTGGAGTGCAGGAGAATGCGCACCGACTCAATTGTCGAAGCGCACAGGACTACGATACGACCAGATACCTCATGCGCTGTCCTAGCGATGCGATCGACATATGCCACGCCGCGAGCCTTGCGCGTGTGGCGGTCGAAAATAACGTGACTGACGACGGCATCCGATTGTAGGGTGGTGTTGCCCGTAGCGATCGCAGCTTTCAGCGAAGCCCCCTGGCTGGAGGAACGGGGCCAGGGATCGTCGTCGGTGGAGCGGTGCAGGGGAAAACCCCGCGAGGCAATCAGGCGACGGTCGGGCCATCGCGCCTCGATCGTTGCTTTGAGATGCAGTTCGGATGGTGTTAGCGGCGCGGGCGGCAGATAGTCGCCATCTGGCAGTTGCGCCAGCCCGTCCCGCGCGCCGCGCACCTGGAAAAAACGTTCCAGCTTGCTGTAATAGGGGGCCAGGTCTTGATAGGCGATCGGCCAATCGCGATCGAAACCATCGCGGCTGGCAGCTTTAAATTCGCAGTCGGACAGGCGCAGCGTGATGCCGCCCCAGGTCAGGCTTTTGCCACCTACCTGCCGACCGCGAATCCAGTAGAAGGGCTTATCGGGGGGGGTGGTGTAGGGATTTTCTTTTTCGTCAATAAAGAAATCGGGATTGGCTTTCCAATAACCTGGGTGCGCTGACTGGTATGACTGTCGGCGAGAGATCGCCAGATTATAGAACCGCTTTGCCATATCGCGGACTTGATGCCCCAGGTCGGCCTGCGGATCGACGGCTCGTCCTGCTTCCAATACCAGAACTTTTAAGCCGCGATCGCTCAGCTCTTTGGCCGCTACACCTCCAGTAGCTCCAGAGCCAACCACAATGGCATCGTAAATTTCAGGAGTATGTTGGGGGGGCATTCAGCGATCTACCTAACTACACGCACAGATTGCGATTTTACACTAGATCGAGCAGTACCAACTCTTTACAGACCTTATAGAGCTTTGCGGTGCTAAACCGATCGCTACATACCCGCCACAATCGGTTGGAAGATGGCTTTCATTTCCAGATTACTTACGACTAGTGTGGGGAAACTGCGATCGCTATAGTCAACACCACTTTGGAGGGGGAAGATAGAGCCAGATTCTAAGGGTATCCATATTGCACCAGCCGCTCGAGCGATCGGCCAGGCCGCCGCAATATCCCAAATCTTAGGTGTTGCCTCTACTGCGCCCAGTGTCGAGCCAATCGCCACAGTTAACAGGTTATAGCTAGCAACACCAAGCATCCTCAGTTTGCAGGGATAGTTAACAGTAGTACCAATGCGTTCCAAGCTGCGCGAACAACAACTGAAAAAATAGTTGCCGAGCGGAATCTCTGAAGGCAAGTCCTGAGTACTGCTAATTGGCTTGCCATTTAGGAACGCACCGTTAGGTGGGAGATCGATATCCATGCCATCGCTCGCAAACCAGCCATGCAAAGACTGGCGTAAAGGCGGCAGGTAGACGCAACCAAATACTGGCACTCCCTTGTATAGCAATCCCAGGGAAATCGCCCAGACTGGTATGCCGTGGGCGAAATTGGAAGTGCCATCCAGCGGATCGACAACCCAGCACCAATCACGATCTGGGAAAGCCTGGATAGATTCTTCACTGAGTACGCCGCAATCGGGGAACTCGTCTTTCAACATCTGCGTAATTGTCAGATCTGCCCACCGATCTGATTGAGTAACCAAGCTGCCATCAGCTTTAGCAGAGGGAGAACGGTTTTGTCTCTCCAATTGTTGAAAATTCTCTAGCAATCGATCGCCTACTACCTGTGTAAT
The DNA here is from genome assembly GCF_000332175.1 of Pseudanabaena sp. PCC 6802. Lineage (NCBI taxonomy): Bacteria > Bacillati > Cyanobacteriota > Cyanophyceae > Pseudanabaenales > Pseudanabaenaceae > Portococcus > Portococcus stanieri. The sequence goes on along the minus strand of NZ_KB235914.1, from coordinate 3,897,763 downwards.
CTGTTGAGCGATCGCCAACGTACGATCCCAGTTCAAAATTTTTCGACTCCTGTTACTGATTCGATCTCTCTAGCTTTTTGCTCCGGTATGGCAGAACCCGTAGGATCGAGTTTTTGCGCCAGTGCTGGATACTTAATGCGACCGTGGTTGCGCTCTTGCCAAACCCTAAAAAATACGGGGGCAATGCGTTCTAAGTCGTTTAAGGTTAAACCCGAATCCACGAGCTGACCGTCATCCCATCGAGTTTTGAAAATGCGCATGAGCATTTCATTGGCTTCTTCGAGCGTTGCCTCGCTGCCCAAGGAGCGCAGTGCTGCCTCACAGGCATCGGCTAACATTACTACCCCTGTTTCCCGCGATTGCGGAATGGGGCCGTCATAGCGAAAGTCAGACTCTTTAACCGTTTCTGGCGATTGAGTCTTGGCTTTGTGGTAAAAATAGGCGATCGTAATCGTACCTTGATGTTCGGGAATAAAAGTTTGTAAAAGTTCTGGCAGGCGATACTTTTGGGCTAATTTCAAGCCCCCTGTAACGTGCTCTTTAATAATCTGGGCGCTACGCCAGGGATCGTTCAGCACATCGTGGGGATTAGTTTGTCCAAACTGATTTTCAATAAAATATTCCGGTCGTAATGTCTTTCCGACATCGTGATAGAGCGTGCCAGTTCTGACTAAGGCCGTATCGGCTCCCAGTTCTCGCGCCCCCGCCTCAGCTAGATTCGCTACAAACATGGTGTGCTGGAACGTGCCAGGCGCTTCCGTAACCAGCCGCCTGAGCAAAGGTCGATCTAAATTGGCTAGTTCGGCTAAACGAATAGGGGTGATGGCATAGCATATCTGTTCTAGATAGGGAATGGCTCCCAGCGCCAAAATCGAAGCAATAATTCCGCCCGATGCATATCCCAATGCATTGAGTGCCAGACCCATGGGTGCTAAATTACCCAAGAAGATAGCACAGGCAATGTAAGTAGCAGTTTGAGCCGCTGCTATCAACAAACCCGTCATTGCCAATTGCGATCGCGTATGGGGGCGATTCGTCAACCCTGCTGCCAACAAACCACCCAATAGGATTGGGGCAAAGTTAATAATTGGCGCACTAACACTCATAATTATTAAGGCTGAAACTAGCGAAGTAATCAGCAGCGCCAATCGAGAGCCGTAAAAACTACCTAAAATCAGACCCGTACTGGCCAAAGGTACGAGTGCAATACTTCCCGGTGCTAACAACACGGTTGCCAGTGCCGTTCCCGTACAAACTATACCAATTGCAGCGAGATCGCCATTTTTGAGATTGGTATTCAACCATATCGACCACCTGCGATTAATCCTGGAAAAAACGAACATCGATCCAGCTACGCCGATCGCGATCGCTGCAAGCATGGGCAGATTAGGTCGTCTTTGCACTAATCCAAGGCGATCGAGGTAATCAAATTCCTTTTTTGTAACCCTTCGCCCGGCATGGACGATTATTTGTCCTTCTCTGAGCGTAACAAACTTAGGTTTGATTTCAGACTCGGCTTTGAGTGCTAATTGCTCAGTATGTTCGTAATCTGGCTCCAGGTTGGAAACTACTACCAGATCGAGCAATCCAGTCGCGATCGCGCGTCGATTCGGTTCCTTAGGGAGATCCCTTTGATGTTCGATTCGATATTTTCTAAATTCATCTGGCAACCCAGGTACGATTCCCCAAGCTAGAATCTCCTTTAATGCTTTTCGTACGGCTTGCTTATCAGCCTCCCATTCGCTATTTTTGAGGTCGAGCAGATGTTCGCGATACATCTCTGGACCTTCTAACACCTTCTCTGCTGCTTGCTTGTAAGACTTCCTCGCATTGGCGATCTCGTTAATTAACTGCCGATAAGCAGCATCGCCCAGTTCTGCTTTACTTGTTAGTAGTGCTTTAATCGCCTGCCCAGATAGATCGGATGAGGAGGGAGCAGGTAAAAGCGGCGTAGAAAATAGCTTGGGCTGGGCATGCATCAATTCGATCTGCTGTAGCAAGGCATTCCAGGCTAGTTCTGGATATGCGCGCAAATATAACTGCACGTTATAAGGGATCGCATCCGTACTGACGTAGGGCATTTTGCCTGCCAAAGACCGCAAGCGATCGCCAATCTGAAGTAGCTCTTCGAGATGTTTTTGGGAATTCTCGTTAGCTTCTGGATTTGCCAAATAAGTTTGAGGTATCTGCTGGCGCGCTCTTTCCTTAGCTTGGCGGGTAGCCTCCTCGTCAATAACCCTGATGGTTTTTGTGGCTTTAATATCGCTCTGAGCTACCGAATCAACAGACAGTTGCGGCTCCCAAACATAGCGCGCGCCAAACGTCGCACTCAAGCTAACGAAAGTTACACCAACAACTGCCCGCCCAAACCAGCGCCGGAACGGGCAAGTCTCAAGTCTCTTAACCGAAGTGGGAAAATTCCCCATAACTTATCAGAAGCAGAGTATTTTTGTAGAAGAGCAGGACATAAGCCGGGTTCTGTTAATAGCCTTGACTGTAGATTTTTAAGTCTTAGGGTTGTAAACCCCATAACTCTTTAAGGATCTTCAATCTTAACTATCTGGCAGTTATCTATCTAGGATGACTGTTACCAGTCACCTCAAGCGGCTCACGCCCGATCGCCGCGCCCAGCTTTCGCTGTAGCACAGATGCGGACAACGGGTCAAAGAATATAAAGACCAGTATCCTTTTACCCTCTCGCCTTGCTTCCAACTGGGGTTTACCTAGCCAGAGCCTCACGACTCTGCTGGTGCGCTCTTACCGCACCCTTGCACCCTTACCTCAAATAAGTAAAAAGTAAAAAGTAATTTCTTTTGCCCTTTACCGTTTACCTTTTGCCTTGTTTAAGGCGGTATGTTTCTGTGGCACTATCCTCACGATCGCTCGCACTGGGCATTACCCAGCAGTTCGGTCTTCAGGGAAGCCCGGACTTTCCTCAGAGATTTTCATCTCCGCAACCACCACGCCTACTCTTCTCATACCCATATTAACCGAGTTAAAATAATTTCATAAAAACTTTAAAAAAGTCTAGCAATACTTCTAGAGTTGCGCTAATCTGCAAAAAGTAAAATTAAATTAACAATAGCTTTCTAGTATAATGACTTTACTAGGGTGGAAATACTCATAAGTCCTGGCTTCTGCAATAGCTAATAGCTAGCCAGATTTTTGTTTTTTGTTCATTTCTAGGTGTGAGAGTTACTCCATGATTACAAGCTTGACACGAAGTATTCGCAGCCTAGGCTTTGCACTAGCATTTGTGCTGTCCGCTGGTTTTTCCCAAGCTGCGTCTGCAACTATTCTTCGCGTATTGGTTAAAGAGGATCCAGGTGCGAAGAACATGCCAGTGGCAGTCACTCAGACTGCGGTACTGCAAACAGACGGACAGTCTGCTGCAAGGCTCGATCCCGGTCGTTGGTATATCCTGCCAGTTAACCGTGTTAACCGCATCCAACCCTCCAACAACGGCTTAATCCAAATTGGCAATCAACTTTACCCTGGTGAAATGGAGGTGCGTCCGTGGAGAGGTAAGGCGATCGCCGTCAATGTCCTCCCCTTAGAAGAATATTTACGCAGTGTTGTTCCCAGTGAAATGCCAGCTAGTTGGCATCTAGATGCATTGATGGCACAAGCTGTTGCTGCCCGCAGCTATGCGATTAACACGCAGCGCCAGCGCAAGTGGGGCAGTGCTCCCTACGATCTGGTTAGCGATACTCGCGATCAAGTTTATTCGGGATTTTTTAAATTCGATCCCCTCACTTCTGCAACCAAGCCATTAATCCATACTCGCAGCGACCAGGCTGTTGCTTCTACCTCCGGCTACATGCTGAGACCGGGGTTTAAAGGTTACTATCGTGCCAGGCTACCCGTGAACTGGGTAAGTTGGGGTAATGGTTATATGCCCGTATCTGACGGCCACCACCTGGATCAAGAAATGAGCCAGCAGATGGCAAAACTAGGTTGGAACTGGCAGCAAATCCTTGCCTGGTGGTATAGAGATGAGCCTATCAAACGCTAACGTTCCCATTTTTCTGATTACCATGCCAATCGAGAAATTACCCGAATCCGTGCTTGCCGATGAGGTAGCAAAGCTATCTGGCTGGTCGATTGTGAATGGCAAACTCAACAAAGCCTTTCGCTTCGGCAACTTTGTCGAAGCGTTTGGCTTCATGGCTAAAGTGGCGATCGTAGCAGAGAAGATGGATCACCATCCCGAGCTGTTTAACGTCTACAACCGCGTAGTCATAGATCTAACCACTCATGATGCTGGTGGCATCAGCCATCTAGATATTGAGCTAGCTAAAAAAATCAATTCTCTGTAGGACTTAACTAGGGCAAACGCATACTGCTTTTGAAGTCCTTTTTTGAAATCCTTGTCTAGCAAGGATTTCAGCATTTTGTCAAAAAATTGCATGTAATCGCTCCAACCATTATCCATTAAGGCTTTTGAAGTTAATATGCCTTTGCCCTGGCTATGATTTAGTGAGCTTCCCTCTTTGCCACCATGCAATTATGGATATGTCTATCCATTTGAAGATGTAGTACAAGCATGTAATCGTAACGAAGAAAATAAACATTGCTAGCAAAAAGTTACCGCGCATAAAGCTGTCAATAACCTCATAAACTAATCTTTCTGGCCTGGTTACGATATACCAACTATTTAAGCGATTGAACCTGCCTAAATAGACACCATATGCAGTTAGCAAATTGATTCCTAGCTCCATCCCAATTATCCCATTCCGCTTTGAGACAATACCCTGCCTGCGCAAATAGTTAATTATTGCCATTACAGATAAGACGTGGCACTGAAACCCTGCCAGGATGAAAATAATGTATTGAGGAATAATTAAGAAAATGATCCCGTTTGGCGGTATGTCGGGATTGCGGACATCACTCACGAAGTGGATAATATCCGTAATTACATAGGCCGCATTGGGCAGAAAGAGAATAAATATAACTAAGCCTAACCACCATAGAATATTACGACGCGATCGCCGATTAAATAGAAAAATACTAAAGACAAGTGGAATAAATGCTAAAAATAGATTCCACGCCATGAAACCGGTGATGTTGTCAATAAAAAATTCTAATGCTGTTAACATGTGAGTATTTAGGGTATGCAAGACCTTATAGGTTTATATAATAGTCAACCGCTAGGGAATTGGTTAATTGCTCTCGGTTTTAATACCTTGCTGGTGGCGATCGCGTTATTCTTACCCAGAAAGGCGCTTACGACGGCTGGAATCGTTCATGCCTGGTTTTTAGGTATAACCCTGTGGGGTTGTGTGGGATGGCAAGGCTACGCCATCATGTTTTGCTATCTCATTTTAGGCACGGGCATTACATATATTGGTAAAGATATCAAAACTGCAAAAGGAATTGCTGAAAAGCGCAAGGGGGCTAGAGGCCCCGAGAATTTGTGGGGTTCGGCTTTGACAGGTACGGTATGCGCCATTGGCTACGCATTTTTGCCTCATCCCTTCTGGTTATTGGCATATACCGCCAGTATTGCTACCAAGCTATCCGATACCACTGCCAGTGAAATAGGCAAAGCCTACGGTAAAACTACCTACTTAATCACGACGCTCAAGCCCGTGCCAGCCGGAACCGAAGGTGCAATTAGCTTGGAAGGCACTGTTGCTGGCATCGTCGGATCCCTTACGATCGCGGCGATCGCCTTATTGGTAGGCATCCTCGTCAACCCACTCGAAATAGCCTGGTGCGCGATCGCTGCTTTTGTCGCCACTAACCTGGAAAGCCTGATCGGTGCGACCCTACAAGCTAAATGGAACTGGCTCACCAATGAGGTAGTAAATGGCATTAATACAGCGATCGGAGCGATAGTTGCAGTTCTGTTGGCGGTGGCTTGGGCAGCGATCGTCTCATAACAGGAACCTGTTAGCTCTAACTAAGTAAGGATATTTGAAGGTTGGGGGCTTGCTCTCAAGCAGGGGCGTAGCCCCTTCAACCCTGATTGAATCGTTACCAACCATGCCAGGGACTTTATATAATGCCCTGGCGGCTCTTTGCGATATATTTGTGCGGTTGTTGAGGAGGTTTGGAGAGAGGATTGTATTAAAATTAAGAGCAGGGTGGTAGCTACCCCATGAAATTACGAAAGTCAAACATGCAGTATCAAGTCTTTGTAGAGAGTCGATCGGAGCATCAGTTTGTTGCTTCTGTAGTTGGATTACCAAACTGCATTGCTGAGGGAGCTTCTAAAGAAGAAGCCATTTCAAAAGCTAAAACTGTTTTAACAGAAAAAATGAATCGTGGTGAATTAGTCACAATCGAGATCGAGCCTCAAGCAATCAAACCCAAGATCGATCCCTGGTTAAAACATTTCGGGATTTTTGCCAACGATCCGACATTTGAAGATTTTCTAGAGGAAGTTGCTGCCTACCGTAAAGCAACTAACGAAGAGTCTGAAGAATGACCCTTTATGTGATGGATACAGATCATCTCAGCCTCTATGAACGAGGCTATTCAGCGATTCGCGATCGCATTTTTGCAGTCCAACAAAATACCGATGATGCTCTGTTTATTACAGTAATTAGCGTGGAGGAGCAGTTTGCCGGACGATTGGCTCAAATTCGCAAAGCTACGACTCCCCAGAATTTGATTTCAGCTTATAAATACCTCAGAAACACCTTTGTTTTATTCTCTGATTTAGAGATTTTGGATTATGACACTAGAGCTGACGAGCGCTTTCGCGAATTCAGAAAAACTGGACTCCACATTGGAACACGAGATTTGCGAATTGCTGCAATCTCTTTAGTCAATGCTGGCATTCTCTTGACAAGAAACAGCCGTGATTTTGAGAAAGTTCCAGGACTTATGATTCAAGACTGGTCAATTTAACCGAGTTAATTAGCAAACTTTTGAATCTTACAAACAGGTAAGCAACTCAGCCAAATAAGTGTCAATAAATATGGTAAGCATGGTTAACTGAAAACTGCGTTGATTGCTGAACCTAAAATAACTAAAAATGACTGCCCAGATTGCTCTAGCTCTGTGCCTTGCTTTTATAGTAGGCACCTTTGCCAGCATTTATCCAGACTGGACGAGTAGTGCCACCGTGTTTGGTGTCGGCATAGCTTTAGGCTTGTTTGTACCTGCTATCTGGCGCAAGCGCGTGCCAAAGCGATGGATATGGTTTCTGGCTGCTTTAGTTGCCGCTTTAGCCTGTACCTATGCCCAATTTCGCACTCCACAGCCGCAGGCAAATGATATCTCCAGGTTTGCTACTGGTGCTGAGGTTGTAGTGAGAGGCACGGTGAAAGAGTCTCCCAGTACAACTCGCAGCGGACGCGCTAAATTCATCCTGGCATCTGAGGAGGTAAAACTAGGGGAAAATCGGTCGGAATCAGTGTCGGGTGACGTGTACGCGACCATTTCCTTAACTCAAGCGACGGGTTTGGTACCTGGGCAAGTGGTGAGAGTTTCAGGGAGATTGTATCAGCCTGCCAGTCCAGACCATAGAAGCGAGTTTGATTTTAAAAAGTATTTAGCGCGATCGGGGATCTTCGCAGGCTTGAGCGGGCGCAGCCTGGAATTACAGGGCGATTCACCAACGTGGGGCGGCTGGACGATTCGCAGTCGGATGGTACGCGCCCATGTCTCAGGAGCAGGAGTTCCAGAGGGCGTGCTTCTCAGCTCTCTAGTTCTTGGTAATCGGGCTGTAGATTTACCCAACGATCTCAAAGATATATTCGTAGATGTTGGACTTGCCTGTGCTCTAGCTGCATCTGGGTTTCAAGTGTCTTTAATCCTGGGCACGGTTTTATTTCTGAGCAGGAAAAGCTCGCCTTTACAGCAATTTTTGCGCGGCACGATCTGTTTGCTCGGTTATCTCTGTCTGACAGGGAGCGCGCCTTCGGTAGCGCGGGCAGTGGTGATGGGATTTGGCGGTCTAATTGCTTTGGTAACGCAACGCCGAGGGCGACCCTTAGCGTGGCTAGCTCTAGCTGCTGTCATTTTATTGATTTGGCAACCCATGTGGATTTGGGATCTGGGATTTCAGTTTAGTTTCCTGGCAACGTTTGGCTTGATCGCGACTGCGGAGCCGATCGCTAAACGCTTGGAACGCATTCCCCCATTGTTTGCTAACACATTGGCAGTATTGCTGGCTGCCTACATTTGGACTTTACCATTACAGCTTTATACATTTGGACGCATCAGTATTTACAGCATCCCAGCCAATATTCTCACCCTGCCTCTAGTGGCGATCGCGACCATAGGAGGAATGCTGAGCGGTATTTTAGGGGCAATTTTTGAACCTTTACCTCTCGGTAGCGCGGTAAGTTGGTTGATGTTTGCACCATTACATTTCACGATCGCTCTGGCGCAGTGGATCCATACTTTACCGGGTGCAGTCACCAATGCGGGCACGATTCACCTATGGCAAATGCTGGTAGCCTATGCGATTCTGTTCTCGATCTGGGTACATCCCTGGATTAAGAAGATCTGGCTGCCCGCCATAATTGTGGCAATAGCAATAATCTTTGTCCCCATTGCCGTAGAGCGCGGTAATTTATTTCGGGTCACGCTCCTGGCAACGGGACAGTCGCCGGTGATGGTGGTGCAACAACAGGGCAAAACCTTATTAATTAACAGCGGCGATCGGCAAACTGCTACGTTTACCTTGCTGCCATTTTTGCAGAAGGCGGGGCTAAACCAGATCGATCTGGCGATCTCCACCGATCCCCAATTGGAGGTGAGCGAAGGCTGGAACACCATTTTGGCAAATTCCATTACCGTACAACAATTTCACGATGCGGGTGCGGGTGTTGCCTCTAAGGAGTACGCTAAAATGATGCAGAAGCTAGCAGCAAAAGGCATTAGCATGAATGCGCTGGAGCTAAATACTCCCATCGAATTTACGGATCGAGTAAAGTTACAACTAATCCATCAATCACCTGGTATTTTGCGGCTCCAAACTGCGGAAACTACATGGCTGCTCCTCGCTGATGCTGATGAGAAGGTGCAAAGAGTTTTATTAGATAAATCCAATGCCGTCTCCAATCTCAAAGCCGATATCCTATGGTGGGACGGTGGGGATATCGTGCCAGAATTGCTCAATGCTGTACAACCAACCGCAGCGATCGCTTCCAGCCCAATTGTTACGGATATAGTTGCCGATACCTTCGCTCGAGCTAACATTCGTCTGTACTGGACGGGAAGGGATGGCGCGATCGAATGGACATTAGAGAATGATATTCGTTCTGCTAAAGATAGCGAAGATAGTAAATTGAAGCTCTAACGCCCCAATGCTAACTGAGCGATTTGTTTGGGGTTGGGTAAATTTAGTATTTGGGCTTTAGGATCGATCTGCAACCATCCCTTATCTTTTAGTCTCTCAATCGCTTTAGATGCCTCCTCCTCCTCAACATTAGCTAGATCGGCAATATCCTCAATGGGCAGATTAAATATCTCCAGGCCAGCATCGGTTGAGGTGCCGTAGTTTTCGGCTAGATTTATGAGAATATTTGCCACTCTAACGTTTGGTGGTTCCTGAAGTAGTTGCAATCGCTGATTGTTTTGCTGGAGCCGTTTCACCGTCAGTTGAAGCATGCGGTGTTGCAATTGGATATCCTTGAAGAGAGCCTGGATAAATCGTTGTGCTGGTACGCTCAAAAGACGCACGGACGTACATGTCACTACATCCATATTGCGAGGCGATTCGCCTAGAATAGCCGTTTCACCAAAAAAACCGCCTTGCCCCAGGATATCGATTATAACTGGTTCGTGCGGATCGCGATCGCGTAGATATCGCACCTTTACCCACCCAGACAGAATAAAGTAGACGGCATTGCCCCAGGTCTCATCTACTATGACAGAGCGATCGGCAGCGTAGTCATCCTCATCGGCGACGGAGAGGAACCATCCCAGGGTTTCATCGTCCACGGATTCAAAAATGGGAAAGATCTCACTGAATAGTTCAGTCTGCATGGAAGGCTTAGGGAAGATAATTATATTTTACGCGCCCAGAGCATGGGTTTCTGTATGAGGAAAGGCAATTTAGGTCATTCTAAAACTATCCGCTCCCCTAAACGTGCAATGAAGCTCAGGTAGAGTCATTACACATCTGGGGGAGCGGTCTAGTCGGTCTTCAAGTTGCAACCAAACTGCTGGGAGGAATCCCTAGCTAGCCATACAATTCACATAACAATTGCCAGGAATTGTAGCAAGACTGTTTAGAGAACAGCCCCAGCGCACAGAATGGTTAATGCAACATGATGACTCATGCATTTACTACTGTCTTCTTGCATGGGCATCACCTCCTGTTGCCTAATCGGTCTCAATCTCAAATATGCTTTCGCATGTCACCCCAATATAACTCAATCATCGGGTTTAGGCAATAAGAGACTCGCGGTTTGCGGTTAAATAATGTCCCAAATGTCGCTTAGCTGACGTCGCAATCCCGGCTCTAGCAAGTTCTGGGCTAGCGTGACGGGATCGACACCCATATCCGTACGATAGCTAGCAAGTTTGAGGGCGGTTTGAGCGTGCCATGCGGTTGATGCGATCGCCGCTACGCTCCCGGCTAAATCCTGCGCCCATAGCCCCCCGATCGCGCCAGTCAAAACATCACCACTACCTCCCCTGGCTAGAGATGGGCTACTTTCAGCATTAATCCAGGTCTGTATTGATGATGGTTGTGTGGGTGTGGGTTGAAAACTGATGGTGGTTCTCGCTCCTTTCAGCAGAATAATCGCCCCGGTTTCGGCGGCGGCAGTCCTGGCAACTGCGATGCGATCGCTGCTGCTGGCAAGTTGGGGAAACAGACGGCAAAATTCCCCCCAATGGGGGGTAATTACGGTGGGGTATTGGGCTTGATGGCGCTGTATCAGTCTTTCTACGCCAATCTGAGCTAGCAAATTCAGCCCATCGGCATCTAGCACTAGGGGACAGCTTGCATTCAGTACCAGATCGACCACTGCTCGGGCATCTAGGGATAGACCAGGGCCGCAGGCGATCGCCTGATATTTGGTTAAATCTAGATCTGCGGGTAATTGGGCGATCGCGCCGGAGCTAGTTTCAGGGCAACTAATTACTAAAGCTTCTGGCAGGTGCGCTAAGATCGCATCCCCGAGCGAAGTCGGCACTGCCACGGATAACATGCCTATGCCGCTAGCTCTGGCACCCAAAGCCGCTAGAATTGCAGCTCCACCATAGCGCTTCGAGCCAGCAATTAACAACAAATGCCCCACGCGATATTTGTGTACGTCTACAGGACGGCGGCGAGGTAGCTGAGCTAATGCCCAGACTGGATCTATTCGCCACAAATCGGGAGCATTGCCCAGAACTGCCTCGACCGATCTAACGGGAATATCAAAGTCAATCCGTTCTACCTGACCTGTATAGGGTGCGGCAACTTCAGTCAAAAGACCGCGCTTCCAGAGACCGAGGCAAAGCGTGCGATCGCTTCGGACTGCCGTACCCATTACAGTTCCAGTATCGGTATGCAAGCCCGAAGGGACATCAATACTCAAGATAGGTATGCCCCACTCATTCACAACGTCGATAGTGTTTGCCACCACACCCGCTAATTCTCGCTCTAGACCAAAGCCAAATAACCCATCGACGATTAAATCGCAGGTTTGTAATTCCACCAGTTCCACTGCTGCAATTTCCAGATTTTGCAAGTATTGCCAATGTGCAGCCGTTAAGTCCTTTAGTTTTTCGAGCGGCACGCAGACCTTAACTTTCCGCCCGCGATGCCAAAGTTCCCTCGCTACTACCAAAGCATCGCCGCCGTTATGTCCTGGCCCCACTAAAACCCCCACTTTTGGGTAGCGATCGGCAGGGTAAATCTGTTCTAAGCGGCGTGTAATTAAACCCGCCACTTTTTCCATGAGGGCAGCAACGGGCATGCCCGCCTCGAACATGAGGGTTTCGATCGCCCGCATTTGGCTGGCAGTCACTACAACCTGATTTAACCATTGGGGTGTTCTTGCAGTAGCCCCGAGGTTTAGGGTAGGCACGGGGGCAGCACCCGTGTAATTGGGGTATTCTTTCAAAAGACCTCCTTAGCAATGGTTCGGACATTTTTTTAGAGAAAGACTGAAACCCTTGATTTCTTATTCATTAATTAGATGAATAACATGGCTAGAACCCTCATTCCAGAGTTAGTTCCCCAAAACTGTCCGGAGTATGGCAATTTAAATTGGTATTAAATAGCTTCTATGGAGGACTGCTGTCCTTGGTAAAGACTCCAGTACACACCTCTTTGCCTCAGGAGTTCGTCGTGATTGCCCTGCTCCACCAAAACACCTTTTTCCAAAACCAAAATTAAATTGGCTTGCTTGAGTGGCGTAAAACGGTGAGCGATCGCAAATACAGTGCGATTTCGTCTTACTTTTTGGAGATTGCGCAGTACCTGCTGCTCGGTTTCACTATCCAGAGCGCTAGTTGCTTCATCCAGGATCAGAATGGGGGCGTTGGATAGAAATAAACGGGCTAAAGCCAGTCGCTGCCGCTGTCCGCCAGATAAAGCCGTGCCGCGTTCGCCAATATTGGTATCGTAGCCATCGGGCAAAACAGAGATAAACTCATCGGCACATGCTAGCCTTGCTGCTTCTACAACTTGCTCTGGTAGGATCTGAGAATTACCAAGGGAGATATTTTCGTATACTGAGTCATTAAACAGAAAATCATCTTGCAGAACTACGCTAATCTGCTGCCGCAGGGAAAGTAAGTCTGCCTTTTTGATATCGAGATCGTCAAATAGGATTTGACCAGATTCGGGTAAGTATAGGCGTTGGATGAGCTTGGATATTGTACTCTTGCCAGAGCCGCTACGACCGACGATACCCACAAACATGCCTGGTTCTACGCAGAAAGAGATCCCTTTTAGAACTGATTCCTGGCGTTCGTGATAGCGAAAGAATACTTTCTCAAATTTAATCGATTCTTTAAGGTCGGTGAGAATGAGACCAGTTTTAGGTTCGGATTCTGGGGCGGCATTGAGGATATCACCAACGCGATCGACGGAAAGAAGAACCTGCTGGAAATTTTGCCATAGCTGTACGAGACGTAACAGTGGCCCTGTAACTCGACCGGATAGCATTTGAAAAGCGACTAATTCTCCTACGGTTATGGTCTGTTCGATTACCAACTTCGCTCCAACCCATAGAATTAAGAGATTAGAGATTTCAGTTAAAAAGTTTGCAAGATTATTGCTGATATTGGAGATTGTAGAGGCATGGAAACTGATGCGGGTATAGCGAGCAAATAATCTTTCCCAGTGCTGACGTGCGGCAATTTCAGCGGTGTGTGCTTTAACTGCGTGGATACCAGAAACTGCTTCCACTAGAAAAGATTGCCCGTCCGCACGTCGATTGAAGGATTCATCGAGTTTGTTGCGCAGAATTGGGGTAGAAACCAGTACGAGCGCCGCGAAGAAAGGTAAAACTGCCAGGCTCACGAGAGTGAGTTGCTGGCTGTAAAAGAACATCAAGATTAGATAGATAAACGTGAAAATGGCATCTAAAACCACAGTTAAGGCGGTACCAGTCAGGAATTGCCGAATATTCTCTAACTCCTGAGCACGAGCCACGGTATCGCCAACGCGACGAGCTTCAAAATATGCCAGGGGCAACCGCATGAGATGTCGAAATAGCTGAGCGGATAGTTTTAGATCGAGACGACGAGCTGTATGTGTGAAAACGTACAGTCGCAGAACTCCCAAAAACAAATTGAAAAATGCAGCACCAATTAAAGCAATGCCCAGGACATCGAGAGTAGCTAAGCTACCATGCACCAATACTTTGTCAACTATAACCTGGGTAATCACAGGAGTTGATAGCCCCACTAGTTGCAGAAAGAAGGAGGCGACTAAAACCTGTAGGAGCAAGCCGCGATACCTTTGTACCGCAGGTAAGAACCATTTGAGGCTAAACTTTTCCTGCTGCTGGGTTGCTTCCACTGTCCAGAGATATCTATCCCAGGCAGCGATCGCAGCTTGCTTATATACGCTTTCGCAGGATTTGCGAGGATTTACGGGGTCAGCGATAATGAGGCGATCGCCCTGTACGGCATAGACAACAACCCAACGACTATGCGTTTCTGCTTGCCAATACATCAGGGCAGGCAATGGTAGTTGCGGCAACTCTTCCCAACTGGCTTTAACTTGACATAGCACCAGACCTAACCTTTCGGATACCTTTTCCAAATCTTGAGGGTGTTGGCTGTGACGTAGTTGCCGTTGAATCCATTCCATCGATACGGGCATTTTGAGATATTCGCTGACCATTGCCAGACAAGCAGCGGCAGGGTTAAGAGCATAAATGTAAGGATATCCCGATGCTGGTTGTGGGATGCTGGGATCGATCGCTTGGTAGCGCTTACTTTCAAGCAACCAAAAAGCCGTTATGTTCTCAGTGCGGAATTCTTGCCAGGCTTCAATCTGCCAAACTGCCATAATAATCTCATCGCTAGCAGCACTGGCAGTCCATATTCCGGATAGTTCCAGACAATCTCCTAACCAGTCATTACTTTCCAAAGTAAATCGCTTGCCATCCTCTTGTCGTAGGCGGACTTGACCTTCAAGCAGTAGAAATTGCTGTCCCGATGCCTCTGTTGACCAGAGCAGATCTCCTTTGGCGTAGCGAGAAATTTTAACCGATTTGAGGAGTACATCTTTTTGTGGTTCAGTGAGGAAACTAAAAGGAGGTTCATCCCACGGAATGCAGTAAACGTTTAATCTACTATCAGCGTTCATAGGTGAATTGCTAGCTTAATGTCTGTATTTTGTAAATTTGCGGTCAGCCACTGCTCAAAAATCTCTGTTTCAAGTTGCGCTTTGAGGTTGTCGTCTAAAGCGGCGGGCAAGCACCCTTCCAGGCGTATTAAACACCAACGGTCTTGCATTTCTAGTGGGCCAATTAAATTACCAACTTCAGCAGCATCGATTTCGGAGCGCAATGTTTCTGAGAGATCGGCACGAGAAACCGCACCCATCATGCCATTAGATAATCTTTCTGGTGTAAGGGAATACTGTCTTGCTAGTTCTTCAAATGTACTTTTCTTTTCTTCGATATCCAGCTTTAATTCTTCGGCTAGACCTTTAGTAGCAACGACGATGCGGGACAGAATTACTCGATCTAGTTTGAGTTTGTTGTGAATAAAATATTGCTGGAGTTTTGGTGCGGCAATTTGTGCCTTCAGGGCTTTTAGTCGTAAGTCAAAGGATAGCGATCGAGGAATTATTGCTTGCGGCTCCATAGTTTGGAGATGCTGAGTAATGATATGATTGCGCCCAATTTCATCAACTAGATTCTGAAGTTTACCTGCATCTTTGAGGTAAGCCAGTGCTTGTGCGAGCGAGATGGGATAACCACCAACAATCAGAAAAGGTTGAGATGTCATTTGTGTTATCTAGTGGAAAATGCTCGATCCCAGCGATCGAGGATGGGTTCGAGGAGAAAGCTCAAAACAGAGCGCTGGCGAAAGACTATTTCGGCTGTGGCATCCATACCTGGTACGAGGGTAACCTCTCGTCCGCGTAGTGTGTTTTGCTTAATGCGAACTTTGGTGGAGAACACTGCTCCTAATTCTTTGTCTATATGGGAATTTGGCGATACCTGGCTGGTTTCTCCGTCTAATGTGCCAAACTCTTGGTAAGGGTAGGTGGCAAGTTTAATCTTGACGGGCATATTGGCTTTCACAAAACCGATATCGCGGTTGAGCACGTTTGCCTGGAGCACTAATTCTTCGCCTTCGGGCAAGATGGAGAGCAGCTCGATTGGATATTCACTCCTGTTTTGGTGGCTTTGACGTTATAGACAACGCCATTGACAGAGGATTTGATGGTGGAGAAATCGCGCTGCATGTGAGATTTCTTGAGTTGTCCCTCTAAATCAGCCAGGGTCTGCTGCTGCTTTGTAAGTTGGGTGAGAATTTCACTCTCGCGGGCGGCAGTTAGCTGTGTTACCTCTTCATTGGCAGCTCTGTACGCTTGCTCCGCTTGGTAAATTTCTTGGGTTTTAGCTTCAATACTTTTGCTGAGCGATGCTACTTTGCTTTGTGCATCGATGTAATCGAAACGGGGAGATGCGCCAGTTTTCATCAAGCCCGATAGCCTGCGTTCTTTATCTCTAGCAAATGTTAGCTCTGCTTCTAAGCCTCCTAGCTGAGCGCGAGCAACCTCTATAGCCCCTTGTTGTCGGCTAACATCAGCACGAGCTTTTTCCAAACTACTATTAAAATTGCGTAAGCGCGAAGCCAAGAGCTGATCCTGAAGTTGCGCGCCAGTATCAATTTTACCTGCTTGCTCTGCTTTCAAGCGACTGATATCTTGCTTGAGCAGGCGAACGAGATTTTCTAGACGTTGGATTTCTGCTTTGGGTAGGGATGGATCTAATTCAATCAGCACCGTACCTGCTGCAACTTTGTCACCTTCTTTGACTTTAACTGCTTTGAGGATGCCACCTTCGAGGGCACGCACTGGGCGAACTTCAGTTGAGGGGACGAATTCGCCATTGGCAACGGCAACCTCATCGACACGACTAAAATGCGCCCAAGCCAGTACAGCAGATATCAACAAACAAATACCCCCTGATAGTACCTGCATGTAGAGCGGAGGGAGTTCGGCGATCGCCTTTGCTAATTCTTGACAAGCGTAGTCTTCTGATTGCAGTTGCTCTCTTGTCTGTCTGAGTTGGGATGGCGATGCCGATATTTTCGTCATTTCCTTCTTTTATGACTGTATTATTGAAGGCTTAGTCTAGATCTGATAATTTAATTTGTCTGATTTTGGCTATGGATATCGTAACTCAGACGAATAGCTTCTTGTAAATCAAATATCGTCAATTATAATATATCGTCAATTATATTAAGAAAATTTATTTTTGTTGTAAATAAATTTTACTAGAAACTCTGCTAATCACCAGCAAATGTGATGAAATCATGACATAAGTTGGGATGGGTAAAAGTTAAATCGACAACATGTCAAAGTAGCTGGGAAGTCATGCAGGGAAGTAATTTCATCAGTTAAAGGCATAGGATATTATGTTGAAGAGTCAGGGTAATAAAGAAGGAGGATGCGATCGCCACGACTTGACACGGATAAATCAAATGAGATAAGGGTTATTGCTATGTAATGGCAATTATCCGACATCGCAAGTGAGGAAGCAGAGCAATGGCAAGGAATATCCAAGAGCATGCCCCCTTCGCATCATCGCAGACATCGACGTTAGAGCCGAGTAGTTTCACAGGCGGCAGGACTGGGGAAGGGGAATATGGCTTAGAAGCGGATCGATTGGGTTCTGGTGCTAGCTCCAATTTAGATAGCAATCTCACGGATGAAGTCGATAGAGGGAAGATACTGGGTAGAATCGGCAGTTTTTTGAGCGGTATCGGCAATTTTCTGCGCGGCGATCGCCCCGTGGATAATATGGCAAGCATTCAGGATAGCCAGAGCCAGACGGTAAGCGATCCGGTGCGATTGGCAGAGGAAAGGGCGACAATCGCGTTTTTGAACAATCCAGGCAATTTTCTGGGCGTGTCGGCATCGGACTTGAGTGGGAGTGACAATTGGCTCAATCGCAGCCGCGATGATGGCAATAATCGCAGTGGTGCGGCAAGCGCGGCGGATTTCTTGAATAATCCAGGCGTGATGCTGGGGGATGCCAGGGATTTAGCCAGATTTAACTTGATTAGTTCAGATATTGGTGGCGGGACTGCGCGGCAAAGCAGGTAGACCTGGAAACCAGCAAGCAGCAAAACAGCGAGGAATTGCGGGCTGAGACGCAGCAATTGGCAAGCAATCTGGCGCTGGATAACCAGCCTATTAAAACCAATAGGGAGGTAGTGTCGCCCGCGAGTGCAGACGCAGCAGCTCGGGTTGAGCCTGTGGCGGCAAATGGCTTAGACACTAATGCGGGCACTGATGCGGGCGTTGGTGATGTGAGGAAATTTGGTAGCTCGGACAGTGACAGCAGTCCGGCACTGGTAGACCCGACTACGGGTGAAATCGTGGCCGAACCCGACCTGAATACGATGGGTAAAATGGGTTTCCTGGGCAGTACTGACAGCGATCGCAGTACCGATGTAGATGCGATCGCTACAGAGGTAACCGCTGCCACGGTGGCACCATTGCCAGCACCAGAGCTAGAGCCGTCTAACCAGCCATTGGTGGGGATAGTGGATACGGGATTTAATTTTGCGGAGGTAAACGTTAAGCGCGGCAATATTAGCTTGGGATGGGATCGCGTCGGTAAGGATAACGACCCCTTAATCAAATCTGGGGAAGGTAGCGACCATGGCACGCATATCCTGAGCGCGATCGCGGCGCAACCGGATGAAACTACAGGTGTAGGCGGCATCAACCCTGATGCACCGTTGTGGCTGGGTCGAGCCGTGGGTTCGGGAGAGTGGGCGGAGTCGTTGGTGGAGTTTGTGGATGCGGCACGGGCAGCGGGGCAAAAGAATGCGATCGCTAACCTGAGCTTTGACCTGACGCAACGCAATATCGACGGCAGCGTGACGACGCGGACGGCACTGACACCCCAAGAAGAAGCGGCACTGGCGTACGCGCAGGAAAATCAGGTGTTGGTAGTGGTGGCGGCAGGGAACCAGAATGGGGAAATGTCGGCACTGGGGCAAGCTTCGTTGCGGTTTGACAATGTCATTAGCGTAGGTGCGATCGCTGGGGAGAATCGGGCGGCTTATGCCAGTTATGGGAATGGGTTGGACGTAGTTGCGGATGGCGGTACGCCGGAAAATCCCGTCCTGTCGCGGATGGGTGATTGTATGGGTGCGATGGCGGGCACGTCGGTGGCGGCGGCGCAGGTGACAGGTGTGGCATCGAAGGTGTGGGCGGCGAATCCGGATTTGAACTACCAGCAGGTGGCAAAGATTCTGGAGCAGTCGGCAAGCGATCGCGATATCCCTGGTTGGGACAGGCAAACGGGGTTTGGCCAGGTGGATGAGGACTCGGCGGTAGCGCTGGCGCGCAATACTAAGGCAGAGGCGTTGCAGGCACGGCAGTCGAATGGGGTGGTGCCGGTAAAGTTTGATGCGGAGTTGATGGCTGAAAGTGGAGTAGTTGCCAGCGAACGGGCGGCTGATGTTGGTGGTGCTGCGGGTGGCTTTGGTGGGGGCTTTGGCGGTGGTACCTCTGGCGGTGGTAGTTCCGGTTCGGGCGGCGGTGGCACTTTGTCCGGCTTGTCAACAGGGCTTTCTAGCGGCAGCAGTTCCTTTGGCTCTAGTTCTTTGTATGACACTAGCTATTCTAGCCTTTCCTCTGGTTTGGGGAGTTCGTACTCAAGTAGCACTTCGGGCATCGGCAGCACGCTGAGTTCGTTTGGCAGCACAAGTCTTGTGAGTAGTCCGTTTAGCTCAAGTAGTACCTCGGGAATTGGTGGCACGCTCAGCTCGTTTGGCTCTACATATAGCTCGAGTGGTTTGTCGAGCAATACTTCTGCTGCGGGCAGTTCTCTGGTTAGCTCGATGTCTAACAGTCTGAATAATTCGCCATTTGGCAGTATTTTCAATGACGATGGCAGTTTGAACGATGCGGGGAAATCGGCAGTTAGCGGTGCGGGTTTGAGTTCCTTGTACCAACAATCTTCCTTTTCAGATCCTCTAGTTGTGAACACGCTACTTGCGGGTGCATCTTCTGCTTCGACTAATACTAGCAGTTCATCGAGCAGTGCATTTGGTAACTACCCTAGCTCGTCTAGTGTGGGTAGTACGCTCAATAATTCATCATTAAAAGATGCTTCTGCTAGTTTTGGCTACACGCCAGCGTATTACAACGATCTTAACTCAACATCTACATCCAGCAACTTGGTTGGGGGTGGGGCGACGGGGATGAACAGTCTTGCCAACAATGGCAGCGGTTTCGATCCCAATCTAAATGCGCAACTGACTAATGTGGATTTAAGTGCGCAAGCGACGACACCTGCTAATGAGCCAGTGGCAGATCCTGGTACGGGAGCGGTGGCGGACTTTAATACTCAGCCAGCCTCAGATCCTGGCACGGGAGCGGTGGCGGACTTTAATATTCAGCCAGCGTCACCTGCCGATAACAACAATACGACGATCGCTGATTTAGCACACAACCCTAATTCCGATAACTCGGACGTGCAAATTTTATCAACTAATAGCGATGCTTCGTCCGATCCTGTCACACCAAATCCTGATAGTAATGGCACGGGTGCATTCGCCGATTTCAACCAACAACCTGCCGCACCTACCATCGCTCCCACAAACGAGCAAACAGCCAATAACTACAATAACGTTACAGGTGCGATCGCCGATTTCAACCAACAACCTGCCGCACCTGCGATCGCGCCGACAAACGAGCCAACGGCAAATAATAATAATAATGGCAATAATGCGATCGGTGGTGTGATTGTGCCTGGTGCCAGTAGTCTAACCGATCCTAACAATGCGATCGCTCCTACAAACAATGATAATGGTGGCAATGCTATCGCCAATTTCAACCCACCTGAGATCGCTCCGACCAACGAGCCAACCGCAAATAACGATAATGGAGGCAATGCGATCGGTGGTGTGGTTGTTCCTGGCGCAAGTAGTCTAACCGATCCTAACAATGCGATCGCTCCGACAAATAACGATAAGGGTAGTAATGCGATCGCCAATCTCACTCCACCTGCGATCGCTCCCACAAACGAGCCAATCGCAAACAATGATAATGGGGTCAAGGATGCGATCGCCACTTTCACCCCACCAGCGATCGCTCCTACAAACGAGCAGATCGCAAACAATGATAATGGTGGCAATGCGATTAGTGGTGTGGTTGTGTCTGGTGCCAATGCGCTAACCGATCCTAACAATGCGATCGCTTCGACAAATAATAATGATGGCGGCACCAGTGGCGCATTTGCTAATGTGGCGACTTCTGGCGTGACAAACACACCTACCACGCTTGACCAAGTCGTCAATACCACAGTTCAAACTGCTACTGACTTCGCGCAAAATAATCCTGACTTAGTTTCAGCTTTGGCTGTTAATGCGATCGCGGGTGGCATCACCCCCAAATCATATGTAGACAAGGCTGCTGATTTTGTCTCCAATACGATTAATACCGCTGCCGGAGCGATTGATCGCACCATCCAGCAGGCGGCGGAAAACGATAACTACCGAGACTTGCATACTGATGACCCTGCCGAACAGGCATTTAATGGATTGGTAGCAGCGGGAAAAATACCATTGGATACGATCGCCCGCATTTGGCTGGCAGTCACTACAACCCGATCTAACCACTTATGGTAATTGTTTCGAGTGTGGGGCGATTGCGGATTGTAAATTGCTTCATTCATGAGAATTTTAGGCTGGATTCGGTAAGGTACTTAGATCGAAACAGGCAGAACTCTGGGAAGATGGGTTAAGCTCAAATCGTATTATGGTTCGAGCCGAAAATTTTAGGAGTGACTAAAGTCTGCATTGAGTAAGCGATCTGCCTACTGGCAATTAAGTGAATATATCCGCCCGCACTGGCTGCTAATTTCCAAAGCATTGTTCTGCACGGTGGGGTTTATTGGGACTATGCCCCTGCTAGCCCACATCCTGGGGCTGGTGTCCAAAGCGATCGGCTCGGGCGATGTGGCTGGTATTACCAGAATTTCTGGCTTTACGTTGATCATGTTTGTATTTCGGGGGCTATTCCAGTACGGACAGGATGCCATGATGTCGCAGGCTGCCCTCAAGGTAGCGCTAGATTTGCGGGTGAAGGTATACGCCCACCTGCATCGTCTGGATTTAGATTATTTTGCCGAATCGCGCACGGGCGAT
This sequence comes from Pseudanabaena sp. PCC 6802, assembly GCF_000332175.1. Lineage (NCBI taxonomy): Bacteria > Bacillati > Cyanobacteriota > Cyanophyceae > Pseudanabaenales > Pseudanabaenaceae > Portococcus > Portococcus stanieri. The sequence goes on along the minus strand of NZ_KB235914.1, from coordinate 3,876,001 downwards.
CTGACCTATCGGCTTACGGAAGATATCGATCGCATTGGGGAAGTAATCGGTAAGTTCTTTCATCAGTTTGTGCCATCGGTATTGCAACTCGTATTTATCCTGGCATACATGATCTACCTCAACTGGGTGCTCACGATTACAGTGCTGGTGGTTGCGCCCGCGATCGCCGTTTTGATTGCCTGGTTTGGGAATAGAATGCTGGAACTATCGCGCCGCAGCCAGGATCAAGTGTCCAGCTTGTCATCGCTGCTATCGGAGGTATTCAACGGTATCCGCCTCATTCGCGCTTTTGCGACTGAGAGGTATGAAATTAAGCGATTTCGGGCTGAGGCGGAGCAAAATCGCGTGCGTAAATACGCTACTGACCAGATTAAGGCAATTCAGTACCCCGTCATTGGTTTTATTGAGGCAACGGGGATTATTATTCTGTTCTGGTTAGCTGGTTGGCAAATATCGCAAGGACAGCTTACGGGCGACCAGTTTGTTGCCTTTGGCGCATCGGTGGCATTGCTAATCGACCCAATTGTAAATACCACCAGCAGCTACAACGAACTCAAACAAGCAGAAGCATCCGTAGACCGCATCTTTGAGATTTTTCAGATTCAGCCCACGGTCAAACAAAAGCCCAACGCTCCCGATCTGCCAGCCGTTACGGGTAAAATCGAATATCGTCATGTCAGTTTTGCCTATAGTCCTCCCACTGGCGATCGGGAAAATGGTGCCGAGAGGAAACCTCCCAAACTCACGTTGGATGATATTGACTTCATCGCCTTCCCCGGTGAAGTAATTGCCCTGGTTGGTTCCACTGGTGCAGGCAAATCCACGCTGGTAAATCTGCTATTGCGTTTCTATGACCCGCATGAGGGCAAAATCTATATCGATGGATTTGATATCCAGGATGTCACTCTATCGAGTCTCCGCCGACAAATGGCGATCGTGCCACAGGAAACGATTCTCTTTTCCGGTACGATCGCTTCTAATATCGCCTTTGGTCAAGAGAACTTCGATCTAGCCGCTGTGGAAGAGGCAGCGAAAGTCGCAAACGCCCACGGATTTATTTCCCAATTACCGCAGGGATATCAGACGTGGGTGGGAGAACGCGGCGTGAATCTATCCGGCGGACAGAGACAACGCATTGCGATCGCCCGTGCCGTCCTCCAAAATCCCAATATTCTCATTCTCGACGAAGCCACATCGGCATTAGACTCTGAATCTGAAGCATTGGTGCAGGAGGCTTTGCAACGGCTCATGCAGGGACGTACTGTATTCGTAATTGCTCACCGCCTGGCGACAGTCAGAAATAGCGATCGCATCTTCGTCTTAGAGCAGGGCAAGATTATCGAATCCGGCACGCACGACGAACTGATCGCTCAAGCCGGACGCTATGCTCAATTTCACGCCCGCCAGTTTCAGTAGATTCAGATTGCTTGCGATCGCTGCTAAGGTAATTGGCAGTGGCAGGTTAAGGTTAACAAAGCTATCGAAAAAGTGTGGTTAATTTATCTTCTAAATCGTGAAAAAGCTTTAGAATTAATTAAATTGCCCAAGCTTTATTCCTTAGCATTACAAACTCGGTTAGGACGGGGTGCAGGGGCGGAGCCTCTGCGTGGGATCCTAGCCTCCACACCCCCATATCAGCTCGGATTGCGTAAAGCTATAAAAGTTTTTGGGCATAAGTATTTGTCAGTACTTATCTTAGAACTTGGCAAAAATGAACACTGAAGATGCCATAGACGCAGTTGACGAGGCGATCGCACCCGAACGCCTGACCGATATCCAGGAAAAAGTGTTTCGCGGCTCTTGGGAGGGGATGGAATATCCTGCGATCGCAAAGTGGACAGACTACGATGCCGAACACATCAAACAAGTAGGGGCTAAACTCTGGAAAAAATTATCTAAAGTTTTGGGGGTAAAAGTTAGTAAAAAAAACATTCATGTTGTCTTGCAACGATATGCCCGCAGCCAAACTATTTCCGCCTCGCTTCTGTCCGACCAAACCAACTACAAAGTTAACAAGAGCGATATTTATGGGGTTTTTCCGCAATATGCCCGCAGCCAGACTATTTCCGCCACACTACCGTCCACCCAAACCGGTGGCATAGAGCCGTCCAATTTTCAGGACTTAGCTGAAGTAGTTAATGTCTCTGCTTTTTACGGACGCAATGAGGAGCTCGAACTCCTGAACGATTGGGTGCTTGGCGATCGATGCCAGTTGGTTGCAGTATTGGGAATGGGCGGTATTGGGAAGACTTACCTATCTGCAAGGCTAGTTCGGCAAATTACAGCGCAATTTGAGTATGTAATTTGGCGCAATCTCAGTAATGCCCCTCCCATTGCTAGTATTCTTACTTCTTTAACGCAATTTCTCTCACAGCAACAAGATCTTAATTTGGGAGATGCAATCGATAGTAAGCTCGAAAGTCTAATGCAATACCTGCGGGCTTCTCGTTGTTTACTAATTCTGGATAATTTTGAGTCTATTTTCATGGAGGGGAACTTCACTGGCAAGTATCGTGAAGGATATGAGGAATACGGAAATCTCTTACATAAAATTGCCTCGGTAAAACATCAGAGCTGCTTGATTTTAACCAGTCGTGAGAAACCAGCAGAGATCGACAGATATGAAAGCGAAGCCACATGCGTTCGGTGTCTGCAACTAACGGGACTGCAATCTGATGACGCATTGGAAATCTTGAGGGTAAAAGGATTGCGCGGTTCGGACGATCGCAAGCGCAGCCTGATTGAAATCTATCGAGGCAATCCCTTAGCCTTACAGATCGTCTCTACGTCAATCCAGGAATTATTTGTCGGTCAAGTTGACGAGTTTTTAGAGCAGGGGGCTGCTGTCTTTAACGGTGTTTGGGTAATGTTAGATAAGCAGTTTAATCGCTTATCAGATTTAGAAAAACAGGTGATGTTCTGGTTAGCAATTAACCGGGAACCAGTTACGCTCGCAACATTAGTTGAGGAGATCGTACCTGTTGTTTCCAAGAGAAAGCTGCTTGAAGCTTTGGAATCTTTGGTAAAGCGATCGCTGATCGAAACAAGTTCCCAAGGTTTCACCCAACAACCCGTAGTGATGGAGTATCTGATAGATCGTCTGATCGAGAAAATAGGTGATGAGATCGCTGGGGATTCAGATTGTCATTCTGACTGCTCCTTTTACTGGTTGAGCAGGTTCGCCGCGATCGAAGCTTCTGCCAAAGACTATATCAGAGAGAGTCAAATTCGCTTGATTTTAAAGCCTTTGCTTGAAAATACAATCTCGCGATTTGGCACAAAGGCAGCTTTAGACGAACGGTTAAAAGAGATCGTGCAGGAGTTAAGATCGCAAGCAACCAAACAAGTAGGCTACGCGATCGGAAATATTCTTAATCTCGCGATTCAACTTGAGATTGATGTATCAAACTTTGACTTTTCATATTTTACGATTCGGCAAGCGTACCTAAAAAATACGAATCTCCATAACTGTAATTTTGCCCATGCGGATTTCAGACAGTGCATTTTTGCAGAAACCTTTGGCAGCATTATATCAGTTGCTTTCAGCCCAAATGGTAAACTATTGGCAACGGGGGACTCCCATGGAGAGATTCAAGTCTGGCAAGTTTCAGATGGGAAACGACTTCTTACCTGTAGAGGACATAACAATCACTGGATATGGGGTTTAGCCTTTAGTCCCGATGGCAGAATTGTAGCCAGCGGTAGCACCGATCGCACCATCAAACTATGGGATATCAGTTCCGGCGAATGTCTAAATGTTTTGTACGGGCATGGAAGTACTGCTACTTGCGTTGCTTTTAGTTCCGATGGACAGACCCTGGTAAGTGGTTCCGAAGACGTAACGATCCGGTTATGGAATGCAGACACTGGTGAATGTCTCGAAACCTGGTCGGGTCATGAGAGTTCCATTTGGTCGGCTATCTTAAGTCCCGACGGTCGAACCATTGCTAGTGGAGCGCAAGATCGCCAGATTAAACTATGGGATGTTAGTACTGGAGAATGCTATAAAACTTGGGAAGCCCATTCAGGTTGGGTTAAATGTCTCTGCTTCAGCCCTGATGGTAAAGTGCTTTTTAGTGGGGGCTTCGATCGCAAAATCGAGCTATGGGATGCTCGTACGGGCGAACTGATAAAAACCATGCGAGGGCATAGCGATGCCGTGACTGCAATTGACATCAGTCCTAACGGACAAATTCTGACCAGTAGTAGTTACGACCGTACTGTGAGATTGTGGGATGTTGAGACAGGAAGATGTATCAATACTTTACAGGGGCATACAAATCCGGTGTGGTCGGTTGCCTTCAGCCCTGGTGGGAAAATACTAGCGAGTGGAGGAGATGACTATGCTGCAAAACTATGGGATCTAGCCTCCGGCCAGTGTTTCAAAACCATACAAGGGCACAGCAATGCCATCTACAGGCTGGCTCTACATCCAGATTGTCAATTGTTAGCCAGTGGTTGTGAAGATCGAACTGTCAAAATATGGGATATCGGTGTTGGAGCGATCCAAACCCTGAGGGGACACGCCAATCGCGTTTTGTGCGTTGCCTTTAGTCCTGATGGCAAGGTTCTAGCCAGTGGCAGTAACGATCGCACTGTCAAGCTTTGGGATTGGCGATCGGGTAAATGTACTAAAACCTTAGTAGGTCATGCTAGTTGGATTTGGTCGGTTGCTTTCAGTCCTGATGGCAAAATTTTAGCTAGTAGCAGCTCCGATTGTTCGATCTGGATTTGGGATATTAATACAGGGGAATGTTTGCAGGTATTAAAGGGACACATCAGGTCGGTGCCATCAATTGCATTTAACTACGATGGACGATATTTAGTCAGTAGTTGCAATGATAGTACTGTGAAGCTATGGGAAGTTGCGACTGGCGAGTGCCTTTGGACTGTTGATGGCAAGAGTTTTAGTATCTGGTTGGTTGTCTTTAGTCCTAATGGTGAAACTATTGCTACCTGTGGCTTCGATCGCACTATAAAACTTTGGAGTACTGCTAACGGTGCATGTTTGAGAATCATCACAGGACACGAGAATGAAGTTCTATCAACATCATTTTCGCAAGATGGAAATACCCTGGTTAGCAGCAGCGTCGACCAAACCATCAAGTTATGGGATACTAATAGCGGACAATGTATCAAAACATTTTCCGGCCATGGAAATTGGATCTGGTCTAGCCTGTTTATGCCGGATGAGAAGACAATAGTCAGTAGCAGTGCCGATGAAACTATCAAGGTATGGGATATAGAAACAGGCGAGTGTATCAAAACTCTGCGATCGCCTCGCCCCTATGAAGGCATGAATATTACAGGCATTCATGGTTTGAACGAAGCTCAAACAGCTACCTTAAAAGCTTTGGGAGCTATAGAGAACTAAGCTGAGGAATAGGGATTTGCGATCGGCCCAACACACTACAGATTAAATAACAGATGAAACATATGACAACATTTCACAGGTTCGTTCAAAATCTTAAGCCCTATGCAACGGGGCTATTTCCCGATCCGCCGACTAAGCCAGATTATCCCAACGAAAAATACGAGTATTACACGCAGGCTTGGGGTTCCCACGCCCAAGGGAATTACGTGATGGCTTACATTCCCAAACGGCAGGTTTTAGATACTCCCAAAGCAATAATTTACCTGCATGGCTTTGCCTTTGGCAATCCTTATTACTACGATGCCCACATGCAGCACCTTGCCAAACAGGGATATTATGTCTTTTTTGCCGACTATCAGAAAGATGGCTATGCCGACTGCCAAACTCCACAGCCACCGACTTACGACAACCCCATAAAGCTGCTACAGGCAGCCCTGGATAGTTTCCAAACCACTGGGAAAGATGCGATTATCACTGCCAATGAGAGCGTTCGCCAGGCTATGCAGGAGATATTGCCCGGGCAGGATACCTTTGATATTTTTCTATTCGGCCATTCGCTTGGAGGTTTGTTTGCACTCAGTTGGCCCTATTTCGTCGGTGCCAACCAGATTAAAGCCATTATTGCTGCCGACCCGCTACCTAGTACGGCGCAGTTACCGAGTTGGATACAGAAACTCATTCCTCCAGGCGATCTGCCCTTCCTGACACATCCAGTCACGATTCAGGAAACTGGAACTGCTCTATCAAATATTCCCATTGCCATTCTAATCGGAGACAGCGATCTATTTGTGAAACCATCTACCTGGAAAGGTCTCTGGAATTATATTAAAGCACCTCAAAAGAAAATCTATATTTCCCAAAGCGATTACTATTACAATATCTATCGTTGCGATGCTCAAAGCGCTTTGATTGCCTATCACAATCAATCAGTAACGAACTCCCTATTAGTAGATGGCATACCCCAAGACGTTCAACTGGCGATCGGGGGGGCGGGCAAGCAGGATAATATGCGTTGGCGTTTTGTCTAGGATGCTTTCGATCGCGTATTAGAGGGTACTTCCATAGATGGACTAACTTTCAACATGGACTCCTGGTCTAATGCTAAGCCTGTCAAAGGAATTATCTCCTGGCCGCATTAGAGATCTCCCCAAGTGCTAGTTCCGATCAACCGCCGCTCACTGGAGGAATCAGAGCAACTTCGTCGCCATTACTCAAGAGCATGTCCGGTTCGACAAAATCTAAATTGACAGCATAACGGGTAAGCGATCGCCATTGTTCCAAATTGGGATGATCGATTACCAGATAGTCGTACACTTGTCGCACTGTAGCGCGATCGGGGAGGGTAATCTGCATTGCATCTGTAGCGATCGCCTCTTGAAAAGCTGCGAATAGCTTGACTGTGACAGTAATTTGTGCGGTCATGATATTAAGATGGGTCAATTTCCGCGATCGCACCTTCGGGTGGTTCTACGGGCAAACTATCTAGTTCAGCCGGTACATCCACCGAGACGAATGGCAATGAAGCCCCAGCCAGTCCTTTTTTGATCCGATCCGGCGTGTAGCTCAAGGTTACAAATAGCGGGTAATGATATTCCCCCTTATCGTTCATGAGTTGGTGATATTTCCAGGGCAATAACCAGAAATAATCTTCCCCTAACATTACCTCCACTTGCCGCCAGCGATTTAGCAAGCCCGAAAAATCTTCTCCCGGTCGATGAATGAACACAAACACCTCGCGTCCCGTTTTGATCTTCCATTCCGGATCGCACATCAATAATACTAGATCGCACTGGATCTGTTGGTGGCTGCTGCCCGATTGACTATTAGCCAGCTTCACGACTGGCAGCGGCAGACAAATCAAGCTTTCAGTCGGTCTGCGCACGCTGGGGAGCAGTTCAAAGTAGGGACGATACTGCCTGAGCAAATTAATGGCCTCAAGCTGATTGCAGTACTGGCACAGCAGGGTTTCGTACTGAGTCTGTAGGGTAATCATATCGGTAGGTATACAGAAAAGCAGGAACCTTTATCTTTCCCACATTGTAGCGGCATTTTAACACTACGTGCCGTTACTGGCTGGCTCGCCCTATTGCTGGGCAACTGCGCCGCCTGAGAGTTGCGCCTACACGGAAAAAGTCCGCTTGCGCAGACTTCAAGGAAAAGGTGGTAGCTAAACAGGATTTGGTATGAGTCGAGTGACATCCTCCCCACCCGCAAGCGGGCGGGGCATCCTAACCTCACGATTAGACATTTCTGCCCAACGCCACTGATCTAGAGCCGCCTCATGACGTACTCCCCGACAGACCGACTTGACAGACTGTTTCCCTTCCCCAGAGTCCCTGGGTACAATACAATTCCCGAACTTTGGAGGTCCCGGCAATGCCTGACTTTCACTCTCAATCGGTGGGCTGCGAACCACAGCAATTTTATCACGCCCCAAGGGGCGGGGAATTCGACCCTTAGCGATTAAAATCCAAACAAGATCGCTAAAAACAGGAATCCAACAAAAGCGGCTCCGCCAATTACTAGCGCCGCGCCCACCTGGCTGAGGCCCTTGGATGGAGTCTTTTGCCATTCCCAACGTACATAATCTAAACGAGCTGCACCGGGACCTCTGCGACCTAAATACGGTTTGGGCAGTTTTGCTAGATGATATTCATCATAGCGAGCCATCCGCGCAAAGGGTAACTCTCCCTGTGCTCGTTGCGGTAGAATCCGCCGCCGTTGATAGGGGACGGTATGCTCGCCAAAGTTGGTCATATATTCTTCGCTGTTGAGCAGGTCGTCAATGAAAGCAGACAGACCTTTGGTGGCAATTACGATCGACCAGGCAATTTTCTCACGCTCATTGTAGACTTCACGTCCCAAAATACGCTGAATGCAAATTTGGGCAAAGCGATAGTTATTATTCGTGTCAAAAATTAGTCGTCGGAACGAATCTGAGGTGGCTAAGCCGCGAATGAATTGCTTCACGGTAATCTGTCTCGATCTTAGTTGCGATTCCAAAAACAGTTGGCGACTGCTGGCTGTCATCTGCTGTTCGTTGTAAATTTGGCGATAGGCCGCCTGGATCAGATCGTCCATTTCCACAGACGAGGGGAGATTATCGGTAGAGTAAATTCTGGGGCGATCGTCACCGGGGATTTCATAGCCATTAACGCGCTGATTTTGCGATTTTGGGGGGTAGCTTAAAAGAGGAATAGACATATCTAAAACCTAAAAATTTTAAGTGGTTTATTTACAGTTAATCTGGATTGAATTAAGGCGAATTCTAAGCCAGGTTTGTCGGACTCGCGTCGAATTAGTAACTGGTGAGTCAGTAAGCCTAAGAACCCGAACGCAAGCATCTCGAGCAAGTAGTAATACCTATAATTGCATGTCAAATGCGTAGGAATCAGAAAAAATACCTACTTGTAACAAATCTCGATCGTAAGTAATATTACTTATGAAAATATTCGACTTCTCAGGGGAATATTTAACAATTCTTGGTTCAAAAATATGATAGGTCGGTGCTTTCTATACTTATAGCTATAGCCAATAGGCTTAGGACGGGGTGCAGGGGTGGGACCCCTGCGTGGGGGCTGCGCCCCCACACCCCCTGTCCTAACAGATCTGTCTACGGCTATATCTGTGGTTCCAGGTGCTTAAATCAGATTTGGCAGTTTAACAAGCAAAACCTTATATGCAAGCCTTTATATATATGTAAGGTAGTATGTGAAACTAGGCATGCAAAATACGCATATTTAAAACACGATTTATACATATGACGTGTTTAAAATGTGCATTATGCTAGGTAACCAATATCGAATAAAATCATTTTTGGGCATAAGCCAGGCATAACTTATGCGCCCTACGTTGTATGTAAACTGCATTGCTTTGTTCTTTGTTTTGTGGGCTTTTGCATTTGTAATATGAGACTTCTTCTAGCTGAGGATGATATAGATCTCGCCGAAACATTGGCGGAAGCGCTTATGGAGCAGCGCTATGTAGTTGATGTCGTCAACAATGGCGAAGCAGGTTGGTATCAGGTTAAATTGCTGGCATACGATCTGCTACTACTGGATGTGATGCTGCCGGAACTTGATGGTATTGCCCTCTGCCAGAGATTGCGATCGCATGGTTACACAATGCCAATTATTTTACTTACAGCCCGCGACACCTCCACTGATAAGATTGCTGGCCTGGATGCAGGAGCCGATGACTATATCGTCAAACCAGTAGATTTGCAGGAATTATTTGCCCGAATTCGCGCCTTATTCCGTCGGGGCAACGTGGTAACTGGTCCTATTCTAGAATGGGGCAAGGTAAGACTCAATCCCAGCACCTACGAAGTCAGCTATGACGAAGAACCAGTGCAATTAACTCCCAAAGAATATGCTCTGCTGGAGTTACTGCTACGCAACGGTCGGCGCATTCTCAGTCGGAGCGCCATTATCGAGCATATCTGGTCGCTGGAGTCGCCGCCCGAAGAGCATACGGTAAAAGTTCATATCCGCAGCCTGCGCCAAAAGTTGAAGGCAGTTGGTGCCGTTGAAGATCTGATTGAAACAGTACATAGTATGGGCTATCGACTCAGACACCCAAGTAAGGTTGGCTAAAATGCAATTAGCCTATTACTGTTTCACGCTCAATGTTGTGCTGTCTTAATCCCGACTGCGATCGCCCCATAAATCCCGACAATCATCTCCACTGCCAGAATTGCGGTGTTCCCTTGGTTGCTTTGCTACACAGCCGCTTTAAGGTAATTAAGCCGATTGGCAGGGGTGGTTTTGGCAAAACCTATCTGGCCGAAGATACGCATAAGCTCAACGATCGCTGCGTAGTCAAGCAACTAGCCTACGACGGTCAGGGTACGCGATCGGTGCAGCAAAAGGTCGGGCAGCTATTCGAGCAGGAAGCCAAACAGTTGCAACGATTGGGAGAGAATCCACAAATACCAACATTACTGGCATATTTTGAAGAGGGCGGCTATCTGTATTTAGTACAGCAATTTATCGAAGGCGATAATTTACTCAAGCAGCTAGAAAAAGAGGGCGTATTTAGCGAGAACCAAATTCGACAGTTATTGCTCGATCTTTTGCCTATTCTCCAGTTTATTCACGATCGCGGCACGATTCACCGCGACATCAAACCAGAGAATATCATGCGTCGCAGCCCGGATAACAAACCAGTTCTAATTGATTTTGGCGTGTCGAAGCTATTATCGCAAACTGTCATGACTGGAGCTAGTGCAGGCACCTCCCTCGGCTCGCATGGCTATTCACCATTGGAGCAAATTAGGGAAGGTAAAGCAGTCTATGCCAGCGATCTATTTGCTTTGGGCGCAACATGCTTTCATCTCATGAGCGGCATTCATCCCTTTCATCTCTGGACAGACAACGGCTATGGTTGGGTAACAGATTGGCGCAAGCATATCTCAAATCCCATCTCGGTTCAATTAGGCAATATATTAGATAAACTGTTGCAAAAGGACGTACGAGATCGCTATCAGTCGGCGATCGCAGTTTTACAAGATTTGCAGGCAAAACCTTATGTCGCTCCTACAGTTCCCATTCCCACTCCTGCGATCGCGCCTGCAGTTCCAGTTGTACGGCCATTTTTCGATCCACGAGTCCATAGCTCAGCCCCTCCTATTGCCCATGCTTCAGGTGGATCGAAGCTAAAATTGGCTTTAGGGTTTGGCATCGGGATAACAGCGGTAGTTATGGCGGTAATCGCGACTGGGGCTGCAATCGAGCGCTCGGGTATAATATCTCAAAAGACTCAATCCGCTCCTCCTCCTACAACTCCCCTTGAGACTCCCGTTGCCAAATCGCTCACCGTACAGGAATTGATCGATCGCGGCAATGAGAAATTGACTAAAGGCGATCGGCAAGGCGCGATCGCTGACTACAGCGAAGTAATTAAAATCGATCCTGGAGTTGCTAATGCTTATTACAACCGAGGCAATGTCTACAGCGATCTGGGGAACAAGCAGACTGCGATCGCCGATTTCAGCAAGGCCATCGAACTCAATCCCAAGCATACCGATGCCTACAACAATCGCGGTAACGCTCGCCACAGTTTGCGCGATTATCAAGCCGCGATCGCCGATTACAATAAAGCGATTGCCATCGATTCTAAATATACTAAGGCTTACTTCAATCGCGGCAATACTCACAGCGATCTAGGCAATTATCGAGCTGCGATCGCCGACTACAACAAAACTCTAGAAATCGATCCCGGTTATGTCAATGCCTACTATCGGCGAGGCAACGTTCAACACAGTTTGGGCGAGCATCAAATTGCGATCGCCGATTACAACAAGGCAATTCAACTCGATCCCAAACACGCTAGTGCTTACAATAATCGAGGTAACGTTTACTATGACCTGGGCAACAAACAAGCCGCAATGGCTGATTACAGCAAAGTAATTGAAATCGATCCCACAGTTGCCAATGCCTACTACAATCGCGCCAATGTTCGCAACGATCTAGGGGACAGGCAAAGCGCGATCGCCGATTACAACAAAGCGCTCCAACTCGATCCTAACTATGCCAGCGCTTACTACAATCGCGGCAATGTCTATTCTAAATTAGGTAATAAGGCAGAAGCGATCGCCGATTTCCAAAAAGCCGCCGATCTTTATCAAAAAGCGGGGCAAACAAAAGATGTTCAGGATGCTCTAAACAGGATTAAGAAACTTCAGCAGTAACGAAAAAAATCTGCTAATTCACTCTATCCCCCGAGTCTCTTACGGAAAACTTCTTCCATTTGCTTAATACCTTCCTCTGTATCGGGAAATTTATACCAGGTTGCCCGATCGTCAGGACTACGGCGGCTCATCAAAGCTCGTAATGCTTCCATGTCATTTCTATGTTTGAGTACATAAGTCTTTAACTCAGAGCGAGACATCTTATCAAATTCAGGTTTCATCACCAACAAACCTCCATCTACCATTGCTTGTAATGGTAATTTCAAGCGTTTCGCCAGCCAAGATGTATATTTCCACTGTAAGAGGATCGAATCGAAACAGATGAATATCTCTGTAAAGATTTGACAGCATCTGACAAACCTTAACGCTTTCTAATGCTTGCTCTACAGTAGGCAAAGCGATCGCTCCTCAACACAATACCTTTATCTTAGCAAATTGTGCCTCCTATGTTGCTTACTTAGTAGGGTCTTCTGTTGAAATGCATTAGAATGCAAATAGCTTCTTACAGTTTTACGCGCTATAGCGGTTTTCAGATGAAAACGAGAAGGGGGTTTGGGGGCGTTGCCCCCAAGAAGGGGAGGCAGGGCGGTCTTGGGGGTTCCCCGCTAGAGCCACTGCCGTGTGGAACCCCTTCACCCCATCAATAAAACCCGTTCTCAATTGAAAAGTGCTATATGCTGTGTTGCCGCCACTCATCTATGTAGATTGGTTAAGGGCTTGCGTCTCAAAAAAGTCCAAAAATTCATAAATGCTTTAGGATTGCTATAGGTATTGCTCGGGTACAGAGTTGGGTGCAGGATGGGAAATAATAGCCGCAGACGGATAATTAAGTCGATCTTCTGGAGCGTATGTGGAGCGTGCTTGGCGATCGCTCTTTTAGGCATCTTCAGTGGCTTTCCAGAAAGCGCGCTGGCATTAAAGCGGAATCCAGCTATCGATCCAACTAGTAGCGTGCATCTGACTATGGGTAATCCCAGTCAAGCTACTACCAGCTTGCAGAATCCCACCAATTATTTAATGCTGAAACGGACGTATGCCCTCTCTTACAATCGCGATCGCGGCGGCCCAAACTGGGTAAGCTGGCAGTTGAATAGCTCGTGGTTGGGTCGCGTTCAGCGTACCGAGGACTGGAATGCCGATCTGAGTTTGCCCTCAGGCTGGGATCTAATTTCGCCCAGCAGCTACAAAGGCAGCGGCTACGATCGCGGGCATATGATTCCCTCTGACGATCGCACAAAGAATACTAGAGATAATTCTGAAACCTTTCAGATGACAAATATCTTGCCACAAGCTCCTGACAATAATCGCGGTGCTTGGGTGGAGTTGGAAAAATATGCGCGGGAACTGGTAAGAAAAGGCAACGAACTCTATATTATTGCTGGTGGAGTAGGGCAAAAGGGAAAAATTGCTCGCGGTAAAGTAGTCGTTCCCGCCAGAACTTGGAAAGTAATTATTGTGTTGGAGCGACCTGGTGAAGGAGTGAGTGGCGTTAACTCCAATACGCGCACTATCGCCGTTGACATGCCCAATGAGAACGGCATAAGTCAAGATTGGCAGCAGTTTAAAACTAGCATAGATAAGCTTGAAGCCGATACTGGCTATGATTTTCTATCCGCTGTACCAAGCGATATCCAGTCTGCGATCGAGTCTAGAGTGGATGGGGAAATAACATTCTTTAACAGCCGTAATATCTTTGGCATAGGCATCTTTGTTCTAGTCGCAGCATTAGTTGCGATTGGTCTATACAAGTTCAAACAGCGATTGGGATTGTAAACCAGAACTTCGAGCCTGCATTCGGTTGGCTCTCTACACCAATTTCACCACCGTGAGCAGTGATAATTTGACGGCAGAGATAGAGTCCTAAGCCAAGACCTAGGGATTGCTGCGATCGCTTGCCCTGAGCATAGAGATTAAACAGGCGATCGCACTGTTCTGGTGTCATGCCAACCCCATTATCCGTAACACTGCAGAGAATCATTGGTGGAACTGATGAGGCATCAAGCGTCAGATGCAGACCTGGGGGATTGTGCTTGAGGGCGTTGCTAATCAAGTTGTGCCACACCCGACATAATTGCGTAGAATCAACCGATACGAGGGGAAGATCGGATGCGATGAAGTTGTCGAGTTTAGTGCTATTTTCGGCTATGAGGGGTTCGAGATCGGCAATCGCACCTTCAACCAATTGATGGAGCGATCGGGGTTCTTGATGCAACACGATGCCCTGGATGTCGTTGACATGGGATTCCAGGAGAGAATTGATCAAGTTAAGTTGCCGTTCCGTACTTTGTTCCATCTTCTCTAAGATTGATTTCGGCACGGGCGTACTTGCTTCGCTTGCTCCGTTTTCCCCCACTTCGGTAGATTCACCTTCGGGCTTCTCAGCATGCGTTCGGCGCAAAAGATGGCGCAATACCATCAACATAGCGGTGACGGGATTGCGCAGGTCGTGGGAAACCGCATGGAGGAACATGCGCAGTGCTGATTCGGCAGCGATACGCTCGTCAATCTCCTTTTGTAGTGCTAGATTCTGTGTCTGTAGAGTCTTTTGTAAATTTTGAATTGTCAGGTGTGTTTTGATACGAGCGAGAACTTCTTCGCGATCGATAGGCTTGGTAATATAGTCCACGGCACCGACATTAAAACCCTTTACTTTGTCTGAAATCTCAGATAAAGCTGTCATAAAGATAACTGGAATATTTTGGGTTAATGCGCTCTGCTTGAGCTGCCGACAGGTTTCAAACCCATTGATACCAGGCATCATTACATCTAGTAGTAGTAAGTCGGGTTGAATGTATTGCACCTGAGCGATCGCGCTTTCTCCATCCCCTGCCACTAATACCTTAAAACCTTCATGACTTAAGAGGTCAAATAGAACGCTTAAATTTGTGGGGTTATCATCGACGACTAAAATTGTCGCCGCTTCAGGTGTTTCTTCGGGGATCATTTCTGCTCGCAATGCGTCTTGACGAATTCCTGGATTTGCTTGACTTGAAAGCCCTTTGCTAACTGCCGAATTTGAGCAGTAAGTGGTTTATATTTAGCATCCAATTGTTCCACGCACGTAGCCCAATTGAGGATACCTTTAATATCACCAATTTTGGTTAGATCGTATAACTCTACCATGTTTGCCTTGGGTAGAATCGCTGCAAGTTCGGATAAATTTGCAGTTACACTATCTGTTTCACCCGTCAGGGGTTGGCGATCGCGTTCTTGCTTGTCAGTTGCAGCATAGATCCACTGCAAGCCAAGATGGGTATGCAAGCTTGCTAATACTGCTTCCGCATCGACTGGCTTAGGGACAAACCCGTTAGCGCCAGCGTTAAGGCTAGCCTGGTGATCTTGGGCAAAGGCACTGGCGGAAGTCACGATAATCGCAGTATTTTGCCAAAGGGGCGATCGCCGCAATTGACGAATGGTCTCAAATCCATCCATGACCGGCATGGCCAGATCGACAAAAATAGCGTCGGGGTGGAATTGTGCTGCCTTTTGCAAACAATCCCGACCATCAACCGCTTCGGCCACTTCAAAGCCTAAAGGTGCTAGTAAGTTAAGCAGAACGAGACGGTTGATCGAATTATCATCCGCAATCAAGATCTTGCGCCGCACGCCAATGTAGCCAATGGTATGACATTGCGATCGCGACACCAACTCAGACGCACACTGCACGATGGGTAGATTCAGGTCTAACCAGAAACTACTCCCTTGCCCTGGAACGCTATTTACCTTTAGCTCGCTGCCCATAATTTCCGCCAGTTTTTTACTGATCGAAAGTCCCAAACCAGTTCCCTCGGTTGTGCGCGTATGATTTCTCACCTGCTGGAATGGTAAAAAGATTTCCTCTAATTGCTCCGGCGCGATGCCAACACCTGTGTCTTCTACTTGAAACCTGATATAACTCGAATTATTCTCTTTCTTTTCCGACTCGCTTGCATCCGATCTCCGAGTGTCTATTACTCCAACTTTAAAAGTAACGCTGCCCTTGTCCGTAAACTTGACAGCATTGCCCAACAAATTGATCAGGATTTGTCTTAGCCTTTGCTCGTCGCCCCTGACACAGATAGGCAATTCGGTCGCGCGCTCGTGGATAAAGGTAATTCCTTTTTGCTCGGCACGAAGCCGGAAGATTTTCTCAAGGCTGCCCAGAAAGTTATGGAGGTAGAACTCACTAGGGTGGAGTTCCATTTTCCAGGCTTCGATCTTTGAAAGATCTAAGATGTCATCGATCAGCGTTAACAAATGAGCGCCGCACTGTTGGATGACATGTAAGCCTTCCAGATGCTGCTGTGTCAGACATTCAGCGTTTTGGAGGATTTGCGTATAGCCTAAAATACCATTGAGAGGAGTGCGCAATTCGTGACTGATATTAGCGAGAAATTCACTCTTAGCACGGTTAGCTGCTTCAGCTGCCTCTTTAGCCTGTTTGAGTTCTGCTTCGGCACGTTTGCGATCGCTAATATCCTCAACAACTGCTGTGTAGTACTGAGGTTCTCCTTCAGAATTGAAAACTGGAGAAACAGTGAGAGCCACCCAAACCATATGACCATCTTTACAAATGTAGCGCTTTTCAATCCCATAGTCTGCAATTTCTCCGGTTCTGAGTTGGCGATAATATTCCGTATTCATCTCAATATCGTCGGGATGCGTCACGTCGCGGAATGTCATGCCCAATAGCTCCGCTTCGCTATAGCCTAAAATATCGCAATACCGCTGATTTACCTTAAGCCACCTGCCATCCGCATCAACATGGGCGATGCCCACCGCTGCTTGATCGAAGGTGCCGCGAAATCGAGCTTCGCTCTCTTGGACTGCTAACTCGGCCTGCTTGCGTTGCGTGACATCCCGACTGATTACGACTGAGTAGAGCAGATTGCCATCTTCATCTTTTACAGGAGACACGGTCGAGACATACCAATGCCAAACTCCATCTTTGTGCTTAAAGCGATAGGGAATTGTAGTAAGTCTTTCTCCTTCCTTAACTGCTTGTTGGGCGTAGTCTATGAGTATGGACAAATCGTCGGGATGGATGAGCGGAGTCCAGTGTTGGCCGATTAAATCCTCCGGTTCGTAACCAGTATTCCGAGGCGTGTTAGGGGACACATAGAGATAGGTTTGATCTGGCGAAACTGTCGCAATTAGATCGTTAGCATTTTCGACAATACTGCGATAGCGTTCTTCGCTTTCTCTCAATGCATCCTCTACTCGTTTGCGATTTTGAATCTCTAGCAGTAACAAATTATTTGCCGCACCGATTTTAGCAGTACGTTCCATTACCCTTCGTTCTAGCTCGGCGTTGCGTTTCTCTAGTGTGGTAAATGAAGCTTGCAGGTGAACTGCCATCTGGTTAAAGGAGTTTGCCAGCACTCCAATTTCGCTGGCACACCCCACATCAATTGCGGTATTGCTCGGACTTTGTTGTCGCTCGATTTCCTTGGCTAGATCTATATCGTTTGTATCGCGAATATCTGCCTCAAACTGCTTGGCAAGCTGATTCGATGCCGCCACCAAACCCAGAATTGGCTGCGTAATCCAATGGGAGGTAATTACACCCAGGATAATCGCGATCGCAAGAGCGCAAATACATAGCAGAATAGTCGTGTATGTATTGGCATGGATTTGCTCCATGAAATCATCTTCAGGCAGCACCACTACAATGAGCCAATCTAATCCCTTGCCATCCCGCAGAGGCATAACCTGCACGAATTGAGACTTACCATCGATGGAAAATACTAAGCTTTGAGCGGTATTAATGCGACTGAGATCGCCAAAGTTGCTGCGCAGAAACTGGGCTGTCGATTGTGTGAGGGGATTGCTGCTATCAGTGGCCTGGATGCGGCTAACACCTTCTCGATCCATGCGGAATGGTTTTTCATCAGTAGAAGTAGCAACCATAAAGCCATTAGGCTCGATGATGAAACCTTGGCCGGTTTGTCCGATTTTGAGCGATCGCAAAAATTCCCCAGCCTGGAGCAGATAAATGCTGGTACTGAGTACTGCTTCTAATTTGCCATCGCGACCGTAGAAGGGTTGCACTGCGGCAATTGTCAAGTCTTGCGTGGTGACCTGGGGGAAGATTTGGCTCCAGGTCGGCTTGCCTGCCTGCACGGCAGCTCGATACCAGGGTCTGAGGCGTGGATTGTAGTTGCGATCTAGAAAACGTAAATTCAGGCGATCGCCATTGGGAGTAGCTGTATAAGTGTGCAGATCGTAGTTTGTAGACAGATCCGATCGCATAATAATCATCTCCTGGCGATCGCGATTCTCCACGCCCAGAAACTGATTGCGTTCGCTACCAATCGTGATTGCGGCGGCGGTTCTGAATATGTGAATTTGCTCCCAAAAGTGTCGTTGTATCTGCTCTAAATTATTAATGTCTAATTGCCCTAGTCTGAACGCTGCGGCATTAACCTGGTTAATTTGGTGAGGAGTTGCCAGGAATGTAACTAGATCCCGTGAAATTCTTTCTGTCACTTCACTACTAAGCTGCTTAGCTACATCCTTGACTGCTTTCTGCCCGTTTTTTAGGGATAACCAACCCGTCAGACCAACAGCGAGGGAAATCTGCAACAGGAACGGCACGATCAGAATTAGGCGCAATGATACCTTTCTCGGCACCTCGGGGTGGGGATCTTTTTTATGGTGCTGTTCTCTATGGCGTAGTTTAAGCAGCATTCCCGTCACCAAACTAACTTCATCTATTGTACATGCGTAGCATATTCCCGAAATATCCTAAAAACCGCGTGCGTCTTGGGGGATAAAGGCGCGATCGCTTGGCAATAGAGCTACAGGCTCGGTCAACATAAATGTCCCCGCAACAATCCACTCTTTTAATGCGATCGCCACCTGTTCGGCCAGAAATATACTTGCCAAAGGGGCAGTACGGATAGTCTTACCGCCAACCGTAATTTTGCCAGATTTAAGTTGGGCATAGGAAACGCTACCAAAAGTGGGACGCACGCGACGGGGAATGGAGAAATCAATTACTGGTGCCACAATATCCTCATCCCGCACCGCTGCTCTAGTTATTACCTCCTCATTCAAGACGGGAATCGGTACGCCCACACCCAGCATCAGAGAAGCACCGTAGTTGTGGAAGTAGCAACCCTTCACCCATTTAGAGTCCATCTGTTTGGCATCGCCAATTAATGCCAAAGTCGCAGCAGGCCCAATGGGAGTGCGATTTGGCAATCGCTTTTGCAAAGGAAAATGTTGCGTGCCCTCCCACGCCACATAGCCAATTCCACCTCCCATAAATATCCTGGTACCTATCCCCACAGTTTGCAAATCGGGATCGTTCCACAGAGGGGAAATAGCACCGGGATTGGAGTAAACCGCATTTCCGAGGCGAGCTTGCAAAGGCCCCAGGTATGTATAGAGGGCTTGTTCGCCGCTATTTACTCCCACAATAAAGTTTTGATAGAGATTGCGAGGATTAAACAGATAAAACTGATTGATGCTGTCTTTACTAATCGTGGACTCAAAAGATGCCCTGGGATAGCAGTCGTTGGGATGACCGATCGCTCTGAGGCTGAGGGACTTACCAGCAATCAAATCGGCGATCGCGTGTCCGCCGCCGCGATCGATCTTTTTCTCATCTTCACCCAGTTCGACTTCCTGAGTTGCGCCCAGATATAAATCCACTGCCCCAAAACCCGCATAGGCAGGCACGCCATCAATCCAGCAGGAGCGGATTTTAATAGGCGGATCGGTATGACCGAGATTGATGATGGCACCGGATGATTCCATTGGCTCAAAGGTGCCCGTCGCAATTACATCCACCTGCTTCGCTGCCTGCTTTACGCCTACTTCTGCCACCAGAGCTTTTAATTCCGTGACAGTGAGGACCTTGACAGTTTTTTTCGCAATTTTGGCATTAATCTCGGCGATCGTCTGAGCCATATCGTCAAATCCAGATTTATCAAACTCACGTTGATTTAAATTCTTACTTATTAAACGCTATAGGGTCGCAGGGGCGCAGCCCCCGTTCTGATTTTATTCCCCTCTCCCTGAGGGAGAGGGGCTAGGGGTGAGGGCTTCAGGCTCTTAGAACAATCTGATAGAGCAATCTGAATCTACTCGTCCTCCGCAAATTGATAGCGATATAGCTCGTCGGGGCTGGGTTCGGGCGATTGTTCTGCAAACCTGACCGATTCCTCCACAATGGTCTGGATCTTTTTATCGATTTCTTTCAATTGCTTTTCCGAAGCCAGACCGTGCTCCATCAATTTACTGGCAAAGATTTCGATCGGATCTCGACCAAACCATTCGTCTTTTTCCTCCTTCGGCCTGAGTTCGTCGGGATCGGCCAGCGAGTGCCCCCGGAAACGATAGGTCATGCATTCTAGTAGGGTTGGGCCTTCACCGGCGCGGGCGCGGCGAATTGCCTCTTGGGCATACTTGCGCACGGCTAATACATCCATACCATCAACTTCATAACCCGGCATCCCAAAAGCTGCTGCCTTCTTGTAGATGGCAATGTCTGAGGTGGCGCGGGTGTGCTCCATCCCGATCGCCCACTTGTTATTTTCGATGACAAAGATAATCGGCAGCTTCCACAACTGTGCCATGTTCATGGTTTCAAAGAACTGACCGTTATTGGTGGCACCATCGCCAAAGAAGCAAGCCGTCACCTGGTCAGCATTAGCATTGCCCAGTACTTCCCGGCGATATTTAGTTTGGAACGCAGCACCCGCCGCCACGGGAATGCCCTCGGCAACAAAGGCAAACCCGCCCAGGAAATTGCACCTGGAGGAAAACATATGCATGGAGCCGCCGCGTCCTTTACTACAACCGGTGACCTTGCCGAATAGTTCCGCCATCACCTCATTCGCCGTAACGCCTGCACTGAGGGCGTGGACGTGATCGCGATAGGTGCTGCACGTATAGTCATCGGGGCGCATGGCTTTGATAACACCCGTGGCAACTGCTTCCTGCCCGTTGTACAAATGGACGAAGCCAAACATTCTGCCGCGATAGTACATTTCGGCACACTTGTCCTCGAAAGTACGCCCTAAGACCATGTCTTCGTAGAGCATTAAGCCTTCAGATTCAGATATTCCTAGAGGGCTAGAGGTTGTAGTAATTGGGTCTTGAAGCATTGCCGAATAACAAGAGATATCCTTGATAGTTTAGATCATAATAGCTGCACAACTGCCCGATCTGCCACAATCGTTTCATTAGTAAGCAAATCCTCGACTGTAATGCGGAGCGTGCGCTGTTCGTCTACATAAAATAATACTTTGATCCGATCGCTACCCGGTTTCCCCGGCGGTTGCAGTTGCGCGATCGCTCTGCCAGTATCGTTATCGTTTAGTGCCTGCACCGACATTTGCTTTTGCTCTAAGTTGCGGGTTACGAGGCGATCGCCATCAAAATACACTTCCGTACTGGCTTCTCCCAACTCGCCAATCACCAACTCAATGCTCGGCTGATTGGGTAAGGATGCACCCAACAAGAGTTCCACCGGCTCTGCTAGGGGATAGGGTTGCCCGGATTTCACAATCGGGTGCCAACCGTGCTTTTTATAGCGTTTATCCCAAAAGCGCACGCCGTAGCTGTGGTAGAGAAAATCCTTAATTTCCCAGCCCTGGCTTAAGGCTCCGTGGGCGATCGCCTCAAATGGTCGATCGGCCTTGACTTTTTCCGCCGAAAAATGTCGTTCTGCCCAATTCCGCACGGCGGGAATCTGGGCTGTGCCGCCAACGAGTAATACGCCATCAATATCTTTGAGTTCGATACCCTGCCGTTTTGCCTGCTGGTTAATTTGCTCTACGGCTTCATCCAGGCGATCGAAGAACTGATTTTGTTTCAAGATCTGCTCAAAACTATCGCGATCGAGATCCAGCAGGTAACTATCGAGAGCGAGATCGTCAAACCATACTTCACTGGCGCGATCGCTCTTAGAAAGCGCTATTTTTACTTTCTCCGCGAGGCGGGTAGTCAGGGAGTTTTTGGGTAGATTTTGCGTGGTATGGAAGTAGTCTACCAACCAATTATCGATATCGATACCGCCGAGGTTAATCCCAAATTTTGCCAGAACCTTGGCGGTCTGAGATTGCAGCTTAGCATTCACGGGGCTAACGTCGCGGTTACCCCATTTCAGCAAAAATCCCAGCGGATTTTGCCCAGGCGTATTGGTATTTGTAGTATTTGTAGCGCTTGCTTGCAGGTCGGGTAAATTTAGCTTCACCAGAGCCAGATCGAGCGTGCCACCACCAAAGTCAACCGTAAGGATAGTTTGGGTGCCAGGGGTTAGCCCATAGCCCAGAGCAGCGGCGGTCGGTTCGTCCAACAGGCGAATTTGCTTAATATCTAACTGGGCGCAGACATCGGACAGCCACTGGCGATATGGTTCAAAGCTATCCACTGGCACGGTAAAGACCAACGAGTCAATCTCGGGCAGTCGGTCGATAATGCGTCGCAGGAACCACCCCCCTACCCGTGCAAAGCTAACCGCTTCTCCATCTAGCTCTGGCACAAATCCAGGCCCAGGGTTACTAATGGCACGTTTAAAACTGCTAAAAAATCTCTGTTCGCCTTTAGCAAGTTTCACATCCAGGCCGCGATCGCGCACCTCTTGACCGACTAAAACATCAGCGGTTTGGGCATTCTGAACGTAGACCAGACTAGGGATCAAGGGCGGGTTACCTGCGATCGTGGTGCTGAGATCTGGTAGTTTGACAGTTTCCACCTCACCCAATTCATTGATTCTGGCTACAACCGTGTTGCTAGTGCCAAAGTCGATCGCGTAGTGCATGGCAGGCTCGAAATAGTAGAATTCATAGTCATTTTAGCGAAAGATAGGGCTGTTAGCTGTTAGCTGTTAGTTGTTTGGGGTTTAGCTTGTAGGGTGTTGTTAGGGACAGCGTAACGTACCAGCAAATTCAGAATTGGATTGAAGAATCACTATCTCCTGAATAAATTTTTCACCGCGATCGCAATATCATCCTGCTTTACCAGCGATTCCCCCACCAACACTGCACTAACACCGCAGCCCACTAAAAACTCCAAGTCGGCATGGGTAAAGATGCCAGATTCGCCAACCCAAAGCAGATTTTGACGAGTCGCGTCGTCCAGTCCTGCCATCAATACTTGCGTTGTCTGTAAATCGACTTGAAAAGTCTCCAGATCGCGGTTATTGATCCCAACTACCCTTAAATCTTCCAGTTGCAAAACGCGCTCTAGCTCGGCAGCAGTATGAACCTCCACCAGAGCGGTCATCCCCATCGCATGAATGCACTCCTGCAAATGCACCAGATCGCCGTCAGATAAAATCGCTGCAATTAATAGCACCGCATCGGCACCATAGGCTCTAGCGATCGCCACTTGCAGCGGATCGATAATAAATTCCTTGCACAGTAATGGCAGGTCAACTGCTTGACGAATCAGGTGAAGATTATTAAAACTGCCCTGAAAAAAAGTTTCATCCGTGAGTACGGATAGGCAGGTAGCACCGCCACGCTCGTACGCCTGGGCGATCGCTACGGGATCGAAATCCGGCTTGATGATGCCCTTACTGGGGGAAGCTTTTTTGACTTCTGCAATTAAGGCGGGCTTGGTGCGGCTATGCAATAACGCGGCGCGAAAATCTCGTGGTGCTGGAGCATGGTTAATTTTATCTTCGATCGTATCTAGCAGTCCTGGGAACAACTCGCCTGCTTCGATTTGGGCGATCTCCCTTTCTTTTTGCCAGACAATTTTCTCTAGAATATTTTGGGGTAGAGCCTCAGGCTCGGCGATCGCATAGCCGCGTTCGAGGCTAGAGGCGAGACGGCGACGGATTTGCATGGGGAAATTTTTGTTGTAAAAATCCATTGGCGTAGGGTCAGGTTTTGTAAAAGCGCTACTGGTCGCAATCGAAAGCTTCTTGCTAAACCTGCCCTTACATGTAGCGCATCGATAGAAAATTCATAACAAGAAATCTTGCGATTAGGCTTAGTAAGGCTAATTTAGCGACTGCATCATTGTCAGAATGCCCTGTTGCCCCAAAAGCATCTCGCGGATCAAGCTAAATAAACCAACACCAATTACAGGCGTAATGTCCAGGCCACCTAAAGGGGGGATAAATTTTCTTAACAAGAACAACAACGGCTCTGTGGGAATAGCAATTAGCTTATATGGATACTTGTCCAGCGACACCTGTGGGTACCAGGTCAAAATAATCCGAAATACGTACAGGAGGATTAACAGACCAAGCAGTATATTTAAGCTCAAAAGACCAGCTTCGTTAATATCCACAATATCCACCACAGTTAAGGTACGAAAATTAGCTTTCAGCGGTCAGCTTTCAGCCACGAAAACGACGCGATCCCAATGGGATCGCTATGTATATCTTAACTATTTTGTACTCCGCTAAGACTCTGAGTTTTGAAAAATACTCAGCACTGGCAAGCAAGCCCCAATACATGAAGCGATCGCTGCCACACCCCCAAAAATATGCGGAATTTCAAAGTAGGAGATCGCTTCATCTGCCATCAATGGCAGTGTTACGAGCAGCACGCATGAAACGCCGAGACGGGGTAAAAGTTTTTTGAGCATAGTCTTCACACCTTAAACTCGGCAAAAACAAAATTTTGCATAGTTAAGCATTCCCGCAAATGCCCTCAAAATTTATCTACCGTCAGAGGTATTTGTGTATGGGTTTTATAGCTTTCGGCGGTCAGATCTAAGCTGCCATACTTTCGACACTCAAGGGCACCCAGCCGCCTTTAGCGGTTAAACCTAATAACATTGACTCCTGCGGATGAATTCGCTTGCCCGTTAAAACGCATTTTTCTTCCTGCTGGGCGATCGCTGGTACGCTAGCCCTAATTTCCTGGCGGGCAATTTGCGATCGAGGTGCAGATGAACTTTGGGAATGAATGTACTGCCATAGAACATCGCGAATCAGTGCCTGATACCCCTGGTTCCCCGCCAATTCTTTCAGCCGCTCTTTGAGTTCCCGTTCCAGGCGAATGCTGGTTACTTCCATTTCGGTGGTGGAGATTTGATGTAGTGTTTGCACGATGTTTACTCCTTTCGATAACAAATTACGACGGGTGAGATAAGGAACTATTTAGAAACTATAGCCATAGACAGATCTGTTAGGACAGGGGGTGTGGGGGCTGCGCCCCCACGCAGGGGTTTCACCCCTGCACCCCGTCCTAAGCCTGTTGGCTATAGCTATATAAATATGTCCGAAAATATAGTAGACAAATCTATACTACAAGTGTAGTATTTTATCTGGAGATTTCAATAGCTTTCCATGTATTACCCAACAGCCACATTACAAATAGGTATGCCGAGCCTCCTCGACTTGCGAGCCGCTATGCTCGCTGGCATCAGCCTATCCAATGGCTATGGCGTGGATGGCAATAAATTTAGAGGCATTCATAAACCCACAGGCAACTCTGTCGGTACCAATAGCGCAAATGGCGCGCAAAATCCAGTCACGCGAGATTGCCATAACTTCCAACCCAACGGAAGCCAATTTTCAGAATTAAGGAGCGCAATTAGCTCGCTAATTAACTCGCTCAGCTCGATTAACTGGTCTTTAGGAGAACATCCGCAGACCAAGCAAGGTAGGGGATACAGCCGATCGCGATCGATAGTATCCAGGTAAAAATAGACAAACTCAGTCTTTTACCCCCTGCTTTGCGACAAAGTAGGGGGTTATTTTATGACCTCATAGCCCCCTGCTCCTCACCCACCTCAATTTTCTATAGCGGTTTTCAAGATCGGACGAAGTAGGAGGTTGGGGGCGTTGCCCCCAGGTTGGGGTTCCACCCCTTTACCCCGATCGATAAAACCCGTTCTCAATTGAAAAACGCTATAAGCCCAGGCTTTAAATCAGTGGAGTAAAACGGTGACACAGGCAAAACATTTAGAACCAGAAGTACTGCGACAGACGGTAGTAGTATTTTCGCAAAACTATCTGCCCATCTGTCGAATCAACATCAAACGAGCGATTGCGCTTCTGATTGCAGGTCGTGCTGAACCCCTAAGTTACATGGGCGATCGGGGTTGGCAGGTGATCGCACCGCGCCTGGTGCTATTCGTACCGGAGCATATCCGTCTCACGATTGGCAAAACCGAGCGGCTGTGGCGAGTTCCACCCGTTAATCGCAAAGAGGTACTGCGGCGCGACAACCACACCTGCCAGTACTGTGGCAGTGTAAAACATCTGACGCTCGACCACGTGCTGCCCCGTTCTAAAGGCGGCTCCCATACATGGGAGAACGTCGTCACTGCCTGCGAGCGGTGCAATCAGTCCAAGGGCGATCGCACGCCTCACGAGGCAGGGATGACCTTACGAACTAAGCCCAAAGCTCCCGTACATCCTACAGTTGCCTTTGCCGAACAATTTTGGCGGGAACAAAAGGGAAGCCACAGCTAGGGTTAGTCGATCCCGAAGCGATACCTAAGTGAGTTTAGAAAACCTGTGAGAATTTCTAGTGAATTAGATACCCACTAGAAGCTCCCAACAGAGTTCTTGCGACTAAAAGGGAATATCAAACAACTAACAGAGTTATGTTGAAAATCAACTATATCGAATCCGGATTGCATTTGGAGTGGACTGCCTGCTCTGTGGAATCCTTTGTCTCCAATCGCGTAATTTTGGCACTGCGCAGTGGTGCTACGATTCACGTCGAACCCGGCTGTGCTTCATTTCTACTGCCAATCCAAACTCCCGATCTAGCGCTTTTAGATGAAGCGATTAGAAGCGATCGCTCTAAAACCATTTCGCTGGGAATCGTTGATGCTCAGTATGTGGAAGTTAGCGTTAAGGGCGTATGGGTGGCATCCGCTCCCGATGCTGAAGAAGGAATTTTCGCATCTGCTTTGAGCGATCGCGTGGAATTCTATCTGCATAGGGTATGGCAGTTGACTCAACCTCACGCAGGTGTTAGCACGTCATAACTACATTAGGGAGATGCGGTTAGATAATGCCCCACCGTAGGATGCATTACGGCTATCGCCTAACACATCGCAGGCATCTTATTTTGCGCAAATCCCTTAGATAGATATGTGTCTTAATAAACGTGTGGCAACCATCTAATGCGAACTCGTAATAATCGCGCAGGAGGGTGGGCACGAAGCACTACCACCTACAAGGGACAGGAAATCCAAATAGTGAATTTGGGACTTCCAAATATCTTCTAAAAAAATTTCCAAAACCTATTGACAAATTTGTAATACATATACTACAGTATATTACATGGATGACGAAAGGATTCCAACCGAACCATGAAAACTAAATAGTTTGCCATCAAGTAATACCAATTTAAATTGTTGTGGTTACGGATGGGGTGTGGGGGCGTTGCCCCCACGAAGGGTAGGCAGGGCGGTCTTGGGGGTTCCCCGCTAGAGCCACTGCCGTGTGGAACCCCTTCACCCCGTTCGATCTGTCATGTTTACTGTTCAAATTGGTATAAAGAAAGAGAAATTCAACTTCTGGTGGAAATCGAAATAGCGAAAGCCACGCGATCGAGTGCAGGCGAAGAGCTAAAAAGCCTATTGGTAACTTTAGGGGTAGCGCCCCCGTGCCTGACCTCAACCAATTGGGCTAACTGCGAGGAGATTTCTCCTGCAAATATTTATGAGAGATTTCTCAAGTTTCCAGAAGTTGACTGATGGGGGTATAGCTTAGCGGTTTAAAGCAGCGGCCTGTCGAGCCGAAGATCGGGAGTTCAAATCTCCTTACCCCCGCTGATAGCCTTGTGGACGAGCAGATAAGTCGTTCTGATTCTCAGTCAGAAAGAAGCGGGTGCAACTCCCGTCAAGGCTCCCAAATGGCTGAGTACCCAAGCGGTTTAAGGGAGATGCCTGCAAAGCTTCTATGCGTGAGTTCAAATCTCACCTCAGCCTTGGATATAGCACTTTTCAATTGAGAACAAGTTTCATTGATGGGGTGAAGGGGTTCCACACGGCAGTGGCTCTAGCGGGGAACCCCCAAGACCGCCCTGCCTCCCCTTCTTGGGGGCAACGCCCCCAAACCCCCTACTTAACTCCAATCTGAAAACCGCTATATAGTGGCAGTGTAGCTCAACGATAGAGCAGCATCCTCATAAGATGATAGGTTGTGGGTTTGACTCCCGCCACTGCTACCAAAATGCAGGGATGGTGTAATTGGCAACACCTCAGTCTCCAAAACTGATGTTCCGGGTTCAAGTCCTGGTTCCTGCGTATTTCTCTTTCATATTTTTAGCGTAAAAATTTCATGGCTGTAGGGGGCAGGTTTTGCATAAAGGTTATTGGCAATATCCGACAGTACCTGGCTAAACCTGCCCCTACGTGAGATATGGCAATGAAAGAACGCGAGAAAGTTTTCATAGTGCTGTACGCAAATGGTTGAAGCGGGTGCTCTTTCAAAGCATCGATTGCGGGTTCAAATCCCGTCAGCACTATAGCGCTTTTCAATTGAGAACGGGTTTTATTAATGGGGTGAAGGGGTGGAACCCCTTCTTGGGGGCAACGCCCCCAAACCCCCTACCTAACTCCGATCTGAAAACCGCTATATCAACTATGGGTCGGTATGCAAGCGGCTGAAGCAAGATGTCTGTAAAACATCCGGTTAATCCCACGTTGGTTCAAATCCAACCCGCCCCATTTTGGGAGAGGTGGCTGAGTGGCTTATAGCACCTTCCTGCTAAGAAGGAACGGTTCAAAAGACCGTCGATGGGTTCAAATCCCTCCCTCTCCTTATCCCCCGGTAACTCAGTTCGGTGAGAGTGCCTGTCTGAAGAACAGGAAGTCATCCGTTCAAATCGGATCTGGGGGGCTTATTGCCTTGTAGCTCAATGGCAGAGCGATCGCCTGTTAAGCGGAAAGATGTAGGTTCGAGTCCTACCGAGGCAGTTGGTGCCGAGTAGACGAATTGGCAAAGTCCCCACTCTCTGAAAGTGGAGTTGTGTAGGTTCAAACCCTACCTCGGCAGTTAATCGGAAGTACGCAAATAGGCAAAGCGATCGCGCTTTGAACGCGATGTTTGGAGGTTCAATTCCTTCCTTCCGAGTTTGCTCCTGTAGCCCAACGGCAGAGGCGACTATCTCAAAAGTAGTCAAGTGTGAGTTCAAATCTCACCAGGAGTATTGGAACTATGCTCCTATAGCCCAACTGGCAGAGGCGACTGGCTTAGAAGCCATTTAGGAAGTAAAAGGCGCACCAAAAGCAGGTATAAATACTGATGAAGTCTAGTATAAACCTGAAGAGATGCGCCGATCCTATAATACCGATTTATCCAACCAAGAATGGGAAATTATCGCACCCATGCTACCCAAACCATCAAAATGGGGTAGGCCACCCAAAACAAATATGCGAGAGTTACTGAATGCCATTTTCTATATACTCAAAAATGGTTGTACATGGCAGAATCTACCCCATGACTTTCCGCCTTACTCAACGGTCTATTTCTACTGGCAAAGGTGGGAAAGAACTGGGCTACTGGAGGAGATTAATCGCAAATTGAGCCAACAATTTAGGGAAAAGGTTAGTAAAGAGGCGACCCCAAGCTTGGTGAGTATCGATAGCCAGAGTGTGAAGACAACAGAAAGTGCGGGCAGTCGAGGTTTTGATGGCGGTAAGCAAATCAAGGGCAGAAAACGCTTCGCTATGGTTGACACCTTGGGCTTAGTTGTAAAGGTGTTGGTGTGTGCAGCTAACATCGGTGAAAGAGCAGGAGCTAAGCAGTTGTTACAGAATCTCACATCTCCATTACCACGATTAGAGAAAATTCTGGTTGATGCTGGATTCTCTGGTGATGAAATCACACAATGGGTCAACGACAACTTCGGATGGCTTTGGGAAGTTAGCAAACGGGCAGACAATCAGAAAGGTTTTGTAGTGGAGTCAAAGCGTTGGGTGGTAGAGCGAACCTTTGCTTGGTTAGGTAATTGTCGTAGACTAAGCAAGGATTATGAATTTTATGAGCAAATGTCTGAATCGTTTATTTACTTGGCTTTAATCCGCAAAATGCTAAGAAATCTGGCAACTGCGACTTCCTAAATGGGTTCTTAAACCCAGTTCGATGTGGGTTCGACTCCCACTAGGAGTATCCAACTACGCTCCTGTAGCCCAAAGGCAGAGGCACTGGCATCAGATACCAGTTAGTGCAGGTTCAAATCCTGTCAGGAGTATTTCGGGATGTAATTCAGCGGCCAGAAGCCATGCTTTGGGAGCATGGAGTCGTTGGTTCAAATCCAACCATCCCGACTTTACCCCTGTGACGTAATTGGAAACCGTCGCAAGCTTAGACCTTGTGTTTTTGCAGGTTCGAGTCCTGTCAGGGGTATTTGCTCCCGTGGTGGAATGGTATACACACCAGTATGAGAGGCTGGGTTTTACAGGTTCAAATCCTGTCGGGAGTATTGTCCGGGTGTGGCGCAGCTTGGCGAGCGCGACTGCTTTGGGAGCAGAAGGTCGTGGGTTCAAATCCTACCACTCGGATTGATAAAAATGGGTCATTGGCAGAGTGGATGGATGCGCTCGCCTTTTAAGCGAGACTAGACTGGTTCGATCCCAGTATGACCCTTTGCAGGGATGGAGCAATGGCGGCTCGCGACGCTCATAACGTCGAGATCGGCAAGTCCGAATCTTGCCCCTGCCACCAAATATGCTGGTGTAGCTCAATTGGAAGAGCGATCGCCTTGTAAGCGATGGGTTACGGGTTCAATTCCTGTCACCAGCTCTGTTGCCAACTCATAAAGCAACGCTTGACGTACAAAAAATGCGTACGGAACAAAAAACCGAAATCTAAACAGGAGGTGGGGAGATGACAATTATGACAGTCACAGATGCATTGGCAGAACTGACTTTGCTTGAAAAGCGGATTGCTTCTGCCACAATCGAGCTGGATAATAACACGCTGATCGCTGTAGTTGAAGTGGGTAAGGTGCCAACTGGTTATAAAACTCGCGAAGAGCATCAAACCAAGGCAAGAGCGGCTCTGCAAAAGGTAGATGCCCTGATTGTCAGACGGCGGGGAATTAAGCGATCGCTGGTTCTCTCAAACGCTGCAACGATGGTAACTGTGGCAGGTCAAGAGATGACTGTCGCCGAAGCAATTGAGATGAAGAGTTTCATCGCGTACTACGAAGGGGTTCTCAGAACCATGCAGTCAGCCTATGCTCGTGCCCGCAAGGATTACGACGTAGCTCAAGCGCGTGTCAAAGAGCGTCTTGATAAACTGGCGATCGAAGTCTTGGGAAAAAACGCTTCTTCTGAGAAATATCAAAATCTGGCTGATAGCTTCCTTGCTCGTGAGGGCATCGAATTGCTCGATCCAGTCCGTCTGGCAGAAGATACTGAGAGAAGGCAATTCTTCATAGAAGAGTTTAAATCTACTGTCGATCGCGTTCTTTCTATTAGTAACGCTAGAACTATGGTAGAAGTACCAGATTAAAGTTTGAATATTGCTGGCCGTCTGAAAATCTCTAAATTTATGGTTTGAGATGGATAGCTCAATGGCTGAGCGTCATGCATGAAAGCGTGAAGTTGCTGGTTCGACTCCAGCTCCATCTTCCATGAACCTTAAAGTTTAAAGCTCAACGCTTAACACTCAAGGGTCATGTCTCAATCTTTAGCTAATCAAGTCTAAAAGGTTAACCCATAAACCTCGATTAAATCCTGGAGATTGGTTGCAGGTTCCATAAAACCTTGAGATTTCCACCAGGCTGGACGGTCAGCAACCATCATGCGGATATGGTGCAAAGGAAAGCATGTGAGGCTTCCAACCTCTTGATATGGGTTCGACTCCCATTATCCGCTTGGAAATTTGCGGGTGTGATGTAGCGGCTAGCATCTGAGTCTGCCAGTCTCAGCGCAAGGGTTCAAATCCCTTCACTCGCTTTCCACTTTTCGTGGAACTTAACAAACATAGTCCTGTAGCTCAACGGGAGAGCACTTGCCCTACAAGCAATGGATTGCGGGTTCGAATCCTGCCGGGACTATATCTTTTATATCAAAACAGGTAAAACTATGAGCGAACATCGATTAAATGAGATCGTTATTGAGCGACCGCGAGGCGGCATGAGAATCAGATCTAAAAGCATCAAAGGCACTAAGAAGATGCTCTATAAGCTCTCCCAAGAAGCATCTGATGACGGACTGTTCCGTCCTTATCTGATTAAAGTAAGGAATAAGACTAAGTGGCTCTCCGACCATCTTGGCCCTTTGCGCCGCCTGTTGCTGTCCAAGGTGGGCCAACCTTGGAATGATGTTTATCGGGATCTCTGTCAGCGGCTCGATCGCAGCACTACCATCGGTCAGCACGTTATCGATCATCTTTGGGACTATGTGGAGAGACATGTCAAGATCGTCGAGGGCATTCCCTATCGCAAAACCTGTAGGGGCTACCGAAATTGTCAACTTACTAAGTGGTGGGATCGAAGCCAATTTTATATTCATCCCGATACGGGCCTTCTTTGTTTGGCAGTGCGATCGCCCAAGCCCAAACCAATGATAAAACCCCAACAGCGAGACGATATCGTGAGAATTGATGCAAATCACTACTATCGCAAGTTGGATGGGGTTTGGTATATTGTGACGTTTCGAGACTTCCCTCCTTTGGAAAAAGTAAGGGATGGAATTCTCAAAGAGTGGATTACACATCAAGTGGCAGAGCAAGAATATGGTAGGGCGGTTTATGCTGCCAGCAAACGTCAGTGTAACAAAAAAGAAATCAAAATGATTCTTGCCAGGATCGATGGGGATGTAGCTCAACGGACAGAGCATCACTCTTCTAAAGTGACTCGTGCAGGTTCGAGTCCTGCCGTCCTCGTTATGGGTCTGTAGCTTAACTGGGAAAGCGTCTACCTTGCAAGTAGAAAGATGTCGGTTCGACTCCGACCAGAATCCACTGATGGTGTTTGAAGTCAAAGCGGTCGAGACGCTGGCCTGTGAAGTCAGTTGTTAACGGGTTCAAGTCCCGTCAAGCACCCTTTTTATTGGGGATATAGCTCAATTGGCAGAGCGATCGCCTCTTAAGCGATTGGTTGTGGGTTCAAGTCCCACTATCCCCTTGTGTCTGAGACCAAAGCGATCGCGGTGCTGGTCTGTGAATCCAGTATTAGCCAGTTAGAGTCTGGCCAGACATCCCAAATGGAGAGTACCGCTAAATGGTTGGCAACTAGTCTTGAAAACTAGGGTAGGGTAACGCTCTAGGGGTTCGATTCCTCTACTCTCCTTTCCCACCGAAGGCGGAAATAGCGACGCGCACAGCCGATAACTGTGTTGTCAGGAGGGGCAGTACCTCCTCGGTGGATTTCCCTCTGCTAGTGGAGCTAGCGCTGATGCTACGAACGTCGGATGCGGTGGTTCGATTCCACCCAGAGGGGTTCTCCCTTGCCTGCTGGATTTTGCAGAGCTGTCTTTCCGAAGGACGGCGTACCAAGTTCGATTCTTGGGTAAGGGGCTATACATTTGCTTGTTGGCAACACTACAGATCGCCCCCCAAGTTCGTCGAGCCAGTTTCACTCTCTAAGCAATGGAGCGCACTAGCATTCTCAAACTAACCAGGCGCGAATTCTAGCTGATAAAGCGTCAATGATAGCTGTAGCAGCTACCAAAATAATCAAAATAGCGCAGACTTTCTGATATTGAAACGAGCCAAAGCTTTGATATAGCGAAACGCCAATTCCACCAGCACCAACAATTCCCAGGACAGAAGCAGAACGAACGTTCGATTCAAAGCGATATAGAGTAAATGAAGTCCACAGGGGCATAACTTGAGGGATCACTCCGTAAATAACTTCTTGCACCTTTGAAGCCCCTGTAGCGCGGATGCCTTCCACTGGCCCCATGTCGATCGCTTCCACCGCCTCTGAGAAGAGTTTCCCTAGGATACCAGTAGTGTAGACAAACAGTGCCAGTACTCCAGCAAATGGCCCCAACCCCACAGCAACTACAAAGATGAGTGCAAAAACTAATTCGTTAATGGCTCGGAGGATATCCAGTATGCGCCGCACGGGCTGTACGATCCAAAACGGACAGATATTATTGGATGCAAGAACTGAAAGAGGTACCGCTGCGATCGCTGCGAGCAAGGTTCCCCAAATTCCCATCGATATAGTATCGAGCGTTTCTTCCAGGTAATACGACCAATCCGAAAAATCGGGTGGGAAATATCCCCGGATGTATTCAGACATGTTATCCCCACGTGAAAGCAATTGGGGTAAATCGATCTCGCTCTGCATAAATGAAGCTATCAAAATCGCAATTGCGGCAATCGAGAATATCACCCGCTTTATTGTGACAAGTTTTGCTTCCCGTTCCAGCATGGCGATCGCTTCTGGAGAAAACCCAGACCCATTATTTGGGCTGTTGATAAGATTGTCCTGTTTTGGAGCTTTCATTCGCGATCGAGATAAAGGTTTAACCTCTTTGCAGAGCCTGAAGCTGGCGATTCAACTCGTTAAGCTTTTTCTTGTCTGCTTCGTTCAAACTATCTTTGTTTTTGATCTCCAGAACCTGCTTGGCAATGTCCAGTTCGCGAATTGCGTTCCAGGTCTTGTCCTGAGCAGCAGCAAAGCCTCCCCAACCCATAGGGGTGAGAATCTTGGAGTCTTTATAGTTGAAGAAGAAGTTGCGAAATTTCTTCTTTAGATCCTCTGGTAAATCCTTGCGATAGGCGATCGGATCGCTGGGAATAACGGGAGAAGTCCAAACAACTTCAAGTTTTTGGCGAGCGCTTGAGTTAGTTTTTTTCAGGCGCTCTAGAATTTCATTACTGTTTGTAGAAACATCAACCTGGTTGTTTGCTACTGCTAAAGCCGTTGCCTCGTGGTTTCCAGCGAAAACCAGTCGCTTAAATGCTTTCTTAGGGTCGACATCATTCTTAGCAAAAATGTAATAACTTGGCACCAAAAAACCCGAAGTGGAGTTAGGATCGTTAAAGGCAAATGTCAGTTTTGAGGCATTTTTGATGACGAATTTATCCCCACCCATCGCTTTTGCTTGCGTGGTTAAGGGATTCGCTTTATTCATAATCAGGTGGGAATAGTAGCCCTTTGTGCCATCGGTATTGACAACCTGGGCAAAAACCTCGGCGTTGGCAATTCTCGCCG
Organism: Pseudanabaena sp. PCC 6802; assembly: GCF_000332175.1. Classification (NCBI taxonomy): domain Bacteria; kingdom Bacillati; phylum Cyanobacteriota; class Cyanophyceae; order Pseudanabaenales; family Pseudanabaenaceae; genus Portococcus; species Portococcus stanieri. The sequence goes on along the minus strand of NZ_KB235914.1, from coordinate 3,840,900 downwards.
CCTCAATATAGGATTTACCCCCATACCAAGCAACCTGTACTTTACCAAAACGCATTGCTTCAATAACACCGGCATATTGAGTGACGTAGAAAGGCTTGATGGGAACCCCGATTGATTTTGACATTTGCGCAATAAATGGCTCCCACAGAGGTCTGAGATTAGCCTGCGATTCTGTAGAGAGAATGCCAAAATTGATCTGCTTAATATCCAGCGCGCTTGCTGCTTCAGTGCCAGTTGAAAAGTCCGAGATGAGCTTAGTACCAGCTAGGGAGAGCGCAAATAAAGAAGCTGGCTGTACAAAAGAACGTCTTTTCATGATTAAATCCTTAAATTGATTCCTTAAACAGTAGAAATATAAGCGCGTAGGAGGAGAAAAACTGGATTCCGATCGTCAGTTCGGATTGTCCGATCTTTATTTCAGGTTCAGAATATAGCACTTTTCAATTGAGAACTGGTTTTATTGATGGGGTGAAGGGGTTCCACCCCTTCTTGGGGGCAACGCCCCCAAACCTCCTACTTGTTCCGATCTGAAAACCGCTATAGTTCTCAGACTAGGAGTTCTCCATGACCTGACATCACGAGTTCTGAAGCTGCCAACCCATAAAGGGTTTGCAACTTGGCATCGTTTAACATGGAGGTCAATCCGTCAAATGAAATCTCGCCATCTCTGAGCGCGATCGCTCGTTTGAAGTAATGGCGGACGTATTGAATCTGATGCAGGGCGCTGACAATGGTAATCCCGCGTTCTTGATTCAGTTCGACTAGCAATTCCATCACTTTACGAGCAGATTCTGGGTCTAGAGAAGCAATTGGCTCGTCCGCCAGAATAATCATGGCTCCCTGAACCAGGCAGCGAGCGATCGCTACCCGTTGTTGTTGCCCTCCTGATAAATGGGAGGAGCGTTTATATGCCTGTTCCAGAATTCCCACTCGCTCTAGTGCTGAGAGGGCGTGCAGCTTCTGTTCCTTATCAAACAGGCGTAGCGGCGATCGCCACCAATTCGTCCGGGACAGAGTGCCGATCAGGACGTTTTCCAAAACCGTCAACCTGTTTACCAGATTGAACTGCTGAAATATATACCCAATCTGGCTGCGCAGGGAACGAACGTTGGAATGATAGCGTCCATCCGTTTGCAAAGGGATGCCAAAAACTAAAACTGTCCCAGCGTCCGCAGTTGCTAAGCCATTTAGGTGTCGCAAGAGAGTGGATTTGCCAGAGCCGGAAGCTCCAACTAGCGCAACCATTTCTCCCGGTGCGATGAAGCACGAGATATTCTGTAGTGCAGGTTTGCCTTTAAAACTTTTGGACAAGTTACTGACTTCAATCGTTGCGGTCACGGAAATTTTCCTAGCCTAGAAACTGCATAACTTTCACTCTAAAGTTTCAAGGTTAAGAAACGGATAGGCTTAGGCAAACAAAAATTTAAGCTATGGTTAAATTCTGTTCTCAAACGCTAACTCAACGCGATCGCCTCTCAGTCGCGTCACGCCATATTCGATAACTTTCCCGGCGCGATCAACATTGACTGATTCGGCTAAAAGCACGGGCTGGTTGAGCGGTAATTGCAGCAAGCGCGCATCTTGCGGCAAAACCGAGCGGGCGGAAACTGTAGTGGAGCGACGAATATGATCGCAGCCATAATTCTGTTGCAACCACTTGGAAAGCGATTGAAGAGCTTGCAATTGTTCGAGGCTAAATGGATCGAGCAGGTTTGGAAAATGCTTGAGGGGAAAATAACCCGTTGTGATGCTAATCGGTTCGCCATCGGCAAAACCCAGCCTTTCAACGAGCGCTACAGATTCGCCTGGTGCGATTTCTAGCCCCTTTGCTACGGCAGTATCCGCTGGAGTCTCTAGCGCGCGCAGGAGTAGGAAGCTAGCTTGCCGCCCCTGGGCTTTAAGGGCTTCATTATAACGAACCCGATGCCCGATCGGATAGCGAATGGTGGGGCCAGCTACAAAAGTTCCCCGTCCGCGATCTACCCGCAATAATCCCTCTGTTTTCAGCAGGGAGATCGCCTGTCTCAGAGTATGTCGATTGACGGCAAACCGTTCTGCCAACTGAGCTTCCGTAGGTAATTGCTCGCCAACTCGATAGACATTTTGCTGAATGTTATGCCGCAGTTCGGCGGCAATTTGGACGTACAGCGGTGTAATTTCAGAGTTCATAAATTAGGGGTTGCAAAGTGCCAACCGTTCGGTTAATGTATTTTCAGCTCCAATTTGTCTAGACATATAGATAAGTTAAGACTAGTTTAAGATAACTTGGTTGCATATGGAACCCGCAATGACCCTGCAACTAGAACGACAAGCATGGATGGCAACCCTGGCAAAAGCTGCTCTCGGTACACTGGAGCAACACGTCGGCCAATTGGAGGGTATACCCAACTACAGCTTTTTGCGATCGCCGGAAATCGGTCTGGTAATGGTGCGAGGTCGAGCAGGCGGGAACGGTCAGGCATTCAACCTGGGCGAAATGCCAATCGCTCGCTGTGCCGTCCAGTTAGCACCTTCTCCCGAGCGCGAGGCAATTACTGGGTTCAGTTATGTGGCAGGGCGATCGCGCCGCCATGCCGAACTGGCTGCTCTGTGCGATGCCCTCTTGCAGCATCCCGACTGGCACGATCGAGTGCAGGCTGAAGTTGTTCGCCCACTCCGAGAACAGCGCGATCGCCAGAAAGGCATCCGGGATCGCCAAACGGCAGCGACTAAAGTTAACTTTTTCACGATGCTTAGAGGCGAGGTGTTGAGCTAAGATGACTGCGTCCTTTATTACTCCATCGCTTCCTGGTTTTGCCAACCCCGTCAATGATGCCCAGCAAACATTTCGAGCGCTGCTCGATGCCTGCGCCCATCCTGGTTTACCCAGCGCGATCGCATCTGAAATCCACCCACCTGTGGGGTTAACCCCTGCCTGCGCATCTGCTTGCTTAACGCTGTTCGACTTAGATGTAGCGATCTGGCTGCAACCGTCATCTGAGGCAGCAGTCAAAAATTGGTTGCAGTTTCATACGGGATGTCAGTTTGCGACAGAACCCAATCGCGCTGATTTTGCTGTCATTTCACAGATCGATGCCATGCCCGAACTCGATCGCTTCAATTGGGGCACCCACGAGCAACCGGAAGCCTCCACAACATTACTAATCCAAATTCCCAGTTGGGGAGGTGGGCGGTCTGTAACGCTTACAGGGTATGGAATTTTGGATCGGCGCGCAGTCCGACCGCAAGTTAATGCTGCGTTCTGGGAGCAATGGGAAGCAAATCATCAAGCCTATCCATTAGGGATTGATGTCTTCTTCTTTACAGGAGATGCTGCGATCGGCTTGCCACGCACAACTAGAGCAGTTAGATTGGAGGGAACGCCATGAGAAAAAACGCCTTAGAAATCCCCTTAGACATTCGTTGTGCCACCTCCGCCGATCTGCCTCTCCTTCAGGAACTTTATGCTGACATGGATGCAGAGAATCCATTACCCGCTGAAACGATCGCAGAACTATTCGACGCGATCGCGATGGTTCCCAACTATTTTATCTATCTAGCATTTCAGGAAAGCGGGCCAGTCGGTACGTTTAGCCTCCTCTACGTTCCCACCATGATGCATCGCGGCTATCACAAGTATGCCATCCTCGATGCCGTGACGGTGCGTTCGGATCGGCGCGGTCAGGGCATCGGCGCGGCGATGATGCGGGCTGCAATCCAACTCAGTGCCGAAGCGGGATGTTATAAAGTAGCGCTCTCATCTAATCTGAAACGCGATCGCGCCCATGAATTCTACCGATCGCTGGGATTCAAGCAACACGGTTGGAGTTTTAAGTGCGTTCTCAGTAAAACAAAAATGGAGGTCTGATGGCATGGCCTATGTAGCGGTTAAAGGCGGCGAAAAAGCGATCGAGAATGCGGAAATGCTCCTCCAGCAACTGCGGCGCGGCGATCCCACAGTTCCAAAACTTTCTCTAGAGCAGATCGAACAGCAACTGAAGCTAGCAGTCGATCGCGTCATGGCGGAAGGCAGTCTCTACGATCGCGAACTAGCAGCTTTAGCAATCCAACAATCCTGGGGCGATCTGGTGGAGGCGATTTTCCTGTTGCGCGCTTACCGCACTACGTTGCCCCGCTTCTACTACAGCCAACCGCTGAATACGGCAGAAATGCACGTCCGCCGTCGTATTTCCGCGATTTTTAAGGACGTGCCAGGCGGACAGTGCTTGGGGCCGACCTTCGACTACATCCACCGCTTGCTGGACTTCAAATTAATGGCTGAGGAGGAAGCGCCATCGTCTGCTCCAGAAGCAGAGGAAGAATTATTGCCCATGTCACATGCCACAGATATTCTGGAGCGTGAAGGAACGATTCAGGCCGAATCCAGCCTGGAAGAGGCAGCACCGATCTTCGATCTGACCCGCCAACCCCTCAGTTTTCCAGTTGGCAGAGATGCACGGTTGCAGAATCTCGCCCGCGCCGACGAGGGATTTCTACTGTCCCTAGCCTACTCAACTCAAAGGGGCTATGGTAAAAATCACCCTTTCGCTGGTGAAATTCGCATGGGTGAAGTGGATGTTGTCATTTGTCCGGAGGAATTGGGATTTGAGGTTGTAGTGGGTGAAATTACCGCTACGGAAGTGCAGATGGTGAACCAGTTTAAAGGTAATAAAGACAACCCGCCGCAGTTTACGCGGGGTTACGGTCTGGTTCTCGGACATAACGAACGCAAAGCCATGTCTGTGGCACTGGTCGATCGCGCCCTGCGAGCGGAGGAATTTGACGAAACGATCCGAGGACCTGCCCAAAATATTGAGTTCGTGATGTCCCATTCCGACAATGTCGAAGCTCAGGGTTTCGTCCAGCACCTGAAACTGCCGCACTATATTGACTTCCAAGCCGAACTCAACCTCATTCGCAAACTGCGTCAGGAGAAAGGCAGTGCGAACGGTTATAATGCCAACGGTCACCAAGAATTAGAAATGTCAGTATCGTCCGATTCGCTAGAAATATTGGGATGCTCAGGCGATCGCCTCGATCGTTCAACTACAGGATCGGGTACTCCAGTCGCAGAACCGATTTTGCCAGGAGGGGAGAGAGAAGATTGATGATGACAAACTCGAACCGCAATAACAAAGATCTGAACGGTAATGGCTATCTTGCCGAAGATTGGAATCACTCAACGGGATTCAATTTCGCTTACTTAGACGAGCAAACCAAGCGTTCCATTCGTCGCGCCATCTTAAAAGCTGTTGCTATCCCCGGCCATCAAATTCCCTTTTCCTCTAGGGAAATGCCCATGTCCTATGGCTGGGGCACGGGTGGCATTCAGGTGACGGCTTCCGTAATTGGCAAGGACGATATCTTGAAGGTTATCGATCAAGGCGCGGACGATACGACTAATGCCGCAAGCATTCGCAACTTTTTCAAGAAAGTCTGCCACGTAAAAACCACGCAGCAGACCGAAGCTGCGACCTTAATCCAAACCCGCCATCGCATTCCCGAAACACCTTTGCGAGAGGGACAGATTATCGTGTTTCAGGTGCCGATCCCCGAACCACTGCGCTGGCTGGAACCGTCAGCAGCGGAAACCCGCAAAATGCACGCTCTGGAAGAATACGGGCCGATGTACGTCAAGCTTTACGAAGACATCACGCAATACGGCCATATCGCCACCGCCTACGACTATCCAGCGATCGTCGGCGATCGCTACTTAATGAGTCCCAGCCCGATTCCGCGCTTTGACAATCCTAAACTGCACATGAGTCCGGCACTGCAACTATTTGGGGCTGGGCGAGAGAAACGCATCTATGCCATCCCTCCCTATACGCCTGTCAAAAGCCTGGATTTTGAAGACTATCCCTTTAGCGTGGAACGATGGGATCGAGCTTGCGAATTTTGCGGTTCAACGGAAAGTTACCTCGATGAAGTGGTTATCGACGACCGGGGCGGACGGCTCTGGATTTGCTCGGATACAGACTATTGCAATCAAAGGCAGTCACATGCAACCCCTACTCAAAGTACGACATCTTAGTAAATCCTACGGCGCAATTCAGGCGTGCGATCGCGTCTCTTTCGACCTTTATCCCGGTCAAGTGTTGGGAATCGTCGGCGAGTCCGGTTCGGGCAAGACGACCTTGCTGAACGCGATCGCGGGCAAACTCGCGATCGATATGGGCGCGATCTCCTACACCAACAATAATGGAGAGCCACTAGATATTATCCAATTACCAGAACCACAGCGCCGTCGGTTGATGAGAACGGAATGGGGATTTGTGCAGCAGAACCCCCACGATGGATTGCGGATGAAAGCGAGTGCTGGAGCTAATATAGCGGAGCGGCTGCTCGATGTGGGAGCGCGACACTATGGCAACATGCGCCAGGAGGCAGCTTACTGGTTGCAACAGGTGGAAATCGATCCATCTCGCATGGACGACGTCCCTACAACTTTTTCGGGAGGTATGAAGCAGCGCTTGCAACTGGCTCGCGTCCTGGTCACCCGCCCTCGCCTGGTTTTGATGGACGAACCAACCGGAGGATTAGATGTATCGGTACAGGCGCGCTTGCTGGATTTACTGCGATCGCTCGTCCGCACCTTTCACCTCAGCATCATTCTTGTTACCCACGATCTTGGAGTGGCAAGGCTTTTAGCCCATCGCCTGCTGGTAATGAAAAACAGCCAGGTCGTGGAAGAAGGGCTGACCGATCGGGTGCTGGACGATCCCCAGCATCCCTACACCCAACTTTTAGCAAGCGCTACCCTCACTCCTTAATCCAGAAGAGAATTCGCAAACATGAAAATCGCAGATGTTCGAGACATTCATACTTCTATCCAACCTACCTTCCAAAAGAGATTGCAGGTTGACAACTTGCATAAAAGCTTTACGCTGCATCAGCAAGGAGGAACCGAACTTCTTGTCCTATCTGGGGTTTCTCTGACGGCCAACGCTGGAGAATGTATCGCTTTGACCGGGCCATCAGGCAGTGGCAAGTCTACTTTTATGCGCTGCCTGTATGGAAATTATCACTGCGATCGCGGTGAAATTTGGATCGAACGCGACGGCGAGTGGGTAGATTTGACAAAACTGGAACCTCACGAACTATTGGAATTGCGGAGGAAGACGATTGGCTATGTCAGTCAATTTTTGCGCGTCATTCCCCGCGTGCCTGCCCTGCAAGTAGCTGCCGAACCTTTATTGGAACTAGGCATAGAAGCAGAGGTGGCAGAGAAAACGGTCGGAGAACTGTTTTGTCGCCTCAATTTGCCCGAACGCCTGTGGCAACTTTCTCCCACTACTTTTTCGGGAGGTGAAAAGCAACGGGTCAATATCGCCCGCGCTCTGGTGGTGGATTATCCAATTTTACTGTTGGACGAACCGACATCGGCGCTGGATGCCATCAACTGCGAAGTTGTCGTGGAGTTACTGGAGGAACGCAAAGCCAGAGGATGCACGCTGATTGGCATCTTTCACGATCGAGAAGTGCGATCGCGACTTTGTAACCGGGATTTATCCTTCACCCGCCATAATATCGATCGCGAATATACGGAATCATGAACGAACAGATTTATACTAATTATCGGCTCCTGCTACCCGATCGCGAGATCTTGGGCACCCTAGTCGTCCGCGACGGTACGATCGCCGACATCCAGCCAGACGTTGTGGCGATCGGACAGAATGGTGGCGGTGACTATCTCATGCCCGGTTTAGTCGAACTGCATACCGACAACCTGGAAACCTGTATTTCGCCCCGTCCCGGCATTCGCTGGCCCCTGGAGGCTGCCGCGATCTACCACGATCGCGAGTTGGCTGCCGCAGGTATCACGACCGTCTGCGATGCGATCGCAATCGGCGATGTTACGCCCACATCCCTGCGATTTAACCAATACGATGAGGCAATCGATGCAATCCAGAAGCGACAGCAGGCTGGAGGTTTCAGTGTGGATCACCGCCTACACCTGCGATGTGAATTGGGATTCGACCGCGTTTATGACATTACCGAACGCTATGCCAGCAGTCCCTTACTAGTTTTAATTTCCCTCATGGATCACACGCCAGGACAGCGCCAATTTGTCAATCTAGACAAGTTTAAAGCATATTACTCCGGCAAGCACGGCATCAAACCTGGGGAGATGGAGCGATTCATTCAAGATCGCCTCGACGACCAGCAGCGCCATGCTGAGAGCAGTCGTCGCGCTCTAGTAGCCCTGACCCAAGCGAGAGGAATCCCTCTCGCCAGTCACGACGACGAAACGGTGGAACACGTTCGCATCGCCTTGGAGGAAGGGGCGGCGATCGCCGAGTTTCCCACCACCTTCATCGCAGCAAAGGAAGCTCATACCAACGGTCTGCAAGTAATGGTTGGCGCTCCCAATCTAGTTTTAGGTGGTTCTCATTCTGGGAACGTATCCGCTATGGACTTAGTGGAGAGCGATCTAGCCGATATCGTTTCCTCTGATTACGTACCTCTGAGCTTGCTGCAGTCTGCCTTCACGATCGCGCATAAAACCGGCAAGCCGCTTTACGAAACCATCCATCTCATTACTAGCAATCCCGCCAAAGCGATTCGACTGGATGGCGATCGCGGTAGCCTGGAAATCGGTAAACGAGCCGATCTGGCGATCGTGCGCGATGACGGTGTAGTACCCAAAATTAAGGTAACCATCTGTCAGGGATATCGCGTCGCCTGACAGGAATTCTAGATATTCTCTACGCTCCAATCTGTAACCTGTAAGGTGAGCATTGTCCACCCTACACCTTAAATTTGCAAGGTAGATAAGTTAATGGAAAGAACAATTCTGGAAGCTCAATCTCGCTCGAAACAGCTCGACGATCGCTCGTTATCCATTCAAGGAGTAGATGTTTTGACCCCAAACGGATGGCTCAAGGATGCCACGGTTCTGGTGGAAGATGGCAAATTTGCTAGTATCGATTCCTGTTCTAGTCCAAATGGCAGCCACCAAATTAATACCAAGGGATTGCAAATGCTCCCAGGTATCGTCGATATCCACGGCGATGCCTTTGAACGGGCGATCGCCCCGCGTCCTGGCGTAAACTTCCCGATTTCTCTAGCGATCGCGGAAAATGACCGCCAGCTTATCGCCGCAGGAATCACTACCTTTTTCTATTCCATTACCGACTCCTACGAACCGGGTTTGCGCAGTCGAGAAATGGCTCGCAATTTACTTGATTTTATTTTGGATACGGGCAAATCCACCTTACGTTGTAATAGCTACATTCATATCCGTCACGAACTGGCAAATACCGATTGCTATGACGAACTGTGTGATTGGTTGAAATCGGGGAGAGTTCACATGCTATCTCTCAACGATCACCTGCCACCTCCCGGCAATCCCCAGAAATTGCTGCGCCATCTTAAAGGTTTGAGGAGACGCTTGTCACTAACGGATGAGGAAATAGACGAGCTTTTCGCTCGCATCGAGTTGCAGAGAGAGCCTGGGCACCAGCAGGTTAAGGAACTAGTGGAACTCGCTCATAGCTTGAGAATTCCCGTCGCGTCCCACGATGATGATAGCGAAGAAAAAGTAGCTTTGAGTCAAAGCCGAGGTGTGGCGATCGCAGAGTTTCCGTCCACAGTCGAATTGGCTGCTAATTCCCGCGCCTACGGTGCTGCGGTGTTGATGGGAGCGCCTAATCTCGTGCGCGGCGGCTCTCATCTGGGTTGGATGAATGCCGCCGATGCCTTGCGAGCTGGTGTCCTGGATATCCTTTGTTCGGATTACCATTACCCATCCCTGTTCCACGCACCATTCAAGTTGCAGGAACTGGGTTTGATGCCCTTCGAGCAAGCTTGGGAATTGGTTTCCGGTCGTCCTGCTGTAGCTAGTGGCTTGGGCGATCGCAAAGGAAAAATCGCACCTACATACGATGCCGATTTCTTGTTAGTGCAGCCAGGTAACGCTATGCCGAGCGCGATCGCGGCAGTGTACGTTGCTGGTCGCCCAATCGTTCAGTACGCCTCTCTATGTTGACGCTAAGGAGAATTCCAATATGAAACCCACCTTGCAAACGATACTCGATCTATTTGCGCAGCGAGGTTCGCAAATGTATGGATTAGAAGCCGTCAGCCAACTCGAACACGCCTTGCAATGCGCTACGCTCGCCGAAGCAGAGGGACAAAACCCCGAAGCGATCGCCGCTTGCTTGCTTCACGATTTAGGGCACCTCATCCATGAATTCGGAGACGATGCTGCCAAACGAGGCATAGACGATCGCCACGAACACCGAGCCTTGCCTTTGCTCCAGCAATTATTTGGTGCCGCAATAACAGAACCCATTCGGCTTCACGTAGATGCGAAACGCTATCTTTGCACCGCAGATCCTGACTATTGGTCCACGCTTTCGCGCGCTTCTCAAGTAAGTCTGGAGTTGCAAGGCGGTGCACTTTCTTCAGAAGAGGCTTCGCAATTCATCGATCGACCTTATGCTCGAGAAGCCGTTCGACTGCGATGGTTGGACGATCGGGCTAAAATAGTCGGGTTAGATACTCCTGACCTGGCACACTTCATACCAGTCCTACAGCGGTGCATTTAGAAACTATTTGTAAAGAAATATAGCCCTAGACAGATCGGTTATAGCGGTTTTCACTTGAGAACGGGTTTTATTGATGGGGTGAAGGGGTTCCACACGGCAGTGGCTCTAGCGGGGAACCCCCAAGACCGCCCTGCCTCCCCTTCTTGGGGGCAACGCCCCCAAACCCCCTGCTCTTTCCGATCTGAAAACCGCTATATTACAGGGAGGGGGTGTGGGGTCTGTTACCCGACATGCAGGCATGAACCCCCTGCACCCATCCTAAGCCTATTGGCTATAGCTACATAAAGATCTAGCGGTGTTCAAAGCAAATGGTTGCAATGGGAGCACCATTGCAGGCATACAAGTACCGACATGAAATTAAGGCAAATGCGATCGCTCGATCGATTAGTAAAGAAATATATTGAGGATTCTTAATAAAAACTTGCGCTGCTGGGGGGATCGTATTAGGTCGGGTTAAGGTAGTGGAGATCCCAAGAAACGACTCAACCCGCGCTTATGGCAAATGATAAACAAAGCTTTGGTTTAATTGGTCTCGCTGTCATGGGAGAAAATTTGGCGCTGAATATCGAGCGCAATGGCTTCCCCATCGCGGTCTACAACCGCAGCCGCGATAAGACCGACAAGTTTATGGCAACTCGTGCCGCTGGGAAACACGTAAAACCAGCATATAGTATTGCCGAGCTAGTGGAATCGCTGGAGCGTCCGCGCAAGGTCATGATTATGGTCAAGGCTGGTGCGCCTGTGGATGCTGTAATTGACGAACTGACGCCGCTCTTGGAACCTGGCGATATTATTATCGATGGTGGAAATTCCCATTTCCCCGATACCGATCGCCGCACGATCGAACTCGAAAAAGCCCAATTCCAGTTTATTGGTATGGGCGTAAGCGGCGGCGAAGAAGGAGCGCTTAATGGTCCAAGCCTTATGCCTGGCGGACAAAAAACCGCCTATGCAGAGATCGAAGCGATCGTGACCAAAATCGCCGCTCAAGTAGATGATGGGCCTTGCGTAACTTATATTGGCCCTGGCAGTGCCGGTCACTACGTCAAAATGGTGCACAACGGCATTGAATACGGCGATATGCAGTTAATCGCTGAAGCCTACGATCTGCTTAAAACAGGCGTAGGGATGGGGACAGAAGAACTGCACGAAACATTTAAGGCATGGAACCAGACAGAGTTAGAATCTTTCTTGATTGAAATTACGGCTGACATCTTTACCAAAATGGACGACCAAACCGGGGAGCCGTTGGTAGATAAAATCCTCGATGCTGCAGGGCAAAAGGGAACTGGGAAGTGGACGGTAGAAACTGCCTTTGACCTGGGCGTACCAATTCCCACCATGATTGCAGCGGTAACGGCTCGCGTGATGTCTTCCTATAAGCAAGAGCGCGTGGCAGCATCGAAGATCCTGACCAGTACGACAACTGGCAAATATGATGGCGATCGCGCCGAATTTATCAATGCCGTGCGGGATGCGCTCTACTGCTCGAAAATCTGTTCCTACGCACAGGGCATGGCGCTCCTAGGAAAGGCTTCCAAGGAATATAAGTATGGCCTGAACCTGGCTGAAGTAGCTCGGATTTGGAAGGGTGGCTGCATTATTCGCGCTGTCTTCCTCGACAAGATTAAGCAAGCCTTTAAACGCAACTCCGAACTTCCGAATCTGCTAGTAGACGCTGACTTCACCCAGACCATCCTCAGCAAAGAGAATGCCTGGCGGTTAGTGGTGCAATCGGCTGCCAAACTGGGGATTCCCGTTCCGGCATTTAGCGCTTCGCTGGACTATTTCGATAGCTATCGACGCGATCGCCTGCCGCAGAACCTCACCCAAGCTCAGCGCGATTACTTTGGTGCCCACACCTACGAGCGCATAGATCGAGAAGGCTCCTTCCATACCGAGTGGACAGATAAGTAACAAATAATCCGGTATACTGTCGCCACTTGCGATGGGCTATATCAATTTCCTTAATTCTCCTCAAGAATCGAGCAGTTTGGCAGCCATGCCAAGCTGCTTTTCTATCTCTTTCAAATATAGCCGCAGACAGATCTATTAGGACAGGGGGTGTGGGGGCTACGCCCCCACGCAGGGATTCCACCTCTGCACCCCGTCCTAAGCCTATTGGCTATAGCTATATTATGAAGCGATCGCAGCGTATCAAGTTCGCACAGGGTTTGGTGTAACTTGTTTTAACTTATTGTTTGCTTTAGCAGAAATTTTTGCTATTTTGATGCTGCCTAGTATATGGTCTGGCAAATGGGCATAGCAAATGAAAATTAAGGTTCTAGAATCAAGCCTGCAAAAGCTAGTATTGCAGGTTAAGCCTATTGGAATTGCTTATTGGTTAGCTGGAATAACTTTTATCGGCAGTGGAATTCTGGTCGCCGCCATCTTTGGGCGCTCCATGTCGCTTACATGCACCAAAAACGATGCAGGAGTGGGAAAATGCCAATTTCAGCAACACCTTATATTTGGCTCTTCGTCTAAGGAATGGGCTTTATCCGATCTCAAAGGAGCCAAACTCGACGACAGTAGCACTGACGAATTTTTTGGCAACCCCTTAGTTTTAGAAACTCAAACTGGGCAATTTCGCTTAACGCTAATCATGGCGGATGCTGAAAAAAAGCGCTCTTTAGCGGCGCAGATCGATCGATTTTTGGAGAGTAACGCCACCAATAAACTAAACATAGAGGAAAACATTCAAGCCATCAGCTATAGCTTAGGAGCGCTTTTGTGCGTTGCTGGTATTTTTAATATCGTGCTGATCCTGCTGAACGGCAGGATAGTCCTTACCTTAAATCGGGCCGGGAATCGCATTTCAGTCGTAAATCATCGATTATTTGGCGATCGCATTTGGTCGGCACCGCTATCAGACCTCCTGAGGCTGGAGTCCCATGGAGTTGGAGTAGCCGAAATGTCAGATCCAACCAGTTATAAGGTAAACCTGGTGATGCGATCTGGCGAGCATATATCCTTAGGTCTCTTGCCTCTATTCTCAAAAGCAAAAGCCAGCGAGCTAAGCAATTACGTTTACGATTTCCTGAACAAAGATAGTCATCCCCAGAATTAGAATGAGCCAAAACTATTGGCAATTGCTAAAAATCATAAAGCTATATGTAAAAACTTATAGGTTTATTTAGTTTTATCTATAGCTCATTAATAGGCTTGTACATTTATAATAGTTTTTAAAGCTTTGCAAAAATGAAGCAAGGGTCATTAGCAACTAAATTATGACTTTTGTTTGCTGTTAGTAAAAGTAAGTTAATAATTCATAGGGATTCAGGTATGAGCACTAGCACTGTTGATAAAGGCGATAACGGCAAAAACCGTCGCCCTGGTACTACGAGTACTAAAAGTGAAGAAAAAACAGTTGATGTAGCTAGTGTAGCTACCACTGATACCAGCGGTTCTGCTACCGAGCTTGTGGCCGTAGCTGAAGCGCCTGCAGAGCAGAAAGGTGCAATCCAACTCCTGCAACCCAGTATTCCACTGCCTAACAATCGTCCCATTGGCACCACGGGTTTACAGGTTACCGATATCATTCATATTGCTGGTAGCGATCGCCCGATTACGGCTGGCAAGCAAAAAGTCAGCGAAATGTTTCACTCGGCGGGCGAGCGCCCCGTCATGGCAGCTACGCTCAAGGTCAGCGAAGTTTTTAACATTGCAGGCGAGCGCCCCGTGATGGCAGGTACGTTGAAGATTGGCGAAATTTACTCTTCTATGGGCACGCGCCCAGTTGCCTCTAATGAAATTGACGATCCTGTTTCACTCATGGGCTTTTTGGATTAAGTCGTTGTAATTTCTTGTAATTTCAGGGTTATCGTTCAAAAAAATATAAAAGCTGGGCACTTTACATGCCCAGCTTTTACTTTTATTAAAAATTCTGGTCTACCTCGACCTTACTATAGCTGGGATTACTTGTTTGCCTGAGAGGGAGCGAAAATACAAAGTACCAGTAGTTACAAGGAAGATCGCATAAGCTATTAGCTGAACTGAGTGCAGCTTATCGGAATAGCCAAACAACGTCGCAAAAATTATGCCAGGGACTTTATCTTGTGGAAGAAACCCTGACGTATCTAAGATCTGCGGTCCCAGGGTAAACCAACCAAAGACCTTTTGGGGTGGATCGAGAAACTGATATGCTCCAGTAATAGGGTCTTTCACTTTATCAATCGTATTTGCTAGATCGAAGGCAGCAAGTGAGGTTATTACCAGTCCTGATACGATCAGGAGCAGAATAACGCCCAAGACTTGAAAAAATAGACGAATATTGAGCTTCAATCCAAATTTAAATACTCCTAGACCCACGGCTGCCGCTCCAATAATTCCCAAGGCGCAGCCTATAGCTGGGGCATACTGAGACAAACCGAACTGGCTTAGATCTGGGTTAAAGGCTCCGGCAATAAATAAAACTGCCTCAGCTCCTTCTCTCAGAACCGCGACAAAAATTAGCGTAAGTAGTGCCCAACCCGCTTTATTTGAAGAGCGATCGCTAAGAGCATGTTCGACGTTGGACTGAACTTGCTGCCTTAAAGTTTTTGCCTGTTGGGTCATCCAGATCAACATCCAACTCAACATGAAGATCGCAGCTAAGGAGAAGATGCCCTTGGTTAAGTAATAAACGGTGCCGCTGAAACCACCGATTAGTTTTTGAGCGATCGCTCCCATCACGCTACTGGCAAACAGTCCAGCAGCTACACCCAGCCATACCCACTTACTTAAGAAAGACTGCTTCGCCTTACTCAAATAAGCCAGAACTATACCAACTATCAAAGTAGCTTCTGTTCCCTCTCTCAGTACGATCAAGAAGGTTGGAAGTGCAGCACTAAAATCCATCTTTACTCCTACTTACTTCTCTTCAGTTGTAACTAGATTCTTAATCAGGTCAAACTCCTCTTGGGAAATTACTTTTTTCTTGACCATATCTTCAGGGTTGCTGTAGGGTCTGCCACCTTGGATACGTTCTGACAGAGATGGCTTTGTGCCGGGAAGTTCCAACTTATCCAATTCCGCGATCGGAGCTTTGTTGATATTAATCCTGGCTGACTTCTCCGACTTAGAGGGAGTTGCAGCAGGTTTCTCAGTCTGTTTAGAACTAGCTTCAGTTTTGGCTGGTGTGGGAGCAGTGGCTGTTGGGGTTGTCGTACTGTCCGCGCACCCACCTAAGATTGTTAAACAAGCTAAAAGTCCTGGCACTGAAAGTTGGAGAAAAGAAAATTGCGATTGTTTTACCACGCGATCGTCCTAAAAATAAACAATTGACAAACTACTTCAGTTATTCTTAGAGCTAACCTCAAACTAGAGAGGCTTAATGCTAAGCGAGACATAAACTTTTGCAGTCTAAGGACAACCACTAAGTAATAATTATTGTCATTATAGGGGAGGATACGTCACTTTATTTTAAATATTTTGTAATAAGTTCTGCTTGCCTTGAGGGGGCTTTGGCACAAGATTTATCGTAACCCGACGCGATCGCAACTTTAGGAGCAGTTCCCGCCCTGGGAGAGGAATTTAGGGTGAGGGTAATGGGGGAAAGTTGCACATCGCGTATTATTAATATCTAATTACCGATCTAAGGGCTAGCGCTACTAATTGCTAACAGACGGGACTAAATCGAGAAAGTTATAATCTAATTGCAATCCAGGCATTCTAAAATCTTAAAGCTGTATATTTAACTGTCCCGATACCGACTCCTATGCGTACCCATTACTGTGGCCTTCTCCACGCCGAACATATTGGTAAATCCGTTAGCCTCTGTGGTTGGGTAAATCGCAAGCGAGATCAAGGTGGCGTGATTTTTCTAGATCTGCGCGATCGCACCGGCATCATCCAGGTTGTCAGCGATATCGGTCGTACGCCTGCTTCCTACGAAACTGCCAATGACATGCGCAGTGAATATGTCATACGGGTGACCGGGAAGGTCACGCAGCGTCCCGCCGATTCGATCAATCCTAAAATTGCCACTGGCGAAATTGAGGTATACGCCGAGTCGATCGAGCTGCTCAATCCCGTGCAGAAAACCCTGCCCTTCGTCCTGTCCGATACAGAGAGCGTGCGGGAAGAAATACGGCTCAAGTACCGATACCTGGACATGCGCAGCGAAAAGCTGGCAAACAATTTGCAGTTACGGGCGCGGGTCGTGAAAACCATCCGCCGCTACCTGGAGGATCGGTGCGGCTTTATGGAGATCGAAACCCCCATGCTCTGCCGCGCTACGCCGGAAGGGGCGCGCGACTACCTCGTGCCCAGTCGTACCAACCCCGGCCAGTGGTACGCGCTGCCCCAGTCGCCACAGCTATTCAAACAGTTGCTGATGGTGGGCGGTTGCGATCGCTACTATCAGATTGCCCGCTGCTTCCGCGATGAGGATCTGAGAGCCGATCGCCAGCCGGAATTTACGCAGCTAGACATGGAGATGAGTTTCATGTCTCAAGAAGAGATTCTGGCTCTCAATGAAGAACTGGTCAAGCATATCTTCCGCGAGATTAAGGGGATCGAACTGCCGCCATTTCCGCGCATGACCTACGCGGAGGCAATGGATCGCTACGGTTGCGATCGCCCCGATACCCGCTTTGGGCTGGAACTGGTCGATGTCTCCGATCTATTTGCCAATTCTGGATTTAAGGTATTTTCCGGCGCGATCGCCAGTGGCGGCATTGTCAAAGTCCTGCCAATTCCCGGCGGCGACAGCACCATTTCCAATACCCGTATTAAGCCCGGCGGCGACCTGGCAAATCTGGCAGCGCAGTACGGTGCTAAGGGTCTTGCCTATATCCGCGTGCGCGACGGCGGCGAGATTGAAACCATCGGCGCGATTAAGGATAATCTCACTGCCGCACAAAAAACTGAACTATTCCAACGCACGGGAGCAGAACCAGGTACTTTGCTGCTATTCGGGGCTGGCAATAAAGGTATCGTCAATGAATCGCTCAATCGCCTGCGCTTAGCTCTAGGTCAGGAGTTGAACCTCATCGATCCCGACAAAATTAATATCCTTTGGATTACTGACTTCCCCATGTTTGAATGGAATGCCGATGAGAAACGCTTAGAAGCGATTCACCATCCCTTCACAGCACCCAATCCTGAAGACTTAGCTGGCAAATCGCTCTCAATTGAGACCAGGGCGATCGCCTACGATATCGTCTACAACGGTCTCGAAATCGGTGGCGGCTCCCTCCGCATTTATCAACGCGACGTGCAGGAACAGGTATTCGCTGCGATCGGCTTATCGCCAGAAGAAGCAAAGGAGAAATTTGGCTTTTTACTAGAAGCGTTTGAATACGGCACGCCACCGCATGGCGGCATTGCCTACGGACTAGATCGACTGGTAATGCTTCTCGCTGGAGCGGATTCCATTCGCGAGGTCATCGCATTTCCCAAAACCCAGCAGGCAAGGGATTTACTCACCGATGCTCCCGCCCCGGTTGATGAGTCCCAATTGAAGGAACTGCACGTAAAAGTGATATCCACTGAGAAAGAGAAAGGCAAGTAGGCAAAATGTCGAAAACGCAATCTCAGGTAAACCAGGTACTATAGAAGCATCAAGATTGCCTTTTTACCCATGTCCCGCTGGTTTAACACTGCTGGCCCCTGTAAGCCTGATATCCATTACATGCTGGCTCCGCTCGATCGCCTGCCACAGGTGCAGGATCTGATTGACCAGCAGAGCTACTTCGTCATCCACGCACCTCGTCAAACTGGAAAAACCACTGCCATAACTACTCTGGCGCAACAGCTAACGGCACGAGGACGGTATGCGGCTGTGATGGTAACAGTTGAAGGTGGGGCACCTTTTGGCGATGACATTGGCGCAGCCGAACGGGCGATTTTGCGTTCGTGGTATGAAAATGCGGAGGACTCTCTCCCCATTGAGCTAGCCCCACCTCAATGGGAGCCTGTAGAACCAGGTCAGGGTATTAGATCGGCATTGCGATCCTGGTCAAACAAATGTCCTCGCCCTTTAATAGTTTTTATTGACGAAATCGATGCTCTGCAAGGACAAACGCTATTATCGGTGCTAAGACAACTGCGCGATGGTTATGGGAAAAGACCCGATCGCTTTCCTCAAAGCGTAGCACTGGTCGGTCTGCGTGATGTGCGGGACTACAAAATCGCCACCAGTGAGAGCGATCGCCTGAATACTTCAAGTCCCTTCAATATAAAAGTAGAATCGCTCACCTTGCGGAATTTTACTGAGGTAGAAGTAGCGCAACTCTATCAGCAGCATACCTCTGATACGGGACAGTCATTTACATCAGAAGCGATTGCCCGTGCCTATGAACTGACACAAGGGCAACCTTGGTTAGTCAATGCGATCGCTCGTCAAGCCGTGCAAACTATAGTGCCAGATCCCACGATACCCGTTACATTAGAAGTAATCGATCGAGCCAAAGAGATTCTCATTCAAAGACAAGACACGCACCTGGATAGTCTGGCAGAACGACTGCGAGAACCTAGGGTAAAGTCGATCGTGGAACCTATTCTTGCAGGTCAACTTTTAGGCGATACACCCGATGATGACCGCCGCTATTTAATCGATTTAGGATTGATCCAGCGAGATGGATTTGGGGGGTTGGTAATTGCAAATCCAATTTATCGAGAAGTCATTCCCCGTGCCTTAGCCCAAAGCTCGCAGGATAGCCTGCCAACGATTAGCCCAACCTGGTTGCAACCAGACGGCGAACTAAATCCTGGAGCCTTACTTCAATCCTTTCTTCGTTTTTGGCGACAACATGGCGAACCTATGCTCAATAGCGCAGCTTACCACGAGATTGCCCCCCATTTGGTGTTAATGGCATTTCTCCATCGAGTTGTGAATGGTGGTGGCACCTTAGAACGCGAATATGCGATTGGCTCCGACCGCATGGATCTATGTTTGCGTTATGGGGACGTGACATTGGGACTTGAACTGAAAGTATGGCGCGATCGCCGTCCCGATCCTCTAGCAGCAGGTCTGGAGCAATTGGATAGTTATTTGGGAAGATTGGGGCTAACATCGGGGTGGTTGGTAATTTTCGATCGCCGATCTCACCTCCCACCGATTGAGGAGCGCACCACTACAGAAACAGCGGAAACATCTCATGGTCGGGAGATTACTGTAATTCGGGGATGAATGGTTTTAGGACAAAGTTCAGAGATAGCACTATCCCTATGGAAATATTTTAGCTAGCACTTCTTGAGGCGCGATCGCGCTAAGGGGGTTACCTGCTGGAGCTTTAACCGACATAAAACGTTTGTCTTGGGGTAGCAAGCGTTCCGGCTCTGTAGTACTGAACAAGGCAACGAGATTAGTTCCTACTGCTACTGCGAGGTGCATGGGCGTACTATCCGTACAGAGCAGTAAATTGGCGGCGGCAATCGTCGCAGCGAGCTTACCGATATCCGGTGGAGAGATCGCCAGGGCTTGAGGTAGTTTCGCGGCAATCTGTGTTGTTACGTCGCGATTGCCCGGTTCCTGGAGCAGAAGGATGGGAATACCGGGCAGCTTGGTTTGGATGGCTTGCGCGATCGCCACCCAGTTATCTACCGGATAAATATCTGTTCCTCTTGACTTAGCGAATGCACTTACGCCGGGATGGAGCAGAATATAGCCACTGCCTTGAATCCCCAGGTTCTGTTGCTCTTTAGCGGCCCAGTCAAGATCGCTCTTGGGAACCTTGATCTGAATGGGAGGGCAGTCAGTATTGATGTCTAATCCCTTCAAAAGGTCGTGGTAAGTAACGGCTACATACTGCCTTTCATTAAGCGATACGGGCTGCGAGAGAAACATGTTCCCCGCACTAGCATACGATATTCTCTTGGGAATACCTGTCAACCATAGAAAGAAATCTACAGAAAAACCCTTGCCGAGGGAAATGACCGCATCGTACTCGCGATCGCGAATATTACCTAGCAGATTGCCCCAATCGGCCAAGCTATTCATGTCTTTAAAGTCAAATTGCCAGATCTTATTGACTGACGTGCAAACTCTGTAGGCACCAGCAGAACGAGGCTCAACGATAACATCTATACTTGCCTGTGGATATTGCTGTTTAAGGCTATCGAGGGTGGGGAAAAACAAAATCTGATCGCCTATCCCGCCTGGAACCAATGCCAGTACACGCATCATAAATGTTAGTTCTCCTTTTGGACTTAAGCAATAATACCTTCTATTGTGAATTGTCTACTAGATAATATTGGGTATTTGTAACTACACGACATTACTTTTTGGGTGCTGCGAATATTGATTATGATGAAAGCAGGTAATTTTAAACAGCCTTACATAATATAGCCTTGCAACAGTTTCTGTTCGATCCGATCCCCGAAGCCCTGCACGATCTACAGTCAGGGCGCACGATTGTCGTAGTCGATGATGAAAATCGTGAAAATGAAGGCGATCTGGTGGGTGCTGCCCAGTTTGCCACGCCAGAAATGATTAATTTCATGGCTACCCATGCTAGAGGTTTAATTTGTTTAGCCATGACAGGCGATCGC
Source organism: Pseudanabaena sp. PCC 6802 (assembly GCF_000332175.1). Lineage (NCBI taxonomy): Bacteria > Bacillati > Cyanobacteriota > Cyanophyceae > Pseudanabaenales > Pseudanabaenaceae > Portococcus > Portococcus stanieri. The sequence goes on along the minus strand of NZ_KB235914.1, from coordinate 3,819,892 downwards.
CTCGACGAGCTAGATCTGCCCCTCATGGTAAATCGAAACACTGATAGCCACCAAACTGCTTTTACAGTTAGCATCGATGCCAAAGTGGGGACATCTACTGGTATTTCTGCCGACGATCGCTCGCGCACGATCCAGGTAGCAATCCACGCCAGTACCAAGCCCGACGATCTGCGCCGCCCCGGTCATATTTTTCCGCTGCGGAGTCGCGATGGTGGCGTGCTCAAGCGGGCGGGGCACACGGAAGCTGCTGTAGACTTGGCACGCCTGGCAGGGTTATATCCAGCGGGCGTAATCTGCGAAATTCAAAATGATAACGGCTCGATGGCACGCCTACCGGAGTTGATCGAATATGCCAAGAAGCACAACCTTAAGCTGATCAGTATTGCCGATCTGATTAGCTATCGCTTGGAACACGAACGGTTTGTACACCGCGAGACAGTTGCCAAGCTACCCTCGCAGTTTGGGGACTTCGACATTTATGCTTACCGCAACAGTTTGGACAACACCGAACACGTTGCCATTGTCAAGGGCGATCCCAGTCAGTTCCCCAATCGAGAAGTAATCGTGCGCGTGCATTCAGAGTGCCTGACGGGTGATGCCTTGGGTTCCCTGCGCTGCGACTGTCGGGGGCAGTTGCAAAGCGCGCTCAAAATGATCGAATATGCGGGCGCGGGCGTAGTAGTTTATCTGCGTCAGGAAGGTCGAGGCATTGGCCTGATTAACAAACTCAAAGCCTATTCGCTCCAGGATTTGGGCTTAGATACGGTGGAAGCCAACGAACGCTTGGGCTTTGCGCCGGATCTGCGCACCTATGGCGTGGGCGGGCAGATTTTATACGATCTGGGCGTGCGACGGATGCGCCTGATTACGAATAACCCGCGTAAAATTGCCGGTCTTAAGGGGTTTGGGATTGAGGTGGTCGGTCGCCTGCCCCTCTTGATCGAAACTAATGAATATAATCTGCGCTACCTGGAAACTAAGGCCGAAAAACTAGGACACCTCTTACTGCAAACCAGACTAATTACCCTGTTTGTGCGCTGGTCTATGCCCCCAGGTACTGACTATGGCGATCGAGGTCAAGATAAACTGCGATCGCTCGCCCATGGAGCCGATCTACTCATGCAAGAAGAAGTATCGCTCGCCGCCGCTGCCCGATTTGGGGTCGCCTATCATGCTGGCTCTCCCTTAGCAACTTTGACCGCACCGCAGTGTACGATCGTGCATCTTGGACTCGATGTTGCCAATACAAATGTGGGTGATTGGTACGCGCACCTGGAACACCCCTATCGCCAGGCGATCGCCCAGGTACTGAACGCGCTAACTCAACTACCTGACGCGATCGAATTTAAGTTCTTCGTCGCCAGTCCCCAGTCTGTCTTGGCATCTTTGCGATCGTCAACCGATATGACTAATGCAGCTAATAATGGCAGCTACGAACAAAACTTCGATCCTCAGATCGAGTGGCAACCAGGTATTACCTACCAATACAAGCAAATTTATCCCCGTGCCTAGGAACAATTAGCTGACATGCGATCGCCCCTTTCTACCAAATCCGATACATCCCAGAAATTACCGCATCCCCTAGTACGACTGCTGAATTACGGTCATGCCTATAACCGTCAAATTGCCCTAGCTAGTAGTTGCTCCATTTTGAATAAACTATTCGATCTGGCTCCACCTGCATTAATTGGGACGGCAGTTGACACGGTCGTACAAAGACAGAATTCCCTCTTGGGCATCTGGGGCATTAAAGAGGTATGGTGGCAACTAATAGTAATCTCGCTTGCCAGTGCAGTTGTCTGGGGATTGGAATCGGCATTTCAGTATGCCTATGCCCGACTCTGGCGAAACCTGGCGCAAAATATTCAACACAATCTCCGCCTCGATGCCTACGGACACCTGCAACAATTGGAACTATCCTTTTTTGAGGAGCGCAATACAGGTAACTTGATGGCAATTCTGAGCGACGACATCAATCAACTGGAGAGATTCCTCGATGGCGGCGCGAATGAGGTACTGCAAGTAGCAACCACGGTAATTATTATTGGTGTGGCGTTCTTTATACTAGCGCCGGGTGTCGCCTGGATGGCGATGTTACCCATGCCATTTATTCTCTGGGGTTCGATCGCTTTCCAAAAACTTCTAGCCCCCCGTTATGCCGACGTGCGCGAAAAAGTCGGTCTACTGAACGCACAGCTATCCAATAATCTCAGTGGCATTACCACGATCAAAAGCTTCACCACAGAAGATTACGAGCAGAAACGCATTGCCGCCGAAAGCGAAAGATATCGCCAGAGCAACCGACGCGCGATCGCTCTAAGTGCCGCATTCGTGCCCCTAATTCGCATTATCGTCTTCGTGGGATTTATCGCTACGTTACTATTTGGCGGTTTGGAAGTGGAAGCTGGCAGACTTGCTGTTGGTGCCTATAGCGTCATGGTATTTCTAACGCAGCGGTTGCTCTGGCCGCTCACTCGCCTGGGCGAAACCCTCGACCAGTACCAGCGTGCCATGGCTTCCACCAACCGCGCCATGAATCTCCTGGATACACCGATTGAGATTCCCTCCAGACATCTATCATTTCCACTATCCGATCGCTATATCTCCGAGCGGAATTCCTACGCTCGCACATCCGAAGTTAACGGAAGCACCTCGAATGGATATAAACACAAATACAAAGTGCGCGGTGAAATCGAGTTCCACCATGTAAATTTCTCCTATAGAAAAGGTTTCCCAGTGGTTAGCGATCTGTCGCTGCACGTACCGGCTGGCAAAACGATCGCGGTAGTAGGCGCGACTGGATCTGGCAAAAGTACGCTGGTAAAGCTGATTATGCGCCTATATGAAGTGACTGAGGGCAAAATTACCTTAGATGGGATCGATATTCGAGACTTGCAATTACAAGAGTTGCGCTCCTGCATCGGCTGGGTCAGTCAGGATGTCTTTCTCTTTCACGGTTCGGTATTGGAAAATATTGCCTACGGCAGTTTTGATGCTACTGTTGACGAGATCGTACAGGCAGCTAAAGTAGCAGAAGCCCATGAATTTATCGAGCAATTACCCGAAGGCTACGATACGATTGTGGGAGAGCGCGGTCAAAAGCTATCCGGCGGTCAGCGGCAGCGCCTAGCGATCGCCCGTGCCGTCCTGCGCGATCCGGCTGTCCTGATTTTAGACGAAGCCACCTCCGCTGTAGATAACGAAACCGAAGCAGCCATCCAAAAATCTCTAGAACAAATCACGGCAAATCGCACCACGATCGCGATCGCCCACCGTCTCTCTACCGTCCGCGATGCCGATCGGATCTATGTCATGGATCGGGGGCGTATCGCCGAGCAGGGAAGGCATGAAGACTTACTAGATCGACAAGGAATCTACGCCAATCTATGGCGCGTACAAACGGGAATCAAGGCTTGATGTTGCGAGCAGTTCAAGTTACTGGCGGTTTAACCCATTATACGCTTGGCAAAGCGGGTAGTAGTTGTAAAATGAGTTGAAGCAACTAGCGATCGCGATGATTATGGTACAGACACCTTCTAGAGTTTTAACATTGGAGGAGTTTCTGCGACAACCAGAAACGAAACCTGCCAGCGAGTACATTAATGGTCAAATTATTCAGAAACCAATGCCCCAAGGAGAACATAGCGCCATTCAAACTGATTTCGCATCGGCAATCAACGCAATTCTCCGACCTAAGCGAATTGCACGAGCTTTCTCAGAACTGCGGTGTACCTTTGGTGGACGGTCAACTGTACCCGATATCTCTGTATTTATTTGGGAACGCATCCCGCGTAAGGAAAATGGTGGCGTAGCTAATGCATTTCTCATCCCGCCGGACTGGACAATTGAGATTCTTTCACCCGACCAGAGTCACACGAGGGTGACCAAAAATATTTTGCATTGTTTGAAGCATGGCACTTTGATGGGGTGGCTCATCGATCCGGAGGAGAAAACTATATTTGTCTATCGTCCCGGACAGGAACCTGAGGTATTTGACGAGCCAGAAGCTCTTTTACCAGTGCCACCGTTTGCAAGCGAGCTAAAGCTTACGGTCAAGGATTTGTTTGATTGGTTGTTGGTGTGAATACTGCGGCGATCGCCTTTCCGTTCTCTAATTCCATTCTTTACTGCCCTCGTCCTGGTTGGCAATCTGCAAAACCTAATGCTTCAGTGTCGAGGAAACTAGCGATCGAGATCGCATACTACCTGCGATCTCGATCGCTGCGCGATAACAACCAAAGCTACCTATGATGGTAGGCAAGTGCCGTCTCTCCCCCTATACCATGCATAACTTACCCGACTTCTCTAAATCCGGTTTTGAGGTCATTAGACAACTCGGTCAAAACTCAGCGGGTGGTCGTGTTGTTTATCTCGCTAAAGATCTGTCGATCCCAAGCAATAATGCAGAGGGAATCGAACGTCTGGTGGCGATCAAGCAGTTTCAGTTTGTTAAAGGTGCTGACTGGTCTGGTTTTAAAGCGATCGAGCGAGAGATGCAAGTTCTACAAAACTTATCCCACCCTGGAATCCCTCGCTATTTGGGTTCCTTTGAGACTGATGATGGTTACTGCATCGTGCAGGAATATAAAGATGCCAAGCCTCTCTCAGAAGCGCGTAGCTACGATGGCGATCTTGTTAAGCAAATCGCGATCGCTGTTTTGGAAATCCTTGTATATCTTCAGGATCGTATCCCTCCAATTATACACCGCGATATCAAGCCCGAGAATATTCTGCTTGATGAGAACAGAAATGTCTATCTGATTGATTTTGGTTTTGCTCGCATCGGCACAGGCGAAATTGCGATGAGTAGCGTGGCAGCAGGCACCTTCGGCTTTATGGCTCCCGAACAACTACGCAACCGCGAACTGAATGAAGCCACCGATCTGTATGGACTTGGTGCAACTCTGATTTGCTTGCTGACGAATACTAAATCCACTGCGATCGATACCATCACCGATGACGATGGCAGAATTAATTTTCAACCTCTATTGCCCAACCTCAGTCAGCGCTTCATTACCTGGTTGGAGCGCATGGTAGCACCCAAGCGCTCCGATCGCTTTGCCAATGCCTCCGCCGCTCTGGCAGCACTCCAATCGGCAAGTATAGTTCGCCTTCCCGACGTGCAGGTCAGTCGAAAAAGCTTGGAGTTAACAGCGACTTTTGTGGGCGAACAGATGCGCTCTGCCATCTCAGTCAATGGTTCCAACTCTAGATTCACATCACAGGCAGATATCTCTCAAACTCTTCAACTAGAGGGCAAATGGGAAGTAGCTCCACATCCTAGCGATCCGCCGCATACCCCTGACAATCGTGCCTGGATCTCATTCGATCCCGCAACCTTCACTGGCAATGCCGAATGTTGGATATCTGTAGATACAACACCATTAATAGCGAGTGAAGTTTACGATCGCACGCTTGTTCTGCATACTAACCTGGAAACAGAAACCATCCACATTCCAATTACCGTTAAAACAGCCCCCGGAATTGCAAGACGACAACCTCCTTACCTCTGGCTACCAGTACTGCTAGCGATCGCCACTCTCACAGGAACTACAGTTAGTTATTCTCTGATGTTGGCAATTAGTTCTATTTACAGCTATAAGAACTTTTTCCTAGCAGTCATCTATTTTGTTGGCTCTTTCCTAATAACAAGTGCTGCCACTGTATCGAATGCCAGGTATGGTGCTGACGCTAAAGCATTAGGCTGGACGGTGTTTGGGGTGGTACTCATGAGCCTAGCTTTTGTTGTCGTAATTCTCATATCAGGTAACAGTAGACTCGAACCAGTAATTATATTTGGAGCACCTTTGCTCTATGCCATGTTCGGTGCGGCAGTTGGCAGAACCTTCAAGCGATCGCGCCAAAACGGTATTAATCGCGGCAAAAGTATCTTGTTAGTAGTAGTGACCGCAGGTTTAGGTCTCAGTATGGGGGTTCTCCCCTACATAATGCTAGTGGGATCGGGTCGGTTGCTCAAATTGTTGGTTATCGCAGCCCTAATTCTAGGTTTGGGTTTAAGTTTTGGCTTAACTGGCTTAACCAGATTGGTTCTTAACAGTGTGCGTCGCGATCGCATTGACCGCAGCAAACACAGTAAATCCCAACATTTCATTAAGCCATAAAGGTAGTGCGCTGAATCTGTGGTTACTGTTTCTGTGCAAGTCCTGCCCTCATTAATTTCATAATGTCAGCCCACAGATTTGGGACATTACCGAAAATTTAACCTCTTGGATCCCAACGGCTCGGAGTTAATCAAGTAAATAGATCGCAGATTTATGATTAATGTTTTAAACTAGCTCAAGCTCTCAATATAGGCGTAGTTAAGCATAGAATCATGAAAATCAGGTACTTTTGGGTGTCTCTACTTGCCGCTGTCATTACCTTTGGCAGTATCGTCGGCTGGCATACAGGCTGGACTGGTTGGCATAATTACGCAGTGGCAAATCCCCTCGATGATATTCCAGCCTCGACCCCTGCACCATCGAAGCCCGAGCCGTCTACCCCAACCCCATCTGAACCGGAACAACCTGCCCCGCCCAAGGCACCAGAGGTAAAACCATCAAGCCCGGGTCTGACCGCAGCGGGCTTAACGCTAAAAGAGTTGGGTGGTGGAGTCTACGGCTTAATTTCCAGTACAGATTTCCCCCCTAGCGATCCGGCAAAAATTGCTATTTGTAATGGTGGCATTGTAGTTGGCAGTAATAGCGTCCTGGTTATAGATCCGTTTCAAAACCCATCCCTGGCTACCTTAATGCTGGATACGGTCAAGAGCCTGACTGACAAGCCCGTGAAATACGTGCTTAATACCCACTACCATTTCGATCATACCGGTGGCAATTCGGTGGCCGCAGCGCAGGGCATTCCCATTATGGGGAGAGGCACGATCAGAGAATTTATGGCGGGTCGCAACCGCGATCTCGATCCAAATCTCAAATTGCCTGACATTATCGTCAATAGTGAAAGCGATATTTGGCTGGGCGATCGCCTTGTAAGATTACAAAGAGTAGAAGGGCACTCGGGCGGCACGGATCTGATTGCCTTTGTGCCAGATTCTAATGTCCTATTTGCAGGTGATATCGTTTTTAATAAACGCATTCCCTATGTGGGTGATGGGAATATCCGCGACTGGCAGGGCAGTTTGTACAGGCTAATTGCTACCTATCCCGATGCTACAGTCGTACCCGGGCACGGAGACGTAACGAATAAAGCAGGGATGCAGGAGTTGCAAGCTTATTTCAGCGATCTGGAAAGGCGCGCTCTGGAGTGGAAAGCACAAAACCTGACGAAAGAAGAGGTATTTGCTAAATATGCCAAGGTACCCGATGCCTATAAGGAATACAAGTTTCAGCTCCTTTATGCGCCTAATAATGCTGGAATGCGTAGCAACTTAGAGGTTGCCTACGACCAGTTTACGCGCAGTGCTACCATTCCTTTGATCCCTTAAAAGATTTGGGAAATGACATGAAACTACGTCGTTTTAGGTATCTATTTTTGATGTTTTTTGGTGTGGCGATCGCTGCTGTCATCGGTGCGATCGCCATGTTTATCAGTCCCCCCAACGCAGAAGCGTTCCAAGCTGCGATCGCGCCCAGCAACCCCCAACTGGGCGATACCATCTCCGTCACATTGCAGATGGAGCAGCCAGCAGATGCCGTCAGTAATGCGCCTGTGGTAGTGATGAACCGCCAACAATATCCCGCTTTTAGGATAGGGCAAAATCGCTGGCGTGCCTTTATTCCCACCACGCCCCTAGATCGACCGGGAAAGCAACGGATCGAGGTGGTAGGAGAGGGGCGATCGCAAAAGTTCGACCTGAAACTGCGCGATCGACGCTTCCCAATCCAGGATATTTGGATGGATGACAATACTGCTTCAATTGAAGGAACCGATCGCGAATTCGATCGCGTTGATGCCTTCAAGCGCCTAGTTACGCCGCAGAAGTTTTGGCAGGGAGCTTTGCTCAGACCGAACGAAGGGCCAGTTACGTCAGGCTTTGGCGTGCGCCGCAACTATAACGGCGTATTTGCGAAGGACTATTACCACCGTGGGGTTGACTATGCTGGTGAAGTTGGTTCTGCTGTAGTCGCGCCCGCAGCGGGGCAAGTGCGCCTAGTTGGGAGAGAAAGAGATGGGTTTCGCATTCACGGTAATGTGGTCGGTCTCGATCACGGGCAAGGTGTCGAGAGCATATTCCTGCACCTCAGTCGCATTGATGTGAGAGAAGGTGACTTCGTGCAAGCAGGTCAAACCGTAGGAGGAGTTGGCTCCACTGGCGCTACCACGGGGCCGCATCTGCACTGGGGATTTTACGTGAACGGTCTTGCTGTCAATCCGGTTCCCTGGCGCAGCCAAAGTATCGAATAGATTCTGCTATGCGTAGATTATGCGAATCCTAATTGAGGGCTGGCGATTTGTACCGCATTCCTATGCGGTAATCAATCAATTCCAGCTATTGGAAATGTTAAAACGGCGGAATCTAAAAATCTTTCATATTGACGTGCCGTTTCTCAAGCCCTGGCAACCGTCCGGCGGTCTATTTAATGCCACAGACGAGGAGTCGCTCCGTAATATTCCTCAGCCCTCAGGCTCGCAACCTATTGACGTGCGGTTGCGCATGTCCTATCCCCCTAATTTGAGAGATTCTTCCGCAGTTCGTACTTTTGTATTCAGCACAACCGAATGGGGGCATGTAATTACCAGCGATCTGATCTCAATGGGCATCTCATCTTTTGGGCAAGCCCATGCTGATTCCAGCGCGGTTATTCTTACCTCCTCGCAGTGGTCGCGAGAAGGCTTTCTCCGCAGCGGAGCCGATCGTGATCGCTTAGAAGTCGTGCCGCACGGTGTCGATCCACATATCTATAAGCCGCTCGATCCTGAGAGTCGGCAGCAATTACGTCAGGCATTAGGATGGCAGCGTGACTTTATATTTCTGAACGTGGGCAATCCCACCCGTAACAAAGGTTTGCCTTATCTATTTAAAGCCTTTGCCGCGATCGCCGAGCGCTACCCCACGGCTAGATTAATCTTGAAAGGAGTAAATTCGCTCTTTCCAGGTAAAGATTTCGCTGGAGATTTAAAGAGGGTAATTGGCGACGTGCTTACTACTGCCGAGATGGCACGAATTGAATCGCGATTTACCTACATTGGCGAGGCGATGTCATTTGCGCAAGTAGCTAAGCTATATCAAGCCGCTGATGTCTATGTCTCTCCCTATATTGCTGAAGGATTTAATTTACCAGTCTTAGAGGCGATCGCCTGCGGACTGCCCGTAATATGCACCGCAGGCGGTTCGACCGATGATTTCACTATGCCAGATTTTGCCAAACGCATTGACAGCACCCTCAAGGTTGACAAAACCTATGACGAAAAGCCCATCTATTTAGAACCTAATATCGACCATCTCATTACTTTAATGGCGGAAGTAATAGAAAGTCCATCGTTTATCGCTCTGAGTCGCGAGAAGGGTCCCGCATTTGTGGCGGAGGGGTTTACATGGGAGCGGGTTGTAGATCGATTGCTGGCAGTATTTCAAGCTGGAGAGCAAAGCGCTACCGCTTCAGATCGAGATCTATTAAATTCTATAGCGCTACTGGGAGGCTCCAGTCATCCATACATAGAACAGGCACAACAGTTACAACAGCAAAATAAACTTAACGAAGCGATCGCTTATTATCAAAAAGCGATCGCGATCGAGCCTAGTGCCATCAATGCCTATTGGCAGTTGGGAGATATCTTGCACCAGCAATCTAAGCCCACAGAGGCGTTGTTGTGTAAATATCACGCTCTGGCGATCGCACCGCAGCGATTCTCAGCGGACATACATTTAAATTTAGCTAATGCCCTCGTACAGCGCAATTGCCTCCAGGAAGCCACCAATATCTATCGCACTCTATTAAGTTTGCATCCAGAGCGATGGGAAGTTCGCTTTAATCTAGGTGTCATTTTCATGAAGCAGGGGAAATTCGATGCCGCGATCGCTAGCTATCGTATCTGTGCCGAACTTGCGCCAGACAACGCCTTAGCCCACTACAGTTTGGGCAATGCCTTAAAAAAACAAGGCGATCTTGATGCTGCAATCGCTAGCTACAGAGACGCGATCGCCCGCCAACCACATTATCCTGAAGCATTTTACAATCTCGCTAATACCTTAGTGGAATTAAAGCAAATCGATGCCGCCATTCCTGCCTATGCACGAGCGATCGCGCAGAGGTCTAACTTTATCGAAGCGCAATTCAATCTCGCCACAATCTTGATGGAAAAAGGAAACTTGCCTGAGGCTGCCAGTCTTTTTCAGCAAGTGTTACAAATCGAACCCGCCTACGTTGAGTGCTACATTAATCTTGCTACCATCTTCCAAAGGCAAAATCGGTTAGCTGAAGCGATCGCCCCATTGCAGCGTGCTTTGCAAGTGCGATCGGATTGCGCCGAAGCTCACTATCAGCTATTTAACATTCTCTCTCAGCAGGATCTAGCCGCAGCGAGAGAAGCAGCAGATTCCTTTGTACGCGCCTGCGGCGAACGGGAGCAGGTCATCCCTTTTGTGTGCGCGATCGCGATTTATCTCAAATCTGGCTTGCACCAGGAGGCAACGGCGCGATTCCTGGAATTAGAGCAGCGCGTCGATCGCAAACGCGATTATCTCAGCGCGATCGAACTGGAAGCTCTCTATGTCAAGCTTTTGTATTTCCTCCCGTTTATGCGCGACGATCGCGCTGCCGATGCCAATTTCAGCAAATTAATTAGTGCCAAATATATCGCTCTAGTAGCTCAGAGCGATTTAGTCGCAGCAGCACGATCCACTAGGGCATGCGATCCAGGGCTTCAAGCGCATGCCCGGAAAAGCAATGGTGTAATTAACCAGAATCTGAGAATTGGTTTCATCTCAATGCATCTCAAGCGGCATCCCATTGGCTGGTGTGCTTGCGATTTCATGCGCGAGTTAGGCCATTTAACTCCCCATATCTACATCTATACTACGCGCCAATTTTCCGAGGACGATCGCACTCAGAAATTCGCTCAAATTACTGACAAATTCTATCGCACCAAGCAGACAGAACCTGCCGCGATCGCCCGCGAAATTACCACCAGAATTATCGCTGACGATCTCGATGTCCTGATCGATCTCGATTCAATTATGAATCTCGTTCATACTGAAATCATGCACTATCGACCTGCCAAAGTCTGTCTCACTTGGCCGTCATTTGATGCGCCATTTATTTGCGATCGCAACTACGAAATCTGCGACTGGCATACCCATCCACCTGGGGTCGAGGTGGATTACCTGGAACAGTTGCTGCGGATGCCGGATTCCCACATGGCCGTGAGTGGGTTTGACTGTGTTTCTGTAGATCGAGACGCAGTACGCGCTCAATACGGCATTCAGCCCGCACAAGTAGTCTATTTGTTCTCTGCGCCAGGACATAAACTCAGTATGGAAAGCTTACAGGCTCAGATCGAGATTCTCCAGCGCGTACCTGAGTCCGTCCTCATCCATAAAGGCATTGGCGATGTGGAAATTATCAAATCCCTGTATCGGGGAGAATGCGAGTCTCAATCCGTGGACTTCAATCGCATTATGTTTCTGCCGCGTTCTGCTACCGAAGAAGAACATCGCACTACCTATGCGATCGCCGATGTATCCCTTGATTCATACCCCTACAATGGCGGTACTCATAACGTAGAGGCACTCTGGTGCCACCTGCCCTTGGTAACTCGGGTTGGCGATCGCTCTTTTGCCCGCATGGGACTATCCTTTTTAAACACGTTAGGGATTTCCGAGGGTATTGCCCGTACCTGGGAGGATTACGTGGCGTGGGGCGTGCGCTTTGGTTTAGATCCCGACCTGCTTCAATCCGTGCGGGCAAAACTACAACAGTCTAAGGAAAGCGATCGCCTGTCCCCTTTATGGAATCCCCAAAAGTATGCGGCGGATTTGTATACTGTTCTAACGGAATTGGTGCAATCCACCAACAATTAACCTGCAACCTGACTGGTAATGAAACCAAGCATATCCTACTCTAGCTCTGCCATAGAGACAGCTAAGCCTCAAACCAATCGCCTCGACGTACTGATAGCCATGCGAGCGATCGCCTGCTTCTTTGTTGTTGTCGCCCATTGCTCGCCGCCCAGAAGTGCGGTCGTTTATCAAGGCTATGACCTGAGCTGGTTATTTTTTGCGGCTGGCGGTGCGTATCTGCGCACTTTCTTCTGCCTATCGGGCTATTTGATGGGCAAGCTATTTTATACAGGGCGCTATCAACTCAGTTGGGATGGCATTCTCAAGTTTTGGCGCAATCGCGTATTGCGGGTATTTCCCCTCTATTTTTTTGCAGTGCTAATTTTGGTGGTGTTCGTTTATACCGATCTACTCAAGCAAGAGAATTGGGGCTATCTAGTCCGAATTTGCACTTTCACCTACAACCACGCTTTGCCTGTGGATTTCAACGGCCCCCTCTGGTCGCTATCCACCGAAGTTCAGTTCTATTTGCTAGTTCCATTTATCTATGGATTTGTGAAGGATCGCTACACCAAACCCAGGCAAATTTTCATGGCAGTTGGGGCAGTCATCCTGTTTGTCACTTTGTTGCGCCTGCTGTTTTGGGTGATGGATCTGCGATCGGGAGCGAGTGTAATTTCCTATTGGTATACACCATTGGTGAGCAATCTGGATATGTTTATGTGCGGATTTTTCCTAAATCCACTGATTCAGTATCAAAAGGAGCAAAAACAGCGCAAAATGCGATCGCATCTTCAGGAACACGTTCAAGATTCTGTGCAGGTTGACAGTAATGGTAGTAATGGCTCGCAGAAGTACAAACTCAGGCTCAGGCTACCGGACTGGTGGGGAAAATTTGCAGCAGTAAGCCTCGCGATCGCTTTCCATTTCTATTCGGCATATCACATATATCACAATGAGATGCGTAATATCCCCGGTGCCGAACCTGGGATTAGAACTGCTAACAGTTTCTTTATTTTGCCAATAATTACAGCATTAATAGCTGCCTTGTTGATTTATTGCTTTGAAGCGGGATCGGCCTATCAAGGGCATTTAGACAACGAAAAATTCTCCATTCACGCTTGCATTCGCAATCCGATTAGATTAATTGAAGTATTCGGTTACCTCTCCTATGGCATATATGTCTGGCACATGCCAATTATTCGTCGAATTACTCCCCTTGTCACTTCGCAAATTCCCCTGGAGTTATTCTTCATCAAGGTAGGAACTGTGATGTTTCTCTGCACCTTAGTGGCAACTGTAACTTTCTATTTAGTCGAGTTGCCAGCTACACGCTGGCGTTTTGTCGGTAGATCTTAGGATTGTTATGAATGCACTACTTTGGGGGATAGCCCATGAAGTTTCAAGGTCACATCCCTAATCGCAGTCCAGAATTCTATACAAAATTCTTGATGCCAATCGTACTGCTCAAGAAAGCTGTGGATTCTGTGAGAAGATATATCGATCGCGCGATTTGGACGGAGCTAGTCAAAGGGGAAAAAGTAGATAATGAGATTTTAAACCTGGTTCTTTTTATTGTATTCTGCCTGCTTTCTTTACTGACTTTTCGCCTGGAGAAATACCAAACTTCCGTAATTATCCTATTTAGCTGCCTCTGGTATGTGGATCGCCTGCTGGCTAAGCGACGATATTTTCATGGTAAAGAGAGAAGTGTTACCTCTTTGACCGCGAGTAAAGACGGTATGGTGGCGTGGACAATGCGATCGCCGCTTGAAGAACCCCGACAAATGCGATTTCATCGCCATCATCTCAGCCATATTGCGATTAGAGCGATTCGCGCTAATGGCGGGGCATTTGACTCGGCGATCGCGCGTGCATGGCAAGTAGAGCTTATTCTAACGGATGAAACCAACCTGCTGATGTATGAGGAACCACGGGCGATCGATGCCATCGATCGCGCGCGCGAGCTTGCCGATCTGTTTGAGGTACGGATTGTATTTCGAGACAGCGAGGGACAAAGGGCGTATGCCGATCCAGCGATCGCTCGAACATCAAGTTCTATGAGAATGGCAAGTCGAAACCCAACCCGTAATAACGCTGTGGGGTTAACTCAAACAGCACAGCGATGGCATATCTTTTCGCGCTGGACTTTTGGGCATTCATGGCAGTTTTTCGGTAAAGTCTTTCATGAATCGGGTTTTCTGCTCTTTACTTTGCTACTGACGCGCTTTATGTCGCGCTTTGGCGAAATGCTGGATACTTTAATTACCTACTACCGCGCCAGCGAAATTGTTTATCTGGATTTTAGTGGGATTTTTAACTTTTTCTTCCAGCCAAATTTGTCCTGGATCGATTGGATAGCTGTAGCGATCGCCACTACGATCGCGATCGGGCGCGGCGCTCAGATTAGCCAGGTCAAGCACGTCTACATCGATCGGCAGAAATTCAGGTTTGCAATTAACCGCAAAGAGATTCGTCAGTTTAATCTTCCCGAAATTGAAATGGTTCTGCTAATTACTCAGCCCGAGCCGTTAATTTTAATTTGCGATCGCGATCGGGCGTTAGAGATCCGGGATTTGCTGCGCGAGGAAGACTATCGAGCCATGTGGATCGATATCGAGCAGGGCATCGCCCATTTTCAGTCTGCATAATATATAGCGGTTTTCAGATCGGAAGGAGTAGGGGGTTTGGGGGCGTTGCCCCCAAGAAGGGGTGGAACCCCTTCACCCCAAAAATAAAACCCGTTCTCAATTGAAAAACGCTATATTTCAAGAGAGCAGTACTTTTGCTTTATTGCGAACTCTGTGAACTTTCTTACCCAAAGCCTTTTTTCGTCCAAGATAGGCGATCGCGTGAAGAAATATTGTTTGACTTGACCCATTCCTCTGATGGAGGTGGTTCCATGACTGGTGGTTCTACATCGATTGGATAATAACCCCCTCTAGTCATCCTTAGCTCTCCCTCGTACTCAACAAAGTCGCTCATATGACTTAACATGTCAGCTATGTTTTGGTGGTGGTTTAAACCTTCGCGCCAAGTGCTTTTTTCTACTGTGCCAACAATCAGATAGTCATTCCCGATCGCTTCTGGATCTCGTTGGCGAAAAATCTCTGTTAACAGGTGCTCGATTTCTGTTTTATGCCCGATGAGTAGATCGCAGTCTTTGCAATAGCGACATGTATAGTTGAGCGCAATAAGATTGGACGGTTTGACATGAATCAGTAACGGCAACTTTCGTTGTCCGCTTTTCTTTTCGCAGTGAGGACAGCGCCAAAGCCGTTCGTTGGGATAAGGATTGAGTAGAAAGTTATAGCGAGGTGGCAACCCACCTAATTGTACTTTCTTAGTTTTTGCCATAATCGGGTTCCTTTCACTCCAACCATTAACTAATTGAATCTCATCTGCTGTTTATGTTGCGCGATCGTCGATCTTCTCCAACCACTCCAACACCTGCGCGTTCACGATTTCAGGTCTTTCGTCGTGGGGACAGTGCCCGGTATTGGGAATGGCTTGGAATTCGATATCTTTTGTGGCACTAAATTCCTTATAGATATTAGCACCATTAATTGGTGTCCAGGGATCGGCGGCACCCCAGATTACGAGTAAGGGACATTGGAGGTTTGGTAGCAGATCGTCGGGCTTAGGCCCAGCCGGGGCGGTGACGACGGAAGCAAATACTTGATGGGCATTGGGGTGACAAGCAGGCTGATAGAGCATCTCGACTAATTCATCGGTAATACTGGCGCGATCGCAGTACACCTGATGCAGGGTGCGGCGGATGCGATGCTTTTTGCGAATTTGGTTAAATAGGAATTTCCCCGTAACTTTGGAGCTAATTAGCTTAGTAAAGGTAGCCATCACAAACCGCAGAAACGGGTCGAGTTCGTCGGGGCGATGGCTGAGTCCGCCAGCGGAGTTTAGCAGCACCGCACCCAAAGTTATCTCAGGGTAGTTAGTCGCTAGCATCAAACAAACCAGGGCACCGATGGAATTACCGATAAACACGGCTGGTTTCTGGACGTGCGCTTTCCAGAAATCTACAAGCAGAGACTGCCACAGTTCCATCGAGTAGTCGATCGCGGGCTTATCTGAGTTACCGAACCCCAATAAATCCAGTGCATATACTTTGTAGCCACCCGCTGCTAAAGCCGGTATATTTTTGCGCCAATGGCCGATAGAAGCACCAAACCCATGTACCAGCACTATGGGGGTGCCACTGCCAACTACGGTGTATTCAACTCTATGTCCTTGCCAAGCCCACTCCAGCCGTTCGGGTGAATTGGCTATGTTTAATTGCTGTGCCGTCACGGTGTTACTAAAGTTTGCTTACTAATTAGAGAACCTGCTCATATTTTGTCACAAATGTTCTAGCGCGGCGACGTTCTCACCTGGAGCGCTGGCGCAGATAGGTGAGGAATTTCTCGAAGTCGGCTGGTAATGGCGCGATCGCCACGATTTCCCGTTCTGTCACCGGATGCTGAAAAGTCAGCCGCCAGGCGTGCAATGCCTGCCGATCGATGTATTTCAATGGCTTACCGTAGACCGGATCGCCCGCGATCGCGTGCCCCATATACGCGGCATGGACGCGAATTTGATGCGTGCGCCCAGTTTCTAAGTCAAATTTAACTAGCGTGTAGTTACCCAAACGCTCCTGAACGCTCCAGTGCGTAACTGCCGCCCGTCCAGTTGCGATCGCCGCCATTTTCTTGCGATCGACCGGATGGCGACCAATGGGGGCATCTACCGTACCCGTACTTGTTTTAGGGGCACCGTTAACAATGCCCAGGTATTCTCGCCGCGCTGTTTTCGCCTGGATCTGCCACTGGAGGTGTTGATGGGCTAAATCGTGCTTGGCAACGACAAGAGCGCCGCTAGTATCGCGATCGAGGCGATGCACGATACCCGGTCGCTGCATCCCATTAATACCAGATAAATTGGTGCAGTGGGATAAAAGCGCATTCACAAGGGTACCGGACTCGTGCCCTGCGGAAGGATGAACCACAAGACCGACGGGCTTGTTAATTACCAGGAGATGTTCGTCTTCGTAGAGAATTTCTAACGCCATTGCTTCTGGTAGCAAGCTAATGGGCTGTACGTCGGGAATAGCTACCAGTAGGAAGTCTCCCAATTTAACCGTTACTTTTTTGTCGTCGCACACCTGATGGTTAACTCGTACCATGCCCTGTTCGATCAGTTTTTGAACTCGCGATCGCGATATCCCATCTAGATGCTCGGCTAGATAGCGATCGAGACGCTCCTGCTCGTTCTGTAATACCCTTAATTCGATATTTTGACCAGCCATGCTCTACCCCAAGCCTTTTGGCCGTTGCTATAACTACAAAAAACCTACATGACAAACATGCAGGTTATCTAAGGTACACAAACTTGAAATGTACGAGCAGTGAAGCTAACTGTTTGGTTTTTTAAAGCCCAACAACTCCATTACATCAGTGTTGAGAATATTCTTGGCTTTCTGAACTTTCTCCTCACCAACCACCTGCTCTACCTTGTTTTCTACAGCTTCAGCAACATCACCAGCTTTTTCCTTCAAATCGCCAAGAGCATCTCCAGCCTTATCCTTAGCATCTCCTGCCATTTCCATCACGTTGCCAAGGACATCTCCAGCCTTATCCTTAGCATCTCCTGCCATATCCTTCATGCCCTCAAGGACATCTCCAGCTTTATCCTTAGCACCTTCTGCGATATCCATCACATCGGTATTTAGAACATCAGTGACCTTCTTAACGTTTTCTTCACCGACAACATCTTCAACTTTATCGACCAGACCTTCGACAACATCACCAGCCTTCTCTTTGAGGTCGCCCAGCATATCGCCTGCCTTGCCCATTAGATCTTGGGCAATGTTTTTATTTTCTTCACTCATGATTGCGATCTTCCAATACTAACGGGGGAACAACTAGATCATAGTCTCCCAGCCATCTTGCTTCTAGTAATCTATAGATTTTCTTTATAATTTGTTAATATTCCGTGAACTGTAGTAGGATAGACTTATCTGTCTTCTTTGCCCGCATAATCTGCACGTTTATGTTTGGAAGGTTTGGACGATCGCATCGTTTAACTTGCCACTACGAAATCCTTCTAAGTCCAAAGTAATAGCAGTAAATCCAAATTCTCTGAATGCAGCTATTAGGTTAGTCAAGTTGATATTGTTGATAAATTTAGGAATCTGCTCGAATGGTATTTCAATGCGCGCAGTATCGCCTATAGAGCGCACTCGAACATCCCAGAGCCAGCCTGCATCGCGCAGAAGATTCCTTAAATATTGCTCCGCTCTCCCAACTCGTTGCAGTTTCTCTATTGTAATATTCTCTCCATAGGGAAACCTGGAGCTGAGGCAAGGTTGAGATGGTTTATCCCACCAGGGTAATCCCAGATAATGCGATAATTGACGTACTTCCAGTTTCGTAATGCCCGCCTCTGCAAGAGGCGATCGCACACCTCGTTCTTTGGCTGCCATAATTCCCGGTCGGTAGTCGTGAAGATCGTCAGCATTTAATCCGTCAACGACATATTCATAACCTAGCGATCGCGCCAGGGGTTTGAGCGTATCGTGCAGTTCGCTTTTACAAAAATAGCAGCGATTGATGGGATTGGAAGTGTAGTTGGGATTCTCCATTTCTGCAGTCGCGACGATTTGATGCTCGATCCCGATCGCCCGCGCCTGCATTTTGGCATCATCGAGATCGGCAGGAAGCAGAGAAGGGGAGTTAGCCGTAACCGCACAAGCCCTGTCCTGCAAGACATCAAATGCTACTTTTGCGACCAGAGTACTGTCAATGCCACCAGAGTATGCCACTAAAACCTTTTGCGCTTCCGCCAAAATTTGGCGTAGCTGTGTCAGTTTAGTCTCCAATTGGCGATCGAGACGATCGCTGGCGATCGGGGCATTTGACAGATTCTGGGTCATTTTTACTTGCTGTTGTGGATCGCGGTCAGTTGGCATGGAGTGCGAGATCGACAGGGAACAACTCGATCGATTCCATATTCAATATATCCACAGTTTACAGCTTCACGATCGAGCAATGGCTACGACGGACAGCCGCGATCGCGCTGTTTTTAAGCAAGCGTCAGTTTTACTCGTAACATTTGGTAATATTTAGTTTGACTGAAAAAATCCTGAGTTCTGTTTACTAACAGGGCAACTATGAGTTTTTTTCACGCGATCTACTTGAGGAGATAGTTCTACAATAGTGGCGGTATGTTACATTTTCTTCCTCCGCCAGCACAGATAACCCACCAGACTCCCCAGTCGGTGGCACAGCTCAGATTTCAGTCGCCTCAGAATGAGTCGAAGGATCTCGTATTAGCAGCAGTACCCCAAGCACTGCCACAAGTATTACCAGAAATTGTGGAAAGCGATCTGCGATCGCTAATGCAGTCGCTGTCGTCCGTAGAAATTACGCCCGACAGCATCCTGGCTCAAGTTGGCCCGGTCAAACCAGATAGCCAACCGCGACCTAAACCTGGCGATCGCGTACAAACGCCCCAAACACAAACGCCCAAACAACCGACTAAAGGCGAGCCGCTGAATGTTAAGGCGGATCGTCAGGAATATAACGTTAAAACCCAAATATTTACTGCTACGGGTAATGTAGTTGTTGTTTACAAAGGCTCAGAACTTAAAGCTGACAAAGTCGAGCTAAACCTGAAAACCCAGCAAGCGGTTGCCGATGGCAATGTCTTTTTTAAGCGCGGCGATCAGCGCGTGCGCGGTTCGCGCCTGGAGTATAACTATGCCAAAGTACAGGGGACTCTGGCGAATGCTTCTGGTTCGATTAATTTCGGCACGCTCGCCGATCCGCGTCCCAGCCAGCTTCCCTCAGACGTAGCACCCAGCTCTCAGACTTTTGCAATTGGCAGGGATACCCCCGATCCGAATCAGTCTCCCAATAACAAGGGCATACGTCGCATGGGTTTCAGAGCCGATCTGATCCGGCTGGATGGCGATCGCTGGTCGGCTGAAAAGTTAAGGGTAACTAACGACCCCTTTAGCCCACCAGAACTCGAACTAATTACCGATAGCGCTAAATTAGAACCGATTTCTCCCACCCAGGATCGCTTAGAAACAGAAGCACCAACGCTGGTATTCGACGGTGTATTTTCACTGCCAGTACCGATTAACAAGCTGACTTTGGATCGATTTCAGCGATCGTTTCCCCTATTAGTCGGCTACGATCGCACCGATCGAGGTGGATTTTTCTACCAGCAGGATTTTGACATCATTGCGCAACCGGATCTGAGCTTCCGCATATCACCGCAGATATTCGTGCAAAAGGGCTTGCAGGGTAATATTTTGGACTCGGGCCTATTCGGCGTGGTTGCCAAGCTGGAATCAATTCTGCCAGATAACCAATATCTAGCTGGTAGAGTTACTTTATCGAGCTTAAATCCCAACGATCTTCCCAATAGCTTGCGTGCCAGCATTGCCTACAATCGCCCTATATTTGGCGATCATCAGCTAGCTACGCAATTTGCCTACCGCGAACGCATATTTAATGGCTCGTTAGGGTTTCAAGACGTTCGCACTATTATTGGTTTCAACATATTTTCACCCAACCGCGTACTGGGCGACACGGGGATTAACTTTAGCTATCAAGCTGGTTTGCAATATATTAACGCCGAACGCGGCGACATTCAGCCCACAGGCGTGAGCGGTCTCGGGCGGCTGCAAACGGCGGTAGCTTTGAGCAAGGGATTTCCACTGTGGCGGGGTCAACCTTTACCAGCAGAGAAGGAAGCGGGTTTAAAGTATTCCCCAGAGCCAATTGTGCCCGGCGTAGATGCAGTAGTTGGCGTGACCGGAGCCTACTCAGCTTATACAGCAGGATCTTCCCAAGCTTATCTGGCAGGTACCGTCGGGGTGTCGGCGGTTTTAGGCAATTTCTCACGTCCCTTTCTGGACTACACCAAAATCAATCTCAGCTACACCCAAGGATTAGTGTCGGGTGAATCTCCCTTCTTCTTCGATCGCATTGCCGATCGCCAGACCATCACCGCTGGGATTCTGCAACAAATCTACGGTCCAATTCGCCTCGGCGTGCAGCAAACCTGGAACCCTTTGACGGGGAAGGTGATAGATTCTAGCTATAGCTTGGAATACAGTCGCCGCACCTATGCGGTTGTCATTCGCTACAATCCCACCCGCGAAATTGGCGAGATTTTACTGCGGATTAGCGACTTTAACTGGAATAACTCTAATTCTGATGTCACGCCCGTCCAGGGGGGGATAGAGCGGCGGGAGTAGCAGCGATCGCCCTGCAAGAACGCGCCGGAGAAAGTAAAGATAGAGACTCTCCTATGAATTCCTCTAATTCGCAATTGACCCCAGACCAGATCCGCAGTAGGGTTGAAGAATTGCGGTCGGCTGGGCGCTTGCATGAGGCGATCGCCCTTCAGGTGCAATTGGTTAACGATGGCATTAAACGGGGGGCGATCGCCCCGGATGACTATCAACTGCTCGGTACCATGCTATTTACGGCTAAGGATTGGAATACCGCCGTACAGGTGTTCAGTATCCTGAAGCGTCATCAACCGGATTTCCCAGGCGTAGATCTGAATTTGGGATTGAGTTTGCTGCGCGCCCATCGCTTAGAAGAAGCAAGAGCAGCGCTACAAGCAGCAGAATTAGACAGAGCTGAAGATCTCAATTTGTTGGATGGTTTGGCAGATTTATATGGCAAACTTGGCAATCTGGAACGGGCGCGTCATTATGGCGAGCGATCGCTCCTCCAAAAAGATCGACTCGCGCAAACCCCATTTGCAGCAATAGATTTCGCAAACATTCCTATCCCACCGTTTGAGATGTGCGGGCAGAAAGCTAATATTATTGCTTTCAGTCTATTTGGACGGGTAGAGATGTACCAACGCGGGGCGATCGCGAATGCTACCGCTGCGCCCCATCTCTACCCAGGTTGGCGCTGTCGCTTTTATGTGGATGATACAGTTCCCTCGGATACGTGCGCGGCTCTGACTCATGCAGGGGCGGAGGTGGTAATGATGGAGCGCCATCAACGATCTACGGATGGTTTGTTCTGGCGGTTTCTGGTAGCTGAAGATCCCAATGTGACAAGATTTCTAATTCGCGACTGCGATTCCGTCATCAATATTCGCGAGCGGTTGGCCGTGGGAGAATGGTTGGATTCCCATTGCCACTTCCACATTATGCGCGACTGCACCTCGCATACGGATTTAGTTTTGGCAGGCATGTGGGGCGGCGTAAGTGGGATTCTCCCTCCACTCGCCAGGTTACTGGAAGGCTTTAGTTACAAAACCTTAACAGAAAGTCGCGTAGCAGATCAGATTTTTCTAGGACGAATTGTCTGGCCGCTAATTAAGCCAAGTTGCTCGATCCACGATCGCTTGTATCGCGTATTTGGCTCTAGAGATTTTCCGGCTGGTGCCGAGCTACTGCCAGGGCATCACGTTGGCGAAAATGTTAGCAATAATTGACGCTAAAATTCAACGATGACAGGCGTATGGTCGCTTGGTTGAGTGAGGCGGCGCGGTTCTACATCGATCTCGCAGGCGATCGCCCGCTCGTACAGGTTCTCGGTGACAAAGTGGTAGTCGATCCGCCAACCGCGATTGCGCTGAAACGAACCGCCGCGATAGTCCCACCAGGAATAATGACCCGCCTCGGCGGTAAATTTGCGAAACACGTCCTTAAACCCTAAGTGCAGAACGGACTGGAGCGCCTCGCGCTCGGCATCGGTTGCCATCACCTGATTGGCGCGATCGCTGGCATCATGAATGTCAATATCCTCCAGCGCTACGTTAAAGTCACCGCAGATCAGGGTGGGGCGCGGATCGTTTGCGAGTAAAGCTTGCAGGTATTGCCTTAAAGCATCGAGCCAGCGCAGTTTGTACTCGTACTTGTCGCTACCAACTGCCGAACCGTTCGGCACGTAAAGATTGACAATGCGGATGTCGTTGGCGATCGCGGCAATTACCCGTTTCTGTTCGTCTAGATCGCCAACATCATCTAAAATGGCGGCAAACCCCATCTTGATGTCTGACATGGGTTGACGAGAAACTATGGCCACGCCATTGTAAGATTTCTGACCGTAGATGTAGGTATGCCAACCCAGATCGGTAAACGGCTGGTGCGGAAAGTCAGCGTCAACCACTTTGGTTTCCTGGAGGCAAAGTACGTCAACGGCAGGATGACTTTGCAGCCAATTAACCACATGCTCTAGACGAGTACGCACTGAATTAACATTCCAAGTTGCTATTTGCATGGTATTTCTGTGCAATTTAAGTATCAGGTCTATAGCTGTCGAACTTCAGACCTGGTTAATCCCTTGGCTTTGTTTGCAAACTTAATGTCAAATGTGTATAGCTCTAAACAGTTGTGGCTTTGAGCCAAATGGAACGCATCTGCAAAATCTAAACCATTCTGATGCCATTGTAGAACTTGTGCTATCAGACCTCCATTCGTAACCTGGACATTGGGTAACCCCAGTAGGTTTCTAAATGCTTCACAAATTTCATCGGGTCTAAAACGATAGGCAAACCGCAATACCCACTCAGCTTCAAGGATAACTGTCTCAGGAATAAATACATCTCGTTCCCGAAATAGCTCGAGGCTTTTATTGTATTGGTTTTCATCATCTTGAGTTAAGAGACGTACGACAACATTTGTATCAACAGCGATCATGGCACTGCTCCATTACTCCCTTGTATCAACACGATCGTGCCACTGCTCCATTACTCCCTGGCGAATCGCATCTTCTATCTCATCCAGACTCTTTGGCTGTCCTCGATATTTCAAGCACCCTGCAACCTGCGCTAATGTTTTCTCTGGAAAAGGTTTTTTGGGCTTTAGAAGAATACCGTCGCCAACATCAACAGCAGTAAATTCTTGACCAGCTTCCCAGTTATGAGCAGCACGTAAAGCTTTTGGGATAATAATCTGTCCTTTACTAGACAATCGGGTGACTTTCATTAGATCCTCAGTGTCAAAAAGTAAGAAATATGTAAGAATTTTAGCATTTGCATCTTAACAAAAAGGGGATGCAATTTCTATAGCGGTTTTCACTTGAGAACGGGTTTTATTTTTGGGGTGAAGGGGTGAAACCCCTTCTTGGGGGCAACGCCCCCAAACCCCCTACTCTTTCTGATCTGAAAACCGCTATATCGTATTGTTCAATTAGTAATAATGTAAGGAGAGCAGTTGTATGATTACCGGAAGTGTTAGCTTGAAATTTGCGATCGCATGGTAGAAGTAAAAGCTAAACCGTTCCTGAAGTGGGCAGGGTGCAAAACACAACTTTAAATTTATTACCTTGACAGTAAATAAGGCAGGTCATTGTTATGAAAACTCGCAGTCTTACAGCTATTGTCTATAAAGAAGAAGATATGTACATAGCTGAATGTCCAGAAGTCGGTACAGTAGATCAAGGAGAAACGATCGAGGAGGCGATCGAAGGTTTGCAAGAGGCTACGCGATTATACTTAGAGGAATTTCCTCTACCGGAAACATCGCCTAGATTTGTGACTAGCATTGAGGTTAGCTATGCCTAAAATGCCTCGAATCTCAAGTAGGGAGGCAATTAGAGTACTGGAACGATTAGGGTTTGAGCAAGTTCGTCAAACCGGTAGCCATATTGTCATGAAAAAGAAAACTGCTGAGGGTGAAATTGGTTGTGTTATTCCAGTACATCGAGAATTGAAAGTTGGTACGTTAAATGGCATTCTCAAACAGGCACAAATCCCAGTTGAGGAGTTTATTGAGAGCTTGTGAGGTCTAACAACAAATCTAAACATTGTTACACTGTCAATGGTATGGAAAGCATTAAAGCTAAACCGTTCCTGAAGTGGGCAGGGGGCAAAACACAACTTTTAAGACAATTTGAAGCATATTATCCTGAATCTTTAAAGCGAGGTAAGGTTAAGAAATATATCGAGCCGTTTATTGGTAGTGGTGCGGTTTTTCTGGAAATATGCCAAACCTATGCGATCGAATTGGCGTTTATTTCTGATATTAATCCCGATTTGGTTTTGGCTTACCAAACGCTCCAGGCGTGGCCAGATGAATTGATTGCTGCCCTCGAAACTTTGCAAGTCCAATATGACAAATCTAGCCAAATAGAGAGAGAATTGTTGTTTTCGGAAGTGCGAACTCAATTTAATGCCCAAAGAGAGAGAACTGATAGCCGTCAATTATCCAAGGTTGCGATAAATCGTACGGCGCAGCTTATATTTTTAAATAAAACCTGTTTTAACGGTCTCTTTAGATTGAACTCCAAAGGGGAGTTTAACGTGCCATACGGTCGGTATAAACAGCCGAAGATCCTGGATGCCGATAATATTCGCAGGATATCTCAATTGTTAAATAAAACAGAAATTAGGCTGGCAGAATTTGAGTCGTGTTACGCGATCGCGGACGAGCATTCTTTTATATATTTCGATCCGCCCTATCGTCCCATTAGTAAAACAGCCAATTTTACAGGCTATGCTAGTACGGGATTTACAGATCGCGAGCAGGAAAAGTTAGCCCATCTATTCCGACGGCTGGATCGGGAGAAGGGAGCAAAACTGATGCTCAGCAACTCCGACCCTAAAAATGAAAATGCGGACGATGATTACTTTGAACGCCTGTACGCAGGCTATTCTATACATAGGGTTTTAGCTAGTCGTGCGATCAATTCTGTAGGTACAAAACGCGGTCGAATTTATGAATTACTAATCGTTAATTATTAAATTTGTCAAATTTGAGTTATTCAAGTCTATATATCTCCTGCCTCACATAACACTCCCTAAACGCTATTCATGCTGACAGCTAGTCCTGACCTCACCAATCTAGCGCGATCGCAGATCGTCCTACTCACCCAAGCCCTGGGTGCAGTTTCAGGTGTCATGTATATCACTGAGGAAATGGGCAATCGTACGCCCAATCTGATTGAGGTCGTCGCCTATCCAGATGATGCCGCCGAGCAGCTAAATGCCAATCCCCAGTTACTACTGCCATCCGCCTTGGGACAGTCCGAAGGTAGCGCCCTCGTCAAACCAGGGCGCATAGTTCTACCCCTGATTTACCAGGACGCGATTATGGGCTTTTTGATGGCGGGGCGGGAAGATCGCGAATGGAGCGAGCAAGAACACTTACAGATTCAACAGATTGCTAATACCCTGGCGATCGCCTGTGCCCTCGATCGCCGCTGCCAGTGGTTAGAGACGCAGCAACGCCAGGTCTACGAACAACATGCCAACTTTCTCTCAAGCCTGTTACATCAACTCCGCAACCCGCTTACTGCCATGCGCACTTTCGCACAACTGCTAATGCGTCGCATTTTGCCTGAAGATCCCAATCGAAAATTTGTGCAGAGTCTGCTGAGCGAAGCCAAACACATGCAAGAACTACTGGCCGAAGTAGATGGTTTCCGCCCCGCAGCCATTTTGGAGGCGAATCCCGATCGCTTGCTTTTACCATCTGCCAGCTTTAAACTGAGTGCGGTTGACTTAAAGGAAATTCTCGATCCTTTAATTAATTCTGGGACGGCGATCGCCCAAGAGCGCAATCTAGAATTTGAGGTAAATATTCCCGACGAGCTACCCTTAATTTTAGGCAATGCCGCCGCCCTCAGAGAGGTTCTGGGCAATTTGTTAGATAATGCCATGAAATATACATTAGCTCGCGGACGCGTAACTTTGAAGGTAGAAGTAGATCGGGACTGCGCTACCGCGATCTTTCAGGATACGGGCTTGGGAATTCCCACTGAGGATTTACCCCATCTATTCGATCGGAATTTTCGCGGCAGGCAAGCAATGGGAGAAATTCCTGGCACGGGTCTGGGGCTGGCGATCGCCCTCGACCTCGTCCAAAAAATGCAAGGAGAGATTCTGGTCAGCTCGCAGGAACGGCAGGGCAGTACTTTTTCGGTTCGACTCAAACGATGGAAGAGATAAGATATGACAAGCGCTATTACTGACAAACCAGTGCCTCTGCTGGGATTATCCCAGGAGGAACTCACAACCTGGGTAGAACAAACTGGTCAGCCGCGCTATCGCGGCAAACAGTTACATGATTGGCTCTATCAAAAAGGAGCGCATAGCCTGGAGGAGATGACCGTCTTCCCAAAAGCATGGCGACAGGAGATGTCAGGTACGGAGATCGGGCGATCGCAGATTTACCACAAAACCGAAGCCAGCGATGGCACGATGAAGTTTTTGCTACGTCTAGCTGACGGTGCGATCGTGGAAACTGTAGGTATTCCCACCAGCAAGCGTCTCACCGTTTGCGTCTCCACCCAAGTTGGTTGCCCGATGGCATGTGATTTCTGCGCTACAGGTAAAGGCGGTTTCGAGCGCAACCTCGCTAAGCACGAGATTATCGATCAAGTCCTCACAGTTCAGGAACAGATGAATCGACGGGTAAGCCATCTGGTCTTTATGGGCATGGGCGAACCATTACTGAATTTAGAGAATGTGGTAGGAGCCGTGCGCGTCCTCAATCAGGATATCGGCATCGGCCAGCGCAATATTACCATTTCAACTGTGGGAGTTCCCAATCGAATTAAGCAACTGGCTCAGTATCATCTCCAGGTTACCCTAGCAGTAAGCCTGCACGCTCCCGATCGAGAACTACGAGAATCTTTAATCCCCTCTGCTCGTAAGTACCCCATTACAGCCATCCTGGATGACTGCCGAGAATATATTAATATCACGGGGCGACGGGTCAGCTTTGAATATACTCTGTTAGCTGGCGTGAATGCCTCACCCCAGCAGGCTAAACAACTAGCGCAGATCTTGCGGGGCTTTCAAAGCCATGTTAATCTGATCCCCTACAATCCCATTAGCGATGCGGATTACAAGCGCCCTACACCTCAAATGGTGGAGCTATTTGCCCAAACCCTCAAGGAGCAGAATATTGCCGTGAGCGTGCGTCGCACGCGAGGCATCGAAGCAGACGCTGCCTGCGGTCAGTTGCGCGGTACCCATAACACAACCAAATAAAATATGCTGCCACCAACCTGGCGATCGCCTGAGTTAATTCAACTCGACGGTCAATTTGTTACCCTCAAGCCTCTACTTCCAGAAAGAGATGTAGAGTCTCTATACGCCGCTTCGCATGGAACGCTGGGAAAAGAAGCTGTGTGGCGATATTTGTTCTATGGCCCATTCGAGAACGCCTCCGTAATGAGAAACTGGATGGAGCAAAACCTGGTGGGCAAATCCGATCCTCTGACCTGGACGGTTTTTGAGAACCTGGCGAATATGCCAGTTGGGATCGTGGCGTTACTGGCAATTACCCCAAATCACGGTCGCGCCGAAATCGGTCACGTCTGGTTTACTCCTGGAGTCCATAAAAGTAAAGTCAATACTGAATCGCAGTTTCTGTTACTTCAGCACCTGTTCGATCGCCACAATTATCGTCGAGTCGAGTGGAAATGCGATGCGCTAAACCATGCCAGTCGAACTACCGCTGCCAGGATGGGATTTATTTATGAAGGTCGATTCCGTCAGCACATGTTTGTCCGTGGCAAAAATAGGGATACAGATTGGTTTGCCATGACAGATAAGGAGTGGGAACGATGCAAGGCAAATTTTGAGAAGTGGCTTTATTCTGGCGAGAAACTTTCATTGATGGAATTAAATCATAGCTAGAGTATCGATTCTACAGACACGAAATGCCATGAATTAACCCATTACAAACACCAGTAAGAAAATCTAGATTCAAGGTATCGATGCGATCGCTGAGTTGATGGTAGTGTGGATTGCGCAGGTTTGCTGTATCTGTAACCAGTACTGCCCGATAGCCTCGATCCCAAAATGGTGCGTGATCGCTGCGGCGGGTATCGGGAAGGATCGAACCGCGATTGGGTACTGGCAGCCACTCGCAGGGCACCTCATCTTTACGAATCTTGTAACTCAGTCGCAGGAGATCGGGAATTGCGATCGCATTGCCAATTAGCGCTAAAAAATTACCGCAATCGGGATACAGCCATTTGAGTAATGGCAGGGGATATTGCTGCGAGCCTGGCGCGTCATCGCTATATCCCAGCATTTCCAACGAGAGCATCAAGCGCAGTTGCTGTTTTTGCTGCCATAGATCGGCAGCGTAGGCCGAACTTCCCAGTAATCCATATTCCTCCAGATCGAAAGCAACAAGACGGATTGGATGGGAGATCGGCTGCTCGGCAAACGCTCTTGCCAATTCCAACAAGACTGCCACTCCAGTTGCATTATCATCAGCGCCTGGAGAACCCGGCACGGCATCATAGTGGGCACCAATTAGTATAGGGGCTTGTTTGGCACTGTTTTTACGAGAAGCGATCGCTGGTAAATTTAAGATTAAATTTTGATATACTTCTCCTCCCACTTGAAACTTATGGATTTCTACAATTCCCCATTGAGAGAGCTGCTGCCGCACGTACTGCTGCACGTAAAAATGACCGCCTGTTGAGAGATAGGGGCTGCGCTCTCTGACAATTTGGCGAAGATGCAAAAGCAATCTCTCTTTGAGTTGCGATAAATCCAAGGTGTTTATATAGCGATAGGTCTACAGGGTAATTATATCGGTAGGTACACGGAAAAGCAGGAACCTTTATCTTTCCCGCATTGCAATGAGATTCTGCCACCATGCGCCGTCACGATATAGTGCGATAGGTATAGGCCCAAACCGCTACCTTGCTTGTGGTGAAACCCCTGCTGAAACCGCTGAAATAAAAACGGGCGTTCCGCTTCAGGAATACCCGGTCCCGTATCGCTAATCGAGATAGCAATCTCAGTCCCCTTTTGTGCCACGCTTACCTCCACCTTGCCTTCTTCGGTGAATTTCAAGGCATTGCCAATCAGGTTATTAAACACGCGCAGCAATTCCAGGCGATCGCCTTTGACAGGTGGCAAATCCGTTGCTATATCAGTAATTAGATCCAGGTTTTTAGTTTGAGCAATAGGCCTGAGTTCCTGCACGACCTGCTGCACCAATTCCGCTACATCGATCGGGATCGTTTCCAGAGTTTTGCTGCCCGCCTCATAGCGATAGACATCAAGCAGCTTATTCACCATTTCCAGCAGGTTAAGGTTGCTGCGTGCCATCACTTCCAAAGCTTCTCTTACTGGCTGGGATATGGGGCCAAGCGCCCCGTCTTGCAGTAGCCCTAACATGCGATCGGCTGCCACCAGGGGCGTGCGCAAGTCGTGGGTCAGGCGCGAGACAAAATCTTGACGTTGGCGGGCGATGTTGTCGCGCTCTTCGATACTATGTTTTAGTCGTAAGAGCGATCGCACCCTGGCTAGCAATTCATCTGCTTCTACTGGCTTGCGAATAAATTCATCTGCTCCCAGATCTAAGCCCTTAACCGCGCTGGTTTGATCGTAAGCCGTAATTAGCAAAATGGGAATGAAGGGTAAATCCTGCCAGGCACGTATGCAGCGAGTTACCTCGAACCCATCCATACCAGGCATCATCACATCTAGCAATACTAGATCTGGCAATTGGGATCTGACCAATTCTAATGCAGTTTCCCCATTAGTTGCCTCCAAGACCTCGTAACCTTCCTCCTCTAAAATTGTCCGAATCAAGAAGAGGTTATCTGGTACATCATCAACTATAAGCAGGCGATCGGGAGACTTCATGTTTCAACAGGAGGGGCAGCAATCAGCAACTAGACATAGTGCCACAGAAACATCTAAATATGCGTCACCCCGATGATAGATAACTGCGTGCTTGCTCCAGTAATGCTAAATTTGAACTATGAACGATCGTCATCGCAATCAACCGCAACCTTATGATGCTGTCTTGGGTGGGCAAGATCGGGTGCCTGCGGGAGGGTTTGTCCTGGGCGGACTAGATGGAGTAAAGCGGCGGCTGCAAACCGATGTTATTGACCTGCGCGTAGCGGCTTTGCGAGAAGCCCTGCAACACGGACAAAGGGGGCTAGATTTAGTCATTCGTGCTCTACGGGATGAATCGGAGCAGGTGCAATGGGCTGCCTACGATATTTTGCGCGAACAGCCAGAACCGAGGGTGAAACTGGCTTTAGAGCTATTCTCCACCAATAGGGTTAACTACACGCCACTGAAGGAGCTACTGGAAAAGAAACAATGGCGGGGTGCCGATCGCATGACGAAAGATCTCATGCTGAAGGCATCTGGTATAACGCCGCAGCGACATCTGATGTATCAATTGAAAGACCATCATATTAAGGAATTTCCCTGTGAAGATTTGGGCATAATCGATCGCCTCTGGCTCAAATACAGTAACGGTCGATTTGGGTTCAGCGTGCAGCAACCGATCTGGCAAAAGTGCGACGATAGTCGTTGGGACAAAGGCGCGGCCTGGAGTTTATTTGGCGATCGCGTAGGCTGGCGCACCTACGATTTGTTAAGGACTTCTCTACGCTGGAAGCGATTTCACGAACTGGACTTTACGCTCAACGCCCCGATTGGACATTTACCCTGGCTATTTGGCATTTTTACAGTAGAAGCCATCTGCGATCGCTTTGCGGCTTGCGATCGTAGATAGAGTCGTGCTACAACTGGCACAAACAATGACGATCGATAAAATTTGTTATATCTTCGAGCTCCGATCGTTAATCCCAACCAGTATTAAATGCTTGTCAATATCAATCGGTGATTACCAAACTAAACCTAAGAAACTTTAAAAGCATTGACGAGCAAACATATGAGTTTGCTCAGTTCGATCTTTTAGTTGGACGTAATAATAGTGGTAAAAGTACAATCCTACAAGCTCTAGCAATTTGGCAGTTCTGTATTGATGAGTTCCGACGAGTTAAGCGTGGAGGCAAGACGGGGAAACAGGTTGTTCTCCCAAACTTTACAGCATTGCCAGTTCCGGAGTTTAATCTACTTTGGAAAGAGAAAACCGATCGTCGCTATCCTAAAGTTAATGGCTCTAAAAAACAGGAATTTATTTTAGTAGAAATTGATGTTACCTGGATAACTGACATACCCGAGACTAAACAATGCTCTTTTGGTGTCAAGTTGCGCTATAGTTCACCGCAAACAATCTATGCCATTCCTTCAGAAGGATGGGGATATTTTCGGAAGCTGGAAGGAGATCCTAAACAGCCAAACTCTCTTTTGCCAGTAATTGCTTATGTACCACCCTTTTCAGGTTTAGAGCCCAATGAAGAATGGCGAGATGATGGGCCAATCAGAAAACAAGTTGGCAAAGCTCAGCCAGGAAGTGTTCTGAGGAACCTATTGTTTCGAGTTTGGGAAGAGAATCAAGCAGACTGGAATGAGATTCAAAGGGTGATTAAACAGTGGTTTAGTGTCGATCTGAGTGCTCCTAAATATGAACGAGGGGTAGATACACAAATAGTCTGTGAATACAAGCAAGGGGATAAATATTATGACATCATCTCTGGAGGCAGTGGTTTTCATCAAACATTAACTCTTCTATCATTCTTTTATGGTTACAAACCTACTACTATTCTTTTGGACGAACCAGATGCACACCTACATGTCAATCTGCAAAGAGAAATCCTAGATTACTTCAAAAATCAGAAGATTCTACAACGTAATACCCAATTTCTGATTGCTACACATGCTGAGGAATTTATTCAAGGTGTTGATGTTCGCCAAATTGTCTCGTTGCTTGATAAGATTCCGAAACGAGTAGAGTCAACGCCAGCAATTTTGACTGCTATGGCAGATGTTTCCAATCTGGAGATTACTCAACTTTCAGAGCTTAGCATACCTATACTTTTGTATGTTGAGGGGGAAACCGACGAGCGTCTTTTAAGAGGTTGGGCAACTTCTCTAGGTAAGCAACACGAACTCAACCAAGTTTGTTTTCGTGTTATGGGTGGGGGCTCTAAGGATAAAATGAGGAAAGATAGCGATCGCCACTTTGATGGAGTAAAACAAATTATTCCTAATGCCAAACGTCTTATATTATTTGATTATGATGAGGAAGGGACATTTCACCCCGACCCAAATAACCCAGTACTGTATGAGTGGCGGCGCAAAAATATTGAAAATTATTTACTCGTTCCAGATGCTTGGATCAGAGCAGCTCTTCAAAAAATTGGCATTACTAATAATGATGATAGTACTTTCTCATCTCCAATCCAGCAATTAATTAGTGATTTTTTTGCTAGTGAGAATCTTACGCTGCCAGCTAATCAGTCATGGCGAAATGTTAAAGCTAACATATTCCAAGTAGTCAATGGGAAAAAGCTTTTGTTTGAGAACGCAGATTCTCTTTTTCAGCAACTCAAATCCTATGAACTTCCAATACAGCCCGATTCTTCGTTAGAATTGACTCGCGAAATAGTTGCCTCTCAGATGATTCCCGCTGAAATTCATGAAGATGTGCATCAGTTCTTTCATAAATTGACCCAGATGCTTAGCTAAAACTGGAGGTTTATTGCATAAGATGCAACGAATCGTTAGCACAATAGGAGGATAGTCTGAGGATAAGGAAAGGTTATGATAGCTATGTAGTCATTTACCTGCAAAACCTTTGCCAGATTTCATTCTCTTTGCTCAGCATGGATGGGCGGATACAAACAAAAAAATCTCTCAGTTAGCTCATAGTCTTGCTACACCTGAGACTCTTGTCATTGCTCCAGATTTGGGTTGGGTCAATACCTGGCTGCGAATTGAACCTCTAATTGCGAAGGTAGAGAAAATTGCAGCCGATGCGATCGCTGCCCATCCCCACATACCTATCCGCATCATCGGTCACTCAATGGGTGGTTTGATCTGGCTGGAAATATTGGATCGACATCGAGAATGGTGGACGCGAGTACATAGCCTCGTGCTGGTAGGTTCGCCCGTAGGCGGCTCAGATCTAGGACGCACGTTCGATCCGTTGGGATGGGGCATAGGGATAGCCAGAGATCTGGGCAAAAACCGCCGCAACATGGCAACGGCGATCGCCGCATCCATTCCCACTCTCTCGATTGCTGGGGATAGCGATAGTGGTAGCGACGGCACGGTGCCGATCTTCGCTACCCAATTCGATCGTGCGAACTCAATCTGCATTCCCAATTTGAAACATGCAGACATGAAAAATCATCCCGCGATCGCGGCAGCAATCCACAACTTTTGGGAGCGTCCCGCGATCGCACCCGTAGCCCGATATCTAGATCTAACTACACAGATTGTTCGCACGTTACAAGCAATACCCGGCATAACTGATACGCATCCCCGTGGGTTTGCTGCGGCAAAAATCTTCATGACATATCCAGATGGCTCTACCATTCGCATTGGGAAAAATTATCTCCAGGTCGATCGCGTATATGTAGGCGATCCAGAGGGTAATTGCTCGTACAGCGGTTATGTGGGTTGGATCGACTCAGCTTGCCTGTGGGATACCTTCGACAAGCTGAATCAATTCCGATCTACTAGAGAATTGGAGGACTAGGGGGGCAAATCCCACTAGAGCGAACCCGCAGCCTTAGCAGCAGCAGCTTCGTCAGGATGAATGCCCAAACGGGTGAGATTAAATCGACCGCGCTGATCGATTTCGCGCACCTTGACGATCACCTCATCACCAACTGAGACTTCGTCTTCCACCTTGCCAACACGTCCCTCCGCTAATTGAGAGATATGGATCATGCCCTCTTTACCCGGCAGAAACTCCACAAAAGCACCAATGGGAATAATCCGCACCACCTTACCCAAATAGACATCACCGGAACCAACGCGGCGCGTCATTCCCTCAATGATTTGCTTGGCACGCTTGGCGCTATCGCCGTTGGTGGAAGAAATCGTTACGGTACCGTCATCTTCGATGTCGATCTTAGCTC
Organism: Pseudanabaena sp. PCC 6802; assembly: GCF_000332175.1. Classification (NCBI taxonomy): domain Bacteria; kingdom Bacillati; phylum Cyanobacteriota; class Cyanophyceae; order Pseudanabaenales; family Pseudanabaenaceae; genus Portococcus; species Portococcus stanieri. The sequence continues at coordinate 3,785,185 of NZ_KB235914.1, read as the reverse complement.
CCGTTTCCTCAGTAATGCCCTTAATAGTGCGACCGCCAGGGCCGATAATCATGCCAATCTGGTCGGGGTTGATGCTCAGAGTCAGCAAACGCGGTGCGTATGGTGACAGTTCGAGTCTCGGTGTTGGCAGTGCCTCCAGCATTTTACTGAGAATATGGCTGCGCCCAGCATTTGCCTGCAGGATGGCAGTGCGGATCGTGGACATGGCAATGCCAGTGATTTTCATATCCATTTGTAGCGCCGTAATCCCAGTCTCTGTCCCTGCGACCTTGAAGTCCATGTCACCCAAGAAATCTTCGATTCCTTGAATGTCAGTGAGAATGCGCACCCGATCGCCCTCCTGAATTAGTCCCATTGCCACACCGCTAACGGGCTTGGTAATCGGTACGCCAGCATCCATTAGCGCTAACGTGGAAGCACAGACAGAACCCATAGAGGTAGACCCATTCGATGACAGTACCTCCGACACCACCCGCAAAACATAAGGAAATTGATTCGCCGGAGGCAGTACGGGTACGAGGGCGCGTTCCGCCAGGGCACCATGACCAACTTCACGGCGACCCGGCGATCGCATGGGCTTAACTTCACCCACGGAATAGGGCGGCATATTGTAGTGGTGCAGGTAGCGCTTTTTCTCGTCGGGATGCAGATCGTCGAGTTCCTGGGCATCTGAGGGAGTGCCGAGCGTAGCAACAGACATCACCTGGGTAAGACCGCGATTAAACAGAGCGCTGCCGTGCACGCGAGGAATGAGTCCGGTCATTGCCGATATGGGACGCACCTCATCCAGACTGCGCCCATCAATCCGCAGATTTTGATCGAGCACCTGACGGCGCATCAATTTTTTGGTCAAGGCTTTAAAGGTATTGCCAACAGCTTTGGCATCAGCCAATAGCTTAATCGGATCTTCTTCAGGCAGGGCTTCGATCGCTGCGACCAACTCTGCCTTAATCCCATCTAAAGCGGCATCGCGCACGGTGCGATCTTTTTCCAGGCTAGCAATTACCTGCTGAATTTTGGCTTCAGACTGCTGGGCAATATACTTCTCCAGCGTCGTGTCCACTTCGGGTTCTACAACTTCTGGTGGCGTTATACCTAGCTCTTGCATGAGCGATTTCTGAGCGCCAATTAACTCCTGCACCGCTTCATAGCCAAACTCGATCGCCTCGATCGTGTCATGTTCGGGCAGTTGGTTAGCCCCTGCTTCGACCATGATGATGCCTTCAGGCGTACCTGCAACGACTAGATCCAGGTCGCCCGCTTCAATTTCGGCATAGGTGGGGTTAATGATAAATTCATCGCCCACCAAACCAACCCGCACGCCTGCCATCGGCCCGTTAAACGGTAGACCTGCTAGTTGGGTGGCGATCGACGCCCCCGTTACAGCCAGGATATCGGGGGGCACTTTTTCGTCTAGCGCCAGAGTCGTGGCAACAATTTGAATGTCGTCGCGCAGCCAACCAGGAAACAGCGGGCGGAGGGGGCGATCGATCAATCGGCAAATCAGAATTGCTTTTTCTGGCGGCCTGCCTTCGCGCCGCAAAAAGCCTCCAGGAATTCTACCGGCTGCATAGAGCCTTTCTTCGTAATCTACCAAAAGGGGTAAAAAATCAATGCCTTCCCGAGCAGGCCCCCTCGTTGCTGTCACTAAAACCGCCGTCTCACCACATTGTATTAATACCGATCCACCAGCCTGTGGCGCTAATAAACCTATCCTTAACTTAATCTCCCGACCATAAAAGGAGATGACTTTTTCTGTAGTAGTCATTCTTGTCCCTAATCACTTTGACTTTTACTTTATTTATACTTCTCGCAATAGTAGCATCTAGATGTTAAAATGCACCATTTTACGATCCTTATTGCGATTAACCAGTTGTCTACTAGCGAGGCAACGCTTCGGGCTGCCCACCTCCTTGAGGGAGAGGGAAAACCAGGGCGGGGTCTGCGTCCCTGCGACCCTTATATGTAAAGGTGCTTGCAGGCTAAAAGAGATAGGGATTCCGCATAACATCAGCGATCGGCTCCTTAGAGGAATTCAGGTAAAAATATCAGTCCCGAGGCTAAGTATGCAATTACTTTTTGGGTGGTAGCAACCAGACCCATGCGAGCTTCGCTCAGATCTCGGGCTGCGCTTGCAATTCGACAGGTGTCGTAAAAATCCAGGAAATTAGCCGCTAAATTCTTACTGAGCTTAATTGCTCTCTTACGCTCTAATTCATCCAACTTAGAGCGCTTTTCAAAGTCTACCAAACACAACGCCAACCTCATCTCCACCGACTCTCGCAAATATAAATTACCTGTCGGATCTAATAATTGCCAGGAAAAGTCGTGCCAATCTCCCATTAATTCCAACTGTCGCGCCAGGCGCAACAGGGCACAACAGCGGGCATAGGCATACTGGACGTAGGTATAGCCTGGAAAATTTTGAGGTTGGTCTGGCGTTGCTATCTCATTCTCCTTCAGAGTTTGGGACAAAGCATAAAGACTTTCTGCGATTAACCGATCTGATAATCGAAAATTGAGCCACCCTTCACCTTCTACCGCAGTCGAAAAGCGATCGCAGCTTAATTTCTCCATTCCCCGATCTATATCCCGTGCAATTTCCAGAGACGATCGCCCCACTTGATGGGCCAGAGACAATGCGATCGGCGATGTGTAGTGATAGGTATTGCTTTGATAAGATTCCGATTGTTTAGTGACATAAGGTTTGACGGGAATTTCTGCATAGATGCGATCGATACCCAAAGCAATTTGGATTGCCTCAGCAAGTTGAATTTGCAATAGCCGTGTTAATGAAATCAAGTAACCGTTCCTCAAGATATTCACTGGCAAATTTTGAGCATCTCTCCTACAAGGTACAGAGAACCGCAGAGAATAACTGGATCGGAATTGCGATCTCTGCAAGCCGCATCTAAGGCGGATGGCAGATCCTGGCAAACAGTAGGAGGTTGGATCAAAATTGCATCGCCTAGATTTGCTAATTTTTCTGGATCGGTGGTTTGATGCGCAGGAACTGGGACGGTAAATAGCAAATCATCTGGGTGCAGGATGGCTTGCAAAATTCCCTGGCTATCCTTTGTAGTTAATATGCCTACAATCCAACGAACGCGCTTCTGAGGAAAAGCCTCATCTACAAATTGACGCAGACATAATGCTGCTTCCACATTATGCGCCCCATCAATCAGTAATTTATGGGATTGATATTCCACCCATTGCAACCGTCCCGCCCATTGCGTCTGGCTCATGCCCTGTACGATCGCAGATTCTGATATCTGCCATCCTTGCTTTTGTAAGGATCGAATCGTTGCCAGAGCGATCGCCGAGTTCATTAACTGGTGCTTGCCCAGTAACGGTAATGGATATTTAAATCCTTCCCATTCCGCTCCATTTTCAGTTCTAACTGCTGCCTTCACCCAGGCTGCAACTGCTTCGCAGTCATTTATCTTAGCAGCGATTACCGCTTTCGCTTCCTCTGGCACCTCTCCAATAATTGCCGGACAGCGGAATTTAATAATACCTGCCTTTTCCCCCGCGATCGCGCCCAAAGTATTACCTAAGCGCTGCCAATGATCCATGCTAATCGAAGTAATTACCGCTGCTAGGGGGCGATCGCAAACATTTGTCGCATCCAATCTCCCTCCCAACCCCGTTTCGATTACTGCCACATCCACTTTTTGCTGTGCGAAATACCACCACGCTGCCGCCGTGACTACTTCAAACTGAGTTGGCATCCGATCTGCGACGATCGTGCGTTCTACTTGTTGGAGCGCCGCCATCAGATCGCGATCGCTAATCCATTGCGAATTTATGCTAATGCGTTCGCGCCAGTTGACTAAGTGGGGTGAGATATAGCGCCCAACTCGATAGCCTGCAGCTTGCAGAATTGACGAGATATAGGCACATACCGATCCTTTGCCATTCGTCCCCGCTACATGGATCGCGGGCACCTGCGTATGGGGATTACCCAGATCTGACAATTGTTGGTAAATGCGCTCTAAGCCCAAGCGAATGCCGAACTTGCTAAAGCGATCGAGAAATTGATCTGGAGTTGTCATCACTTAGAAAATTAGGGTATAAACTAAAGATCGTCCCACTGATGCTACATCTGTACTTGCCCAAATCATGACTTGCCCAAATTATGAAGGTTCTGCTAGCGATCGCCCCTTTTAACCTGGACGGAAAGATTAACCGAGGGATAAGCATCGACGTAAAGTTGGTAATAACTGCGCGATCGCGTCGGGTTGTTGCAATACGGCAGTAGCAATCTTAATGAGCGACCGAGCCTCATCTGTTGCTGGTGGATTTTCTCTACCATCAACTACGATGATTGGGATATCCGTATCGATTTGAACCAGGAAGTCTATAGCAGCTAGTTCTTTAGGAGAGAGGCAAGATTGGTTATGCAATGTCACGAGCAAAGCATCAACGCTACCAGATTGGAGTTGCTGCAAGATTAGCTCGTGGGAATGGGATATCTGTACGTGGAATCCTGCCATTAAAATGTACTGTTGCAAAGATTGTGACAGAATACCCGAACTGCTGAAGTCCGCTACCAATACGGTTGGGGAGTGTAGATAGCCTACAGCTTGATTGACAATACGACTGACTTCTGTTTCCGTAACCTGGTGCGGTAGTGTACTAGAAAATCCATGCAAGTCCAGCTTGGGAAATTCCATGCGACAGCGATCGATGCCCTCAGAACCAATTAAGATCGGTAAGGACTTTAAAAAATGGCACCGATCGATACGCTCCAGGTTGGCAAACACGTCTTTAGGCTTGCAGTCAAGCCAAACTAAATTGGGGTGCCAGATTTGGGTCAATATTTCTCCTTGCTCTACACTATCGGCTTCTAAAAGGCGATGCCCCAACGCTTGCAAATGAGTCATCACATCCTCGTGTTGACATTTACCCAAACAGATAATTGTCAATGGATCTCTATGAACGGGCTTGCGAGATAAAAAGGCGTTTAAATGCTCCGGTTCAATTGGCTTCACCAAAAGATCGTTTGCTTGTTGAGTATCGCGATTGCGATCGCCATTACTAACCATCATGGCAACGCGGATGTGCTTAGTAGCGGCATCTTGTTTTAGTAATGCCAGCACGTCCCAACCGGATAAGACGGGCAAATCGGGACTGAGCAAAATCAGTGAAGGTTGGAGCCGCCTGGCTTTTTCGAGCGCTTCCGTACCCGTACGGGCGATCGCGACTCTATAGCCCCTATTCGTTAACATCGTTGACAATCTATCGATATCCACAGCCGCATTGTCTACAACCAGGACAAACTGACTGGATACAATCGGCACTTTCGCAGTTTCAGCCGAGCGCGGTGGAATGGGAGGCAACAAAATTGTGAACTGACTGCCGACTCCCACCTGCGACACAAACGTAACATCGCCACCATGCAATCTGGCCAGGTGTCGAGTCAAGACCAATCCCAAGCCCGTACCGTCAAACCTGCGGGTGAGAGTATTTTCTAGCTGCTGAAATTTCTGGAATATCAAATGCTGTTTTTCTTCTGGGATGCCGATACCGCGATCCCAAACAGTAAAGGCAATCCAGCCCTCCCAGCGCCGCACGGTTAACCCCACCTCGGGTTGCTTGTCGTCTTCGCTAAATTTAAACGCATTCGATAGGAGGTTGACCAGCATTTGCTGCACCTTTACGCTATCTGCCACTATATTTGTCAGCGCGGGGTCAATATCTAGCTGAATATGGGGCACCGGACTCTGCTCCGTCCAAGCATTCTGCTGCAAGAGTTTTTGGGTTTGGTAAATACTTTGCTCGCACATTTGTTTGATGGCAATGGTGACTGGATCGATTTCTAGTTGTCCTGTTTCCGCTTTTGCCAGATCGACAATATTATCGACGATCGCCATTAAATGCCGACCGCTGCGATGGATCAGATTCACATAGCGGCTTTGCCGCTCGGTTAACTCGCCAAATGTCTTGGTCTCTAGCAGGCTTGCCATGCCAATTACCGATGTCAGGGGGGTTTTAAGCTCGTGGGTAATACAAGCCAGAAATTCGTCCTTCATGCGATTTAGCCGTACCAGGCTGGCATTTTGCTCCGATAACTCCGTCGCTAGTTGCTCCTGGTTGGTAATGTTTTGAGCGATCGCCAGCGACAAGCCTCTCAGTCTACCCGATAACTCTACACTGACTACCTGCCACGTGCGAATCGCGCCACCATCAATCGGGCAATGATAGGTATGCGGGCGATCGCCAGAGTGTTGCGGGATCTGGTGAATGCACTGGTTCAAATAAATTTGCCACTGCTGGTTTGCCCCCAGGATATGACCTTCGGCATTATGGATCATCAGCGGTAAAGGTAAAGGCTCGATCAAACTGCGCAACTGCTCCAAAGATCTGGCAGTATCAGTCAAATTTTGCCAAGCTATTTGCCGCACCAATGGCAATACTTCAATCGCGCCGATGTACCTACTATCGCGATCGACCAATGCCCAAATGCTGGCGGAGTGATCGTATTGCGATACCCGCGCTAGAAACTCATCGATCGAAGTGGCAGCAGCGATCGATGGTAAAGGTTGCAGATCGACATCAGCAAGTTTTTCGTGTTTTCTGTTTCGTCGTTGACTGCCGATCGTTTCGCTCTGGAATTCCAGCCAACTCAACAGGCACTGCGAGTTAAATAAGCCCTGGGGAATACGCTCGCGATCGAGCACGACGGCGTAAGGATGCCCTTTTTTGAGCAAAGAAACTGCCTCAACTACCAACATGTCCAGGCTGCAGGTTATGACCTTAGCTTGGGCAAACAGATCCAGAGACTGATTTGAGGCTATTGACTCCATGATAAAGACCTTCTGTACTAACAGATCTGTCTGCGGCTATAAATTTGCACAACAATTGACCGAGAATTTTTCAGTGCTTGACCTGTAATATCAAACAATTTCACATGGTTTTGCCAATAGAGTGAGAAAATAAAGATTAAAAAAAACACTTGCAAAATTACAAACTGTTAATCAAATTGCAATTCATGTAGCAATCCGAAATGATTCGTGCAAGTTAGTGCTCAGCGATCGGCAAAGAAATTTTACAAATCAGATTAAAGATGCCGCATAGTTTGTAAGTAGTTTGCAAGTGGTTTGCAAGCAGGAGTGGGGCGGCTGGGTTCTACAGGTGTCGGCTTCGTACTATGTCATCATTCTCAATTGGCACTTACTTGGTATAGTTGTACAAAGATAAATTACGAAAGGTAAACTCTAGCAGCTAGTTCTACTGTGGCTTCTTCCCCAACCCTGCAAATTTGTTGCTTGATTTCAGGCAAGCAATCTCAAAACTTGCAAGCACAGCTTCATGAGGTTCTGGCTGTGGATCGTTACATTATTACCACTGCTAGCAATATAGAAGGGCTAACCGAGCTAATAAGCAGGCAAGGATATAGCCAGGACTGTTTAATTGTGTGTGACGATGGTAATGACATCAGGCATAAGTTGGCCGAGCTTGGCATACTACTACCTGTAGTAATTGTGACGGATGGCCCTCGCTCGCAAGAGGGCTATACCAGTCAAAAGCCGTATATTCTAAATACAGCCGTAGTTACAGTCAACTGTCAACAGTTAACAGATTTACCAGATGCTATCGATCGAGCGATCGCTATGTTTCTAAAACTCTCCGTGCCCCAAAGAGGGCAACTTTATCTAGATATACCAGAGTCAAGAACGTTTATTTCTCTAACTACGCAACAACAACGCCTATCAGAAAAACTCAAAGAAAGACTGGGGTACTTGGGAGTGTACTATAAGCGCGATCCCAAACAATTTTTTCGGTATCTTTCCGATGAGGAGAGGAAGTTACTAATTGCACGATTAACAGACGTGTACCGTACCATTGTTTTAGAGTACTTTAAGGATAGTAATCGCAATTTAAATCAGCAAATAGATGAGTTTATTAATCTGGCTTTCTTTAGCGATATTTCTGTCACCCAGGTGTTAGAAATTCACATGTCTCTTATTGATGAATTTTCTAAGCAGCTTAAGTTAGAAGGTCGCAATGATGAGGTTCTGTTAGATTATCGTATTACTTTAATTGATGTTATTGCCCATTTATGCGAGCTATATCGTCGATCGATTCCAAGGGAAGCCTAAAACAATGAGTTCTATGCGTAAAACTTATGTACTGAAACTTTACGTGGCGGGTAACACTCCTAATTCCGTCCGCGCGTTAAAAACACTGAATGATATTCTTGAAAAAGAATTTCAGGGAGTTTATACGCTTAAAGTCATTGATGTCTTAAAAAATCCGCAACTAGCAGAAGAAGACAAAATTCTTGCCACTCCAACGCTCGCCAAAATTTTGCCACCACCCGTCCGCAAAATTATTGGCGATCTCTCCGATCGCGAGAAAGTTTTGATTGGTCTCGATTTACTTTATGAGGAATTAATGGATGATGTCTAATTTGCCGCTATCAAATCCAGATCAGGGCGTGCAAAAGTTACGCACTATGGTTGAAGGTTTAGATGATATTACCCACGGTGGGTTACCTATGGGGAGATCGACGCTTGTCAGCGGTACGTCGGGCACTGGCAAAACCTTAATGGCTCTGCAATTCGTTTATAACGGCATTGTCGGACTGGGCGACCACGGCATCTTTGTTACTTTTGAAGAATCACCAGCGGACATTATTAAGAACGCTTTTAGTTTTAACTGGGATCTGCAAGCGCTGATCGACCAGGGCAAACTATTTATTCTCGATGCTTCGCCCGATCCAGAAATGCAGGAAATTGTAGGGGAGTTTGACCTGTCAGCTCTGATCGAACGCATTCAGTACGCCATCGTCAAGTACAAAGCGAAAAGGGTAGCGATCGACTCAATTACGGCAATTTTCCAGCAATATGATTCCTTAGGTTTAGTGCGGCGCGAAATCTTTCGCCTGGTAGCCAGGCTCAAATCCTTAGGAGTTACGACTGTAATGACCACTGAGCGAGTCGATGAGTACGGCCCCGTTGCCAGATTCGGCGTGGAAGAGTTTGTCTCGGATAACGTGATCATTATGCGCAACGTGTTGGAAGGGGAAAGACGGCACCGCACTGTAGAAATTTTAAAGTTACGCGGTACTACCCACATGAAAGGCGAGTTTCCTTTCACCATGACCCACCATGGCATCAATATCTTCCCCTTAGGAGCCATGCGCCTCACGCAAAAATCCTCAAACGTGCGCGTTTCGTCTGGTGTGGAAACCCTGGATGAAATGTGCGGCGGTGGCTACTTCAAAGACTCTATCATCCTCATTACCGGTGCCACTGGCACGGGTAAGACCTTGATGGTTAGCAAGTTTTTACAGAATGGCTGTCAAAGCGGCGAGCGCGCTATTCTATTTGCCTACGAGGAGTCGCGAGCGCAGCTATCTCGCAATGCTTCCTCTTGGGGCACTAACTTTGAGGAGTTAGAGAGCATAGGGTTGCTCAAAATTATTTGCGCCTATCCCGAGTCCACTGGTCTTGAGGATCACCTGCAAACGATCAAGTCGGAAATTGATTCGTTTAAGCCTTCTCGCATTGCGATCGACTCGCTGTCTGCATTGGCACGCGGCGTTAGTAATAATACCTTCCGCCAGTTCGTGATCGGCTTAACTGGTTTTGTGAAGCAAGAGGAAATTACCGGACTATTCACCAATACCACCGACCAGTTTATGGGTTCTCATTCCATTACCGAGTCTCACATTTCCACGATTACCGACACGATCATTCTGTTGCAGTATGTGGAAATTCGCGGTCAAATGTCCCGTGCTGTCAACGTATTTAAGATGCGGGGTTCTCGACATGACAACAAGATTCGGGAGTACATCATCACCGATCGCGGTGCCCAGATTAAAGACTCCTTCCAAGGATTCGAGCGCATCCTCAGCGGCTCGCCTTCTCGCACCTCCATCGATGAAAAGAGCGAACTATCGCGTATTATCCGAGGCGTGCAGACAGACTCGCCTTAATCGAGGATGTAGGGTATGGACATCTAAGAAATTAATTAATAATTTCTCCTTTGTTACTAGCCAACTTCCGTAGCTTGCGTGTCGTAGCCAATCGCCGATCCATTTTCGGGACTTGCAAACGTAGTCCATTCGTCTTGCTTGCTTATTTGCGTTAGCTTGCGTGGCGTAGCCAATCGCACTCAGATCATCTCAACGGTCTCAATCGGCGCTATCGCTACGTATAACAACGGCTTGGGCTTCAGCGGTTGCAAGGTTTTTCGAGTCATTGCTAGGGTGTTGAGTCTATCCGCTGCAAGCCCTGGTTAGGTTCCAGATATATCAGGCACTTGTAAGTCACGACAAATTTTGCGAGCAAGCATATTATTTATTTCACGATGACATGGAATAGAAGATGAGGCTTGTTTAGCACGATTGACGTAGATGGTATGCTTGCTGCCTTCACGCAAAAATTCACATCCATGCGCTTCAAGGTGACGGATTAAGTCTAAACGCTTCATGCAACAGACAGGGTAATAGACTCACGAACAACATCTTGACCTTGAAGTTGTTCTTCCGAGAGTAGACGATTTGCCTCAAGAACTAATTCAATTGCTTCTTCTAAATCTACTCTTACCTCTTCCAGAGTATTTGCTTGTGCATTAGCTCCTGGTAACTCTTCGACAAAACCGATGTAGCCCTCTGGGACTTTTTTAAAGACCTTTGTAAGTTGTAGATGCATGACTAAACCGTATGAGATTTGTAGATACAGGTATTTATTCAGCCGTTTATACTAACACAAATTTACTTATACTTCCATTAGGATAAAAACGAAATATATAGCGGTTTTCAGATCGGAAAGAGTAGGGGGTTTGGGGGCGTTGCCTCCATGACGGGGTTCCACCCCTTCACCCCGTCAATAAAACCTGTTCTCAATTGAAAAACGCTATATCTATGAATTTATCATTGTATGGATCTATAGACTTATAGTATCCATCAAATCTTCGCTCATATCGGCAAGCAGGTGAAAATCGTATACATGAAAAATTTTTATCTTGCAACTGCAAAGATTCCAGGCAAGCCCGTTAAATAGCTCCACCTATTACTCCATATGAGCGCAAATCTTATGCCAGTCATCAATACTCAGCTCTCAGCAGCTTGAAGGCTACAAAACCTAACGGCTAACGGCTTGGCGTTCAGCGACCTGGTTCCGAGCGCCAGCGAGGGCCAGGTCCGTCTGCAACGCTTGGTTCGACAGCTTACCACGACTTGCAGCGCATGCGGAAGTCATTGAGTCCCAGCAGGATTAGTCGCTTCAGATCGAGTATCTCGGCACTTGTCCACTCGGGAACGTACTCGCAGGGACTTGCTCCCATCGCGGGTAGATTGCAGCCGTGAAAGAGTTTGCCGTAGATCTCGGCGGCGCGAGACTCGGCCGCCGAGAAAAGTTCCTGCACGCCCGGAACGTCATTGAGCAGGTTCCATATGTTCAAGACGGCCGGGCAGTCTACCGCTTGGTTCCGAGAGTGACACCATGCCTGTATCGCGTCGAAGTCGTAAAATGCACTCGGTTCACTCGAGATACCCGCTGAGGTAGCCCGCGCTTCAAGGGCCTCAGCCTCCGTGGCGAACGAGACCACATCGCCAGCCTCATCAACCACGACGCGGTCGCGATCATTCGTCTCCCACAGAAAGATTCGCTCGCCGCCCTCGAGTCGCCCTCGGCACAGATATCTGGTCGCAGCTCCCATCGTTGGTCTGTCGAACTATATATTAAAGCGCCAAGTGTAGTATAGCACACTGAATTGACGTATATTACCGCATTTAGTAGTCTAGTACCTTTAAAAAGCGTCTTTTACCACTTTTTGCGTCTAGTATGTTTATTTGTGCATGTTAGACTGTATATTGCGGTCTAGTAACTCTGTGGTAGGTTTTTAACCGCACTGTGCGGTAAGTTAGTTAATGAAAGAAGAATTGAGACAACTTTTGCAGACTGTAGCTGACGGTACCCTCAGCCCAGATGCGGCACTAGAGCAACTCAAATATTTCGATTTTGAACCAGTTGGCGACATTGCCAAAATCGACAATCACCGCCAACTGCGCACTGGATTCCCAGAGGTCGTGTTTGGCTTGGGTAAAACCCCGGAGCAAATTGTGGCGATCGTGCAGGCGATGCGATCGCGCACTCCTCTCGTCATGACAACTCGCATCTCCCAGCCTGTATACGAACAACTAAAGTCCGAACTACCCGATTTAAATTACTTTCCCCTGGCGCAGATCTGCACGCTAGGCAAAGCCCCAGACATTGATGCCGAGAAGGGAGCGATCGCGATCGTGACAGCGGGTACAGCCGATCTTCCAGTGGCCGAGGAAGCAGCGGTTACCGCCGAACTGTGCGGCTATCAAGTGCAGCGTCTCTGGGATGTCGGTGTGGCTGGCATTCATCGTCTTTTAACACACAAACAAATATTGCACGCCGCCGATGTCCTGATTGTCGTAGCGGGAATGGAAGGCGCTTTGGCGAGCGTCGTAGCAGGTTTGGTGGATTGTCCCGTAATTGCCGTACCGACCAGCGTGGGTTATGGTGCCAGTTTTAACGGTATTGCACCTTTACTTACCATGCTCAATTCCTGCGCCACAGGCATTGGGGTCGTTAATATTGATAATGGCTTTGGTGCGGCAATGCTTGCCTGTCAAATCCTCAGAGTTGCCCGTCGGCGATAAATCTGTAGCAGATTTATGCGGCTACCAAATCGCGAATAGATTTAAGTACCTGGAGTAATTGCACTAAACGCTCAGAATTAATCAAGCTCAGATCCGGCAGTAATTGATAAGTTGGTGGATTCCCTTGGCGAATGTGGACGAACTGATACGTTACGCCATTTGTAGTCAATCCCCAAATATTGGGTTGATATTCCAGACTTTTGTAGGCATAGGCCAGCAGTTGTGGTAGTCCGGCGAGGGCTGAGATTTCACTGTTCTTTGCCTCAACTACCAAAATCCAAAAAGCAGCTTCAGTTTTTGAGAGAGTTTTCTTGACAGCTAGGATGTCCAACCTACCGTTAATTTTAGTATCTTCATCAACGATCTCGATCGCGGCAATATCCTCTTCGAGGGTAATTTCCAAAGGAGCTTTATAAAAACCAGCTAGACGCATCAAAGGCGCAATTACCAAAAATTTCACCTGTCCTTCAGAAACCTTGCCACTGGCAATATAGTGTCGAAAATCATCTCTAATTTGGGTAAGCTCTTGTTGCTCAAATTCTGTAAGGGGCTTTAAATCTAATAAATTTGTAAATGAGCCGTCAACTTCTTCCTGAAGGCCTAACAGGTTTTGTACATCCTCTAGAGTTAAGTTCTTTGCCTGTAATGTAACCATAATATTCCTGCTAAGTAATTAATACACAGCTATAGTATTTATCTATACTTGTAGCAAAAACAAGCAGGGATAAGCCAATCGTGTCAATTGGTTCTCCCTGCCTTAAGTATTACTCAAAATTACAGCTAGTCGCTTATGTTTACCTGTTTTTATGCACCAACAGATTCCTTGGCGGCGTAGAAGACTTCTAACGTGATTTCGCTAATGTTGCGATCGCGTGCGAATTTCTCTGTATTGCGCTTCACTTTGCCGCGCACAAATCCGGGGATTTTATTGAGCAGCTCTTTGGCTTCTTTATTCCAGTTCATATCAGAGTCTGCTGAGATACCCTTGGTAATCACTTCCTTGGTGTCGTGGCCGCCAAAGATCTCCAAAAGGTGATCTTCCATGCCTAGCGTAAAGGAGTTGTAGACGAGGTCGCAGATCTGGTTGGTGCCTTCATAACCCAGGAACGGTTTGAAGCCCAGCGTAAAGTTCTGGATGTGGACGGGTGACGAAATCACGCCGCAGGGAATATTCAGGCGCTTGCCAACGTGGCGCTCCATCTGAGTGCCAAAGATGGCGGCGGGTTCGACTTGAGCAATGCGATCGCCGATATAACCGTGATCGTCGCTGATAATTACTTCATCGCAATATTCGCTTACTTCCTGGCGGAACCATTCCTCGTCGTATTTGCAGAACGTTCCAGCCCAGACGACGTGAATTCCCATCTCGCGGGTGAGAATTTTTGCCATTGCGACAGCATGGGTGGCATCGCCGTAGACTACGGCTTTTTTACCCGTGAGATTTTGGCAGTCAATCGAACGAGAGAACCATGCGGCTTCCGAGACGTAGAGAGTTTGCTCGTTGATGAACTCTTCGTAGTCAACCTCTGCGCCTTGAGCGTTCAATACTTCCTGGATTTTGCGAATGCAACGTGCGGTTTCCACTACGCCCATAGGTGTGATATCCACAAATGGCATCCCAAATTCTGCTTGCAGGTAGTTAGCTGTCATCAATCCTAACTCGCGGTAGGGGACGAGGTTAAACCAGGCTTGTGGGAGATTCTTCAATTCATGTACCGAGGCACCCTCAGGAATTACCTGATTGATCTCAATACCGAGATCCGCCATCAGGCGCTTCAGTTCAGTGCAGTCGTGGTGGTTGTGAAAGCCGAGCGTGGAAATGCCGATGATATTTACAGAGGGCTTGCTAGTTTTGCCCGTAGGCAGATCGCCCTTCTTGCGTGCTTTCTCAATGTAGAATTTGACGATTTGTTCCAGGGTGCGATCGGCAGCTTGCAGTTCGTTAACGCGATAGTGATTGACATCCGCCAGCATCACATCGCCCTTGGAATTCATTTGAGCCTGCTCGACGAAGTTATGCAGGTCTTCTTGCAGGATGCTGGACGTGCAGGTAGGGGTTAGTACGATTAAATCCGGGGACTCTTCGCTGTCTTTGCGCGTAATATTATCGACCACCTTTTCGCCAGAGCCGCGTGCCAGTACGTGGCGATCGACTACGCTGGTCGTGACTGGGGTGAAGTTGCGCTCTCTTTCCAACATGGAGCGCATGACGTTGAAATAGTCATCGCCTAAAGGCGCATGCATAATGGCGTGAACGTTCTTAAACGAGCTAGCTATGCGCAACGTGCCAATATGCGCGGGGCCAGCGTACATCCAATATGCCAATTTCATATATGTTCTTCTCTATAGCGCTAACTTATAAATCTTTTTTAAGCCTAAATGGCGGGTAAGCACCTTGGGGCGATCGCTTAAACATTCTTTATTTTTATAATGCTGGCACTAGCAACTGTTCTTTACACGGCGAATAAGATTAAGAATATAGTTGAATATTATGCTGAGTAGCATCAGGGTGCGGTAAAAATTTATTAGCGCGGGGCGCAGGTTTAGCCCGAAGTTGTCGATTTTCAACGATACGCTCCTACAAAACCTGCCCCCTACAGAATCGCCCATCAGTGGAAAATTTGTTGGATATTTCAATGAACCAAAGCGATCGCGAACAAATGAGCCTGTTCGATCTAGAGCCAGTTCCACCAAAATCGGAGGCTAAGCCCACCGTGCCAGTGGCAGTACCACCTGCAAGTAACGCTATCTATGCCAACCTTGACGCTCTAAGGGCGGAGGCTATGGCTTGCCAGAAGTGCCCTCTAGCAGCAACGCGGATTAACGTTGTGGTAGAGCGCGGTAATCGCAATGCCAAGATTATGATTATTGGCGAGGCTCCCGGTCAGAACGAGGACGAACAGGGGCTACCTTTTGTGGGTAAGGCCGGGCAGTTGCTGGATAAGATTCTGGCATCAGTGGGACTAGACGAGTCGAATGTCTATATTTGCAACATTAATAAATGCAGGCCGCCTGGCAATCGCGTGCCCACCGATGAAGAAGTTGCCGCTTGCAAGCCATACCTATTAGAGCAAATCCGTCTCGTCGATCCCAAAATTATCCTTCTCACAGGAGCGACTGCCGTAAAGGCAATTACGGGTGATAAGCGCGGCATTACCAGGATTAGAGGCGAATGGATGGAGTGGCAAGGAAGATTGGCAATGCCGATTTTCCACCCTGCTTATTTATTGCGGAATGCTAGTCGAGAAGAAGGCAGCCCCAAGTGGCTGATGTGGCAAGATATTCAACGGGTAAAGGCTAGGTATTTGGAACTGATGGCAGAGGAGGAATTTTAATGAGCGACCTGAGAGCAGAGTTAACGGAAATGATGGATGTGGCTGAATGGGGCTGGTTGGAGGAACACGCACTACGGAGTAGACTATTTCTAGTCTCTTCCAGTTTGGATTTAGTCGATGTGGGAGTGGCGATCGCCCAAGATAACGTAGCTCTGGTACAGCAATGGTTGGAGCATGGATTACTTGCACATCCAACAGAGGAACAATTCTTAACCTGGAATCAAAACAAAGAGCAAACATTTCCTAGCTTAATCGTCCAGCCATTTGTTCTCATGAAGCTGGCATAAGTTCCAATTCTAATTTTTAGTTGCGATCGGCGTGCGCCGCACTAAGGTAAGAATGCAAACCCCTATGCCAAAACACGTCCACGCTCCGGCCAAACTAATTAATGGTAAGACATTAACTCCTTGAGCGTTTCTCAGTGCGGCAAATGCAATTACTAAAGCCAGCCCTATTTCCCATGCTTGCAGGCGATCGGCATACTTTGGCGAGTCTGGCATCAGGCTCGCAGGTGCAACCAAATTAATTACATATCGTGCCACCACAGGAGCGATCAGACATGCACCCATCAGCATAACGCAGCCTGGAAGGGCGGTCCTGGGCAGTGAAGGTAAAAATAGCATAGAAAACAAGCCAACAGCGATAAACGCTATACCAGCCAGGATGCCAGCTCCTTGAGGTAATAGAATGCCAACTAAACCTAAACTATCGCGGGTAGTTTCATGGCGTGCTAAATTGCAACTGTTCAATAAGGCTTGTCCTAACTCGCTTTCGCCATTTGTCTTACCCGTACCTAGAACCGCACTGGGTAAGGTAATATCCTTACTATAGCCAGCCAACTGCATCCAACTCAGATCGCCTTCGCGCAACTTCACCACCTCTAACCTGGAAAAGGCTTGCAAGTTAATTGTGTAGATAGACTCCAAGCCCCAGATACCGCTAAATTGCATCTGTAACAGCCGCTGCTGTGGTTTTACTAGAATTTGCCACGTACTTAAGCCCGTCAAACCTGCCATTGCCAGCGCGATCGCCACAATTGTCCGAATGTACCCAGAACCTTCTAGCGTCGTCCAAAAAAACACGCTCAGGAGCAATAAGATCGCGCTGTTAAACTGACGCGGTTGCTGGCTGAGAGATGTGGGGCTGATGCACACGCTTCGATCGCCATACGTAATCACGCTGAGGCGATCGGAAATGGCTAAATCTGCTTCTGTTATTGGTTTACCTATGGCTAAACCCAGCCACGTTGATATACCTAATAATCCCGCACTTACAAACAACCATAAAGCTGCAACCAGTGCATTTGTTATTTCTGGCGGTAGGTTAAAGTTTAATAGCCCTAACAGCACCAACCAACCAATTCCTATGCCCGTAGTTAACTCGCCCGTAAAGCTAAAAGGCGAGTTTTGTCGGCAGTCTCGCCAGATCGAAAGCGCTACATACCTAGAAAAAATAAATGCCAGTAATGAAGAGACTAAAACAATCGTTAATAGCTGCGGATTGCCTACCCTCAAAACAGGCACGATGCTATTGACTAGAATGAAAAGACCAGCCAAAAATGAGGAAATAGCAATTAACTGCGCCGATTGCGACGAACCCCAATCTGGCTTACCTGAAACCACCTGACGCTCGGGAATTACCATGACTAAACGTTTGCCGTCACTTCAGGTCGGGCAAAAATCATGCGGCCAGCGGACGTTTGCAAGGCGCTCGTCACAATTACATGTAATTGCTTACCAATGTAGCGTCGTCCATCTTCGATCACTACCATAGTTCCGTCATCGAGATAACCAACTCCCTGTGTTGGTTCTTTCCCGTCTTTGATTACTTTGAGGTTCAAGCCGTCGCCAGGTAAATAGGTAGGACGCAATGCCTGAGCCAGATCGTTAATGTTCAGTACATCGACCTGCTGGAGGTTTGCGACTTTATTGAGGTTGTAGTCATTAGTGATGAGCGTGCCGTTAATTTCCTGCGCCAGTCGCACGAGTTTAGCATCAACAGTGGAGATATCCTCGTAGTCGGCGGGGTGAATGACCACGCGATCGCCGTAATCGTTCCGCATATTATTGAGAATATCCAGTCCCCTGCGTCCGCGCACGCGCTTTTGATCGTTGGAGCTATCGGCGATCGTCTGCAATTCCTGAATCACAAACTGCGGGATCAGGAGTTGTCCTTCCAGGAAGCCCGTGTTCATTAGGGTTTCAATCCGACCGTCAATCACGCAACTTGTATCGAGAATCTTGGTCGCTGCTGGCTTGAGGATACCCTCAGCTAGCAAGCTACTTTCAATGTTGTTGGGGTTAATCAAGCGCACGAGGGCACGTCCGTGAGTATCTGAAAGCGTCATGCCCGTATAGGCAAACATGATACTCACCAGGATTGCCGTTAGAGGCTTGAAAAAGGAGAAGTCATCGGGAATGGGTAATAGGAATAATGGCGCTAGCATCAGATTGGCAACCAGCAACCCCACTACCAGGCCTACAGCGCGGCTGAGTAGAGCCTCAACTGGCATAACCCTAACTTTGGCTTCGAGGCGACGGTAGGCATTTTGCGCTACTATGCCTAAAATCAACCCAAAAAATGCGCCAAAACCTAAGGCTACCCAGCGCAACCCGTGAGGGTTAATTTTTGCTAGTACTTCTACAGGTAGCAAGTCCACGCCATGAAAGCCCGTGCCCGCACCTGCAAGAATGAATGTAATAATAATGACAGCATCAATCATGATGGTTGAGCATCTCCGCTCTAGTATGTATGTATGTGTTATGTATGTTCTAAATTGGGGAACTTGGATTAGCTTAGAGTGTTACTCCTGCCACAGCACGATCCCTTCAGCCTTTCTCAAGGCTTAACATATAATTTTACACAACTACCATTTTTCCACCATCTCTTAATAAATTAGGTAGGTTAGGTGGTGTGGGAATTACTACCACCTTAACCTATAGAGATCGTGCTCTGCCTAGTAGAGTCTTTATGCACTTTATGTATTTGTGGAACTAGTTGAGTCAATTTATCTACACATTCCCTTTTGCCTCAGGCGTTGTTTTTACTGCGACTTCGCCATTACAACAGGCGGTCAGGACTTAAAGGCACGATATGTCGATGCTATTTGCTGGGAGATCGTACTGACCGCAGCCGAAATACAACAAAAACACTGTCCCCCTCTACAAACTATATTTTTTGGGGGTGGTACGCCTTCGTTGCTAGATGTACGGCAGATCGCAACCATCCTGGAGACAATCGATCGCCAGTTTGGCATTGCCGATGATGTGGAGATCTCCTTGGAAGCTAATCCTGGCACTGTAACCCTGGAGAGTTTGCGCGGCTATCGCTCGGCGGGGGTTAATCGGATTAGCTTAGGTGCTCAGGCATTTCAACAGGAACTGCTCGACTTAGCCGGACGCGGTCACGGTGTTGACGACATCTACACGGCGGTTGAGGCGATCGCTCTTGCTGGAATTACTAATTTCAGCCTCGACTTAATTTCAGGTCTCCCCCATCAAAATATGCACCAATGGCAGGAGTCGCTCGCACGGGCGATCGCGCTGCAGCCCACCCACCTCTCTGTCTACGATCTGACGATCGAACCCAGCACGGCATTTGGCAAACGCTATCAAGCAGGCGATCGACCCTTACCAACTGAGGCAGCTACGGTGGAAATGTATCTATCAGCGAGCGCCCAACTGCAAGCGGCAGGCTACACGCATTACGAGATCTCGAATTATGCTCGGTCTGGCTATCAATGCCGCCATAACCTCACCTATTGGCACAACCGCCCGTTTTACGGTGTCGGCATGGGCGCAACCAGCTATGTCGATAAATGTCGTATCGATCGCCCCCGCAAACTGCGAGATTACTTTGAGATGGTGGCTGCGTGGCGAGATCGAGGCATTGCGCCCAACGCGCCGCCAACTCTACCGAAAGATGAATTACTCGATACGCTCATGCAGGGTTTGCGTTTAGCGGAGGGGATTAGCCTGCATAAACTAAACCAGAACTATGGCAAAGACTTAGTGGCAAGAGCTTTGACATGCTTGCAACCCTATTTTCAAAAAGGATGGGCGCAGTTAATCGGCGATCGCCAGGATTACCTCAGTCTTTCAGTACCTGAAGGCTGGCTATTTTCTAACGAGATTATTGCCGATCTGTTTGAAGCAATTTCTTAAAGCAATTTCAACCCGATCGGCAATTCCGAATACAGGGAAGAATTATAGCTAGGCGTAGGACGGGGTGCAGGAGTTATACCCCTGCGTGGGGGTGAAACCCCCACACCCCCTGAACTAACCGATCTGTCTACGGCTATATCTAGAATTCCGTTGTATCTCAGTATCTCAATTTTTAAACCAAAAACCTGAGCTTAGCTCCTATAATAAAATTGATACATTGATACAAAAAGTAACAATCTCCTCAGGCAAACCACTGGATGTCCTTCGACTTTATACCTCTAGAAGCAATTCAGAACCTCGCCCATACCTATGGCTACTGGTTCATTTTTTTGGGCATTATGCTGGAAAATGCTGGCATCCCTATTCCTGGGGAGACGATCGTACTAGTAGGTGGATTTCTGGCTGGCAGCAACGAACTTTCATATCCCATAGTGCTTGTCTGTACTGCATTAGGGGCAATCCTCGGCGATAACTTTGGTTATTGGCTGGGCAGATGGGGAGGGATAAAGGTTCTAGAGAAAATTGGCCGACTGTTCCGCGTCAGTCACGAGCAAGTGGTTAGAGCCAGAGAGAAATTTGTTGGCAATGCCGATCGCGCGGTATTTTTTGGTAGATTTATCACCCTACTCCGTATCTTTGCAGGCCCGATGGCGGGGCTATCGGGTATGTCCTACAGGCGATTTTTATTTTTTAATGCCACTGGGGCAATTATATGGTCGTCGATTATAACCAGCCTTGCCTACTTTGCAGGTAGTTTCATCTCCCTAGAACAGCTAGCTCATTACGTGACGCGATTTGGTTTATTCGTTTTGTTGGGCTTATTGGCCTGGATATCGATCCTGCAAATATTCAAATTCTTCAAGAATTCACGCGATCGCCATACTAAGGCTAAATCCGAGTTGATTACACCTCTATATGCCTGGCAGCTAGAAGTCGCGGCTACACAACCAAAGTCTGCCTGTGCGGACTCCAAGAAAATCGGGTTAACAGATCGGGATTTGGTATAAATCTTTTATCCGCAACCTTTCTATTCATAAGCCTGTACGTGAGTCGAACATACCCAGCCAAACTGATGGCTTGATGAATGCGATCGCCCGCAGGAGGGGCGAAACATAATGCTAGGGGGGGTGATTGCGAGTTGATTGCGCTATAAGGCTATCACTTTTGACAGATATGTGGCAAATACCAACTAAGATAAAAAGTTGTTGTTACAATGAACAGTGAACAATGAAGACGCGATTGAGAGGTAATCAATGCCAAGAAAAGAACAGGGCTGGATTACGTTTCAGGCTTCTGATGAAGAAAAGCAACTTCTGGAGCTTTATTGTCAGCAAACTCAGCGAACCAAAACTGAAGTACTGAGAGAATTGCTCCGAAGCCTCAAACGTAGAGTGCGTGAATCTCCTGAAGCCACGTAGCGGCTACCATCGCTCTCCACTAACGCTCTCTGGGATAGAGCTTTAGACACCTAGCTCAACTTGCACAATAAAACCAATCGCTAATTGCTATAACACCTAAGGCTCTATTCCATGCGTTGATAATTCACGATTGCTGCTTTGCGATCGCATCCAACCAGTCTAGGATTTCCCGATTTACTCTAGCCGGATCTTCATCGTGGGGGCAGTGACCCCGATCCGGCAGTTGAATAAGCCGTCCATTGGGAGCTAATTTAACTAAACGCGGCCCTTCGGTGGGCGGAATTGCTTTATCTTTAGCTCCCCACAGAATCAATAAGGGAACGTGCAATGCTTGCAGGGCTTTGGTCAAACTGGGCGAGTATCCAGGTCGATTGAGGCTGAGGCTCAGGTGTAAAAAAGCAGTAACGGCTTTCTTCTCCAGAGTTGGTTCGACGATAATCTGCACCAGTTCGGGATCGACATTACTGCGATCGCAGTAGACAAAATTTTTCAACACTGACTCGATCGTCTGGGGTCGAGCGAGAAAATAAAACATGGGCTTGAGGCACAACCGCAAAACAATAGCTTCTAGCGATCGCTTAATCGGTCGTACTGGTTTCGGCACCATTGCCTCCAGGGCATCGAGATCGGGCAAACTAATCGCCACTACCCCTGCCGCCATTTCTGGATGGGTATGTGCGGCAATTACTGAGATGAGCGCGCCTAACGAGTTCCCCACAATTACCGCAGGCTGCTTCACAAACGTACGCCAGAACTCAAACACCTGCTCTACCCACAAACTAATACTGTAACTAGCCGGCGGTTTTTCCGAGCCGCCAAACCCAACCAGATCTAGCGCGTAGACCATATGTCGTTGGGAAAGTTCGGGCATATTATGCCGCCAGTGCAGTCCCGACGCGCCAAAACCATGCACGAGAATAATCGGAATACGGCTCTGCTCCTGTGATGGGCGCATAAAGGTGTAGCGGGTTTGCCAGCCCCTCCAGACCCAATCGCGGCTTGACATGGCTGGCAATGAAATAGAGCGATCGCTCCGTTTAGTCTGTTTAGTCAGTGTTTCGGTAGTTAACATGCCAGCCGATTTTGGATTGAGCTTGGATCGAATAGCAACTTACGACGTGATGCAGAATGAGGTCGCTATATAAAAATTTGACTATAAAACTCACTTAATATATATGCGATCGGTTCCGCCTATGCTAGCATCTTCTGAAAGCCTATGTAGATTTAACCGATGGCAAAAGTCTTGGTACTCAATGCATCGTATGAGCCGCTAAACATAACTAGTTGGCAACGCGCGGTTGGCTTGTTAATTAAAGGAAAAGCCGAACAGGTAGAGCACAACGGCAGAATGCTTTATCCAGGCTTCCCTGCGCCAACGGTGATTCGGCTTCTGCACTACATCAATCTTCCTTACAAGGAAATTCCGCTGACAAGGAGAAATATACTACATAGAGACGGGCACTCCTGTCAATATTGTAGTTATACGGGTGACGATCTGACCCTAGATCACGTCATTCCTAAATCGCGTGGCGGTGGTGAATCTTGGGACAATATAGTCACTGCCTGCGTGCGCTGTAATGTCAAAAAAGGTAATCGCACGCCTAAAGAAGCCCACATGCCTTTAAAGAAACAACCGCGCCGCCCTCACAGCGGCCTTTATTTTGAGGTAACAAAGTATCTCCGCAGCGGCGGCCATCAGGAGTGGCAAAAGTACGTGATCGGTTTTTAAAGGTAAAAAGTAAAAAGTAGAGTTCCATTTTTTACTTCTCTTAACTTTGACAATAATCGCACCAAGAATGCGTGTTAGCGCTTCTGCTTCTGTGTTGAGAGGCTTTGCGCCTAAACATTACTTTGCATCGCTACCTGTTGATTAAGTTTGACTGAGAATAGAGATAGTGCCAAAGCCGATCAGAATTATGCCGCTTCCCTTCGTTAACCAACCCGACCAGGTGCGGATGGCAACAATCTGATTTAACGCGCCTGTAAAAGTACCCGCCAGGATTAAGGGTGCAACAGAGCCTATGGCATAGGCCAGCAAGAATCCTGCCCCAATTGCAATACTGCCAGTCGCGCTCACCCAGGTTAGTAGCGTGACGAGAACTGGCGTACTGCAGGGTGAGGCCACCAGACCAAAAGTCAATCCCACTAAATAGGATCTAACCCCACTAGGTAACTGACGCGAAATCTCGATATTGCCCCAATTCGGCAACTGCATCGGCAGAATTTCTAATAGCTGCAGTCCCATTGCGATCGCCACGGCACCCATCAGAATCGACCAGCCCCAACCAACCTGACCGTAGATTTTACCCAGTAGGGCTGCTGCCAGTCCGAGTCCTGTCAGCGTCGTGGCACATCCCAGAGCAAACCATATCGATTGAGTTGCCGCCGTCCAGCTATTTTTTGACTCAAACCCACCAATATAGCCAATCGTCAAAGGCAACATCGACAAAGTGCAAGGCGATAGACTTGTTGCTAATCCCGCCAAAAATACGAACCCAGCACTAAACAAGGAGAGATGAGCTAACTGGCTGTTTACCAGAACATCCGACCACTGCTCGAGTTGATACAGCCAGATTTGGAGCGTGCTGAATAAAGATGCAAACATTAGTTTTAGATGGCGTTACTATAGCAATCCTATCTGAATCGATGGTTTAAGTCAGGCAACCGTATTAACTTTGGCTCTGGCGGCGCACGATCTCGATTAGCTTATCTGTTGAGAGGAGGAATGCGGTTTGGGTTGCTTCGCCGCTCGGTACCTGTACCATGTGGCTGGCAATGCCGAGGGCATCGCGATCGCGGTAGTCGCTAGGAATCGGACGCACCGCCGACGCAGCCACATCGCTCATCTTTGGTAAACCGGGCACAGGCACGCCAAAAAACTCTTGCCTGTCTCCTTGCATGACGACTAAATAGCGCCCTGGGTTGGTACTAGAGCTGCCAAAGATTTCATGGGAAAGATCGACGATTAGTAACTCCTTGTCCTCAAAGTTGGCAAGCCCTAGGGTTTTGTCACCGCTTCTAAAGATTTCGGGAGTGGGAATAACTTTAATTACGTCGTCTAGTTTGATGGCAACATTAAGATGCTTTAGGGCAAAAACTAGCATCTTCTGCGTAGCTTCTTTAGTCTTTGTTTTTAGCATGGGTTCAGCACGAATTGAGTGCGAGTCGAGCGGATCTACTTATCTAATACTACCCACAGGTTGACTTTCTAAACACGAGTTTAGGGTTTTGAGTAATTCCTGCTCCAAGTAGGGTTTGGTGAGGTATGCGGTAGCTTTGAGCAGTTTGGCAAGCGAGCGATGTTTCTCTCCAGAACGGGAGGTCAGCATAATGATGGGCAATCCCGCACGGGCTGGCTCTTGGCGACACTGGCTCAAAAATTCAAAGCCATTCATACGCGGCATTTCCACATCGCAGAAAACGGCATCAATCTCAGGTTCCTGTTGCAGTTTATCTAACCCATCGCGCCCATCACCAGCTTGAATGACGCGATAGCCTGCTTTCTTTAAAGTTAAAGCTAAGGTTTGGCGAGTTGTGAGCGAGTCATCTATAACCAGGACACTCCTGGCGTTTTGTTGAGGATTAGGAGCGGCAGACAGATCTGCGAAGGTGCTGGCTGACCTGGCAAAGCGCTTGTCCTGTAATGGTTGAGGGTTGAGGAGTTTCGATACTAGGGCCAGACCGTCGATTACTGGCAGCATAGAACCGTCGCCTTGAATAGTACAGCCATAGAGATATGAAGGTGCGGCGATCGCTTTGCCAAACGGCTTAATTACCAATTCTTGTTCGCTCAGGATCTGGTCTACCTCCAGGGCAATTGTTTGTTCGCCACTCGATACAATCAGCAGCGGTATTCCTTCTTCAGAAGGTAAAGCCATTGTAGAGATCGGTTCCTCGGCTCGTTTCGGTAATGGATAGGCATAGGAGAAAGCTGAATGCGGATAAAGGGAGATGAGACGTTCTTGGTAACGATAGAATTGTTTGCCTTGAATTGTTTGAATATCGGCATCAGCAGCAGTCACGATGCTGGTTAAGGTATCGACGGGGATTGCCATCAAGTTGGAACTGATGCTAAATATGAGTAGCTTAGCAATGGTCAGAGTTAGTGGTAGCCGAATTGTGAATGTCGTGCCCTGACCTAGTTCAGAAGTAATCACAATACCACCTTTGAGACTGCCGATTTGCTCTCGCACGGCTGGCAAACCCATACCGCGACCGGAAATCTCGCTTACTTTGTCGGCAGTTGAGAAACTGGGTGAGAAAAGCAGTTCGTATAGTTCCGCAGCCGAAGCTGCCATGGCCTCATCCTTAGTCATGGCTTCCCTTGCGATCGCCACCGATCGCACTTTCTCAATATCGATGCCCCTCCCATCATCCCGTACTTCAATGTAGGTTTGGTTACCGCGATGATAGGCGCGCAGTTCGATCGTTGCTTCTGGTGGCTTGCCTTTGGTTTTCCTCTCTTCTGGGGTCTCAGTACCGTGATCGAAAGCGTTACGGATCAGGTGTACCAGAGGATCGAAGAGTTTCTCTAATACCGCTTTATCTACTAAAGTATTAGCACCAACAGTCTTGAGCTTTACTTGCTTATTATTTTTGGCCGCTAAATCTCTCACCATCCGTGGAAAGCGCTGCAATATTTCACTGAGGGGCATCATCCTCGCCCATAACAGGTCATTACGAACCTGTTTCAGGGTTTGCTGCTTCTGGCGTTGAGTTTGTTGGGATTGTTGCGTCAGGAGAGCCATATCCCGCATGGTCTCTCCCATTTGGGCAATCTCTTCTAAAGATTCCTGCACGACGGTGTAAACGTAACTGTAGGAATCCATCAGCAAGGGATCGAAACTATCGAGTTCGGCCAGAGCATTGGTAGGTGTAAGGACGGTAGATAAACTCAAAGAATTACGTTCTAGAGCTTCTGACTTGATACTACTCACCTGCGAGGTCTGACTGGTATCAAGACACTTTTCTAATTCCTTGGCGATTTGCTCAAACCGCTCGAACCGTCTTTGCAAGGTGCGCAGTGTCTCCTGTAGCTGTTGGCTTTGCAGCATGGAGCCATTTTCTTGGGTTACTAGCTCTCCCACCAAGTTATTTAAGCGCTCCATCCTTCCCAAATCTACTCTCACCATACTGGTGGCAAGCTGGGCAGGAGATTGGGAAGAGGTAGCTCCCGAGTTAGTTGTAATTTCCAATCTGGCGGCAGGTCTCCTGGCAGGGTCTGGAGGTGGAGGAGTTAGTTGTGGCTTGACTCCCGATGTGTCGGACGCATTAGCATTAGTGGGAGTAGTTGTGGAAGGTGCGCTGACGGATGTAATTGGGATGTCTGGCAGCGATGGAAATGCCGATATCTCAGCGGCGATGAGACTATCTGCTTCTGCCTCGCTAATATTACCAAACGTATTATCCAGTAAGGTTACATTCTCGTTGAGGTCGGCCTCGTCAGCAAAAGATGAGAATTGGAACTGGGTAGTTGGAGCTTCGTCTAAGGTCACCTCATCTATGCGATCGCACAAAGCATCTAATCCGGTTCCTAGCTCGGCATTTAAATCTTCTTCATTTAGACCGATACCTCGATCTATAAGTTGATAGGTATCAGCATCCAGATCGCCAAGATTGTGCGCTAAATCGGTATTAACAAGTTGGGATTCTGTAGATGGGGCTAGTCGATCGCCGATCTGGGAATCGCGAGCATCATCAAATACAGTTGCATTCAGCGCACTGAGATCTAAGTCAGCCAGATCGCCTTGAAGGTCGTCGCTAAAAGCACTGGAGAAGTTGTTGGAAATATCTTCAACATTATCGGTTATGTCCAGGTTATCTAACGATAGATTAGATAAATCGGAAAGATCGCTCAGATCCGCTAGAGGGTTTAGATCCGCATCAGAAAAGTCCAATCCTAAGTCAGGCAAAATACTGCTATCAACGTCCGTTAAGTCTGCGACTGCCGGTTGCGACGAGCCATTAGAACTATCTGTCGCGCCAGCGAGCGCTAATAGTTCGGTGCTGGGAGTGCCACCTTGGGAGCGATCGCCTGCTAAAACGGCAGCTTGTGCTTCTGTGAAATTAGCTATGGCAGTCTGTCCTACAAGCAATGGATTTTCAGGATGGCGATCTAGTGCCTGAACTGTGGTTTGGGCGATCGCCTTAAACCCTGGCAAATTCAACAACTCAGCAATACCGGCAAATACTTCTGCCTGCGCCCTAATCTCACCTTCTACTTCCTCTACCTCAGGATGAGCCAGCACGGACTTTAGTCGTTCTATCCCCATCGTTACGTCGCCGGAGAACACCACCTGAGCGATATCAAACCCCAGTTCGGCAGCAGTGGGCAGCTCCAAATCCGCTCCTATGCTATCGCCTAAATAATTTTCCAGGACGCTAAAAATTGGCTCTGCTTTAGCGATCGCTTCTTCAGCATTGTAGTAGCCAGTTTCAATTTGCTCGACTAATGGCACGCGCAAACAGTCAAAGGCCTGGAGTAGAAGTTCTTCGACATCTAGATCGATTTCTTTTTCCTGGCGATATAAGGCGCGAAACACGTCTTCGAGGCGATGGGCAATTTTTTGGATGCCAGGTAGATCGACGCTGGCAGCTCCACCTTTAATCGAGTGCGCCGCTCGCATTAGACTGTGCACCTGAGGTACGCTGCGATCGCTGCGTAGTTGCATCAGGCCGCCTTCGATGGTGTGCAAGAACTCGATGGCTTCCTGGGCAAAAAATTGATAGGCTTGGTCGCGGATTTGGGGATCGAGACTAGACATAGGAATTAGCCACTAACAACTAAGGTAATTTCTAGAGCGCGTAATGTCAAAGCCCTCACCCCTTGCTAAGCAGAAGGGAAGAGAGCCAGGCACCAACGCTACAGCTTGAACTGAGATACGCTAACTTGCAATTGTTCGGCAACGTTTACAAGCTGTTCGAACGACGCTGCCACAGAGGTGGACTGCTCGGATGCTTCCTTAGCGCTGGTGGCAACGTCTTGCATGGTTTTACTTACCGTCGCCGAGGTGCGAGTTTGTGCCGCCGCCGTTTGAGCGATCTCCTGCACTAGTTTATTGGCCTGATTACTTACGGTTGTAATCTGGGCGAGCTTTTGGCGAGCTTCTTCTACGAGTTGCGTCCCGACTACTACTTGCTCGGTACCATCTTCCATTGCTGCTACTACTTCGTTAGTTTGGGTTTGAATTTCTTCGACTAACTGCTCGATATCGGCTGTAGCAGAAGCGGACTGTTGAGCTAGGGCGCGGACTTCTTCGGCTACCACCGCGAAGCCTCTACCTTCTTCTCCAGCGCGGGCTGCTTCAATGGCGGCGTTCAGTGCCAGGAGGTTGGTTTGGTCGGCAAAGCCACTAATCAGGTTAACTACCTTAGAAATTTTCTGAGAAGCTTCACCCAATCGTTTTACCTTCTTGGCAGTTTCAGATACCGTCTCGCGGATGTTAGAGATCCCGGTCACTGTGCGGTTCATAGCTTCGTCGCCAGCTTGGGCTTCCTGGTTAGCGCGTTGCACCTGCTGTTCGGCTTGCTTGGCTCGGGTTGCCATCACTTGCAGCGATTCAGCGATCGCCTCCACCTGTTTGAGTGCTGTGCTAATCGTTTCAGCCTGTTGCGATGATACCGTTGCAACTTCGCTAATTGCACCTTCATTACTCATGGCTGTTTTTACCACCTCAACCGAGGCACCTTGCACGTCGGTTACAATCTGGCGCAAGCTGCGAATAATCGCATTGTAGGAGTCAGCCAGGGTACCAACTTCATCGGGTGTCACCTTGGCCTTGACCGTCAGATCGCCTCTACTCACAGGATCGACTTCCATCAGCAACTCAAGCGCTCGTTTTTGCAGTAGTTCCTTTTGCTCTTGTTGATCTTTAGCGATCGCGGCAGCCTCGGCACGAGCTTCTTGGCGGGCTTTGTCCATTTGTTCGATGAACGTGGCTTGTTCGATCGCATAACCTACCTGGCTTGCCAGTTGTCTGAACAAGTCAATTTCGCTGTCATCCCAAATGCGCGGGGCATCGCATTGATGCAAGATCAACAGGCCGATTAGCTCCTTGTTGCGCACAATGGGAGCGACCAGATTGGCTTTCACGGCAAATGGTTCTAGTTGCTTTAAATGGCAGTCGGTGAGGTTGGCTTTGTAGATATTAGGTGTAGCCTGAACGCGCCCTTCACGATATTTTTCGACATAGCGATCGGCGAAACAGGGATCGTGAATTTGGGCACCCAGAGCTTTCGGCCATTGACTCCCCACGGACTCTGCAATTATCGTCCCTTTCCAATCGGCATCAAAACTATAGATAATCGCGCGATCGGTTTTGAACAAATCTCGCACTTCATGCACTGCTGTATCCAGGATTTCTTGGAAGTCGAGAGTTTTACCAATCTTGAGCGAGATTTCAGCCAGCCTATCTTTGAGCGCGGCAACCTTAGCTTTTTGTTCGGTTGAGAGAATTTGCCCCACAGCATAACCTACCTGGACTGATACTTCTGAGAGCAAACCGATTTCATCTGCCTGCCAAACGTGGGTGTTTTTACAGTGGTGCGCTACTAAAAGACCGAATAGCTGTCCTTGCTGTACGATTGGCGTTACCAAATTCGCTCTAATTTGCAGGCGGTTCAATAACTGTCGGTGCTCTGGATGGTAATCTCGCTCCGATACGTCGTTATTGACGACTATGCGCCCCTGGCGATAGTCTTCGATCAAGTCTGGGCTGATGCAGGAATCTGTAGCATCTTCTTCGAGGGCACTGGGCAAGCCAGGGAGGACGGATTCGTGGGACAGATAACCGCTCCAGTCGGGGTTAAAGCGGTAGATCACCACGCGATCGACATCGAGCATGCGGCGGGTTTCGGTAACGAGCACGTCCAGGGTATTGTCTAGATCCGTAGATTGTCGAATTGTCAGAGCCAGGCTAGAGACATCATTTCTGCGCTGAATTTGCTCGGCCATCAAGTTGATGTTAGAACCCAGCAGTGCTAATTCATCTGCACCCTCGACGGGAACGCGGGTGTCGAGTTCGCCTTGACCGATTTTTTCTACTGCTGTTGCCGCAGTTTGAATTGGTCTAACAGTGCGATTTGCCAAGATTGCCGAGATCGCAGCAACCACAACAGAAGCCAGCAATATACTGGACACAAGCAGCAATTGCAACTCGCGTTGTTGTTTAAATGCAATATCTTCATCTAGGCCGAGGATGACAAACCAGTTGAGCTGAGGTAGGGAGCGAACTTGGGGTGTCTTGCTAAAAGCAAGAATCTGTCGACTGCCATCAATCTGGTCGGTTGAGTAAAATGCCCCCGATTTACTAGTAGCAATTTTCTGAGCAAAACCTGGTAAATCTTTATCGGCTTCTCTGCCAATCTGATTTTTTTCTAATGCAAGAACAAATTTGCCCGCACTATCAACGAGGTGATATTCACCAAATTGCTCGTTATCTGAGAACAAAACTTCTACTGCAGAAGCAGGAATGCGAGTACGCAGAATCGCAATTGTCTCACCAGTAGCTCTATCTTTTACTGGTGCTGCTAGAAAGAAACTGGGAAGCTTCGTAACTTTTGAAACCTGCACTTCCTGTTCGATGTAGGGCTGGTTAGTACGCTTTGCTTCTTGAAAGTATTGGCGGAAGTTAACGTCAGCAGGTGATTCAACCTTGGATGATGCCAGTTGCAATTTGCCATCTAAACCGTAGACAGCAATGCTGTCATAAACACCATAAGCTTGGATGTAGCGATCTAAAATGTCAATTTTTTCTGCTGTAGTCAGGGTAGTACGGAGCTTAGCATTGGTGAGAATTGGTAAGTCAGCCAGCACCTGGACATCGCCATAGCGCTCGAACATAAAGCCACTAAGGTTGGTAGCCAAAGACTGCGTTAGATTTATTTGATTCGCTTCCAACTGCCGAGTAGAGTTACCAGCACTAAGTAAGGAGACCGTTGTACCGATCGCAATTACAGGTATCGTTCCGAGCGCGATCGCCAGAGCTGTGGCTTTGGTGCGTAGATTAAGCGATCGTTGCTTAGAAAGCTTCTCGCTCTTGGGTTGGGGGCTGGGGGTTGGGGGCTGGGAGGGGGGAGTTAGTTTGATGGTATCTTTCGTGGTGGTGCCGTTGGCAGATTGGGTATCGAAGTTGGAGACCTGATTGTTATCTAGAAGCATGGTTGGTTGTCCTTTGATGGTGTGGTTAGATGGGTAAAGTTAAGATTCCGCAAAATCGCAACGGGAGATTAGCAGCTAGTTGACTTTAAACTGCGAGACACTGACCTGTAGTTCTTTGGCAACTTCGAGTAAATTGCTAAATGATGCGACGACGCTGCCAGATTGCGTTTGGGTATTGGAGGCGATTTCGGCTACATCTTTGATGGTTTGACCGACTTTGGTCGATACCTGTGTCTGAGTTACGGCTGCCCGTGCGATTTCTTGTACCAGTTTGTTAACCTGGGCGCTCACCTCAGCAACCTGGGCTAGTTGCTGTCGGGCTTCTTCTACCTGACGGGACCCGGTATTTACCTGCTCCGTGCCGGTTTCCATCGCCAGCACCACTTCACTAGTTTGAGCTTGAATCTCTTCGATAATTTGTCCGATTTCAGTGGTGGCTGATGCCGATCGCTGTGCTAGCGCCCGTACCTGTTCTGCTACCACCGCAAAGCCTTGTCCTTCTTCGCCAGCGCGGGCAGCTTCAATCGAAGCATTCAGCGCCAGCATATTAGTCTGGGCAGCGATATTGCGGATCAGCTTGACTACCTTGGAAATCTTTTGGGAAGATTCCCCTAGCTGCTTTATTTTCTTGGCAGCATCGGATACGGTGGACTGTACCAAAGAGATACTCGATACCGTGCGGTTCATGGCTTCGTCACCTGCCTTTACAACCCGATCGGCCATTTGCACTTGTTCGGTGGCGGTTTTGGCGCGAGTAGCTACACCCTGGCTAGATTTGGACATGGTTTCGATTTGCTCTAGGGCTGCGGCGATCGCTTCCACCTGCCGTACCGCCTCAACAGCCATGCTCTTTACCTTTGGTTCGCTATCTGCTGTAGTTTGAGATACAGCTTGGGTGGCAGATTGCACCTGTTCGACGATTTGTCTGAGGTTGCGGATCGTGGAATTATATGAGTCAGCCACCGTACCGATTTCATCCTCAGTCACTCTCGCTCTCACGGTCAAGTCGCCTTTACTGACTGGATCGACTTCCATTAGTAGTTCTAGAGCGCGTTTTTGCAGGAACTCTTTCTCTTGCTTTTGTGCTTCTGCCCGCGCATCTGCTTCAGCGCGAGCATCAATACGAGCTTTTTCAATTTGTTCGATCGTTGTGGCTTGCTCGATCGTGTAGCCCAACTGCACCGCCAACTGTCCCAGGAGCTCGATCTCGTTTTCATCCCATTTGCGCGGGGCATCGCACTGGTGCACGATTAACAGCCCCATTAGCTCTTTATTGCGCAGAATGGGTGCGACCAGATTTGCCTTCACCGCAAAGGGTTCCAATTGTTTGAGGTGGCAGTCAGTTAAGTTAGCGGCGTATATGTCCGGTGTAGCTTGAACTCGACCGTTGCGATATTTCTCCACATAGCGATCGGCGAAACAAGGATCGGCAATTTGAGTGCCCAGAGATTTCGGCCATTTGTCTCCCACCGATTCTGCGACGATCGTGCCTTGCCAATCCGCGTCAAAACTATAGATAATGGCGCGATCGGTTCTGAGTAAATCGCGCACCTCATGCACCGCCGTATCGAGGATTTCCTGGAAGTCGAGATTTTTCCCCATCTTGAGCGAGATTTCCGCCAATCTATCTTTAAGCGCAGCGACTTTAGCCTTTTGTTCGATTGAGATAATTTGACCGATGGCATAACCCACATGAAACGCAACTTCGGAGAGCAGATTGATTTCATCTGCTTGCCAAGTGTGTTTTTTAGTGCAGTGGTGGGCGACCAACAAACCGAAAAGTTGCCCTTGCTGCACAATGGGGGTGACCAAATTCGCCTTAATTTGCAGGCGTTGCAATAACTGCCTGTGCTCTGGATGATAATCGCGTTCGGATACGTCATTATTTACTGCCACGCGCCCCTGGCGATAGGCTTCGAGCAAATCTGGACTGATACAGGAGTCAGTAGCCTTTTCTTTGAGGGCACTGGGTAAGCCGGACAGGACGGATTCGTGGGATAGATAACCGCTCCAGTCAGGGTTAAAGCGGTAGATCACCACTCGCTCAGCCCCAATCAGTTGCCGCGTTTCCCGCACGAACATTTCCAATGCCGTTTCTAAATCTACGGATTGCCGAATTGACAGAGCCAGACTAGAAAGCTTGTTTCTCTGCTGAATTTGCGCCGCCATCGAGTTAATACTGGTACCTAGCACCGCCAATTCATCGGTACCAACCGTAGGAATACGGGTATCCAATTCGCCCTGCCCGATTTTTTCCACAGCTAAAGCCGCATCTTGAATCGGTTGAGTTGCCCGTCTCGCCAAATATGCGGCAAGCAGAGCCACCACACCCGAGGCAATTAAAGTACCACCAATCAGGTTAGCAGCCAGACCATACAATGGGGAAAAAACAACCTTGTCATCAGCTAAGAGGAAGCCATCCCAACCGATATCTGGTAGGCGTTGCGATTTAAAAGGAGCGTAAACTCCCCACACATCTCGTTTCTCAAGCGGTTCGTAAGTATCAACTGTCGTCGTTTTGCCTTCTTTGCGCAATTGTTCAAAAATCGGTAGGTGCTCTTTAGCAGGCGTACCAATTGCTGTGCCGTCGTTAACCACAAAAACTTTACCATTACGATCCGCCAAATGATATGTGGTCGAGTTTTGCCCAAACCTGCTGACCAGGGCATCAATGTGTTTGACTGGCATGCGCGCTCTCACCACACCAGTAAGTTTACCCGTAGCAGGATCGCGTACAGGAGCCGAAAAGTACATCACAACCTCGCCAGTCGCTTTAGCCACACGCGGCTGCGAAAAAAAGACATTTGCACCCTTTACGATCGCTTGAAAGTAGTCGTCATCTTCGTGTTTGCCCAGTTGCGTGCCCTCACTTGCCGCAATATCAGTGCCGGTTAAGTCCATGAGCGTAATACTGTCGTACACGCCATGGATTTGCTTAAATTTTGTCAGTAGGAGGGATTTATCCTGGGTGTTTTTTTCTTGCAATACTGGTTGATAGGATAACGCCTGAATGTCTCCGAAACGCTCGAACAAAAAGCGCTCGATTGTTGCCAGAAATTCCTCAGCTTCGGAAGTTTTTTGTCGCGCGATCTGGGCTTCAAAGGCTCTATCCGCTGCTAAATATGCAGCCGTCCCGATCGCAATTACAGGTACAATTCCGATCGCCACTGCTAGCGCTGTAGCCTTAGTGCGTAACTTCAGCGACCGCCAGCCAAAACGCTTCTTGTTTGCAGATTGAAGGTTATTTGGAGGTGGGGGTGTCGCTCCGCCAGTACCTCGTGTAAGGTGAGTAGGAGATAGTTTGAGCGTACCTTTTGCGATCGTGGTGCCGTTGGGGGATTGGGTGTCGTCGAATTTGGAAACCTGATTGTTATCTAAAAGCATGGTTGGTTGTCCTTTGCTGATGTGGTTGGATAATCGAGGAAGAATCTGCAATATTGATAACGGGAGATTAGTAGCTAGCTAACCTGAAGCTGAGATGCGCTGACGACCTGCAAATCTCTGGCAACCGTTTCACCTTGAGCATCCGTCAGAATTTTAAAATTTTCGATCGGCTCAGTCATAGTATGAGGATTAGTCCTGAGGTGGAAATTGACTTTTATCTGATATCTACATCGGATTGACACTTATGCATCTATCGCATTCATTGCTGGCGCAAGCGCATCCCCATCTAAAACTAGTGTCAAGTCGCGATCGGGAGCCAAATAATACCCTCGCAAGTAACTAGCTAAATCCGAAGTAACGTAGTTCGCGACTGATGTTTGAATTCGATCGGGAGCGCACCAGAGCATCTGTTCCACCCCACTTACCACCAGACCCATAATTTGTCCCTGGCTGCGTACCAGGATGGATTTGTAGGTGGCTTGGGTGTAGCTTGCCGCGTGAAGCGGCTCAAACCCCAGCATGCAACCTAGATCGACCATCCACAAAACTTCCCCCCGCCAGTTACTTACTCCCATAACATAGGGAGAGACATCTGGTATGGGCACAACTTGACCGATAGAGATATTAACGATCTCTACCAGTTGTTTAGTCGAGATCATTACCCTTTGCTTAGGAGGCAGCAAGAAGGTTAAGAACTGCTCGCTAGCAGTTGCTTTGGTCGAGGTGCTTTCTGCCATAAATCAAAGATTAACCTTTAGCCAATAATTTAACCGTACGCACTAATTCTGCTGGATCGATGGGTTTGGTCAAGTAGGAAGATGCGCCCTGCTTCATGCCCCAGAACTTGTCCATCTCACCGCTCTTGGTCGAACACATGACGATGGGGATATCTTTAGTTTCTGGCTTTTCCTTGAGTTCGCGACAAAGCTCAAATCCACTTTCGCCTGGTAAAACAACATCCATAACAATCAGGTCGGGTTTTTGCTGTGCCAGCATAGTCTTGGCATCTTCGCTACTCTTTGCTACCACAGTCGTGAAGCCAGCACCTTTGAGCGTGCTGGTGATGATTTCCGCTTCTGTCAGTGTATCTTCGACAATTAGAACTGTTGACATTTATGTCTCCCTAATAATGGTTCTCAAACTAAATAATTCCCAAAAAAAACGCATCGATCTCTAACTTGGCATTCAAACATAAAGCACTTGTAGGTCAGCGTTTTACGCGCAAAATCTTAACTTTTCCGCAACTAATTTTCCGTTTCTGCTTGATTTAGGTACTTATCAAGCATTTGCCTCACTTTCACTGGATCGGCTGGTTTCCCTAGAAAATCCGATGCACCCACCATCTTGGCTCGCACCCGATCGATTACGCCATCGTGTCCAGTCAAGATCACGATCGGAATATCTTGGAAGGTGGAAGTTTTACGCAAAAACGTACATAACTCATAGCCATTAGTATTGGGCATGACCAGATCTAGAAAAATCAGGTCGGGTTTGCGTTTTAACAGCAAACTTACCCCTTGCAGTGGGTCGATAATATGTATGACTTCGTACCCTTCATTATTGAGGATCTGAGTCATTTCTTGCCCGATGAGCGGACTATCGTCAATGCAGGCAATCAAACCTTTGCTCTTGGGAGGCGGTGGCTCGCTTTCCGGTTGCTGGCTGACTGGCGGATAGGGTAAATCGGGAATTTCTTTTAATTCCACAATGCCATCGATTATCAGTGGCAAGAGCGATCGCATCACGGCAATCATGGAGCGCTGCATCTTAAACGACAGATCCCAAAGGGTATTCTGACCGTTTAGCAAGCTGACTAAGACCTTGTATGTCGGTGGGGTGATCGAGCCACTATCAACCATAGCTTTGAGCTGATCGGGCAATGCCAGAAAAGGTGCGAAGTCAAAAGAGAACCCCGGCATCATTTTTTGAATATGGCCTAGACCGGCCATTTGCCATTTTGTCTTGGCATCATAGGCGTGTTGAATCACCTGATCCACTGATAGCAAGACTAGAGGCTGTAAAGGCTGCTTGCTAAATTTCCAGTCAATTTGGAGCTGACCGCGATCGATTAAGGTGTATAGCACTTCTTGCACGCTTGCTACAATCAATGCCTTCGCCTTTTCCGAGTCGATTTTTGCCTGTTTGAGCGCGTTCCCAATCAGATAAAATTCCCACGGCTCAGGCAGATTACCCAGAGTACGCAGCCAGGTTTCGGAAATGGCACTAGGGCAATGCTGCCTAATTGCCCTAAATAAACGCCTTGCCCGATGGCTGCCACCGGTGGCATAGATCAACCGCCCCTGGTAGAGGTAAAAGCTCCAGGTAGAAGATGGCTGCTGTTCTGGAACAACTATTAACTCTCCTGATGCGCGATCGTGTTGCAAGAGCTTTAGCTCGTTCGCGATCCCTGATAATGCTGAAATTTCTGCTTCCATGCGCTCGAAGTCTCATTAATTTAAGTTGCGGTTTGGATTGGCCTACTCGTACAACTACTAGTAGATCCATTTGTATTTGGAAGAACTAAAAGCGTAAAGTTATAGTTAGGGTATAGTTAGTAATATCTTGCCGTATCCGAAGCGATCGGTATTGTCAGCTAAGTAACTGCTGAGCTTGAGGGTTAGCTCCAAGTTTTTATTAACTAATGCTATAGGAAAATACTTCACCTAGCATTACTTAATATTAAGCCAGTCTCAAAATATAAAAATATAGCTGACAAAAAGTAAAGCTACGATGAGCGATGCAAATTATGCAAATTAGTAATTTTTATAATCTGAGTCACAACCATAGCACTAGTATTCCCGATCTTCAGAAATAGTATTCCCCATCTTTGCCAAAATTTAACTCTTAGTAACCTACTTTAAAAGTTCTATTTGGTGCCTAGTGTTGCCTCAGTCTAGGTATTTTGGCTAGCTACCCAATCCCAGCTCGTGCTATAGCACTGCAAAATCAGCTCAACTGCTTTCCGATGCAGGTGCACCTGCGTCAGAGACTCATAGTTAAATTGCGAGCGGTTGTCTAACTGCATGGATTAATTTCCTAACACGACCGATGTCCTTATTCCCAGGTGCAATTTCTACTCCACTCGATATATCTATGCCATCGGGATGCAACTGCTCTAGAGCGATCGCGACATTTTCAGGCGTTAGCCCACCTGCCAATAACCAGTGACAGGTGGGGCGAAAATCAGTCAGAATGTCCCAGTTAATCGTTCTACCTGTACCACCAGCTAATTTAGGATCGTAAGCATCAAGCAGGATGGCATCAATGGCATCAGTCCCTTCAACATATGCCCGTGCCTGCTCTAGATCCTCTTTTGTCTGAATTCTGAATGCTTTAATTAACTTGACATTTGGGATTGCAGACCGCAGAGCCTGACAAAACTGTAACGATTCCTTCCCATGTAATTGCACGCAATTTAAACCAGATCGCTGTATTATTTGGTGGATTTCAGGTAAACTGGCATCCAGAAATACACCAACTCGATCTACGCTTGCAGGCAGGAGATCGCATATGCAGCGAATTTGTTCGCAATCGACATAGCGGGGCGTGTAAGGTACGCAAATAAAGCCCAAAGCATCGATTTCCATAGCGGCGATCGCTACGGCTTGATCCGGCTTAGTAATTCCGCAAACTTTAATGTACATAAGTATTAGGAAGTAGGAGATTTAGCTTGAGCAAAAAGATAAATCGTACGCGGGTGGTACTTAGGACATGCCAGCAAGTTAGCTTAGCGGTCTTAGGGAGTGCATTAACTAGTCTAATCGGTCTCAACAACATCTCATCTGTGCAAGCAGAGCTATTCAATGGGCCTGTAGATCGATTGCCGCCCATCGAGCGCGATGCTCTGCGCAAGGGACAGGTAGTTGTCAAAGGCGATCTGGGCCAATATGAGGCTAAGGTATTGGTGCAAGCTTCGCCCCAAGCCGTGTGGAGTGTTTTAACCGATTACGCTAATCTGTCTAAGTTTATTCCTAACCTAGCTTCTAGCAAGGTGCTGGAGAACAAGGGCAACCGAAAAGTAGTAGAGCAGGTCGATAGCCGTCAAGTATTTTTAATTAACGTGCGATCGCGCACTAAACTGGCTATTAAAGAAACCTTTCAAAAGCAAATTGACTTTCAAATGGTCGATGGCGATCTGGAAAGTTTGCAAGGTTACTGGAAAATGGAACTGGTTGCTACCTATCCGGGTGCTAAGCCTAACCAAGTGCTGATCACGCATAATGTTAGCGCTCAGCCAAAGTCATCTGTACCGCAGTCCACTTTCTACGATATTTTCAAAAGCTCGCTCAGCAACACCCTGGCTGCTGTTAGCAGCGAGATTAAACGGCGAGGAACCTAGGTATTGTTACTAATTAAAGCTAGGTGTATAGCAATCCGCAATGATTCGTGCAAATTAGCGGTCAGCGGTCAGCGGTCAGTGCAGAGATTTTACAACTCAAACGGGACTGCTATATGTGAAAGGCTATGTAATATAATCGATCGCTAATTACAAATTCTAAGTATGCAGAACAATAAAGGTTTGCATAGCTTATTGCCACCACTGCGCGACGTTCTCGACTCCAATGTATTAACTGTTACACAGGATACTCCTCTAGTAGAGATTATCAAGCTAATTGGCTATAACGGTAGAAGGCTGGAGGCAGATGAATCAAAGCAGGAAGATGCTTCTAGCTCGGTTACGGGGGGGAATGACTTTACTGTAGTGGTAAATGAGCTACAACTAGTCGGTATCATCACTGAAGCTGCAATTCTAGGGCTTATATCTCGAGGGGAGGATATAAGTGCGGTGCATGCTGCTGATGTCATGGTGTCACCGCTTGCGACCTTGGAAGAGTCAGATTTCCAAGATATCTTTGCTGTCCTCGATTTGTTAAAGCACCATCAATCTAACTGCCTTCCTATTCTCAACGATCGGGGCTGTTTAGTTGGGGTGGTGACGTTGGATAAGCTATTGCAAGCTCTGGAAGTGACTAACCTGCTGAAATATTGCTCGGTTGCCGAATTCATGCAGGTCGATTTGGTCTCCGCGCTGCCATCTACATCTGTACTTTCCGCAGCCAAATTAATGGCAAAGCATAGTATTAACTACGCGATCGTTCTTGCTGACGAGTCAGTTGGCCTTATTACTGCCCGAGATATCATCTACCTGTCCGTGCGCGATCGCGGCCTCAGCGGGTTATCAGTTGGTGAGGTCATGAATGCAAACTTCGATCGCATCGATCGCGATGACTCTCTGTGGCACGCACATCAAATGATGCAACGACTGCAAGTCTCTCAATTGGGGGTAGTAGATCGTCGGGGAAATCTGGTAGGTGTAATGCCACAACTGTCTATTTTAGAAGTATTCAATCCCACAATTGTCTATGGGTTTGCTGCAAATTTACAGCAACAGGTCAATAGTCTCAAGCAAGAGAAATTAGAACTGCTGCAAAGTTTGAATAAGAGTGCAGAAGTCCCTGAAACTCAAAGTAACTCAACGATTCAAGCTGAAATCGAGCGCGATTATCTACTGGCAATCATTGCTATGCGACTGCGCCAGTCTCTAGATTTAGAAGAAATT
This sequence comes from Pseudanabaena sp. PCC 6802, assembly GCF_000332175.1. Taxonomy (NCBI): domain Bacteria; kingdom Bacillati; phylum Cyanobacteriota; class Cyanophyceae; order Pseudanabaenales; family Pseudanabaenaceae; genus Portococcus; species Portococcus stanieri. Next base: position 3,744,520 of record NZ_KB235914.1, on the reverse strand, counting down.
TTAGAAACCGCTGCTTTAGAAATCAGGGTTTGGCTGCAGAGCGATCGCGTATTTATTTATCCCTTCGATCCGAATTGGGATGGGATACTTAGTCTTGAATCAGTATCTGCACTGCAGTGGTCGCTTTTAGGTAGAAATATTCGCCACGACTACTTTGACAATATTGCTACCGATTCTTTCTTGCGCGGCAATGCCATCGCGATCGAAGATATTTCTCAAGCCAGAATAGAGCAAACAGATGTTGAGTTTTTAACCGAGTTGCAGGTGAAATCCAGTCTGATCGTACCGATCCCAAGGGGAAATAAACTGTGGGGGTTGATGGTAATTCACCACTGCACGGAACTGCGGCAATGGCAACCAACGGAAATTGCTTTCCTGGAAAGGTTTGCACCGCAGCTAGCCATCACCATTCATCAATCTTCTCTTTTAGAGCAATCGCAGGTAGAGTTGGCGGAGCGCAAGCTCGCAGAGGCCAAGCTACTGCACAATGCTTTTCACGATTCCCTTACGGATCTGCCAAATCGAGCTTTATTTATGGATCGCCTCAGTCACGCTGTAGAGCGTACCAAGCGGCACAGTTCGCATTTATTTGCGGTGCTTTTTCTCGATATAGATCGCTTTAAAGTCGTTAACGATAGTCTCGGACATACGATTGGCGATCAACTGTTAATTGCGATCGCCAAGCGCCTGCAATCTTGTCTTTATTCCTCTGATACGTTTGCTCGTCTGGGGGGAGATGAATTTACGATCTTGCTGGAAGATATTGCTGACTATAGCGAAGCTATCTCCCTCGCCGATCGCTTGCAACAAGAATTACACCAACCCTTTGTTCTGAGCGGATATGAAGTGTTTACTTCTGTCAGTATTGGTATTGTTATGAGTAGCTTTGGGTATGAAGATCCGGAGTCGATGTTACGCGATGCCGACACGGCGATGTATCGTGCTAAAGCTAGGGGTAAGGCGCAATATGTCATGTTCGAACCCGCCATGTATGCAGGTGCGGTAACCAGACTGCAATCTGAAATTGACATGCGCAAAGCGATCGAACGCAACGAGCTAAGGCTTTTTTATCAGCCGATCATGTCGCTCGCTACTAAAAAGGTGACGGGTTTTGAAGCCTTACTACGCTGGCACCACCCCGAGCGGGGATTTATCTTCCCCATTGACTTCATCGCTCTTGCTGAAGAAACCGGACTAATTGTGGCGATCGGCGAATGGGTATTGCGCGAAGCCTGTCGCCAACTTTTAAAATGGCAGGCACAGTTCCCCCTGGATACGCCACTGACAATTAGCGTCAATATTTCTAGTTTGCAAGTTACCCAACCTAACTTTATCGACCAGGTCGAACAAATACTACAAGAAACTGGACTCGATCCCAAATGCTTAAAGCTAGAAATCACAGAGACTGCCCTTATGGACAATCTTGATATTGCCTGTAAGCGGTTCGAGCAATTGCGCAACCGAAATATTCAGGTCTACATTGATGATTTTGGTACTGGCTATTCATCATTTGGGTACCTACAAAATCTCCCGATCGACGTGCTGAAAATCGACAAATCCTTTATCAATAAGATTGCTTTTGACGAAAACAGCTTGCAAATCGTCCAGGCAATCATGTCACTGGCCCGTAGTATTGGTATGGGCGTAGTGGCGGAAGGAGTTGAGACATCAGAGCAGTTAGCTTGCCTGGAAGCAATGGGGCAGGAATCAGTGCAAGGATATTTCATTTCCAGACCTGTAGACAGTCTGGCTGCCGAAATGATCGTTCGGGAATTACAAGCAGAAACTTAATTAAACGCAAAGTGCAACTAACGTACTCCCTCATTCCCTCATCCCCCAGCCCCTTCTCCCAAGCCAGGAGAAGGGAAGGAGCCAGAATCGGTCAAAGTCCCTCTCCCAGAGCGGGAGAGGGATTTAGGGTGAGGGTAATGGGGGAAAGTTGTACATCGCATAATTAACAAATAAGGTAGGTGGTAGGTAATCGCAAAATTTTCACGGCGCTTATTTCTAGCACAATTTCTCGCATCGCTAGCAGCTTGTAGTGCGGAACGCTCGACTGGCGATCGCTCTACCCTCCAATCCCCAACCCCCAATCCCCAACCCCCAACCCCAATGGCACAATCTAAACCTTTGAAACTCAGAACTATTCCGGCTAGTAAAACCAAGTCAGGCGTACTGATTGCCTTGCACGGCTGGGGTGCTAATGGCAACGATCTAGTACCGCTCGCACCTGAGTTAAATCTGCCGGACTATGAATTTATCTTTCCGGAAGCGCCATTTGACCACCCCCAGGTACCGGGCGGCAAAATGTGGTACGACCTTCAAGATCCCGATCGCGGCGGCTTAGCCAAAAGTCGTCAAATACTCGCAGAATTTTTAAACTCTCTACCGAAAACCACCGGTATTCCGCTATCTCGTACGATTCTATTGGGTTTTTCTCAGGGTGGGGCGATGGCACTCGACGTAGGCTTGAGGTTGCCGCTGGCAGGTCTGGTTTGTTTGAGCGGTTATTTGCACGCGATCGCCACTCCCCCTAAATCGCCAATTTCGCCAATTTTGATCGTACATGGCAAGCAGGATGCAGTTGTACCATTAAAGGCAGCACAGATAGCCCGCGACACATTGCTCGGGCTGGGAGCTAAAGTCAAATACTTAGAATACGATATGGGGCATGAAATTCGTCCAGCAGCGATCGCGCAGGTACAGCAGTTCGCAGAGGGACTAAAATGAATGAAGTTAGGTAATGTCAGACAGCACTTACCTAGCCAACCCATTAAATTTACACTCCTCCATGTCAGCCAGCTTAGATTACCCAGATTATACAGACGAGCAAAATAAGGCTAGTATACTCATTGTCGATGATGCCCCAAATGACCTAGAGCTTTTGTCTCTACTATTGCGGCGGCAGGGGTACGAGGTACGTATAGCCCTAAACGGTTCGGACGCGCTAGCTGAGGCAGCAGCCGATCCGCCCGATCTAATCTTGCTGGCTGTCTACATACCCGATATAGATGGGTATCAGGTATGCAACCACCTCAAAAGTAATGCTAGAACTAGCGAGATTCCCGTTCTATTTATCAGCGAGATCGACGACCCCCTCGATAAGATCGAGGCTTTTTCGGTCGGCGGTCTAGACTACATCAACAAGCCTTTCCAAGTATTAGAAGTCCTGGCGCGGGTCGAGACCCACCTCAGATTGCGATCTTTGCAACTACAATTACAGGAACAAGCCAGGATCTTGGAAAACCAGAATCGCGATCTGCAACGTCAAATCCTAGCTCTGCGGCGGGTTGATAAATCTCTGCATCCAGCTTTACGTGCGGCGATCGCCAATCACGAGATGCAGTTAAAGTATCAACCGATCTTCGAGTTGGAAACGTCCAGGATTAGAGGGTTTGAGGCATTACTGCGCTGGCATCATCCCGACTTTGGGGAGGTTTCACCCCTGGACTTCATTCCTTTAGCGGAAACTATGGGATTGATCGAGGCACTAGGGGAATGGGTGATTTGCCAATCCTGTCAGGATATGGGCAATTGGTTGCAGCAAGCTCCTCATGCTGCCCATCTCACCATGAGCGTTAATATATCCTCCAGACAAATCAACGGTTCGGGATTTGCACAGCTAATTGAAAGGGTACTGCACGACAATCAGATCGTTCCCGCCAACCTTAACTTTGAGCTTACCGAAAGTACGTTGATGACCGATCCGGACTATGTGTGCGAAATACTAAGGAAGCTCAAGAATTTAGGAATTCAGCTTTGCGTCGATGATTTTGGTACCGGCTATTCTTCTTTGAAGCACCTCCATAATTTCCCGATCGACACGCTCAAAATCGATCGCTCGTTTGTGTCGCAGGAAGAGTGGGCAGTGGTGAATGCCATTATCATGATGGCCGATGCTTTGGGGATAGGGGCGATCGCAGAAGGGATTGAAACGCCAGCCCAACTGCACAAACTGAAGTCATTGGCATGCAAGCAGGGGCAGGGATTTTACTTGACCGAGCCTTTAGAAGCGATCGCTGCCTCAAAACTCATCCTCAAAAATCTAAGCTCGACTATTTATACCTAAAAGGTAGTTATGCAGTTTGAAGCGATCGCGCAAAGACTTGTGGTTCTGGCAAAGTTTCGCCTTCTTTAAGGGATGAATCGATTGGATCCACTTCAACTGTTTGGTTTAACTAGCATAGAATAGTAACAGAATTTTGATACATAACTTAACAAAGTCCGACTTAAAACTATGACCCGTGACCTGCGTTCGTTCCTGAAATTGCTCGAAACTCGCAACCAACTGCGGCGGGTCACCGCTTTAGTCGATCGCGATCTGGAAATCGCCGAAATTAGCAACCGACTCTTACAGGCTGCTGGCCCCGCGCTGATCTTTGAAAACGTGAAAGGTAGCAAGGTTCCAGTTGTGGTGAATCTACTCGGTACGGTCGAGCGGGTAACCTGGGCCATGGGAATGGAAAGTCAACAGGAACTGGAAGCGTTGGGCGAAAAACTTGGCAAACTGCAAAGCCCCAAGCCGCCCAAAAAACTATCTCAAGCTGTGGATTTTGGTAAAATTCTATTTGATGTGGTGAAGTCGCGCCCGCAGAAAGTTCTATTCGGTAACGCTCCCTGCCAAGAAGTCGTACTGCACGGCGAAGAAGTCGATCTCGATATCATTCCCACGATCCGTCCCTGGCCAAAGGATGCGGGTAAGGTAATTACGCTGGGATTAGTCATTACCAAAGACCCAGAGAATGGAATTCCCAATGTCAGCGTCTATCGCTTGCAGCAGCAATCCAAAAATACGATGACCGTGCATTGGCTTTCAGTACGGGGAGGAGCGAGGCATCTGCGCAAAGCTGCCGAAATGGGGAAGAAATTAGAAATTGCGATCGCGATTGGAGTCGATCCCTTATTAATTATGGCGGCGGCGACTCCCATCCCTATCGATCTCTCAGAATGGATATTTGCTGGACTTTATAGTGGTGAAGGAGTGCAACTGGTCAAGTGCAAGACCATAGATTTAGAAGTTCCCGCCCAAGCCGAGTTTATTCTAGAGGGTACGATCGCGCCAGGAGAAGTTCTGCCCGACGGTCCATTTGGCGATCATATGGGATACTACGGCGGTGTGGAAGATTCCCCTTTGATTCGCTTCCAGGCAATTACCCATCGCCGCGATCCGATCTATCTCACGACATTCAGCGGCAGACCGCCTAAAGAAGAGGCTATGATCGCGATCGCGCTCAATCGCATCTACACGCCTATTCTGCGCCAACAGGTAACGGAAATTACCGACTTCTTTCTGCCAATGGAAGCTCTCAGCTACAAAGCTGCGATTATCTCAATTAAAAAGTCATATCCCGGACAGGCTCGCCGCGCGGCTCTAGCGTTTTGGAGCGCGTTACCGCAATTTACCTACACCAAATTCGTAATTGTAGTGGATGAGTCGATTAATATTCGCGATCCGCGTCAGGTAGTATGGGCGCTTAGTTCCAAAGTCGATCCGGTGCGCGATGTATTTATTCTACCCAGCACTCCCTTCGATTCCCTCGACTTTGCCAGCGAGAAGATCGGCTTAGGCGGTCGCATGGGCATTGATGCCACTACAAAAGTACCTCCTGAAGCGGAGCATGAATGGGGTGAAGCCCTGGAGAGCGATCCTGACGTTGCTGCTATGTGCGATCGCCGTTGGGCAGAGTACGGCTTGGCAGATCTAAAACTCGATGCCGTAGATGCTAATCTATTTGGCTACGAAATTCCACCCTTTTCTACTTGAGATTACTATTCTTATTACTTCCAGCAAGATATCCTGCAATTCCAGTTATAGATGAAGTCAAAATAGAGCTAATAGTTGCGATCGCAGCTTTTTTCGCGTCTTCAGATGAGGTAGAACTGTTAATAATTTGCAAGCAAAAGTACAAACCAAAACCAATTGCTGCAATCGAGACAATTGTGAATGCAGTAGTTTTAAAAACTTCCATTCTTCGTTGGAAGCTTAAGTCATACTCTTTTTGTCGAGTCTCACTTTCGAGCTTAAGGCGATCGTTTGCTAAACGAGCAGCTCTTACATCGTCAGGCTCTTGACTGTATTGAAATTGTCCAGATTTACTAAATAAGTCGAATTTTTCTGGAAGATTTGCAGGAGTTGGGTTCTCAGATGTCATCAGTATGCTTACAATCCAACAACCTCAGTTATAAGTGTCTGATCTTGTTCAGCCACTCCAAATTTCTTTCCTTCTTCTTTTGCTTTAACGGCAAGCTCAATCAAGGAAATACCTCCTAGCAGGATTTCATCCTTTGTCCGTCCTATCTTGTTTGCAAGACTTTCAAGTTTTTCATCTATATCAGAAGATATATTCACCATTACACGAGAATTAGCTGGTGGTTTTTCTAGCTTCTTTGATAGTTGAGCTTCTTCTAGAGCGCTTTTAGATTTCGCGCCTCCCTCAGTCAACTTATGAAGTTCATCAATTATAGTTAATGCCATTGCTTGGATATTTTCAAGTTTATCCTCAGCAGTGGGAGATTGCGAAGTTTGTTGTGTAGGATTTGTACTCATAAATTTCCTTTATCCTCCAAGCTGAACATTTGCAGCTCCTGTTCAAAGTATATATTGAGATCTTCGGTTATGCGTTTGAGTATTTCCTGGAGAGTCGCTCTCCAGTTTAGACTGGCCTGCTTTACTTGATATAAAGAGGTCTTGCGGCTTGAGTTGTCTCTAGTAAAGCTTGCAGAGCATCCCAGTTGCCATTTTCGATTTCACCAATTAAGCTTTGCAAAACATCGCGGTACGTATGCAATGTTTTCAGTAGTGCGGTTTGGTTATACTCTGCCATTAGCCTGCCTAGCTCTGGATTGCCACCACCCACGCGGCTGGTATCGCGAAACCCAGAACTGGCTAGATTTTTTGCCAGTTGGACTACTTCTGCATCAGGTTCCTGCTGGCAGGAATGGATGAGCGCGGCACTGACCATTACGGGTAGGTGGCTGATCCAGGCTACAGCCCTGTCGTGAACTGCGGCATCGCACTCATAGATAAGCATCCCCAATGACTCCCATAGCGATCGCACTACTACCATTGCCTCTCGATCTTCGGTAGGTGCGATTACGCAGGGGCGGTTTTTAAATAAATTGCGCTCGGCGGCATTAATGCCACTAAAGGCGGTACCTGCCATAGGGTGGCTGCCCACAAAGCGGCATAGCTTAGTTGCTTCGCCGACTATGGCGGATTTAACAGAGCCAACATCTGTGAAGATAGTTTTTGGGCTGAGTTGTGGCGCGATCGCCGCGATCGTTGGCAAGATGGCGGTGATGGGCGTACAAACGAACACCACATCGGTTTTATTCAGATAAGGGATCATAGATACCTCCTGACAGGCGGCATCTACGGCACCAATCGCTACGGCCTGCTTGCAGGTATCCGAACTGCGACTGATACCCCAAACGTAATGCCCCAAGCTTCTCAGATCTAAACCGAGAGAGCCACCAATTAAGCCTAAACCAGCAATGCCAATGTTCATAGGGAGATTTCTCAGTGAAAATATACCCCTGGTTTAGGGGCAGGTTTAGCACGAATCCTATGGTTCTATTCGTTAGATTAACTACAAAACCCGTCCCTGTTGTATTTCAACGAGCAAAAAGGTCTGCAAAACTGCAAACCCCTAACATGCCGCTATTTCTAATTTCGCGATCGCAGATCGATCGCACTTAGAATTTATTTAGATCTATGCCTGCTTCTTTCGCAAAGGTACTCAAGCTTTTCTTTTGCAGGGTCTTAATGGCTTTCGTGGAAATATGTAATGTCACAAAACGATTGCCCTCCGGCCACCAAATACGCTTCCACTGTAAGTTAACGTGTTGTAGGCGCTTGTGACGTTTATGGGAAAAGCAAATGGTAACGGAGTTATTGGCTTTTTTGCCTGTTAGCTGACAGTGGCGGCTCATGTTAGTTCAACCTATTTAATGCTTTGTTGTTTTTTTGTTTTTAGTCCAGCCTATCATTATACAAAATAAATAGGCTGGGTATTGGTTACTTTTAGCGTTCAGCGCTCGTTTTAGCTAGCAGCAGTTTCTGACTCAACTTCATTCCCCGCGCCTACTGCGACTCGATCTTCAGCCTCTCTAGCTAAAGTCATATAGCGAATTACATCGTCGCTCAGACGCATAGAGCGCTCCAACAGCTCGATGGTGCTGGGCTTGGCATAGTAGTTCATTTGAACGTACACGCCTTCGCGATGCCTATCAATTTCATAGGCAAGACGGCGCTTGCCGCGATGCTGGACTTTAATTGACTCAGATCCCTGGTCTTGTAAGAAAGTTTGGTACTTGGCGATCGCACTCTCAATTTCTCCATCACCTAAATCGGGGCGGAGAATGTACATGGTTTCGTATGGACGCATTAATACAGTTTCCTTGTGGACATTAGGCTTTTATAGAGCTATAGCCAACAGGCTTAAGACCGGGTGCAGGGGTGAAACCCCTGCGTGGGGGCGCAGCCCCCACACCCCCTGTACTAACAAATCTGTCTACGGCTATATCATTCGATAAAAGCAAGGCTTAGAAATTATAGCTAACTATGGTGTAATTTTGGTAACCACATCGCCACCGGAAACTTGTACGGTTTGCTCGGCAATATTGGCAACGGCGCGATCGCCCGTAACGCTGACATTTTTCTCGGTTTGACGGTAGTTGACATTACCCTGAACGACGATTGTCTGAGCGGGAATTTGCCACTCCACCGCATCTGCTGTGAGGACAGCCTGATTCTGCTTGGAACTAGCTTGAATTTGGCCGTCCAGGTTTATTTGCTGTTTGCCTAGATCGATTCGCCCCTTATTAGCATTTAGCTCCACGCCTCGGCTGTTGCTGACCACGCGCAGAGAAACAGGCAGGTTCACGATTTGTTTCTGAATATCCCACACTAAGGAATTAGAGATGACATCAAGATCGCGGTCGAAGGATCTGCCCTTCACATTCCCAACTAAAGTCACCAGACTATCTTTGATACTCCATTCGCCCTTGTCAGCTCTGATCCTCACTTTTTCCTTGAGATGGACGACGCGAAAAGGCACATCCGCAATCACCTTATTGAGATTGGCATCCCACACTAGTAAGGCACTTTCTAGTCTGAGCGGCGGTTTCACCGAGGTTGCAACCACTTCTTTCTCTAGTTTAAAGCGGTTCGTACTGGGATAGGCCGTCAGCTTTTTGCCGACGATCGCTAGCTTATCGGCAGGTTTTTCGGCCTTGATATTGCCCGTTGCGGTTAATAAATCTCGATCCGCTTCCCACACAATCCGATCTGCTTTGAGGTTAATCCCGTCTTTAATGGCGATCGCGCTCACTTTCCCCTCAATCGTAATCTCGCGCTTAGCTTGATCGATCGTCCCCCTCTCACCCACAGCTTCGATCGCTGGCTTGCCATCGCGGAAAAACTTGCCCCTGACTTTCTTCACCGAAGCTATGCGCTGATTCTGGTTGTATTCCGCATTGCTGGCCTGAATTTCCCACAACTGCTTGCCATTCTTGTCAACTTCTGAAAACGTGATATTGGAAAGGCTAGATCCTGGTAATACTGGTGGTATAGAGCCATTTGGGACTGTTTGCCTCTGGATGGTAAACCACCAGACAGTGTAGGCTCCAACTCCAAGCAATGCCCCAACCAGTAGCCATACAAAGCGCAGCTTCGACCAATCCAAATTTTTCATAAATCTATGCTCCTAGTGGGGGAGTTATCGAATCGGGGCTTACGCAAGATAGATCCCCCAACCCCCTTAATTAAGAGGGCTTTAGAAGTCCCCCCCTTGTTAAGGGGGGCTAGGGGGGATCTCGATCTCAGCATTCAATACGTAAGTCCTACAAATCTTGCCAAACCTCCGTGACGATAACATAGATCGGGCTGCATATGCCTACATTGCCACCGACATCGCCAGATCCGCTTCGGTTGCTTGCAACTCGTGCGATCGATCTGCTAGTTGAGCGATCGCGGCATCTAGTAAATCTAAACCCTGTTGCAGGTTTTCTACCAGGCATAATTGCCCCCGCAAAGTTGCGGCTCCAGCAAAACCCTTGGCATACCAGGTCATATGTTTGCGTGCCTGCCGAATGCCGCGATCGCCCTTATAGTCGTACAGTTCGATTAGATGGGTGCGCGCCACCTGCAGGCGTTCTATGGGTGAAGGCTTGGGTTTAAGTTCTCCAGTTTTAAGGAAATGGTCGATTTCACCAACCAGGAACGGATAGCCCAGTGTGCCGCGCGAACACATCACACCATCCGCGCCTGTTTGTTCTAGACAAGCGATCGCCGCTTCCACCGAGAAGATATCGCCATTGGCGATTACGGGAATGGACATTATTTCTTTAACGCGACGAATCCATTCCCACTTGGCAGGACCATTGTAACCCTGCGCTCGCGTGCGCCCGTGTACGGTAATCATCTGAGCGCCCGCATCCTCCATGCGTCGCGCAAAGTCCAGGATATTAATCTCGCTTTCACTCCAGCCAATCCGAGTTTTGACGGTGACGGGAACGTTAACCGCACTAACTACAGAGCGGACAATTGCTTCTGCCACCTCTGGCTGGCGCAGCAAGGACGAGCCACCCCCATTTTTAGTAATTTTATTTACCGGGCAACCCATATTGATATCAACGGTATCGGCTCCTTCAGCGACCGCCATGCGAGCAGCTTCAGCGAGGAAATCAGGTCGGCAGTCAAATAGTTGGATGCTAATTGGCGTTTCCGATCGCTCTACTTCCATAATCTTGGGTAGCTCTTTGGCGTATTGCAATCCAGTTGCGTTCACCATCTCGGTGTAGAGCATTGACTGGGGGGCATAGCGGCGCACCAGTCGGCGAAATACCATATCCGTAACACCGGACAAGGGTGACTGCAATACGCGGCTGTGCAGCTCAAAGTTGCCTACCTTGAGCGGTGCAGCCAGCTTTTGTTGGAGATCGGGCGATAAAACGGGCATACGTGCAGTAACTCAGAACAAACCTTAATTCTGATTTTAGCCCGTGCTATGCCGACAAAGCAGGTTTAAATGACCTGAGTTTTTTTAGTGTTAATGCAATACTTACGCGATGTGCAACTAACGTACTCCCTCATCCCCCAGCCCCTCCTCCCAAGGCAGGTTAAATCTTAAGGTGAATTGGGGAACATCAGGTACAAGAGAGCGGTCGAAGCGTTCAATTAGGATGTTAGAGCGATCGCAGCTTAAAACTGGAAGTGCGTCATTACCATTAATTCTGGCTGATTTTGACGTTGATATAGCTATCGATCGAGATGCAAATTTCCAAAGTTACTTTTTCCGTATTGCTAGCACCCTTCATACTGCTGGTTACGACAAATTGTGCTAGTAATCCGTCAGTTGCTTCCGAGCCAATTCCCATCGATCCTCCCCCTCTGACGACATCTAAGTCGAGCGGCGAACGACTTCATTCGAGTGTGCCGAGGTGCGTCACCTGGCCAGAGTTCGAGCGAGCGAGCGAGGGCAAAAGAATTGACAGCTCCAATCGTTCCAATAGCCTCGATCTCAACAAGCCACAAGCATGGAAAGATTGGGAACGCCCTTACGCACCCAATGCTGTTAATATCTTCTATCGCACAGTTTTAGTGGATTCTTACTATCTCAATCGCGAAGAAGTAGTTCGCTTGCTGGAGGCAACTAAAGATCGATGGCAATCTCCTGCCGCTCCAACTGCCAACTCAGCCCACACTAGCGATTCCTCAACTTGCAGTCTCAAAAATTGGAATTTGTTAGATCCATATGGAGAAGTAACCTTCACGATCGCCGTCACCAACCGTAGCAAGAGAAAACAACAAATTCTTGCCGTCGAACTAGAAATTTTGGATAAGGATGGCAACGATCTGCGTACGTTGAGCAACCCATATCGACGCTACCAGGGATGGACTTTCGGTTTTGAGCCACCCCTCCGCGATGGTGAAACTAGAGAAGTAGAAGGATTTAGAAAATATATGGTCGGTTGGCATCAGGTAAAGCTCAAACGCTGTCAGTGGTTAAACTCTTCCGAGCAGTATCGACAGTTATATCCAGAGATTAATAATATCTATTTACCGTAAATTTGCGATCGAGAAGTAAATATGGCAGGATTTTCTTGGCGGTGCTTCTTACTGGTTATCTTTGTAGCCAGTCAACTCTACTACATATTACATTTTGTCGGTCTTAGAATATATTGCACTGGAACAACCTCCGCTTATTTCCATGCCAGCCACCCAATTTGCCAAGAATTTGGCAATCGTCTATTTGCGATCGATTTCTGGCTTGTAGCTCCACTCTTAGTGCTGACATGGTTCCTGATGGGAGACAAGAAAAGTAAACGAGTGATATTCCTGAGAGTTTTTATTTTGCTCTACCTATTGCTGTTAAGATTTGCGATCGCATCTCTTGTCGGGAATATCGAAGTGAAACCGGATAAGTTTACTGCCTATGCTAGATCGATTGAGCAATCTTTCAGTTCAGTTGGAAAAACTATATGTTGACAAAGAAGGTTTCAACGACTCGATTCTTTCTGCCTCAACTTGGGATATCTATCTCTTGTCTCACGTAACCTGCAACAAGCAAATCGTCGCCGATATTTGAGGTGCTAATTCTCTCTAGATTTAATGCTTGCGTCATCCTGGTGTAGCCCAGCGATGCAATTGGCCCAGGTGCGTCAAGCCCACCAATTAACTTAGGTGCGATAAAAGCATAAACTTTCTGGATCGATCCCGATGCGATCGCGCTGGCAGCCAGGACACCACCGCATTCCCACAACACCGCATTGCAGCCGCGCCGACCTAATTCTGACATGACATACTGGGGAGATAATTCTGGCAACACCAGTACTTCAACACCGCGATCGCGCAGGCATTCTGCTACCTGACGATCTCGATCGGTTTGGGTAATTACCAAGGTACGCTGTCGGTCGTTCACCTGCCACAGGTTAGCCTCAATTGGAAGGTCTAAGGTTCGAGACATGACTACTCGCAAAGGTGATTGCTCTGAGATGCCGTGGGTGGTGAGATGGGGGTTGTCGAGGCGTACGGTATTGCCACCCGTGACAATAGCATCGCATCCTGCCCGCAGGTAGTGTACTTCGCGACGCGCAGGTTCAGAAGTAATCCAGTAACTATGCCCAGTTGCAGTGGCGATTTTGCCATCTAGAGTCATGGCATACTTGAGAATGCCAAACGGGACTTGATGGGTGACGCGATGGATGAATGCCTCATTTAGTTCTTGACAGGCAGTTTCAGCTACGCCCACCGTAACAGAAATTCCGGCTTGACGCAGGCGATCGCAGCCGCTACCCGAAACGCGCGGATCGGGATCGACCATGCCCACTACCACATGGCTAATACCTGCCTTGACGATCGCTTCGGTGCAGGGAGGGGTACGACCAAAATGGTTGCATGGTTCTAAATTAACGTAGAGCGTGGCTCCCTGCGTGGCATCAATACCACGATTAGATTGGGCGGCGGCGATCGCGAACACCTCCGCATGGGGTTGTCCGGCAGCGGGGTGAAAGCCTTCACCGATTAGTTCGCCATCTTTGACGATCGCGCAACCAACCATAGGATTGGGTGCAGTCCGCCCTCTAGCCCCTTGAGCAAGTTCCAGACAGCGCTGCATCCACTTCAGGTGGTGTAGATTATTTAGCTCCTGCCAATTTTCTCGATCTCGATCTGGCACTGCTTAACATCAAAAACTTCCTAATATTTCATAGCTAAAAGCTGATATCTAGAGTACCTTATGGGTGTGGGGATGTTGCTTGACGTTATCTTCTTCGCGGACGACGCGATCTGGGTTGAGAATGCGTTTTTTCTCTAGCGAAAAGTTAAAGTTGGTATGAGTTTGCCCTACGGGAATGTGTTTTTTGGCCTCGGGACGAGTTTTGTAGGTGCGGGCAGCAGCGATCGCGCGATCGAGAAACTCACTACAGATCTGGACATCAGCCGGAAAAACCCCTGCCGGTAGCTGGGGCTTACCATCACTATCCAGTATCTGCCCGAGATCGGTGGCATAGGCAAGTTCGTAGGAGGTCGGGATCTGCTTGAGGATTGCCTCTAAAGCCGCAGAGGGAATCGGTTCTGCCACTTTGACTTGCTGAACTTCACCATCAGCTTTAATGAAGCAGTTGGCAATGCCCAAAATAATGTAATCTGAAGGCTGGAGGTCAGGAGCAGTTTGATAAGTGGACATATAGGGGTTAATGTGTTGTTATATGGAGTAGTTTGGCTGAATTCAGGCTACACTTCTGCACGAACCTCAGCGTCTACTTAGGTAAGTTTTGTACGGAGCCGACCGTAACTACTGCTTCTACCTGCGCAGTTTGTCGATCGGCATCTACAGAAGTAATCGCCCAGCGCAGTGGTTCGCCGTGCTTGGCTAGTTCGGTATTGACCGCCTCAATTACTGAGGATTCCGCGCTATTTAAGTCGATTTCTGCGGTAACGAAATGGGTAGTCATGTGGTATTAGTGGCAACAAACTACTATATTAACCTAAACCCAATACTTCTTGGTCAAGTCCTTGCCCCCTGCACAACTAGGGGAGACAGATTGTTCAAATTCCCCTAGAATTTGGGAATTATAGGGGTACAGGTCATAGCTAAATCGACTAACTGAGAAGTTATTAAGCCCAAACAACCACAGGGCTAACATGCGCTAGGAGACTCACTAAATGCTACCTAGAATAAATAATTTAAAGTTCTATGCAGTAATTCAAGGCTTGCAAACTTTATTGACAAGAACCCGCTCGGGCTTGATTATCGTTCTAATTTTATTTATTTTTATGGGGCGATCGCCCTACGCTTTGGCGCTTCCTCTTAAAATTGCTCAGGACATTCCAGTCAGCGATCGCTCGGGCATTCGAGGCGCGATCGAGCAAATGACTTTGGATAAAGGAGCATCTGAAGTCTTACCAGATGTCAGCATTCAGGGCGTGCTTAAAGACATAGACATAGAGCATGGTGCTACAGAGGTATTACCGACAATAAGCGTGAGAGGTCATCTAGAGCAAGCAGCCCCAGATTCTATATCTCCAACATTCACTCAGTTGAAGATTTCCAAGCAAGTACCTGCTGAGAAGGAAATAGAACCTAGCTTTCCAGAAGATATAGGGAGAATATTAAAACGCGGCGAACTTATAGTAGCAATGCTGGGAATTGATAATCCACCTTTTTTTGAACGGGCAAAGGGTAACGTGCTTTCAGGTTTAGATGTCGATATTGGCAGATCGATCGCTCGGGAATTAGGCGTAAAAGTGAGATTCGATCGCTCGCCGAAAACATTTAACGAAGCTGTAGAATTGGTGCAAAGACGAAAAGCTGACTTAGCAATCTCTAAACTCAGTATTAGCTTGAGACGAGCTAAACAAATGAAATTCTCGTTGCCGTACGTGACTATGCGTCAAGCCCTTCTTGTAAATAGGTTACAACTCGCGCAGAGAATGAGTGGAGGCTTTACGGCGGAAGAAGTGATTAGAGGCCTTGATGGTAAGGTAGGTGTAATTCAGGGTACGCAGTATTCTCTATTTGCGAAGAAAAGATTCCCCAAGTCAACGGTGGTAGAGTTCCCTAAATGGACTGATGCGGTTGATGCTGTTGGCAAAGGCGAGATTCTGGCTGCCTTCCGCGATGAGCTAGAAATTAAGAAAGTCCTTCTCCTCCAACCTGATTTCGCACTTCAGGTGCAGACAGTTGCATTTAGCGATACGACAGACCTACTTGCCGTTGTTGGCCACTGGCAGAGTTCTCAACTCATAGATTTTGTCAATTATGACCTCAGTCTGAACAAGCTGAGTTATACGGCAGATCAACTAATAAAAACCTATGAAAATTCATTTCGGAAGGAGTAACTGCATTGGCTGAGCTAAAATCATGGACTCCCACTTCCTGGCTATTCGGGGTACTGCGCAATCCGTGGACTATTTTGTGTAGTGCTTTAATTGCAATATATCTGGGTGCATCTCAACCAAATTTTGCGAAATCACTTGCTCCATTTGGAAATATCTATCTCTCTTTGCTGAAAATGTGCGTTCTGCCCATACTGATTTCAGCAATTACCATGAGTATAGGCAGATTGATGGTCTCCCATGAAGCTGGGCGGTATATTAAGAGAGTTCTTCTCGTATTTCCCATTGGCATGTTGGCGGTATCGCTGGTAGGTCTTCTGACCGCATTAATCTTAGGGCCTGGCAGAAGTTTGAGTTCGGGGACACTCCAGAGGCTAGGCGTTTTAATCAATAAAGAAGGAGTGGATTTAGTCATATCTCTAAGTGGGCCTCTAACTCCACCCAAAGAGGTGCCGAACTTACTCGGCTTTATTGCTAGCATGATTCCTAGTAATATATTCGGCTCGCTCAGCGAAGGGGAAACGCTTAAAGTTGTCTTTTTCTCAATTGTATTCGGTGCCACGCTTGGGATTGTTAATAGTAAATCTAGTAATCCATATCGAGTCTTTAGTACCTTTGACTATATCTACAAATCTTTCAATAAGCTGATTGGCTGGCTGACCTTACTACTACCCTTTGGTTTGTTCTGCTTGTTAGCTTCACAGATTGCTAAAGCAGGTTTAAATGTGATCTTTGCGATGGTAAATTTTCTAATCGCTGGGCTAATCGCCTATGCCATTGTCTACATCATCAGCATGTTAGTAATTTGGAGTCGAGTCAAGCGCTCCTTCCTATTCACTTTTGCCACGTTGCGCGATACTTCCATATTAGCGCTAGCTACGAGTAATGCTTTTGCTTGTCTGCCTTCTAGCATTGCCGCCATGAGCGACGGACTTAAATTCGATCTGCAGGCAATCAATGTGATTGTGCCTTTGGCAGTTACGGTCGGTAGATTTGGTCAGGTGCTCTACTTCGCCCTTGCCAGTCTATTTGTGGCTCAGCTTTATAAGTTTGACTTGGGTGTGGGGGGACTATCGATAGTAGTGGTTGGTTCGATTTTTGCAGGCATCGCTAGCTCGGGCGCAACGGGTATTGCTACCCTCGCAACTATGGGTGTAGTTTTACAACCTTTAGGCTTACCTTTAGATGCGGTTCTGGTTCTCTTTTTTGCGGTCGATCCGATTATGGATCCATTCCGCACTTTGTGTACCTTGCATACTAGTATTGCTGTTAGTGCAGTAATTGCAGATGTGGAACCAGATCGACAAGTAATTGAAACAGAAGACTATCTCGTGGCTTCGTAACCTATTGCATCAGCAAATTTTGGAATCTTGAATCTTGGCGGATTTCATCAAAACCAGGATGCTTCTTAGCTAGGTTGAGATATCGATGCCGATCTAATTGAATGGCCTGGTGGAGATACTCGATCGCTGAGTCTACATTACCCTGCACCATGTAAATGCAAGCTTGGCTGAACCAGGCAGCCGCATAGTTAGGATTTATCTCGATCGCTTTGGCAAAGGCAGCGATCGCACCGTTGAAGTGCTGCAAATTTCCCATAGCGCAGCCGCGATTGTACCAGGCCTCTGCCAGATCGGGATTAATTTCTAGGGCTTTATCCCAACTGGCGATCGCCTCTTCATATTTGCCTAAGTTGCCCAGAGCCACACCTCGGTTATACCAAGCTTGATGGAGTTTGGGATTAATCTCTATGGCTTTGTCGTAACTGGCAACCGCCTCATCGTATTCCTGCAAATCGCCAAGCGCCATACCACGATCGTTCCAAGCTTCCGCAAAACCTGGCTTAGCAATCAGTGCCTGGTTAAACGCCGCGATCGCCGCTTCGTACTGCCCGATTTTACTGAGCCGAATCCCCTCTTGAAACAACTCTTCTGGGCTTAGCTCTTTTGCTTGACTCATAAAAGCGATCGATTTTTTTCATAAATTGTTTGACCATAACAAATTGTACCGGAGCGCAATACCGAACCCCGATCGAAAGCCTCTGTTATTGTGTAGGGTAGGAAAGTGACAAGAAGCAACTATTTCTTAAGATAATTGTGCTCGTATATTTAAGTAATGATTTTATGAAAAGCATATTTAAACACCTGCTGACTGCATTTATAACCTGCATTCTGGTTGTAGCCTGCGGCCAGTCAAACACACCGATCGCCACTACAACTACAGCCCCAGTTAACACAACGGGTAACGCACCTATCCCCATTGGGATAGGTGTGGCTCAGACCAGTAACGTTGCCCTTTTGGGTCAGGAGCAAGTAATTGGTGCCAAAATTGCCGAGCAGTTTTTTAATCAGAAAGGTGGTGTAAATGGCACGCCAATTAAGTTGTTTTTCCAGGATACTTCCGGTGACGAACAAGGTGCCATCAATGCTTTTAATGCCCTAATTAATCAAGATAAAGTGGTCGGTATAGTGGGGCCTACCCTATCTCAACATGCTTTCAGCGCCGACCCGATCGCCGAACGAGCCAAAGTCCCCGTGCTCGCGCCTTCAAATACGGCTAAGGGCATTCCCCAAATAGGCGAATACATTTCGCGGGTATCGGCACCAGTAGCGGTTGTAGCACCGAACGCCGTCAAAGCCGCGCTCAAGATTAACCCCAATATTAAAAAGGTGGCAGTATTTTACGCCCAGAACGATGCTTTTAGTAAGTCGGAAACCGGAACATTTCAAGAGACGGTGAAGGCTCAAGGGCTTGACCTGGTTACCGTGCAAAAGTTTCAGACCACGGATACCGACTTTCAAACCCAGGCAACTAATACAATTAACCTGAAGCCCGAACTGGTTATAATTTCCGGGCTAGCGGCTGACGGCGGCAACCTGGTGAAACAGTTGCGCGAACTAGGCTACAAGGGCTTAATTATTGGTGGTAATGGGTTAAATACTTCTAATCTGCTACCTGTTTGTAAAGCTCTATGCGATGGCATCCTGATCGCCCAAGCATACAGTCCCGAGCATCCTAACGAAATTAACAAAGAATTTCGCAGAATCTACACCGAGCAAAACAAGAAGGAACCACCGCAGTTCAGCGCGCAGGCATTTACAGGCGTACAGGTATTCGTAGAAGCACTGAAAGCCGTAGATGGCAAAACTAAAATTAGTACTTTATCCCTACCTCAATTGCGCACCGATCTAAATAAAGCGATTTTGGCAGGTAAGTACGATACTCCACTGGGCGAGATCTCCTTTACCCCCGAAGGCGAAATCATTCAGAAGGAATTTTATGTCGCACAAATCAGTATGGAACCAGGCGGTAGTAACGGTAAGTTTAAATTCTTAAAGTAATCTGTAGCGATGCTAAATCATTTATGAACGTGGTGCAGGGGCGGTCAACCCTGCGTGGGGCGCAGCCCCACAACCCCTTTTCACCAATCATTTGCGATCGCTATAGATTTTCTATATAGCTATAGCCAACAGGCTTAGGACGGGGTGCAGGGGTGGAACCCCTGCACCCCGTCCTAACAGATATGTCTACGGCTATAACTAAATTGTTCTAAATTTTTTGATAAGCTGTCAACTACAAGGTTGGCAGCTTTAAGCGTCACATGCTGCGAGGCACTCTCCATGATTACTCTCCCAAATATTGATTCGCTGTCGCTGCAAGAACAAGTGGCTCAGATGATTGCGATCAGGGCATCAGGATACTTATACGATCATCAGATTCAATATCCCAACTGGGAACCACCCAACCAAACTCTGCAAACTTGGATTAGTCGGTATGGTGTGGGTGGTGTCATCCTGATGGGTGGTAGCGCGCCAGAAGTTTATTTGCGATCGCAGCAACTCCATTCCTGGGCAGGGATTCCGCTTCTAATCGCTGCTGATGTTGAGGAGGGTGTGGGGCAAAGATTTGAGGGAGCTACTTGCTTTCCACCGCCGATGGCACTCTCGAATCTGGCATCGCCACACACAGCGATAAATATGGCAGAAAGGATGGGAGCTGTCACGGCGCAGGAGGCAAAGGCAATTGGGCTGAATTGGTTAATGGCTCCCGTTGTAGATGTAAACAATAATCCTGCCAATCCAGTCATCAACGTCCGGTC
The DNA here is from genome assembly GCF_000332175.1 of Pseudanabaena sp. PCC 6802. Lineage (NCBI taxonomy): Bacteria > Bacillati > Cyanobacteriota > Cyanophyceae > Pseudanabaenales > Pseudanabaenaceae > Portococcus > Portococcus stanieri. The sequence continues at coordinate 3,724,580 of NZ_KB235914.1, read as the reverse complement.
GTTTGCAGAAAACAGTATGGAGGTATCTAGATTAGGCTCGGCGTTTATTCGCGGTGCTAAATCCCATGCCGTGCTGACTACCGCCAAACACTTCCCCGGACATGGAGACACAGCCATTGACTCTCACCTGCAAACACCTACTATTGACTGCGATCGCGAGCGTTTTACTAATGTGGAACTGCCGCCTTTTGCCAGCGCGATCGCTGCGGGTGTGGATGCGGTGATGACAGCACACGTCTACGCGCCCGTTCTGGACGCTCAGTATATCGCCACCCTATCACCCAAAATCGTTACAGATTTGCTAAGACAGGAAATGCGGTTTGATGGTCTGATTGTCACCGATGCACTGGTTATGGCTGGCATTGCCGATCGCTATACAGTCGAGCAGGTGGCAGTACAAGCTGTGATGGCTGGTGCGGATATACTGCTGATGCCTGTCGATCCTGTCGCCACCATTGAGGCGATCTGCGCTGCCGTTGAAGCAGGTAAAATTAGTCGCTATCGCATCAAAGCCTCACTGGAAAGAATTTGGAAAGCAAAGACCCGTGTTTGTGGCGAACAGCCCGCCCTTGACGAGCTTTATACCAACTTGGGTAGTGAGGAAAATCTCCAGGCCAGCCAGGAAATTACGGTTAACTCTCTACGCATTCATAAGCCTCCATCGCTTGCGCCACTCCGCGATCGCCAGGCGATCGATCTTCTAATCGTCGACGACCAACTTACCTGCACGGAATTTTTATCTCCGCGATCGGCTGCGGTTGCAGTGCCCAGTCAATTGGGCTACCCGCATTTGATTCTCGATCGCTATACTTTGCCGTACGTCAAGTTAGAAGGCTATCCGCACGTACTCCTGCAAATATTTAGTCGCGGTAATCCCTTCCGGGGCAGTGTCGATCTGCACGAGCAGATCGGTAAATTAATCACAGAACTAGTAGAACAAGACAAACTAGCTGCGATCGCCGTCTATGGCAGTCCCTACAATCTCGACCGCATCATTCCATTGCTACCACCTGGCATACCCTGGACGTTTTCCTACAGCCAGCTACCTGCAGCTCAATTGGCAGTCATGCAAGCACTGGGTTTAGCTGCGGTTTAAGATCGATAACCTTTTATAGCTATAGCCAATAGGCTGAGGACGGGGTGCAGGGGTGAAACCCCTGCGTGGGGGCGCAGCCCCCACACCCCCTGTCCTAACAGATCTGTCTACGGCTATAACATTAAGTAATTAAGATCGATAATTTTAGGGCTTATGCTTAAGTCTTAAAATATAGCTATAGCCAATAGGCTGAGGACGGGGTGCAGGGGTGAAACCCCTGCGTGGGGGCGCAGCCCCCACACCCCCTGTCCTAACAGATCTGTCTGCGGCTATATATAGACGAAGCTGACTTTTTCCAATTGTTCAAAACTTTTTTCATATGCAAGAGCCAAAAAACTATTATTTTGTCGCCGCTAGCCGTAATTTTTTGTGCGAAGACGAACCCCTAGCAGAATCGCTGAAAGAACGTACCCGAAATTATGGCGATCGCAAAAAAGAAATCGACTTCTGGCTGGTAGAGCAGCCAGCTTTTCTGGATGCGCCGGAAATGGCGGATGTGAAACGGCAATGCCCGCAACCGGCGGCAGCGATCGTTTCCACCGATCCAAACGTAGTACGCTGGTTAAAGCTTCGCCTGGAGTTTGTCGCCACAGGCGAATTCACTGCACCTAGCGCAACTATCCCAGATCCCTTAGCTTCTCTAGCTATCAGGTAGGGACTTAAAGCTAAAAGCTAAAAGCTAACTCTTACATAACCAGATGCGCTTATCTCAAACCTTTCAGCAACTTCCCGTTGATACGCGGCGCAATTTGGTTGCATGTTTCTTTACAGGACTATTGTTCTGGTCGAGCATGGCATCACAGCTACCTGTCCTGCCGCTGTACGTTGACAGTCTAGGCGGTACTGAGGCACAGGTTGGCTCGGTGATGGGTGCCTTTGCGATCGGATTGCTCCTCTGTCGCGCCTATCTGGGCAGGCTGGCCGATCGCAGAGGTAGGCGGATCGTGATGCAACTTGGCTTAGCAGTTGCTGCTGCTATGCCACTATGCTATGCCTTATCTAATTCCATCCCATTGCTGATGGTATTTCGAGCCGTGCACGGTATCAGTATTGCTGCCTTTACCACTGGTTATAGTGCCCTCACGTCCGATCTGGCTCCACCGAAGCAGCGCGGTGAAATCATTGGCTATATGAGTTTGGTGAATCCATTGGGCTTGGGCATTGGCCCCGCATTAGGGGGGTGGATCCAGGCAACATGGGGCTATCAAAATCTATTTATCGTTGCTGCTGGGCTGGCAATGATGGGATACGCCGTCACTTGGGAGATTGAGGAGGAAGGATATACATCCACAGTACGAGGTGTCGCAGTGCAAGATCTCGGTACGATCGATCGTCGCACTCATCTACCATTTTGGCCGACCCTGCTTAGCCCCAGGGTGCGAACTCCCGCTTTGATTTTATTCCTAATCGGTCTGATATTCGGCAATCTCAGCGCCTTTTTGCCTTTATTGATTAAAGCGCAGAAAATTCCCTTTAATGTCGGCCTGTTCTACATGGCCGCCGCGATCGCAGGTTTTATAGTGCGATTGCCACTGGCTAGAATTAGCGATCGCTACGGACGCGGCTTATTCATATCGTTGGGATTGTGTTTCTATGCAACGTCCATGTTAACGATCTTTGTCTCCCACTCTGCACCTCACTTCCTTGTTGCAGGAATGCTGGAGGGGATTGGAGCGGGTATTACGATTCCGGCGATCGTGACTTTGCTCGCAGATCGGACTGTATCCGCTGAAAGGGGTTTTGTCTTTGGCTTAGCCTGGGCTGGCTTCGACTTAGGTATCGCTTTTGCGGGGCCAGTGATGGGCAATATTATTCCGCGCGTGGGATTAGCAAATTCCTTTTCGATCGCTACAGGATTATCTATTCTGGCGATCGTTATTTTCAGCACGCAAGCAAACCACAGCCTCGCCGAATCATTGCGCTTTGCTATGGGCAAGTCTAAAGATAAATACGCAGTAACTCAGATTTAGCTAGCTGTTCATCTGAACGACGATCGCTGGCAAACCAGAATCCAGTAATATTTTGGCTTGCTCTTCAGCAGTATCGCGATCGCTGTAGGCTCCGGTTTGCATGGCGGGGCGACCGTTATATCTAGCCATAAAAGCATTAGGAACTACACGGCGGATCGCTTCTCTGGTAGTGCTTGCGCTCAGAGGTACTACCACGCGATAGCGCAGCACCTCTCTGTTCGTAGTGGGATTCTCGACCCGGCTGCTCGTAGTAATTGGTGGCAGGGCAGTTACGGGTGTCACGGGCTGAGTTACAACTGTACTGATGGGGCGCTCCACCACTTTACCTGGAGGCCGCTTAGTCGACACAGGGGGTAAACTGCGCTCGATCGAAATCGTAGTAGGAATAGGTTCGTTGGGCGAGGGTAAAGGTGCAACGCTAGCAGGGTCTGGATTAATCTCTGGGTTGGTGGTGCGCGGCGGCAGCGTCGTACGTGGAGGTAATGTAGTCGTGCGTGGCGGCAGCGTCGTACGTGGAGGTAACGTTACGCGCGGTGGGATTGTCGTACGTGACGGTAATGTTGTGATGGGAGAAACTGGCGAAACTACCCTGGGAGTAGTTTGCGGCGGTGGGGTGTAACTAGGAGTTCTCGCCACAAATCGGGTTGCGACTGTATCGATGGGGCCAGCAATTTTACTGCGACTCAGTTCGTTACCAGCCGCAGCGATCGCCACGCCAGAGACATTGTGAATATCTTTAACCTTATTATTTTGAATCATGTTACGACCGGGATCGGTGGCGATACCCATGTCTGGTACGGGCTGACCCTCCCGATCCTTAAGAATGACTACACCATTGCGATTGTTGTTGGTAATCGTATTACCGCGTAGAACTGGAGTTGCGACATTGGAAATAATTACCCCATCTACATTGTTGACGATGCGATTGTTGACAAGCATCACCTGAGATTTCTGTCCGATAGATAAGCCGAATCCAGTGTTGTTGAAGGTATTTCCCCGAATTTCTCCCGTGCTATTACCAACTGCTGAAATACCACTGCCTCTGTTTCGAGTAAATATATTGTGCGCGATAAGAGCTTGAGTATCGCCAGTCAAGAAAATACCATCATGGGTGGTATTCCTAAAAGTGTTGTTGGTAATTACCACATTGCGCCTGGACTCTAACCAAAGGGCATAACCTCTAAAGTTACTATTAGTGAGAGTGATGCCTTCGATAGTAGTATTATGCTCCGCCAACATCGTAATATTCTGGCTGGCAAATGTAGGACTGATGAATTTACCGCCACCAGAGATCGTCACGCCTTCGCCTTTGGTGTTGCTAGTGCCAATAAGTTTGATCCCTGGCAGCAATTTGATTGGAAACACCTCTCCATTTTCCGCATCATATACACCAGGGGCTAGTTGGATCGTGGTGCCTGGTTGGGGGTTAGTGCTTAATGCGGCTGTAATCGTTCGGAATGGCTGCGACTGCGTACCTGCGCCTGTAATATCAGTGCCATTGGGCGCGACAAAGATAACGTTCGTGTCTTGCTGGGCTACCAGCAAAGGTTTGTCAGTGATGGTGCCAGGACTTACATGGCTTAAAGCACCCTCCACAGATGTAATTTCTGGAGTGCCTGTTACACCTGCATTTGCCGACCAACATAGCCCTAAAGTACATAGCCCTAAAGTACCAGTAGTAGATACTAAACCCCGACCTAATTGTCCCCAGTGCATGGTAATAATTTCCAATTCCAGAAATTTTGTGTGAATATGCTACATGAAAAGTTAGATTTTCAATAGTTATTTCTCGGATAAACACAATACCAGGTTAAGTATGGTTCAGTACACGCTTGCCCAAAGTCCAGAAGTTGTAATTGCAGTTCCTGGCAAAGATTCACCCAAAGCCCGCGAAAAAGCCATGGCTCAATTAGTCGAACTGATGGATGCCGGTCAGATAGAGGCGGAGCTAGAGGATGGGTTTAGTCCCCAACAGTTTATTGAAGTCAAGGAGCTACCTATGCCAGCTACTAATGAGGCAGAGGATGCTATTACTCAAGCAGTACAGGTGTTGAATAATCTGGCAACTTTAAAGGTAAAAATGCAGGAACTGCGAGCCGAAGCTATGAAAGTGCGATCGCAGGTAGATATTTTATTTACCGACGAACCTGTTAGCGAGGAGGAAATTTCCAGTTTGCGCGAAGGGTTCAAAGTCCTCAAGAACTTTGCCCAATATAATTTGCGCTATCAAGAAGCCAAATCTCAGGCACATAACGCTAGGGAAGTCCTGGATAGAGCATTACAGTCTAGCGACGCTCCTAAATCAGAACCGGAACCCAAAAAGCTTGAGCCTTCTAAGAAGTAATTTGCCGACCTTAAAGGACGCGAATATGCAATGGCAGTACTGCAAGCCAACGAAGTTCTTGTCCTTCATAAGGGCATCGATGCCTTGGTATGCGATACCTCGATTGCTGTAGAGGTGGGGGTGTAGAGCCATGTCTCGCAAAGATCGATTTCATGAAGCAGTTAAACACGCTCTAGAAAAAGATGGCTGGCTGATTACCCACGATCCATTTACGATCCAAATTAGCGAAGCCGTTAAACTAAAAATTGACTTGGGGGCTGAAAGCGCGATCGCGGCTCAACGCGGCCAGGAAAAAATTGCTGTCGAAATCAAAAGCTTTATTACAGACTCAGACATTAATGAGTTTCACACAGCTTTAGGACAATATTTGAACTATCTTCAGGCACTCGAAGATAAAGAACCCGATCGCGTTTTGTATCTTGCAGTTCCCCTTGAAACCTATCGTGATTTTTTTCAAGTCCCTTTCATCCAAAAATCTCTCAAACGTCATGCGGTAAAGCTAATTATTTACAACCCTACCAAGGAGGAAATCAAACAATGGATAAGCTTCAACAATACCAACAAATAATTCGTCAGGTCTTAACAGAACAAGCCCATCCCTACGCTCATTCCAATGAGGTAGAGACTGAAATCATTTGCGACACCGAACACGATCATTACCAACTCACCTATATCGGCTGGGAAGATCAGCAACGAATTTTTAATCTCATCCTGCACTTTGATATTAAAGATGGCAAAATCTGGATTCAGCATAATGGAACGGAAGTGGCGATCGCTCAAGTTTTGACCGAAAAAGGCGTTCCACCCTCCGATATTGTGCTAGGTTTTCACTCTCCCTTCAAACGCCAATTTAGCGGATATGCGATTGCGTAGAAACTACATGGTTATCAACGATCGATTTCAGTTACGGCTGCGGTATCGTCGTCTGGTTCCATATCCTTCGCCTGTGGTAGTGCTAGGGATGGATTAATTTCCGAGCCTGCAAAGCGATCGGCTCGATCTTCCCCATCAATGCCATCGATGCGATCGATTTGCTCGATGGGAGGTTCCGTATAGTAGCTGCGGTAGTCGGTGTAGTAGTCACTGCTATCGTGCCGATCGCACATGTTAATTAAAATCCCAGCAATACGAGCGTGTCGCTTGATGAGAATATCCACAGTGCGGGCGATCGCAGTGCGAGTAGACTTTTGAATTGCCGCTACCATCACCACCGCATCGACCTTAGCAGCCAGACTTTGAGCGTCGGCAAGACCGACGATGGGGGGTGTATCGAATAAAACATAGTCGTATTCGTCTTCCCAGGCTTGCATCAGGTTTGTCATCTTGACGGACTCTAGCAGCACTAATGGGTTAGGCGGAATCGGCCCTGATGTCAGCACGTCCAGGGAATTTTGCAAGGACAAGGTACGGACTATTTCCCGCCAGGCATGATTGGTCGCGATCGCTGTAGATAGACCTAAGCCGTTAGATAGTCCAGCCAGTTTATGAATAGTTGGCCTGCGCAGGTCGGCATCGACCACGAGTACCCTATAGTCCAGTTCTGCTAAGATACAACCTAAGTTGTAAATCAACGTACTTTTGCCTTCCGCTGGCAGCGCTGAAGTGAACGCGATCGATTTGATGGAGCGGTTCACATCGAGATAGCGCAGGTTAATTGCCAGGGAGCGCAGAGACTCGACAAAAGCAGCATGCTGGTAGTTCGATACGATGTTTGCCACAGCATTAGATACGCTCTCATGGCTTTTGTCAGTCCGATCGCTAGTACTGCTGGCATAAAATGGCGATGTCTTAAGTTTGGGTATCGTTCCCAACAAAGGAATATCAGTCAGCTCTTTAATCTCATCTACCTCTTGAATGCGACGCTCGTTGCGTTCCAAAAGGAGGACGAGTGCTAAAGCTAGTAGAACTCCACCAACACCACCCAACACGAGATTGAGAAGGATATTCGGATCGACTGGATATTCTGGTAATATTGGGCGATCGAGCAAGCGCCAGGAGGGACTCTCTTGCGATTCAGCGAGGCGCAACTCCTCTAATCGCTCTGCAAATTTCGCATGTAAAGAAGAGTCAAAGGAGAATTGGCGCTGTAGTTCCGTATAGGTTTGTTGCAACTGGGGAATTTGGGCGAATGCGGCTACCACCTGCTCGCTGGCGCGACGCACGCTTTCTCGTTGGGCGGATTGCACGGCGATCGCGACCTTAGTGTCAAATAACTGGCTCGCCAGCGTTTGTCTGATATTCGATTCGCCATCGGTGATTACTCCCACGGATGAGGCTCTGCCGCCAAGCGTAGATTCCACCTGGGCTTGCAAAAGGCTGTAGAGGCGATCGCGCTTATCTCTAAGCACGCGCACGGAGGGGTGGGCTTCCTGGTAGCGGGTACGTGCCATGAAATAGTCTATTTCCGCTGTTTGGAACTGCTTGACCAGATTTTGATAGGTTGTATCCTGTGCCAAAATTGCCCGATCGACAGCTACATCGGTAGGATTCCCAATCTGCTTTTGGAGTTCGCTGTATTTCTTCTCAGCTTCGATCGCCTTCATTTCGAGTTCCTGCTCTTTCTGCTCCAAAGCTTGCTTCATGGCATATACGGAAGCAGCATAGGTATCGGGATCGGTGATGCCATTCTTTCTGCGGAACTGCGTAATTGCCAGAGCAGACTGCTCTGATTTCTTCTTTAACTGCGGTATCTTAGCTTGAATGGATTGAATGGCATAGGTCGTCTGGGAGCGCAGATCTTTAAGCTTGTATTCGTTGTAGGCATCGGTTAAAGCGCGCAAAACCTGCGGTATCCGAGTTCGGTCGGTATCTCGATACGTCAGCCACAGCACCATAGCATCGTTCTCTTGCCTGATTGCGAGATTGCTGGAAACTTTAGTGACGAAATCTGCTGGGATGGGAATTGTTTGTGCAGCTCTCAAATTTGAGACGGCGGTTTCAATTAGAGGCAGGCTGCGCAGAATAGCTATTTCCGTAGCGACATTGACGCGATCGAGATTGATAACGCGATCGGGCTTACCCTGCAAATTGCCAGTCCGATTGGCATTGATATCGACAAGTAAAGAAGTGGAGGATTCGTAAATGGGAGTTCTCGTAAAAGTATAAGCTGCCGCGCCAGCAAATACGGTAACTGATGTTGCCAGTGCTGCGAGCCAGCGTCGCCGCAATATCCTTTGCAGCTTAGACAAGCTGCCTTCTTCACGATAGGTGACTGAGTATTCTGCCATTTTTCCTCATCCCACAATTGCATGTTTATGCATCTAACATGTATGCCCCAATTAGCGTTGTATTTGCCCGCAAAACGCTTACAATACATTGCTCAGGGGACATAGCTGGTTTGGCACGATCTTCAGCCTAGCAGCTTATAGTAAGCCACCCAGTCTAGAATAATATCATCATTATCGTGAACCTACGACATTAGTGCGTTTAATGGACTTAAAAGATAGCGTTTTGTCTTCTACCTTCCTCCTGACAGTCTTGCTGATGGTTGGTTTGGTATCTTTCCTGCGATCGTCGGTCAAAGATCGCACGACGGAGATGTTGTTTAAATCCAAAACCCTGGATAGCGACGAACTGTTGCGACAGGTCAGAGACTACTTAACTGGTAGAGCCTACGAAGTCGAGAAACTGGATCGCCAAACCGACTCCGTAACCCTGGCCGGACAGGTAAAACCCAGCATATTTCTGGCAATATTTCTGGTCGGTCTGGCCACAGTTGGATTTGGCTGTTTGGGGTTAGTCCTCAAAGCGTTAATTCCTGAAATAGGCGATCTGTGGTGGTGCTTTGTCCCGATCGCGCCATTGGTTGGCATATTTTATTGGCGCGGTGCCGATCGCCGCGAAGAAATTAGTTTAAGCTTGCGATCGGATGGCAGTCTGTGGATGCGCGGGCATAAAGACGAACTGACAGAGTTAAAACAAGCACTAGATTTGGAAAGATTAGAGTAAAAAAGCTAAGATACTTAAACTTAACTTGCTCTTAACCTCTAAACTTTAGTGATTGACAGCCTTACTGATATTTACCTACCTCTAGTTGGCTGGACACTAGCGGGGCTTTTATTCCTCAGATATTTACCTGAAACAGTACCCAGGTTTATGGGCCGATCGCTGTATTGGGTGGGAGTGCCTCTACAGGTATTGGCATTTATTCAGAGGGCAGATTTAACTAGATCTGTAGGGCTTGTCCCTTTTGTGGTTGCTTTTGCCTTTTTAATAGGTTTGGGCTTAGGCTGGCTGTGGACGCACATACGGCAGATGCCCAAGGCAGAACGGGGTGGCTTTCTGCTCTCCTCTAGTTTGGGGAATGTGGGGTTTGTGGGTTTGGCGATCGCACCTTACCTGGTAGATGATGCCTACCTCGCCTGGGTGGTGTTATTCAGCTTGGCGCATAACGTGATTTGCAGTTACGGTTTGGGCGTGGCGATCGCCAGCTATTACGGCGAACATAGTTGGCCGACTCACTGGTCTACACATCTCAAGTCCATGATGGCCACACCATCGATCTGGGCCTGCGCGATCGGGATCTGGCTGAAGTTGGAGCATGTCGAACTGGCAGCACCTCTAACTAGCGGCATCCAAACATCGGTGCAAATAGTCATCCCAATGGCACTACTACTAATCGGCGTGCGCTTGAGCCAATTGAAGCAGTGGGATGGTGTTGGCAAAGCGATGCCTGCCGTGGTTATTAAGCTATTGCTCGTACCTTTGTGCGTGGGTGGAGCGATGACTTTGCTCGGCATTACTGATATGTCGCGTTTGGCAATGGTTTTACAAGCAGGAATGCCCTGCGCCTTTGCCGGAGCAATTTTGGCAGAAGAATACAACGTGCGCCAGGAAACAATCCTGCTCGGCATCGCGCTCAGTAGCGTCGGTATCTTGATCACAATTCCCCTCTGGTTATGGCTGTTTCACGGTTGATATAGCGTTTTCTATGTGAAAAACTCTATAAGGAGTCGTAAATCAATAACCTGTTGGATTTTACACAGAAACTCTATGGCTGGCCTGAAGTTCAGGTCGTACTGATAGATGCGCTCCAATGTCGTGACTGCTTGTGATACGGAAGGAATGGTGGGAAGATTGTTGCCCAGAGATTGGGAACATGTCTCTCCTGTTGCGATAATTGGATGGCAAGCTAAACGCACTGTCAAACTTGAGTTGTAATAATTCGTCGTGAAAACTGACACCCTGTTCTATAAGTTGCTAAAAACCTTTCATTCGCTCCTGTTTGAGCTAACCGAGCAGCCAATTCCCAACGTAGATGATTATGAGTTTGTCTCTGTCGAAGTGAAGGAAAAGGCATTTCGATTTGATGGCGTTTTTTTACCCAAAAACTCTGACAACCCGATCGTCTTTACCGAGGTGCAGTCTCAGCCCAAGAATAATTTCTACAGCGCATTCATGGCAGAGATTTGCATGTACCTCAGCCAGTACGAACCGGAACGAGATTGGCAAGCAGTGGCAATCTTTGCCCGCCGCAGCTACGACCCTGGTGAAGCCGAGCATTTTCGCGAACTATTTGCCAGTAATCGAATCAGGCGGGTTTACCTGGACGATTGGCAGGAGCGCGAAACTGATTCTTGGGCAATTAAGATCGTGCAGTTAATCGTCACACCATCGGCGACAATTCCTGAATTGGTTGCGAACCTCAAAACAGAGGTGGAGCAGAGATGCTTGCCAGAGCTAAAAGAGACTGTAGTAGAATTTATGGAGACTGTCCTGGTATATAAATTCCCTAAGCTAAGTCGGGAGGAGATTCAAGCTATGTTTACACTAGACGATCTGCGGCAGACTCGGGTTTATCAGGATGCTAGGCAAGAGGGCATGCAGCAGGGTATACAGCAGGGTATGCAGCAAGGTAGACAAGAAGGTATGCAGCAGGGTATGCAGCAAGGTAGACAAAATGAGGCGCGATCGCTTTTATTACGTCTCCTAAACAAAAAGTTTGGTAATTTAGACTGCCACCAAACCCAAATTAACAATCTTAATCTCGAGCAAATGGAAGCACTCAGCGAGGCGTTGTTAGACTTCAATAATATTACCGACCTCGATCGCTGGTTGACAGAAAACTAAGAGCGCGATCGCTTTCTCTAACACTAAAAAAACAAGGCTTAGCTCGACTTGTACGATCGATCTTCTTCTCGTTCAGATCGCTTTTGTGATTGCTTTTACGGTTTGGGCGTGGCGATCGCCAGCTATTACGGCGAAAATAGTTGTCGAAGATTTCTTTACAATAGTACATACTTTGTTATTGTTAAAACTTAAAGCTATGTACCTGACCTGGTTAGACAGCAATTCCTGGCTGATTGAAATGGGGGGTAAGCATATCCTCCTCGATCCCTGGTTGGTCGGGCCTTTAGTGTTTGGCAACATGACCTGGTTATTTAAGGGGGAGCGCACCATACCGAAGCCGATTCCAACCGATATCGACCTGATTTTGCTATCCCAAGGCATTGAGGATCACGCTCATCCTGCTACCCTGCAACAACTGGATAAAAATATACCCGTGGTGGCATCGCCAAATGCGGCAAAAGTTGCCAAACACTCAGGATTTACCCAGGTCACGGCTTTAGCACACGGCGAGACATTTACCCTCAGCGATCGCGTGAAAATTCGCGCTCTGCCCGGTTCGCCCATCGGCCCGATGCTAGTGGAAAACGGTTACCTGATCGAGCAACTTGAGGACGGCAAAACCCTATACTACGAACCGCATGGGTTTCACAGTCCTGAAATTAAGGAATTTGCACCTGTGGATGTAGCGATCGCCCCCATCATCGATCTGCGCATCCCCTTGTTAGGCCCAGTGATTCAGGGGCACAAAAGCGCATTGCAGCTAGCGCAGTGGTTAAAACCAAAAGCGATCGTACCGACCGCTGCCGGTGGCGATATCGAATTTAAGGGCGTGCTGCTTTCTCTACTGCGCTCAGAGGGCAGTGCCGATTGTTTGCGAACTTCCCTGGCCGAGCATCAACTCACCACAAAAGTAATAGAACCTGTATCCGGCCAGCGATTTGTCGTATAGCGTTGTTAAGGAGCTTGCACGAAACGGCGATGTGTTACGGCTAACGCCTAACACATCCTACAGTTGGTACATTCCGCAAATCCCTAAGCGGGCTTCTCCTCCGGCTGCTGCACCGCTTGAATCGCCCGACGGCGGTTTTCTAAAACTTGTCCGATTTCGCGGGCAAATTGAGGCTGGCGCTCGATCATTCGATCGACCACCGTAGCGGAAAGGCGCATGACCTCCAGATCGTTAATTGCTGCGATCGATACCGCGCTAGGTTCGCCGGAAAATAAGGTAATCATCCCAAAGAATTCTCCAGCTTGCAGCACCAGAACTTCCTGCTCCACTCCCTGGCGATCGCGGGTAGTCAATCGCGCTCTGCCAGAGATAATGATGTACAGCGCGTGGCTCAAATCCCCCTGGCGCATGACTTTTTCACCTGCTCCAAAGTGCTGTAGCTCGATATTTTCGGAGGGGTTTTGCAGATCGGTTTCTTCCTCCAAAGGCACAAACGAGGGCAGCGATTGCAAACTATTGGCAAAGCGTTTGGCGGTTTGCTTAGCTTGGGCGGTGGGGCCGTGGAAATGATAAAGCGTGCGAATGGGAAAGGGAATGGATAAACCATTGCGCTGGGCAGCATACCAAACTCGCGTCATGAAGCGATCGCGAATTTCTTCTAGCTCGCCATAGTTGTGGATAAAGAATTTCACTTCATAAGTCACCGCAGAATCATCGTAGGCTAATGTAAAAACTTGAGGCTCGGGTTCGGACAGAATCCCTTGAGTTCCCAAAGCCGTACTTTTCAGCACTTGTTTGGCGAGGTTCGGTGGATTATTGTAAGAAAATCCCAGTTTAATTCGTTCTGCATGCAGCAGCAGCGGTTGACTAAAATTGCGAATGATTTCAGCACTAATTACTTTGTGGGGAATCACCAGCATTTCTCGCTCCAAGGTTTGGAGTCGCACCGCTCGCCAGTTAATGTCGATCACCTGTCCCACAAAATCCCCCACTTGCAGCCAATCGCCCACGGAAAAGGGGCGCTCGAACAGCAAGGCTATTCCAGAGGTCACGCTGCCCAGGGTATCCTGTAAAGCTAGACCGATCACGATCGAACTAACCCCAAGAGCGGTAGCTAGACCGGCTAAATCGGCATTCCACACCGTTGCGAGGACGATTGCCGTTCCCACCAGGATCAGGACTAAACGCAACAGATCGATCAGCAGTTTTGGCACCTTCGAGCGCCACGTATCGGTCTCGGCTTCTTCAAACAGCACTACATTCAGTAGAGATAAAGAAGCATGGAGAATACAGACCCAGAGGAGGGTTTGCATAGTTTTGATCGTGCGCCCATCGGCCTCTAGATGCAAGACATGTTGCATAAACAGCAGGAATACCAGTACTGGCACGATCAAGTTGCGAACCAACCGCAGGGTGGTAGCCAGGGGCTTGCCATGTCGGCTTAACCAGTGGATGGTTTCGCCCAGCAGAATAGTCGTGAAGGGAAAGCCAATTGCGAGCGCGATCGCCCAAATCCAGGTGCTACTTTGCCAAAGGGTGCTGCTGTTCATAGATACCGTTGAGAGGGGAAGTTATTTAGGGGGGCGGGAGGAATTGGATGGATAGCCCCATCAGCGATCCGCAAACTCAGAGGGCTTCAGTTGCCAGGCACGCAGCTTAGTGCCGTTATTCGACACTTCCAGTGCTTCCCAAGCATAGAGATCGTGCAATCGCTGGTAAATTGTCGTAGACCCGAGAATTGCACCGGGTGGGCAAGTCGTGCATAGGGTATTCGCCAGGTCAATCGTGTCGCCCCAAACATCATAAATAAATTTATTTCGCCCCACGATTCCCGCCACAACATCTCCTGAATTCAGACCGATGCAGATATTCAAATGAAAATTGCGTTCGTGGTTAAATCGACGAATAATCGCACGCATCTCCATTGCCAGATCGACCGCCCGCTTATCCTGATCTAAATAGGGTGTAGAAACGCCGCAAACTGCCAGATAACTATCTCCAATCGTTTTAATCTTCTCCATGCCATGTCGCTCGGCGGCATCGTCAAAGGCTGTCACGAGTTCGTTCAAAATTGTCACTATTTCGTAGGCTGTCAGAGCGGCAGAAAGTTGGGAAAACCCTGTGAGATGGGCAAACAGGACGGAGACATTGGAAACATCTTCAGCGATATCTTTTTCTCCTCGCTTCAGACGCTTTGCGATCGCGGCGGGAAAGACGCTGAGCAAGAATTGTTCGTTCTCGCGATTTTTCTCCTCAACCAAATTGGTCTGAGTTTGCAGGCTATCGACCATGAGGTTAAAAGATTGAGCCAATTCACCAAATTCGTTGCGTGTATCCAGAGCCACAATGGTATCCAATTCCCCAGCCGCAACTTTACGGGCACTATCGATCAATTGTTGAATTGGCTTCACAAATAGATTTGCCAATCCCATCGCTAACAGGGTCACCAGCAGCATTAAAAGCGTAGCCGAAATTAAAATCTGGCGCTCAAAGTCATAGATGGGGGCATAAGCTTCCGCCAAATCTATTTCCGCTAAGATTGCCCAGTCCAGTCCATCAATCCGAATCGGCGCGTAGGAGCTGAGCACCGGAATATTTCGGTAATCGTTGATAATTTGGGTGCCTTGTTGTCCGTTCAAAGCTGCGGTAGCGCCATCAGTGTGTACGGGTTGCTGCAAAATGGAGGTGCCATATTGCTCGATCCGGTTAATGGTAGCCGCATGCATTCCCAGCGATCGCAGGGTATTCAAGTAAGTTTGCGGATCCTGCACTAAAAAGCGAGATACCGATCGCATCAACCGATCTCGCCCAACCAGGTAGGTTTCCCCAGTTTTGCCCAAACCATCGCTTTCCCAATGGCGATTGCCCGTCATCACGTTATTAATTTCATCAACGGGGAGTTGAAAGGCGAGAACGCCGACAAATTCGGAGCGATCGAACATGGGGGCAGCAATAAATGCTGCTGGTGCGCCATAGGAAGGGGCATAAGCTACAAAGTCTGCCAGTTTGGCATAGTTTCGTTCCTTGGACGAGCGCACTGTGGCATTCAAACTGGCCAGGTTGCTATCTTGATAAGCACCATTATTAAAATTTGTGGTGAAATCAGTTTCTTTAAACACGGTATAAACCACGTTACCCTGGGTGTCGATCAGGAACATATCGTAATAGCCAAATTTTTCGATGATATTGCGGAAAATCGGATGGTAGCGGGCGTGGAGGCGGCTGTAGTTACTGCTATCGTTGGCGGCATCCAGCAAATGTTTTTTGCCCAGGGGGTGTGGATTAGCAGCAATGTAGTGGTATTGCAAATAGCGGGAGGCAGTGACTTTAGGGAGGTAGGCAGCCAAAACGGGAGACCCGGATTCGGTCTTGGCAAGTTTGGGCAGGAATTCATCGCGATAGTAGGATTGAATTCGTCGATCGAACGCCTCGGGGACAGTCGCGCCTTGTAACTGCTGATAGGCAAGCGCAAATTCCTGAAGTGCCGACACCATTGCGGGATCTTCGCTAAGAGTTTGGGTATGGTTGCGAATATTTTTGAAGTAAGCTTCGATTTGGTAGGCTTTGGATGCTCGCACGCTGGTGAGCTGACTGAAAGCGCGATCGGTGAGGTTCGCCTGTCCGCTGCGGTAGCCCAAATAGGTGGTAACGAGAATGGATAGTCCGCTAACGGATAAAAGCATGACAATCAATTGCGATTTGATACTGAGGTGTCTGAGCGATCGCATAATCTAAAATACTTACAAGCTTTTCGGGCTGTTGAGTTTGGACTGGTATCTTAAGATACTTTTAGGCACCAAATGGTAGCGATCGCAGCAAATCCCAATACCGCACGTTTGCTTGGTGCGCCCAAAATTTATGCATGGCAAAAAAAGTTTATGCAGGTGTTGAATTTCTCAAGTTAGCTGTAAAAGCTCCACAGACGAGACTTCTCTACCAACAAACACTAAAAACTGTGATGTAGATCGCTTTACATTTTGCAATCTTTGGTTAACCTGATAGTGGTTCTAGAGAGCACTCCCGATCGGGAACGTAACTGAACGCTTAATTAGTCAGTATCAATTGATATTAATTTCGTGTTTTACAAAAGCAAAACGTTTAGGAGACGCAAGCATGAATATGTCCGCTCGCACGCAAAATGCTCAATTCGATCACCAGCTTAATCGCCAACAGGCTATCCAGGAAAGGCTAGCCAAGCACCACATTACCCTCAGGGTTCCGCAAACCCATCACCAGGAACCGATTGTTTCTAATTTCGTATCAGAGCACGGCTTGACGGTTAACATCACTGCAGCCCTGTTGGGAGAAAATACCAGAGAAGATGGTTGGTTTAATCTGGAGTTAGTTGGTACTGACCGACAGATTCAAAGTGCTCTGGTTTACCTGGAGGAACTGGACTTGGAATTTTGGGAGAAACAAAACCAAACTGAGGAAACTTGGTAATTAAAACCTGCTTGGCATTCCCTAGCCCCAACCCCGATCTGCCTGAAATTTGCAGCAATAACTTTTCGTAGCAATCCAACATTGGATTGCTACGCGCTTATTTACCCATATCGGGCATCGTTATCGTTGCTAATAAAAAATGTATAAAGGCTACAGAAACCCCTACACTAATTGGGTTAGGTTAGCTAGACGATCGTCACCTGGACTGTTTACTATGACAAAAGATCTCAATTCCGCTCTGCTCGACAAGCCGGAGGTTACCCACCCCATTCTCAACATATCGGGGCTTAATGTTTATTACGGCGAAAGTCACATCCTGCGCAATGTCGATCTGAACGTGTTTTCAGGTGAAATGGTCTGCTTGATCGGACGCAATGGTGTCGGTAAAACAACATTGCTCAAAACCATTATTGGGTTGCTGTCTGCCCGTAGCGGTGAAGTGAACTTGATGACAGAGTCCATACTGCGCCGATCGCCAGATCGCCGTGCCAAGCTGGGTATAGGTTATGTGCCACAGGGCAGAGAAATTATCCCGAAGCTAACCGTAAAAGAAAACTTGCTGCTTGGTTTGGAAACTGGTAGAACGAAAGGAAGAGAAACCGAGATGATGGAACAAGCATTCGAGCTTTTTCCGGTGCTCAAATCCATGCTCTGGCGCTTGGGTGGTAACCTCAGCGGCGGGCAGCAGCAACAACTGGCGATCGCCCGCGCTTTAATGGGCAGACCGCAACTCTTACTTTTGGACGAACCAACCGAAGGGATTCAACCCTCAATCGTTCTGGAAATCGAAGCATCGATCCAACGAATCGTCAAGACTACAGGTATCTCAGTGCTGTTAGTGGAACAGCACCTCCATTTTGTCCGTCAGGCCAATCGCTACTATGCCATGCAAAAGGGCACGATCGTTGCTTCTGGCGAAACCAAAAGCCTCAGTAATGACATCATTCAACAATTCCTCGCTGTTTAACGATCGCGCTCGGCATCAATAGCTATTGCTTGCTTTTGTACTTAGCGATTCGGGGCTAATCGGCTGCAAGACGACGACATCTAAACCGACCGATTTGAGCAGATCGCTCCATTCCGTCATTAAGTCGGGAGCGTCGGGGCGATCGCGACGAGCTTCTGCCAGAGTTTCCACCGCCTCAAACCAAACTCCCGCTTTGGCATAAAGGCTAGCTTTGTCAATAGGCTTGGCTTTAGCTATCTGTTGCAATACGGTGCGATCGAGGTCTACCCGCCGTACCACACCCACGCACGTACTATTGGCAGGGTTATTCCACGCAAATTCCCAGCGATAAAATTTCCCAACTTTCAGTTCTGGAGCATCCAGGGGCATGCGGAAACTAATAATGCTGGCTTGGGTTTCGATTGGGAATCTTGTTTTGTAGATGCGTTTTGGCGCTGCCTTCGTACTTACTTCGTACAATCTGAATTCAGCCCAACCTGAGAATTTGGGGGCATTGAAAAAGAAAACGGGATGGGAGGAGACAGTTTGCGGGAAGTGATCGACACCAGACTTAGTATTGGGCATTAATGCCATTAAGCATCTAACTTCTTTACATTCGCCGCGCGACAATCCTCCTACGGTATTTGTAGGCGTACCAACATCCTTGGGTGGGGTATAGACTACCTTACCGCCCTTAAGCTTGTCGATCGCGCTGGCAATTTCGCCCCGATCGCCTGAGATCTTCTGAGCAGACACTGGTGCAAGGGGAAGAGCTACAAGATTAAGAGATGCCAGTAGTGCAGCAGTTGCAGTATAGAAAGGAAAATTGGGAGAAGTCATAGCGACATTTTTAATTAGAAAACAGGAGAATATAGACTCTACACTCCCCTATTCTACAACTGGTTACCAATCAGGATAAGTTCTGACCAGTAGTAGGGGTAACTTACTATAAACAAACGTGTTTTCCTGACATCATCTAATGCGAACGTGGCTTGTAAATCCTGGAGACCGTTATACTCTAACTTGTAAACAATAACTGCCTGGATTAATTTTAATAGGCCCTCCTCAAAACCCGAACTGCTCGAATCCTCCTGCATCTGCTGCGTGAGTTGCTTTGCTTGCGCAATTGCTGCTTCGCGATCGGCCACAACCAACTCCGCCATCTTGGCACAACCTGCCCTTATGGGGATGTTATAGCCGTAGATAGAGATGTTATAGCCGTAGATAGATCTGTTAGGACAGGGGGCTGCGTCCCCACGCAGGGGTGGAACCCCTGCACCCCGTCCTAAGCCTATTAGCTATAGCTATATCCACTAGAAATTTCTTTAATAGCCGCAGACTTTGATGCGCAGGAACAATGCATCCATGACTTCGTGTCCGTGCCAATGGAAAGTGGCGGGGAGATGTCCTCTAGGTGCATCGATTGAGAAGTTTAAATCTTTATATTTGAGCCAGCTTGACTCTGAAAACCAGGATTTCTTTGCCCAGCCCGTGCGTTCGGCGAATTTGATATAGGTTTCGGCAAATTTCCAGTAATTTCTGCTGTCATAGAATAAAACTCCTCCCAAGCCTTGCCAAATCTCCTTTTGAACGCTAAATCCGAATTTGTGATTGCTGTAGTAATCCCACATCCGATCTAGTTCGTAGAGATCGGCGCAGGAAAGAATTTCGATATCTTTGCGAGCGATCTCGCGTATCTTGTCTTTACCTGTAAGTTTTAATATGATGGCGCTAGTTTCGCGATCTGCTTCCAGCCAATTCCCTGTCTCCAGTAATTCCTTCAATTTGGAGTAATTGCCTACAGGTGCGATTTTATCATCATCACTCGATTTTTTTGTTACTACTAGAGATGAAATTGATGACTTATTATTTAGTATATCTAAGATAATACCAGCCGATTCAAAGCGATTGCTGGTGGGTTTGGCCAGCATTCGATCCAGGATGTTTCCTAAAGACTCGCTGACTGGCTCTTTGAGATATTGTCGCCATATCCATCGATCTTCAATATCGTTATATAGGTCAAACGGAGAGGTTCCTGTCAATAGATGTATGCAAGTCGCACCCAAGCTATAAATATCGCTAGCAAAAGTGGCTTTACCCCTCAGTTGTTCCGGTGCTGTGTACTCTGCACTGCCAATAAACGTTCCGGTTTTGGATACTGTGGCAGATGTCACTACCTTCGAGGCACCAAAGTCAACCAGAACTAGCTGCCACCCCTCAGGTGTAAGGGGCGATCGCCGTCGGATAATATTTTCTGGTTTGATATCGCGATGGATCGTGCCGCGCTCGTGAATGAATTGCAAGACTGGCAGTAAGTCCAGCAGCAACTCGCGAATTTTGGCTTCGTCGAACGCTCCCTGTTCCTTCATTTCATCCAGTAAATTCCGTCCCTCGATCAACTCCTGGACGAGATAGAGAGAATTCTCTTGCTCGAAGTAGGCGATTAGTTCGGGTATTTGAGGGTGCTTGCCTAGGGATTGCAGTTGTGCGGCTTCGCGGTTGAATAGCTCGATCGCTTTTTGCCGATGACTGCCAGCCTGGTACTGGAGCATTAATTGCTTAATCGCGCAAGGCTGGTCGAACTTAGCGCGATTGATGGCGCGAAAGGTTCTGCCCATACCTCCTTCGCCAATGGGAGCGATCGCCAGATATGAGTCTTTTAGCAGTAGCCGCGCTCCACAACTCTGACAAAACTGGAAGCGATCGTCATTTTGGGGCTGGGGGCAGTTAGGGTTGAGGCAGTAGCTCATAAGTGGCGATACCGAATCTGTGTCTAGTCTAGCCAATTATGAGGCATTGCCTTGTTAGATGGTGTTTTGACTAGATGGAACTTGAAGTGGGGTAACCCGCCATAGTTGATCCAGCTTTGTTGCAGGTATGGTCAGGTACAAAACATCTCCGGCACTAAGATGAGCTGCTAGTAGATCCCATCCGTGGATAGTGCCAGATTCGGTTTCGATGTAAAGTGGGACGAAATCCGACATCCTGGCCGCATCCTTCACCTGCTTGCCGCAGAAAGGATGGTTAACCGTGATTATCGTTGCTAGCGATACCCATAACTTATCGCCCAGAATGCCATTACCCAGGATTCTACCTCCTAAAGCTGCTGCTGCAAAAGCTGGTGCCACAATTTCCGTAGGGCTAAGTACTGATTCAAACTCAAATAATTGCTGTGCCATGTGCGCAAAGTGGGGATCTTCGTAGCGGACGATGACAGGTACTTTAGGCGCAACACCCTTAGCATTCAGCGCTATTTCTAAATTGGCAGTATCGCTGCGGGTTACAGACATCAATGCCTCAGCTTGCGCCAAGTTTGCTAATTTCAGCGTAGCTGGCAGGCTAGCATCGCTTTGGATTACGGGAATGCCTAGCGATCGCACGGTTTCTAGAAAGCGGTTATTCGGATCGCGCTCGATCGCCACGACTTCATGCCCGTATTTATGCAACTGGGAGGCAATCTGCACGCCTACATTACCCAGACCGCAGACAACATAGTGGTTGCGCTGGGGTACCCGCGCTGCATCCCAAAATTGCCGAAACCTGGTACCGAGGACAAAATCATTCAGCAATGCGTACCAAATGCCAATTACCGCCGCACCAGTCAGCATCATCACCACCGTAAATATCTTGATGCCATCCGATGATTTTTCTACTACCTGCTCGTTGCCCCCCGCACCAGTAATCATGCCCACAGAAAAGTAAAGGGCATCTACCAAAGAGACGTGCAGTTGCAAACTGGTATAAACAAGCGTCGCCACGAAGATAGTGCTAATCAGAGCGAGAGCAACCACGAGCATGGAGTTGCTATATTCCTTGAGTTGACGCAGGCTAGATACTACCTTGCCGAGCTTTTGGTTTAGTTTTCTTTGGACAGTGCGTACCTTTGGTTGCGTGCCTATGAGCAGGCGATCGCCTAGGCGCAGCTTTTGTTCTCCGGTCACCGCCGATACCAGATCTATATTGCCATCGATGGGAAGATAGTAGATCAACATGCGAGAGCGATCGACCCACAGTTCGGCTAAAGTATGGCCGCGCCAGGGGTGGCGCTCGTCAATATATTCTTCGTAGATCGGCCATGTTTGATGGAACAAGCGGAGTTGCCCGATCGCTTTATTACCCAATGCCGTGAAAGCAAACACCGGAGCGGCAAGTGCCGCTACGCTCATGGTGAAATGCTCTGGTAGCGTGCGGTCTAACCGTTCGCCCAAACTAGCATTAAAGAGCCGATTCACAATTCTAATGCGGGGATTGAGCGCCCGCGCTTGCATGAGGATAGCTAAATTTAGGGCTTCATCTGCGCCAGACAAGACCAAAGTATGGGCTTCAGATATACCCGCAGCGAGCAGCGTAGCAGCAGCCTGCAAATCGCCAATGATAATTCCATCAAGATCGCGATCCTGGGCATCGGTGGGGCGGCGATCGTGCACGCCAATTACTGACGCTCCCTGCTGTTTGAGAAGGCACAGGATCTTGTAACCAGTTCGGTTAAGTCCGCAAACGATAATCCGCGCCTTTGCTACACCATCAAGAGCCATAGGTTACGGGTTTTACAAAAGTTCTACTATTTATTCTCCAGCAGTGTATGACTGCTAACTGTAGCGGACATCACCATCGCCCCCATCTCTCATACCAAATTCGCGTTAATTATCCCTATAGCGGTTTTCAGATCGGAGGTGAGTAGGGGATTTGGGGGCGTTGCCCCCAAGAAGGGAAGGCAGGGCGTTCTCGGGGGTTCCCCGCTAGAGCCACTGCCGTGTTCTACCCCTTCACTCCGTCAATACAACCTGTTCTCAATTGAAAAACGCTATAACTAAGAGATTTTGAGCAGTTCCACATCAAAGATGAGAACGGCATTTGGAGGAATCACTCCACCAGCGCCTCTAGCACCATAGCCCAATTCAGGTGGAATGATTAACTGACGGCGACCGCCTACTTTCATTGTCGATAGACCTTCATCCCAACCCTTAATCACCTGACCGACACCAAGCTTAAATGAGAAGGGACTATTGCGATCGCGCGAGCTATCAAACTTCGAGCCATCTTCCAGGGTGCCCGTGTAGTGGACGGTCACGGTTTGTCCTTGGGTAGGAGTTGCCCCCGTTCCCACTTTGATTTCTTTATATTTGAGTCCAGATTCAGTAGTTACCAGGTCGGCATCATTAGCGGCAGCAGTCATAGTAGGTTCTTCGGTAGTTGTTTTGATATTTGCGGTTGTATTAGCAATAACAGTAGCAGGTGGTTCGGAGGCGATCGCCCGATCGGAGCCACCTTTGGGTTGGGCGAAAAACAAGACTAAAACCGCTACGGCGACTATTCCGAAGCTAATTAGAATTCCTTTCAAGGTATATTTCTCCAAAGATTTTAAGTATAGCTATAGCCAATAGGCTTAGGACGGGGTGCAGTGGTTCCACCCCTGTGTGGGGGCGCAGCCCCACACCCCCTGTCCTAACAGATCTGTCTACGGCTATAACATGCTATGCCTGACTAAATCAGAATTGACTTAGATGGGCACGGCATTTCGGCTTCTGGAATATTAACATTTCCGCTGTTCGCAAATCCTTTATCAGGCTTGCTGCAAAGCTAGTAAACTTTTGATGCCTGTTTCGGCTAGATCTAGCATTTGGTTGAGTTGGCGGCGGCTATAGGTTTCTGACTCTGCCGTCCCCTGAATTTCAATTAAATTGAAGCGATCGTCCATCACCACATTCAGATCGACGCTGGCAACCACATCCTCGGTATAGTCGAGATCTAAAAATGGTTCGCCGTTAATCAGGCCGACCGACACGGCGGCGATCGCTCGCTGAATCGGCGACTGCGTAATGACACCTTCCGCCAGCAGGCGATCTATGGCTAACTGCAAGCCCACAAACCCAGCCGTCACGCCTCCTGTGCGGGTGCCTGCATCCGCTTGCAGGACATCTACATCAACGGTAATGGTGTAATTGGCGATCGCTTTGAGATCCAGGGCAGATCTGAGACTGCGCCCGATCAGGCGCTGAATTTCTTGGGTGCGCCCGGATAGCTTTTGCAGTTCGCGGGGTTGGCGTGGTTTGGTCGCTCCGGGCAAAAAACGATATTCGGCGGTGAGCCAGCCGCGATCGCTATCTTCTAAAAACTTGGGGACTCCCGATTCAATCGATACCGTGCAAATGAGTTGGGTATTGCCGAATTTAGCTAACACCGAGCCTGCTGGTATGTCTGTAAAGTGCTTCTTGAAGCTGACCGCACGCAATTGATCCCAACTGCGACCGTCAAGACGCTGCCACTGCATGGGCGATGTATTGCCAAGTGTTGGTAATTCGACGGAATGAAGGCTCATTTTAAGTTGCTGCCAGGAGTTCTTATGTCACTTTACCTAATTACACTCGCATTTGGCAGACAAATAACCAAATATTGCCTGGCGAGAATCGCCTTAGCGCGGATCGGTGGGGCGAGCTATGACTATACCTTGTTGTTCTTTGACCTGATTGACGTAGGCGTGCAAATCGGGGGAGATTTTGACCGCGCCGCTGGGAGAAGCGTGAATTAGCCCGATACTGCGATCGCGATTGCGATATACCAGGCCGGTGTGGGTGAAGTCTAGACCTTTGACTTTAGTGGCGATCGCCACGATATCCCCAGCTTGCATCTTGCTGTAAGCCTGCTTAATTTTATCGGACGGAATGTAAATAAAATCTAGATCGACCAATTGTTGTTCCGCTTGGACGATGCATTGAAATACTTCATTGCTTTTCAACTGAGCGTATTTCTGGCGATGGTTGCTCATGAAATTGAGGGACTTGTTCGTTTTTACCCCACCTAATTCCTGCGTAATTTGCTTGACCGTACCGCGTGCTTGATTCTCCGCAATCCATTCCGAAAAGTAATGCAGGCGGCTGCAATAGCCATCCAGTTTGCCGTCGCGGTAACGTAAATCGCTAATCCGTTCGCCAAAGGTGGCATAGTTGTAGTCCTGAATGGCAATTCCCCGCGCGATCGCCAATACCGCCTCTACAAACAGCACGCAGTCAAACTTATCTAAGGCAAGTATGAGTCGTTCTTTCGATGTTATATCCAGCAGTCCAGCTTGATAAGGCGTGCCGATAAATTGAGTAGCGATCGCCTGCATAATTTCGGGCATGGTTTTCTGGTGCAATTTTTGGGCGATCGCATACTGCATAACCCGATCGAACTTAGCTCGGCTTACCTTCTCATTGCTCGGTTCAGCGACAGGTTTAACGGGCGTGCCAGGAGGATTGGTCTGGGCGATTAACTGGAGCGATCGCGCCAGGTTTTGCGCCGATACCGAGACTGGAGCCAATATTCCTAAACCTACTATGAGCGATGCAACTCCAAGGATTTGTCTGAGCCTGTCAAAACTTGCAGTTATAGCCATTGCCATAAATAATTAGGGATCCGCAATTAAATAACCTACCACGATCGGGAATGCGCTTCTGTAAGGGCGAACGGCCGTTCGCCCTTACGATTGGTATCCTATCAACCTGCAACTCCCTTAGTACATTTGGGGGTTAGCACATCTTAACTGACAGAGTATCTTCAGCGATCGCTAGAAATGTTTCAGCATGACGAGCGATTCCGTTCCTCAAAATGCTTCTACCTCTGCAACTGTCAGCCCTAGAGCTTCGGCAATTTGAGCTGAAGTCAAGCCCAGTGCTGATAAACGAGGAATTGCTTCTCGTCGAGCCTGCGCTTCAGCTATTGCTTGCCGTTCGGCCTGCTGTCTAGCTTGGGTTTCTTCCTGCAACTGCCGTTCGGCCTGCTGTCTGGCTTGAGCTTCTTCTCGTACCTGCTGTTCGGCTTGTTCGCTACGTTCTGCATCTGTGGGAATCCAGTTGCCCGATCGGTCGTACCATCGCAACCACTGTCCTTCAATCCCCTGATAGCGACCGGCCCACACACCTAAGCCTAGTTCTAATGGTTCAAACCAGTAGCGCAGCTCATCTAATTCGACAGATCGGTAACGCGCCTGTTCCAATACGAAGATGCGAAGTTGCTGTTCGTAGCGATCGAAAACGACATAGAAAGGAACCCTTAAAATCCGCTCGTACACTTCCCACTTCAGTGGTGGTTTCCCAATCTCTCGCACCTTCGACCCCAGATCCTCATCCTCTGTACCCGGAGATAGCAATTCCACCACCACAAAGGGATTTACGCTCTCTTGCCACACTACATAGCTCCAGCGCAGATTCTCAACGCGATCGCCTGCTGTCACCCCCAGTACCAAAAACCAGTCGGGGCGCTTGTACCACTGGGGGTGGCGACCATCGTAGTAGAGGTTTAAATCTGCGCCAATGAAAACTTCTTCAGGTGGATAAGCGATCGGCTTACAAGTTTCGCGTAGCAACTTGGGCTGAAAGTCATGGAATTCATCGGGCAAACCAGGTTCCTCCGGATCTTCGCTCGGCAAGTCATACATGGTTGGCATAGATTCCGCAGGCGATCGCGGATGCTGTTGATACATAGCGTCGTTCCTCACGATGTTGGAGGCGGATAGGCTCCATTTTAGCAAGCCTATACCTCTGCTACACCTGAATGCAGTAGAGCAGGAGTTTCTAACTGGCGGCAGATGACCTAGTCCGATTTTGCAAGAATAATTTGTAAGAATAATTACTTACTGACAATAGCTAGTTAGGGTACACTCTTTATACATCTATATAGAAATGTAAAGTTACGTAAAGCCCGTTACAATGAATTGCCCCATGCTAACCCTTTCTCTACCTTCTACAGCCAGGTCTGCCGATCGCTACGCTCAACCGCTCAAGGTTGTTGCGCTGGGGGAC
The DNA here is from genome assembly GCF_000332175.1 of Pseudanabaena sp. PCC 6802. Lineage (NCBI taxonomy): Bacteria > Bacillati > Cyanobacteriota > Cyanophyceae > Pseudanabaenales > Pseudanabaenaceae > Portococcus > Portococcus stanieri. The sequence continues at coordinate 3,697,983 of NZ_KB235914.1, read as the reverse complement.
AGCCTGGTTTATGGCTTTGGCGATCCTGAAGGCGGCGGTTGGGTAGAGCGCCTGCGTCGGCAGTGGATGGCAGCCAGCGATGGCGGACACGTCCTCTACAATTTGGGTATTCGTGGCGATCGTACCTTCCAGGTCAGAGAACGGCTGGGCCAAGAATTTCGTTATCGGGGCGAACTGCGCAACCGCGTCCCCGATTTAATTATTCTGTCCGTTGGCATTAATGACTCGGCGCGTTTGGGTCGCTCTGATGGGCGTTCTTTTACCGATTTTGATGACTTCCAGGGAGAAATTAATAATTTGCTGGATGAGGCGAAGCAAATGTGCCCCGTTCTCTTTGTCGGCCTGGTTCCTGTCGATGAAACCAGGATGCCCTTCCTCGACTGCTTCTATTTCAACCATATCGACCAGTTCCGTTACAAGGAAGCGACAAAAAGTGCCTGCGCAGTTCGCCAGATTCCGTATTTGGACATTTTCGACCTTTGGATGTCGCGGGGAGAAAGTTGGTGGCGTTCTCGCCTCAGTTCCGATGGACTCCATCCTAATGTGGAGGGTTATCGCTCTCTGTGGGAAGATGTGACGAACTGGCATCCCATTGCTCAGATCGATCGGGATTATGAGAGAGATTGGTCGTCGGCGCCTGTTTTCTCTTAGATGTATTGCTTTGTTTAGCGATATCGATGCCTTAGTGCGATCGCTACCCAATCGGTCGGCATGGCTGAGGCGAGTCATCACCGAAGCAGCCCAACGGAAACTGATGGGAGGCGATCGGTCATGACTGTCGAACGCTGGACGGAAGAGACGCTAGACCGGTTTGCGGCAACGGTGGTAACTGCGATCGCGGCTAATTAATGAGTTAGTCAAAGCCAATGCTGAGGCGATTGCCAGGATAGAACAAGTACAGGCAGCTAATGCCGAACGAGCTAATCGCATTGACGAGCAAATAGAGGATCTTACAGCGGTAACCCAGGCGATTGGTAGGGATTTAGCGCAATAAATGTGCTGCGCTCAATCGCATGATTCAGATCGCTAAACCCGATAGCTACAAGGTTGAGGCTTAATTCTAGAAAGATATCAAGGCGAATCTGTCCGTTTTTCAATCATGCAACAAAGCCAGTTAGAGCAAGAAAATACCTCGGCTACTGACATCTTATACGGATCGTATTTCGTTGCAGATACAGGACTGATACCTGCAATAAATAAAGTTACAACTATTGCTAGAGATAATATCAATCTCAACATCGAACTTCACCACCCGCTCCTCATTAATGGAACAGTCAAATAAACAGATTCAAAAACGGATCTCCTACCCCATCGCGATTAGACGGAACATGGAAAAGATGAGATCGCTCTCCAAAGGCTCGCATAGCCTCTCGAACACTTATCTTGGAAGAGCAGGCAGATATAGTCTCGGAATAGTGAATAATACTAAGGGAACAAGCAATTTGATGTCTAGAGCTAAATCTAATCCATCAAAAACTTACCTATCAAAACCCTACCTCCCCTAAGAAATTTGTCAATACCTAAAAGATTAAGCTTTGGATAAGGAGGTGCGATCGCCACGATCGACTAAGGGTAGCAAAAGTGCGCCCCCAGTCCAGGTGATTTCTCTTACCCCCTACACTCAAACTCCTCAAAACTGTTGACAGATGGGAGTTGCTATCAAAAAATGATTTGACACCTGGGTAGATAAATTTGTTGAAGCCATGTCTACTCTAGCGTCTTTATTAAGTTAAATCAATAGCGATATACAAATCGCGAAATAAGAGCTATGGGATTAGGAGAGCTTAAGCTCGGAAATTGAGAGAAAGAAACCAAAGCTGCCTATTAAGTGCCCCCCTGAGAATTTTATAGTGCCTTAAGCATCGTACTGCCAGACACGGTAGATAATTAAGCAAGCGATCGCTACGCGCGATCGCTTAACCCAAATTACAAAAGCATCGATTCTGGAGTAAGGCTATGGATGTAAAAGCAGCAGTTGCCTTTGGCGCAGGTCAACCGCTCAAAATTGAGACGGTGCAGCTAGAACCGCCTAAAGCAGGAGAGGTACTGGTCGAAATCAAGGCGACGGGTGTTTGCCATACCGATGCCTTTACGCTTTCTGGAGCCGATCCCGAAGGACTATTCCCCACAATTTTAGGTCACGAAGGCGCGGGTGTGGTGGTAGAAGTAGGTGCGGGAGTCACTAGCCTCAAAGAGGGCGATCGCGTCATTCCTCTCTATACGCCAGAATGCCGTCAGTGCAAATTCTGTCTCAGTCGCAAAACCAATCTCTGTCAGGCAATTCGCAGTACGCAGGGGCGCGGTCTTATGCCCGATGGCACCAGTCGCTTCTCCCTCGATGGTAAAATGCTGCATCACTACATGGGCACCTCTACTTTTGCCAACTACACCGTGCTGCCCGAAATTGCCCTTGCCAAGATTCGCGACGACGCTCCATTTGAGAAGGTTTGCTATATCGGCTGCGGCGTTACCACAGGGATTGGGGCGGTGATATATACGGCGAAGGTCGAACCAGGAGCGAACGTGGTGGTATTCGGTTTGGGCGGTATCGGACTGAACGTAATTCAGGGTGCTCGCATGGTGGGAGCAGATAAGATTATCGGCGTGGATATCAATCCGGCCAAGCGCGAACTGGCGGAGAAGTTCGGCATGACCCATTTCGTCAACCCGTTAGAAGTGGGTGACGATCTGGTTCCTTATCTGGTGAATTTGACCGATGGCGGTGCCGATTACAGTTTTGAATGTATTGGCAACGTGCATGTCATGCGTCAAGCATTGGAATGCTGCCATAAAGGGTGGGGTGTGAGTGTGATTATTGGCGTGGCGGGGGCGGGACAGGAAATTAGTACGCGACCCTTTCAGTTAGTGACGGGTCGCGTTTGGAAAGGGTCGGCATTCGGCGGTGCTAGGGGTCGTACGGATGTCCCTAAAATTGTCGATTGGTACATGGATGGCAAAATCGATATCGACAGTCTGATTACCCACGTCATGCCCCTAGAGAAAATCAACGATGCCTTCGATCTGATGCACAAGGGCGAATCCATTCGCAGCGTTATCACTTTCTCGTAATAGTAAATGTATGTCTATCCCTCTAAATCTAACATCGGAGCATCAATGTTATGGCGGCACGGTTGGGCTCTATCGACATCGATCGCAGGTTTGCAACGGTGAGATGAGATTCTCCATTTATCAACCACCGCAGGCGAAATTGCAGTCCGTGCCAGTACTTTACTTTCTTTCCGGTTTAACCTGTACCGAAGAGAATTTTATGGCTAAAGCGGGAGCGCAACAATTTGCGGCGGAGTACGGTTTGATGCTTGTCGTGCCCGATACCAGTCCGCGCCAGACGGGTATTGCTGGCGAAGACGATGACTGGGATTTTGGTGCGGGGGCGGGTTTTTACGTTGACGCTACCGCACATCCCTGGCGATCGCATTACAACATGTATTCCTACGTTACCGATGAATTACCCGCTTTGATTGCTGCTAATTTTCCAATCCAGAGCGAACGGCAAGGTATTTGCGGTCATTCCATGGGCGGACACGGAGCGCTGGTTTGCGCTTTGCGCAACCCCGATCGCTATCGTTCGGTTTCGGCGTTTGCTCCCATTGTCGCTCCCATGCAATGTCCTTGGGGTAACAAGGCGCTTGCAGGTTATCTCGGTGAGAATCGGGAGAATTGGCGTGCCTACGATGCTAGTGAATTAGTTCTGGAGCGACAGTTTCACGGCTCGATTCTCATCGATGTGGGAACGAGCGATCGCTTCCTAAACGAACAACTCAAACCCGAAATATTCGAGCAAGCCTGCGCCAAGGTGGGGCAACCCTTGATTTTGCGGCGACAGAAGGGTTACGATCACAGCTACTACTTTATCTCTACTTTTATGGAGGATCATATCCGCCATCACGCCCAAGCTTTGCTTTAGACCCATACCAAACCCATGCTGAGACGGCAAGCGCTTTACATTCTGCTATCGCTAATTTGCGCGGTTTTATTTATTGCTTGCGATCGCAATATCCCTTCTCCCACCTCCAATGCAACTGGCAACATCCCGATTGGCATCGCCCTCGCTCAGACCAGCAACATTGCCCTGCTCGGTCAGGAATCGGTGGCGGGTGCCAAAATTGCGGGCGAATATTTCAATGCGAAGGGTGGTATTAATGGCGTGCCGATCGCGCTGATTTTTCAGGATGTGGGTGGCGATGAAACGAGCGCGATTAATGCTTTTCAAACGCTGATAGTTAAAGATGCGGTGGTGGGAATTGTGGGGCCATCATCTTCACAGCAGGCTTTCAGTGCCGATCCGGTCGCCGAACGCGCTAAGGTACCTGTCATCGGTGCTTCAAATACAGCCAAGGGCATACCGCAAATTGGGAATTATATCGCGCGCGTCTCCGCTCCCATTGCCGAAGTCGCTCCTAGCGCGATCGCGGCAGCTCTGAAGCTCGATCCCAACATCCAGCGCGTTGCCGTATTCTACGCGCAGAACGATGCATTTACGACCTCAGAGACAGAGATATTCCAGCAAGCAATAAAATCTCAAGGGTTGCAGCTAGTTACAGTGCAAAAATTTCAGACTACGGATACGGACTTCCAAACACAAGCCACCAGCGCGATCGATCTCAAACTGGATTTGATTGTAATTTCTGGTCTGGCAGCGGATGGGGGCAATTTGGTGAGACAGTTGCGCGAACTCGGTTATGGCAGAATTATCGTCGGTGGCAACGGACTGAATACCTCCAATCTGTTCGCGGTATGCAAAACACTGTGCGATGGCGTGTTAATCGCGCAAGCCTACAGTCCCGACTACGAAAATGAAATCAATCTCGCCTTTCGCCAGCTCTATCGCGATCGCTACCAGAAAGCACCGCCGCAGTTTAGCGCCCAGGCTTTCACCGCCGTTCAGGTATTTGTAGAAGCATTGCGATCGCTAGATCGCAGGCAAAAGCTCGGCCAATTCTTACTTGCGGACTTGCGGACGGCTTTGAACGAGCAACTTCTGAAAGGCACTTACAATACTCCCCTCGGAGAGATTGCCTTCACACCAGAAGGAGAGGTGCTGCAAAAGAATTTTTACGTAGCGCAGATAAAGATGGATGCGGATGGGAATAATGGCAGATTTGTCTTTTTGAAGTGACGAACACAGGATTTCTCAGATTGTAATTCATCCTTACTTGGTTAGGGCTACCGCATTGCTCGAGTCGCTATGCTAACTTCCTTTCAGGATTTGGGCAGCAGTCAATTCCAATCGACCTTCTGTCACCAGACCGCTCAACAATGGCGAGATGAGTCTTTGCTCGTCAGTATATACATGCTCCTCATACAGTCCCTCCACCCATTCCAATACGACTACCTGTTGCTGAATTGGATCGATAATCCAGTATTCTTTAATTCCCCTTGCCGCATACTCAGACCGTTTGTAACGATAATCGCGCTTCTCCTGGTTCGGGCTTACTACTTCCACTACTAACGATGGGGGTGGCATATCTATTAGGATAATCGAACGACTGGCTCCTTCAAGCGCGATCGCCAGTTCCTCGGATAGAATCAGTAGATCGGGTACGCGCACTGATAAACGCGTGCTGCTCACTACCACCTCAGTCTTCATTGTCAAGCGACTGGGAGAAATTCCTAGCTGGCTAAAATAAATCAGCAGAAATACTGCAATTCGTCGATTTATTTCGCTTTCAGCAGACATGTCAATCAACTCCCCATTCTCTAGTTCGTACAATGCATCAGTACCGTCATCGTAGTTGAGAAATTCCTCGAAGGTTAATAACTTTTGAGTTGCAACAGTCACTATCTTACCTCCAGCCAGGCTTCAGTATGTCGATCCTAACATTTTTCGCATCAATTACCTTAGCAGTTAGGGAATTGCTAACAAATAGTGTCCCTCCTCTAGGGGGCGTGTTAGGCGCTAGCCGTAACGCGCCGCTATTATTTTATTTCCGAGCAAATCCCGGTAGTGTTGCAAAAGTGTGGACACCTCATCTAGATACCCTGCTGTACAAGGGGTACCTGAACAGTAGCAACAAGTCTGAAACACTACCCCTCTAACCAACGATCTAAATCAGAGATATTCTCAAAATCTAGCATTGCTTCACCCAAATCTTCTAGTTGTTCGAGTTCGAGATTATCGATCGCTTGGATATAGCGATCGCTCAGCTTGCCAAAACGTTTGGAAAACAGACGCAGTAACAATCTTGCTTCGCCTTCTTGCCTGCCTTCTTGCCTGCCTTCTTGCCTGCCTTCTTGCCTGCCTTCTTGCCTGCCTTCTTGCATAGCCTCTTGATATACCCGCGTTTGCCTGATATCGCTTAGTTGAAACATCGCCTCTATCTCCTGCCGACTTAACTTAGAAAACTTCGACACTAAAACTGTCTCCAGCAATTCTATGATACCTTGCCGAACTGCTGCATCGGTAATCTCAATCCTGGTGCGTTGCATTATTTCTGTGACTAGTTCTGAGGCACGTTTCTCCTGACTGACGATTAGCTCAATCAAATTAATTGCGATTGACCCTGGGGGCAACTCGTCAAGGTAGATGCGGACGATCCGACCACTGGCAATCAATTCTTGCTGATAACCAGACAATGTCTCGGTTTCCAGGTTGCGTTTAGCAAATATGGCGACAGCCTGCCAATCTTGAACTGGTTTGTATTGATTGAGGTAGATATTAATTTCAGCAATCAGTTCCCAATAAAATTCCGACTTGTTTTGGCTCTGAACTTCCACAAAATAAATCGGTTTCTCCACGCTGTCGGGCATAAAGATGCCATCGAAGCGAAATGCTTTTTCTTTAACCTCGACTGAGGTGAATTGATAGCCGTCCGCATTCTCTACTGGTTGGCCGAGTAGTTCAAACAGCAGGGAGTGAAAAGTGATAAATAACTGGTAGAAGATCGTATCAGTTCGCATTGACGGATTTTAGCATGGAGAGGGACTTTGATGCGAAGTCGAGCTTGTCACCTCTTCATTGCAGGAGATCTATTTACTACCAATATTGGGCATAATCTAGACAATAATTCCTGCCTATTTACTTTGGTGGGTTTCACAATCGGAGGGAAAATGGGTGCAAATCAAGATGCCGCACGTATGCTGCTACAACAGGGGATAGGTTCCTTTCGCAGTGAGGAATATCAGGAATATCTCCATTCCTTCCTAAAGTTCGAGCGTGCATTGGAGCTGGAACCTGAGAATGCGGTATTGTGGGGCTGGCGGGGCATTGTCTTAACTAAAATGTGGTTGATATTGCCTCTCAATGACGATCGCAGGGCGCTATTACCCCCGCAGCATTCCGATACCTGGATCGCTGCTCAAGATTCTCTGACTTGGAAACCTGCGCTCGAACGAGAGAGAGCCGCCAGTTTCGATCGCCTTCTCGCAGTTCCACCTACAACCGCCGAACTCCATCAGGTGCGAGCGGAACATTCGCTATGGCTGGGCGATTGCATTCACAATAATCTGGAAGGTCGTACCAATGCCTATCTTGAAGCATTGCAGAGTATCGAACGGGCGATCGCCTTGGCACTTGACAATCCAGACATGTGGGTAACTCGTATCAAAGTATTAGAAAAACTAAGCCGCTTCGATGAGGCATATCAAAGTGCGGAGCGAGTTTTGGAACTGGTTCCTGAAGACTACATCAATTGGAATAAACGCGCATCTCTATTGTTGTGGAATTTGAGCCGACCTCAAGATGCTTTGAACTCCTACAATCGCGTCCTATTCCTAGCACCAGAAACAGACGGCACGCAAAGATTGAGAGCCTATCGCGGTCGCGGCATTGCCCTCGAACAACTGGGGCGAGATGAAGAAGCTTTAGAGAGTTACGAGCGATCGCTCCAATATGGTGGTAGCGACAGTCACAGTCGCGCCAAGCAATTACGGCAAAAGATTCAAATTAAACAACTAGAAGAAAGAACGCAGGCGCATCCCGACGACTGGGAAGCGTGGTATGCCAGAGGGAAGGAATCTTCCAAACAAGAGGATCGGGCGGCAGCAGTTCAATTCTACGACCGCGCCCTGGCGATCCAGCCCGATCTCGCTGAAGTATGGCTCGATCGCGGTACTTCACTATTCGAGCTAGGCCGCTACAATGACGTACTTGCCAGTTGCGATCGCGCGATCGCGCTCGACGAACGTAATGCCAAAATTTGGATTTTGCACGGCTTGGCGCTACGTGCTTTGAAATGCTATGACGATGCGATCGCTGCTTTCGATCGCGCCCTAGAGCATTCTCTCTCAGACGATTCGCTAGCGAGCGATGCCTGGTGCAAACGGGGCGATACCCTGTTCCGCTTACAACGTTATGAAGATGCGATCGCGAGTTACACACGGGCGGCTGCGGTTGCTACCATAGGAACCCAGCAACTAGAATGGATTAATTACAAGCGCGGTGTGGCGGCGATCGAACTGGAACGATTTGAAGAAGCTTTCATCTGTCATTACCTGGAGGGTAATTTTAACTCTGAGGAGTTACAGAATGTGGCGCAATGGTTGACCGAACCTGCACTCTGGAGCCATTGGGGCAACAAGTTGATCTGCAACAACGATGACAGCTACACCGCTGCGATTATCGTACTTTCTAAAGCCCTAGATCTCGGTGCCGATCCCGCGACGCAGTTAGAACATCGCGCCTATGCCTTTCTCAAACTGGAACGCTACACTGAGGCGGTATCGGACTACGAGCGGCTGCTGGCACTCAAACCCGAAGATCGCGATGCCTGGTTCAACCGCGCCTGGTCGTTGAAATCGCTGAAACGCTACGAAGAAGCTCTAGAAAGCTACGATCGCGCGATCGCACTCCTGCCCGAACCCTATGCTCATTACCATCACGGCAGCATTCTGGTAGAACTGCATCGCTATGATGAAGCTCTGATTAGCTACGATCGCGGTCTTGCCATCGATGTCAATCACCACCCATCTTTCTACGGCAAAGCGTTGCTCTGCGCTATCCAGGATAAGGCTGAGGATGCAATCGCCAATCTCACTCAAGCTATAGAAATTATCGCTACCAAAAAGTCCAATTCGATATGGCCTTATCACGACATCGTGGCTGGCGAGCCGCGATTCGATCTAATCCGCGATCGCCCTGAATTCCAGAATTTGATGGCGCGATCGCAGGAAGCTGTAAACGCTATCTTCGGCCTTCCATCTGGATTCTATCCCACTTATCCTTCAGGTAATCGATCGTGAAAATTGTCAAGCGCTCTGCAACCGAGCCGATCTTATCCAGAATGAATTTAGAGGTGCGATCGATGCTAATCGTACTACCAACTGTCATTTATTTAATGGGTTTCTGCAAGAAATTTCGGAGGTGTATGCTTGCATTTATGAGTTTTTAGACGAGAATAAATTAGACCTCTTGCAAATTAGCCAACTGAGGAGCCTTGAGAGCGTTCAAAATTGTAGAGACCAGCAATTAGATTGCAACGCAAACCAAAGCGGTGACGACGATTGCGATAGCGTCCAGATAAGATGCGGAAGATCTTCAAGCGGCGATTAACATGCTCAATGCCAACCCGTTGGCGCGCAAGTTGGCGGTTGAACGCTTTCTGCTCAGGCGTAAGCTGACCACCTTTCGGTTTCTTGTGGGGTAAGCGGCAGTAGAGATGCAGTTTCTGGATGCCTTGATAACCCTTGTCCTGCAAACTCTCGGTTTGAGGATGGAAATGGATGCCAGAAGCTTTGAACAGCTTGAAATCATGCCGTCGCCCCTTGCCGAAAAACGTACAGATAATCTGCCCAGTAAGAGCGTCAATTATGAGTTGACATTTGAGCGTGTGCCCTTTCTGTTTGCCGCTATAAAAGGCACGTTGGTGCCGCTTAGGACGCTCAATGCGAGTTTCAGTCACATCAACGATCGCGACTGTAGGTATCCCAAAGCCCCGCACCAACTGGCGCTTCCCAGGTAGTCGAAAGCGACGTGAGCGGATTAAAGTCTCCTCTACCCAATGCACTATTCGACAAACTGTAGACTCGCTGATGCCCCAACTAGTGGCGATGTGAAAGTAGGTGCGATATTCCCGCCAATACTCGAAGGCAACCAATATGCGGTCTTCTAGTCCGAGTTTAGGCTTGGCTCCAGGTGTTGGCGTTGCTCGCCACTCTGGTTTAAGCACTTTCACAATTGCTTTGAACGTATTAGTCTCGATACCAAATCGACGCTTAAAGTGTGCAGCAGGTAGGGTTTGCGCTATTATATAGTTCATCATCAGGACGCTTTTTCGTTATTGCTATGTCCTGATATTTTCCTATCTTGGGGTTCTTTGGCAACTCAACCTCAACCTAATCTGCAAGAGGTCTATTGCCTGTCGCGTCGTAACCGTATGTCATCAGGACGTTCGGACTACCCGCCGTGCCAGCATTGTTGACTGAGAGCAAGCGCCCGTTGGGGTCGTAGTTGTAAGCGTAGGTGGCATCTGGATCGCTAATGTTGGTTAGCTGTCCTGTCGCATCGTAAGTGGAAGTGGTGGTACGTCCCGTTCCCACCCATGTCTCGGTCGTGAGGCGATTGAGGGGGTCGTAGGTGAAGCGGCGGGTTTTGCCATTGCGGTCTGTGATGCCCGTGCGGTTACCCTGTGCGTCATAGGTGTAGGTACGATTTGCTCCGTAGGCGTTGGTTTCAGAGATGAGGCGGCGGAACGCTTTCGGCACGAAATCGCCTGCAGATACGGTCACTACAGCCAGAACTATGGCAGAATGAAGCTAATGTAACTAAGAGTGGCAGAAACCTATGACTACTCTAGCCTCTGAACAACTCCGCTTGCCTACAGCCGCAGAACTGCCCGACTCCGATGACACTCCCGTGGATAACGAACTCCAGAACGATACCCCCAATATCCTGCTAGAGATACTGCGGTGGATTTGGCGCGATCGCTCGGACTGGTATTGGGGTGTTGATATGGGTGTCTACTACGAACCTGACCTCGAACAGCCTGAAAATTCCAAGGCAATTGTGCCTGATGGTTTTCTGGCTTTGGGTGTGGCGCAACGAAGACCGGATAAAGATGGACGCTCTAGTTATCCGCTGTGGCAGGAGAAGGTACCGATTTTAGTTTTAGAAGTAGTTTCTAAGACCTATAACGGGGAATACGATGACAAGGTCACCAAGTATCAGGATTTAGGGGTTTTGTACTATGTAATTTACAACCCGTTTAGTGGCAAAAGACCGTACAAAAAACGTCAATTCATGGACGTATACAAGTTAGTTGATGGCAAGTATGAGTTGATGCCCTTGGCGATCCTGCCAGACGGGGGACGCATGGTATGGCTGAATGAAATTGGGTTGGGGATTGGCTACGAGCAAGGGATGCGAGGGGATTGGGAACGCGATTGGCTGTATTGGTACGATCGCTCTGGCGTAAAATACCCGACAGATTCAGAACGTGCAGCCCAAGAAAAATTGGCGAAAGAGCAAGCTGAACTGGCTAAACAACAAGCTGAAGCGATTGCCGAACAAGAACGTCAAGAAAAATTACAAGAACGTTTAGCTAAACAACAAGCCGAAGCGATCGCCACCCAAGAACGTCAAGAAAAATTACAAGAGCGTATAGCTAAACAAGAAGCTGAAGCGATCGCCATTCAAGCAAATTTAGCTAAACAAGAAGCTGAAGCGATCGCCCAACAAGAACGTCAAGAAAAAGAGAGACTTGCTGCTTACTTGCGGTCTTTGGGCATAAATCCTAATGAAATTTGATGAAGCGATCGCTATTCCAAAAAGTTTATCCCATAAAAACAGCGATCGCTCTGCAAATATTCCTTGATGGCGATCGCTGGCTGACCGAAAACTAAAATGCGATCGCTGATGCCCGTGCGGTTGCCTGCGGCATCGTAAGTATAGGTGCGGGTTGCTCCTGATGCATTGGTTTCAGAGATGAGGCGTCGGAACGCATTCGGAACGAAATCGTTGCAGAAACACCATCTTGCCTGGCCGAATTGTCACCACTAGGTCAGGATCTGAATCCAAGTTAGTGGATTTTTTGCCGAGCGATCGCTATGCGGGTAAAGTTTACAAAGAAGTGAGATCGCGCAAGATTCATAGATGGCTAAGATTCCTGAAGAGACTATCGAAACTATCTGGTTGTTAAAACGCCAATTTTTAGAAATTGTCGATCGAGCAACAGCAACTGAGTTTATATTGTTTGAGACCTTTGGGGAGACAGAAGCAACGCAGCCATACCTTGAGGAACTGCAAAATGTTGTAGAGGAGTCAATTTCGTCATTTACTCAGTTATCGACATTTCAGATCCAAGTTTCACAAGCTCAACCTTTTGCTTCTGCTGATATGCTAAATTTGATGGCAAGGATGATTCCTCGGTTTCAAGCAAGAATTCCTGCTTTAGAACGTAGCATCCAAGAGGCAATAGTTGACTGGAATTTGTCATGATCGAGCAACCACGTATTCCAAATCCTGAAACGCGCGATCGCGGTCTAGCTAATTTAAGGCGATCGCGCTTAGAACTGAAAGAATTAAACCTGGAGTTGGCTGCGCTTAACGCTAGGCTAGGACTGGAAATTTGCCAACGCAAGTCAGAACGAGTTAGGAAAACCCTGGATAAAGAGGATGAGCAAAAGTCTGTAAGGCAATGTTAAAAGTAATCTCACCGACGATCTTGTAACTTGGTTGCAGAATTAGTCATAAAATCTCATGGCAATCTATGCGATCGCTGTTCACAATCATAAAAGCGATCGCCATTCAAGATCATAAGATCGCCCTACAAGAAAAACTAGCTAAAGAACAAGCCGAAGCGATCTCCATCCAAGAACGTCAAGAAAAGGAAAGACTAGCAGCATACCTCAGATCGCTTGGGGTAAATCCTAATGACATTTAAAGGCGATCGCTGGTTACAGGAAAATCAGTAAGTCTGAAGTGGACCCAATCGCCTGAACAACTTTGAGGGATCTCTAAGCTCTGAGAAATTGAGATCTCTAATTTCCTCATCAAGTGGTTTTAGGAAAGAGACTGATCAGAATTTTGTGTAAGCGGTCTAGAATCACAAAAATCAAGGAGACCGCAACATGTGAAGTGGCTCCAATCGCCTGAACAACTTTGAGGGATCTCTAAGCTCTGAGAAATTGAGATCTCTAATTTCCTCATCAAGTGGTTTTAGGAAATGATTCTCCAGTGGAGACACTACCTGAAAGCCTTTCCCAGTAAACAAGTTCTGGGGTGCGATAATTCAATGCTTGATGCGGACGCTCTTGATTATATAGCGTTTTTCAATTGAGAACAGGTTTTATTGACGGGGTGAAGGGGTGAAACCCCTTCTTGGGGGCAACGCCCCAAACCCCCTTCTCGTTTTCAGATGAAAACCGCTATACCAATTAAACCATTTTCGTACTTCCTTATTCAAATGAATACCATCTTCGAAAGCGATTAAGTAAATCAACTCGTATTTCAGCGATCGCCACAACCGTTCGATGAAAATGTTGTCGTAAAACCGTCCACGCCCATCCATGCTGATTTGCACTCCAGAGGCTTTCAGACATCCTGTAAAGGCATTTGCGGTAAACTGACTGCCTCGATCCGAGTTAAAAATCTCAGGACTGCCATACTGAGCAATTGCCTCCTGCAAGGCTTCAATGCAAAACCTTACTTCTAAGGTGTTTGAAATCCGCCAAGACAAGACTTTCCGACTGTACCAGTCCATCATTGCCACGAGATAGAAATGCCCTTTCAGTACTGGCAAATAGGTGATATCAGTACACCAGACCTGATTGGCGTCGGTAATAGCTAATCCACGCAGCAGATAGGGATATACCTGATGCTCTGGATGTGCCTGGCTTAAACGGGGCTTGGGATAAATCGCTGCTATCCCCAACTGACGCATCAACCGTTGTACCCGTTTGCGATTCACCTCATGACCTTGTTGGCGCAGCACTACGGTCATGCGACGACTACCATAAAATGGTGTTTCTAAGTATTGCTGGTCAATCAGCTTTAACAATCTCAACTCTTCCTCTGTGGGTGCTTGCGGTTGATAGTAGAAGCTGGAACGAGCAATCCCTAGCAATTGGCATTGCCGCACCATACTCAGTTCACAATGGTCAGACACTACCAGGGCTTTGCGTTCTTCAACCCCAACTGTGCTGACCTGTTGGCTAAAAAATCCCGTTCTACCTTCAACTGTCCGATCTGACGATATAACTCGTCAATCTCGGCTTGTTGGCTCTCATCAGCTTTATGCGCCCCACTACTTTTCTCAAACAGGCTAATGGCTTCATCCAGCAACTGTCGTTTCCAGTTGTTAATCAGCGTTGCATGAACTTCATACTGACTTACCAATTCCGAGATGGTCTTCTCGCCCCGAATCGCTTCCAGGGCAACTTTCGCTTTGAATTGCGGATTGTACTGCTTGCGTTTGTTACTCATGAACTACTCCTATCATTATTTTGTGTGGTTCAGAGCTTAACCCCCTGTCCAGTTTTTGGGGTCCACCTCAGGTCATAGCTGTTAAATTCAGGAATTTGATAATAGACCTCTTGCAAATTAGCCAACTGAGGAGCCTTGAGAGCGTTCAAAATTGTAGAGACCAGCAATTAGATTGCAACGCAAACCAAAGCGGTGACGACGATTGCGATAGCGTCCAGATAAGATGCGGAAGATCTTCAAGCGGCGATTAACATGCTCAATGCCAACCCGTTGGCGCGCAAGTTGGCGGTTGAACGCTTTCTGCTCAGGCGTAAGCTGACCACCTTTCGGTTTCTTGTGGGGTAAGCGGCAGTAGAGATGCAGTTTCTGGATGCCTTGATAACCCTTGTCCTGCAAACTCTCGGTTTGAGGATGGAAATGGATGCCAGAAGCTTTGAACAGCTTGAAATCATGCCGTCGCCCCTTGCCGAAAAACGTACAGATAATCTGCCCAGTAAGAGCGTCAATTATGAGTTGACATTTGAGCGTGTGCCCTTTCTGTTTGCCGCTATAAAAGGCACGTTGGTGCCGCTTAGGACGCTCAATGCGAGTTTCAGTCACATCAACGTCGCGACTGTAGGTATCCCAAAGCCCCGCACCAACTGGCGCTTCCCAGGTAGTCGAAAGCGACGTGAGCGGATTAAAGTCTCCTCTACCCAATGCACTATTCGACAAACTGTAGACTCGCTGATGCCCCAACTAGTGGCGATGTGAAAGTAGGTGCGATATTCCCGCCAATACTCGAAGGCAACCAATATGCGGTCTTCTAGTCCGAGTTTAGGCTTGGCTCCAGGTGTTGGCGTTGCTCGCCACTCTGGTTTAAGCACTTTCACAATTGCTTTGAACGTATTAGTCTCGATACCAAATCGACGCTTAAAGTAGACCTCTTGCAAATTAGCCAACTGAGGAGCCTTGAGAGCGTTCAAAATTGTAGAGACCAGCAATTAGATTGCAACGCAAACCAAAGCGGTGACGACGATTGCGATAGCGTCCAGATAAGATGCGGAAGATCTTCAAGCGGCGATTAACATGCTCAATGCCAACCCGTTGGCGCGCAAGTTGGCGGTTGAACGCTTTCTGCTCAGGCGTAAGCTGACCACCTTTCGGTTTCTTGTGGGGTAAGCGGCAGTAGAGATGCAGTTTCTGGATGCCTTGATAACCCTTGTCCTGCAAACTCTCGGTTTGAGGATGGAAATGGATGCCAGAAGCTTTGAACAGCTTGAAATCATGCCGTCGCCCCTTGCCGAAAAACGTACAGATAATCTGCCCAGTAAGAGCGTCAATTATGAGTTGACATTTGAGCGTGTGCCCTTTCTGTTTGCCGCTATAAAAGGCACGTTGGTGCCGCTTAGGACGCTCAATGCGAGTTTCAGTCACATCAACGTCGCGACTGTAGGTATCCCAAAGCCCCGCACCAACTGGCGCTTCCCAGGTAGTCGAAAGCGACGTGAGCGGATTAAAGTCTCCTCTACCCAATGCACTATTCGACAAACTGTAGACTCGCTGATGCCCCAACTAGTGGCGATGTGAAAGTAGGTGCGATATTCCCGCCAATACTCGAAGGCAACCAATATGCGGTCTTCTAGTCCGAGTTTAGGCTTGGCTCCAGGTGTTGGCGTTGCTCGCCACTCTGGTTTAAGCACTTTCACAATTGCTTTGAACGTATTAGTCTCGATACCAAATCGACGCTTAAAGTGTGCAGCAGGTAGGGTTTGCGCTATTATATAGTTCATCATCAGGACGCTTTTTCGTTATTGCTATGTCCTGATATTTTCCTATCTTGGGGTTCTTTGGCAACTCAACCTCAACCTAATCTGCAAGAGGTCTAGTGTGCAGCAGGTAGGGTTTGCGCTATTATATAGTTCATCATCAGGACGCTTTTTCGTTATTGCTATGTCCTGATATTTTCCTATCTTGGGGTTCTTTGGCAACTCAACCTCAACCTAATCTGCAAGAGGTCTATTGTCTGGCTAAGTTCGCCTTAGAACCAGCACACGAAGCAACCTTCCATGCTAGGAGCTATGGATTTAGACCAGGACGCTCGGCACATGATGCCCAGAGACTTTTGTTCAACAATTTAAGCTCCAGAAGCAATGGCATAGGTAAAAGAGTGATTGAGCTTGATATCGAAACATGCTTCGACCGCATCAACCACAAAGCAATAATGGACAACCTAATTGCCCCATCAGGGCTAAAGCTCGGCATATTCCGATGCCTAAAAGCAGGAACCAGTGTTGAATTTCCTGAACAAGGAACGCCTCAAGGCGGAGTGGTCAGTCCTCTATTAGCGAACATTGCCCTAAATGGCATAGAAGATATGCATCCATCCATCCGCTATGCTGATGATATGGTGTTTATGCTCAAGCCAGAAGACAACGCAGACTTGATACTGGTCAAAATCAGCCAGTTCCTTGCCAAACGAGGCATGAACATTAGCCAAAACAAAACGCAGCTAACCGCAACGACAGATGGATTCGATTTTCTCGGTTGGCACTTTAAAGTCCAAAACAACGGCAAGTTTAGAAGTTTCCCTTCAGTGGACAACTACAAAGCTTTCCGCAAGAAAGTCAAAGCCATAGTCAACAACTCAAACTATGGTGCAGAGGTGAAAGCTCAAAAGCTAGCGCCGCTCGTGAGAGGATGGAGGAGATACCACAGGTACTGCAAGATGGATGGGGCTAAGCATAGCCTATGGCACATCAGTCACAGGGCATGGAAGGTATTCAATCAGGAGAAGAAGCAGGATCGATACTCAACCAAGCAGTTGATTGAGAAAGCATTCCCATCTGTTCCTTACTCTGAAAACAAACACGTAAATGTCAGAGGAAATAAATCTCCCTTTGATGGCGATTTGGTCTACTGGAGTGAGCGAAACAGCAAGCTCTATGACGGTCAAACCTCTAAAGCCCTAAAAAGGCAAAACCATTCATGTGCTTCCTGCGGTCACAAATTATTATCGGACGAAAGAGTTCATCTCCACCATGCCGATGGCAACCACAACAACTGGAAGAAAGAAAACCTGTTAGCGATTCATGAGAGTTGCCATACCTATTTCCACATGGGCAAAAGCGCAAGCTAGAGAATATCGGGAGCGCAGTGCGGTGAAAGTCGCACGCTGCGATCTAATTGGGAGGGGCAGGAAGTCATATTCCTCCTCGACCCAACCTGCCAAGGGCAATGTCATCAGGCAAACCGACATCCTCACAGGCGAAGTCACAGCCTACACCTGGGATTATCGAAACAGGTTGACTCAGATCACAGAGAAAAATTCTGCTGACACGGTAATCAATCAAAGCAACCAGACTTACGATCCCAACGATCTAAGGATTGGCAGGACTGCAAACGGGACGACTGAGCGATATATCTACGGGCAGAATCAAAATATTGGTTTGAAATTCGATGGTAGCGGTACGCTTACTAATCGTTACTTGCATGGCAATAGTATTGATGAGATTTTGGCTGATGAAAGTAGTGGTAGTACGCTGTGGACGTTGAACGACCATCAGAATTCTGTACGCGATCTGGCAGATAGTAGCGGCACTCTGAAGAATCATCTTACTTATCACGACTTGGAAGGTTATTCAAGCCGAGGACAGAATGTCAGATGAATCTAAGAACCCATTTAGGAAGTCGCAGTTGCCAGATTTCTTAGCATTTTGCGGATTAAAGCCAAGTAAATAAACGATTCAGACATTTGCTCATAAAATTCATAATCCTTGCTTAGTCTACGACAATTACCTAAGAACCCATTTAGGAAGTCGCAGTTGCCAGATTTCTTAGCATTTTGCGGATTAAAGCCAAGTAAATAAACGATTCAGACATTTGCTCATAAAATTCATAATCCTTGCTTAGTCTACGACAATTACCTAACCAAGCAAAGGTTCGCTCTACCACCCAACGCTTTGACTCCACTACAAAACCTTTCTGATTGTCTGCCCGTTTGCTAACTTCCCAAAGCCATCCGAAGTTGTCGTTGACCCATTGTGTGATTTCATCACCAGAGAATCCAGCATCAACCAGAATTTTCTCTAATCGTGGTAATGGAGATGTGAGATTCTGTAACAACTGCTTAGCTCCTGCTCTTTCACCGATGTTAGCTGCACACACCAACACCTTTACAACTAAGCCCAAGGTGTCAACCATAGCGAAGCGTTTTCTGCCCTTGATTTGCTTACCGCCATCAAAACCTCGACTGCCCGCACTTTCTGTTGTCTTCACACTCTGGCTATCGATACTCACCAAGCTTGGGGTCGCCTCTTTACTAACCTTTTCCCTAAATTGTTGGCTCAATTTGCGATTAATCTCCTCCAGTAGCCCAGTTCTTTCCCACCTTTGCCAGTAGAAATAGACCGTTGAGTAAGGCGGAAAGTCATGGGGTAGATTCTGCCATGTACAACCATTTTTGAGTATATAGAAAATGGCATTCAGTAACTCTCGCATATTTGTTTTGGGTGGCCTACCCCATTTTGATGGTTTGGGTAGCATGGGTGCGATAATTTCCCATTCTTGGTTGGATAAATCGGTATTATAGGATCGGCGCATCTCTTCAGGTTTATACTAGACTTCATCAGTATTTATACCTGCTTTTGGTGCGCCTTTTACTTCCTAAATGGCTTCTAAGCAGGCATAAGCACCTCCAATACCTGAGCTATAGAACGTCCGTTGGCAAACAAGCCATGAGCCAACTCCAGTAGTTGAGCAAGCGCTTCACGCGAGAGGGAATGGAGCTTCTGCCCGATGGTTTGCGTTCCCTTAGCAAACGAAAAACTTTCCGATTTTCCGCCCGAGCCCGTTACGCGTTGGAGCAAAGACTGCGCTAGACAACATAAACGCAAGTGGCGTTTGACCGCTTGCTGGTTGCGTACCTGAGCCGCTTCCAATCCTGTAACTTGCTTGCAGAACTCATGAAAGACTTCACAAGACCAGCGATAGTTCCAAGTTTCCATGATGCGCGTGCTTTCCCAATGTTGGGCATCCGTGAGTAAAAAGCGCGGGGCATCACCCAAGTCCGGGTCGAGCGTATCCACAACCTGAATCTGTTTAAATTTACGCCAGAACTAGGCGATCGCATGAACGAGCTACTTAACAAGAAAAAAGCTGACGCGCTAACGCAAGAGGAATCCGCCGAACTCGATGCCATTGGCGAGCTAGACACGATCTTCAGCTACATTAATGCTATTACTGCCTCGCAATCGTGACCATTTCAAGCAGTACGCAGGAATTTGTAAGGCAACGGGCAAACTATCGTTGTGAATATTGCCACTATCCTGAATTTCTCAGTACATCTCCTCTAACCATCGACCATATCCAGCCTCAATCTCTGGGCGGCAGCGATGATGCTGATAACCTGGCTCTGGCTTGCCGCCGCTGCAACGAGCGCCACTACAACTTTACCTTTGGCATCGATCCAGATTCGCAACAACAAGTAGCTCTATTTAATCCAAGACAACAATCCTGGTCGGAGCATTTTATCTGGTCAGTAGACGGCTCAAGAATTATTGGCACGACACCTACAGGAAGAGCTACTTGTCATCGTCTGGCTCTCAATGACGACCGCAGAAGCGATCGCTTCATCCAGCAATCGCGCAAGCTCTGGGTTCGGGGTAACTGGCATCCTCCCAAGGAAGATCCTCGCCACTCACCACCCCAAACACTCTAAATTAATACGGTCTGTACATACCTATTACCACCCCCTGAATAATCAGATCGATCTCAGGATGGATCGCAATCGGCTGATAGTCTGGATTCTCAGGCAATAACCTCACCTGTCCGTCTCGCCTGTACAGTCGCTTAATCGTCTGCTCGCCATTAATTGCCGCTACTACAATCTTGCCATGTACGGGTTCGATAGATTTATTCACAAAAACTATATCTCGATCGACGATACCCACACCACTCATCGAATCCCCAGCCACCACTAATGCAAATGATGTCTCAGGAAGAAGCCCCAGCGCTGCTGGAACCTTGATGCTACTCTGAACGTAATCGTCTGTAGATGAAGGCTGTCCCGCCGAAACAGGGCATAGAAACAGAGGTATTTCTACCAGAATCGAAAAATCGATGTCAGAAGGATTGATAGGCATAATAGGACTCGGAATACTGTACTCTTATCAAAGCATAAAAATCCCAGCCGATCTAGTCCCTTTTCATCCGATACAGCGGAATTGTCACCTATTTAGTCAGATCTATCTCGACCCGCTCCAGTTTGATATCCCGCTTCGGCGGGTCGAGAATTACGGGTAACGTCCTGTGGACAACCTCATTGTTGATGGCAATGGACTCCAACTGCCCGAAGTAAAGCAGCAAAATCTCCACCTTTGTCTTTAACTTTGTCGCGATCGCCTCAGAACCGGAAATGGATAAAGCCCGTTCCTGCAAAGACCAATCGCACAGACTCAGTAAAAGTTCAAGGCTCCTGAATCTTTGTTTTGGTGCCCATATTTCTCTTGGTTCCATCGCGCGCCACCAACTCTTTCACAACAACAGTTAAATCCTCGATCGCCTCGCGCAGTTCGTCGATTTCTTTCTTGATTTGCCGATTTTCTGCCTCCAGTTTAGCCGCCTGCCCCTTGGGCAAACTCGCACCTCGCGTTCGTGCTTTCGACTGATACGCGGCAAAATCCTCCAGATTAAATTGCCGACGCACTTCCGCCGCAGACTTGCCCATGTACTGAGCGATCGCCTCAATCGAGCGATCCTTCAATATTTTCTTACCCGATAGCCAATCGCCAACAGCCTGGCGAGCCACGCCCAGCACTGCCGCAAACCGATTAGCCGAACCATGCTTGTCCACTTCGGACTGCACCCACTTTTGCAATTCCATGAATCTAACTTGCTAGCGACCAGACTATATCTTGCCATAGACGGGAAAGAGATGCTAGTCTGTCAACACCACGCTAGTAGCAGGTATATGGTAGTGGCCGCTGAAAGACGACCCCAAATCTTCAAGTCTGGTGAAACCGAGATGATCCGCATCCCTAAATCCATCAGGAACGAGGTCATAGCTCTGATTAACCGCGAGTGCGCTCGCAAACTCAATGCTATGGCTCAAACATTCCAAATGCTATGGCTCAAACATTCCAAATGCTATGGCTCAAACATTCCAACATATTTTTCTTCCAACTATTGAAAAATCACATGAGGAAACAAATTCTACAAGTTGTCAAGATAGAGCTTTTGAACCTGAGTTGCGATTTTTCGCACTTCAGATAGAGGAATTGGCAAGCCAAGAGTATTATAGCCACGATTGGGAATTTGTTTTTCAGAGTTTTCTCGATATTTCCTCCAAATCAAAGCGCGTAAACTTGGTGGCTTAATAATAAGAATCTCTTGATCGGGAATCAAGAATATCCAGTAGTCAGCTTGTGAACTCCACCCCCACCCTGGAATACTTTTGCAATCTATGGAAACCGTCTCAAAGAATAAGTTGCCAGTTCTCTTAGCAGCTAAGTCAAACTTGTATTCAACAGTGATAACAGAGCTATCAGGACGAGTTAGAATTCGATCTATCCCAACTCCTTGATATTTTGGATCGTGAGAAACATCAGTAATTTTGTACGTAGTTCCTAACCATCGATCTAAAATCTGTTCCCCTTTTTTGCCGATTTCATGTTGGACATTGAAATCATATTGCTTGGCTTGCATAGATGTAAGGAATATAAGGTTGAAGATGTTTTTGTCCTTGACGACGTATAGGAATACCTGCCATTCGTGCAACCCAGTTTGTTAGTCCTCTAATCGACTGCGCTCGTCTGGGAGCTGTAGTCCCTCCACATTCTGAGATCTCTAGTTGCTTGAAAATTTCCTGGATCAACTCCTTAGTTAGTTCTTTCTCACCATTAGTTGTCTGTTCAATGATAAGTTGAATAGGAGCAAATCCAAGCAGTGCTTCAGCAATAAGGCGGTGAGTAGTGTCTTCATCACCTCGTTCTAAGCTAGCTTGAATTCTCGGGGCACATTTGTACACTTCAGAAGATTTTTCTTCTTTGATACCCTCAATCAACCTTAACTCTTTCAAAAATCTGGCAGTATACTGCCCATGTCGAGAAACGTATCTTTCTTTTAGTGCTTTACTGCCTGATGCTTTACCAAGCTTATATGGAGTGTTTTCTCCTTTATATATCAGTTTCAGAGGATTAATAATCCGATCAATACCGATTTGAGGGAGATAGATTTCGCGTTCATTCAAGTTTGAATTCATCTGAATAATTGTCCTCCAGTCAATATCTTGAGCGACCAACTGGAAGTCATAAAACTTGACAAGTTTTAGCTCTGGGGAAACAGCATATGTTAGTTCAAATGTCCTGCCCCTAATCTTGTGCATTGAGCCACTGACAACTGGATTGATCCCAAAATCAGAGGATGATTCTCCAGATTCCTTCAGTTGCTTGAGTGTAATTCCCCTGTCAACAAGTCATCCCAGAATGTGTCTCGATCGCAGAGTCTCTGTTTAACTTCATGAGTCACATAATCAAATCGAAACATTTTTCCTCCCTAAAGTTTAGAACTTTCAAGTTGAGTGGACAGAAGAAATATTATTTTGTCAGCATCCCCAATAACAGGTAGAGAGAGATACTGTGATAGCTTCGGACTAAGAAAAACTAAAACCCGTCTATTGTGAAAAGTTAGGTAGATACAATCTATTCCTGACTGTAAAAGTTCCCACGCCTCCGTCATCTGATCTCGAAATTTTGTTAAAGGCATCTCTTCTGACGCGGTGATAGGTATCTGTTCATTCACCAAATCATCTATGGGTAAGAGAAATCCAATAATTTCACCATAATAGGTCACTACGATTCGCTGCTTCCCCAACTGCACAAGTCGCCTAAGTTTAGGGAGTTTTACCCTCATCTCAGACATAGGGATCTGTTTGAAACTGTAGCTCATGATTTTAAATCCATGATGTTTTTGTCATGGCTCTCACTAGCTATTGGTCACAAGTAATAATGCCACAGGATGTTTAATTTGTCAATAATGAATTACGTGTTTTACGTTTTACGGCTGAAATCCTCTTCTATAGTAACTTCGCGATGCAATTCAACCTCATCATCACAGGCGGATCGCCCTGCCAAGACCTTAGCCTCGCTGGAAAAAGAACCGGAATTTCAGGCGGCCGAAGGCATTCGGAACGAAATCGCTCAGGACTCTGGTTCGAGATGCTCCGAGTCATCGAGGAGGCAAAGCCCAATTTCGTCATCTGGGAGAACGTCAAAGGTGCCTTCTATACGGGAGGGCTTGCCGAAGTTTTGCAAGGACTCTGTCAATTGGGCTATCGCTTCGATGTGGAGATCCTATCAGCAGCGGCAATCGGAGCGCCCCATCTGCGCGAACGTATCTTTGCGGTTGCCTACACCCGTAGCCTATGCGGGCAAGCGCCGCCCTGGTCAGACCAAATTAGATCGCAAATTGCGGCTGTTACCGACCCCGACGGCATCGCAGGGCTACGGACTGGTCAAGGAAATCAAACCATACTTGCCCCCTGGCGAGGTGTTGAACCCCCAATTTGTGGAGTGGCTCATGGGCTTCCCCGCCGATTGGACAGACTTGCAGCGATCGGCAACGCCGTTGTCCCTGCTTTAGCTGCGATCGCTTTGCAACGGGTTCTCTATCTCGAAAGTCACCACCATAAATCGAAGCTGAATTGATTGGGTAGATGAAATCATCATGCCGATCGAAGTTACAGACCAAGAATATCAAGCACTCAAGCTACTAGGTATTGGCAAGCTGACGAATTCAGTTTGGGTAGACAAG
The DNA here is from genome assembly GCF_000332175.1 of Pseudanabaena sp. PCC 6802. Lineage (NCBI taxonomy): Bacteria > Bacillati > Cyanobacteriota > Cyanophyceae > Pseudanabaenales > Pseudanabaenaceae > Portococcus > Portococcus stanieri. The sequence continues at coordinate 3,673,817 of NZ_KB235914.1, read as the reverse complement.
CATCAAGCAGCAAGAATTATTGGGAAGTCTACAGAAACACTTAAAAAACTGCGCGAGTCTGGTAAGTTGTTGGCTGGCATTCACTACCAGCACACGAGCAGAACCTCGATTCGATACAATGCCTACTTATTGCAAGATTGGGTAGCAAATCAGCACGATCCTAATTCTCATTTACGAGCTATCGAAAATTGGCAGAGAAGTCTACCCAGTAATCAAAGAAACTTCAATAAACCCAAATGAGTTTGGGTAGAAATTGGGTAGATAACTGAAGGTGATTTTCTCTAACTCAAGCCCTCAACGGGATTTGAACCCGTGACCTTCTCCTTACCAAGGAGATGCTCTACCCCTGAGCCATGAGGGCAACGCTTAACCACAGTTAAATGCGATTAATTTAGCTTTTAAATTATTACATACATACTTACGTTTTTTACAAGAAAGCACAAATTGCCTAATTTGGTTTAGGACATGGATCTTGCTCGGTACAGCTACTGCTATTGACCTATCGGGGACTTTCACCCTAACCTGGATTATTCATGCGGAATACAAAATGTGGAGACAAATGAGCTTGAAACGGTTTAGAATCAAGCTCTCTAAAACTTTTAAGGCTTAATTTATTATAGGGTGGGCATTTCCCCCACCTTCCATCAGTGCCATTCAACTAAGAGTCTTGTTTGAGCCTTACAAAAGCTAACGAGTTATGCTCCATTAGCACTTCTTCGATCGCCTGTATATATTGCTCTTCCTGTGCGATCTTCCGATCGCCCTTTTTAAGTGAGTTGCGCTCTAGCAAAGTTTCTTCGATCAATTGCCTGCATTGCTCTTCCTGTTGAGCAACCCTATGATTGACTCTGTTAGCCACTTGGGTGCTATAGGTATTTGCTACTTCCGCCGGAGTTTCCCATTCGCGATCGAAGGCTGGAACAGCAAGGGAGCAGGCTTCCCAGGTAGCCTCTACTAAAGCTTGTAGTTTCTGACAGTTGCCACCCCTCCTACCAATGGGATCGTAATGATGACAAAAACGACAAGTTAAACCTGAATTTGTAAAGAAATTCATTTATTGCAAAGCCATTACAATGTGTGCGTGTTTGCTCAAAGTGTGCTTAAAGCGATTCAGAATTTAGATACGTGCATAATTATGCAGTAGGGCTTAGGGAATCAATCACATTGGGATCGTTACTGGAATTATCATGCAGCGATCCCGAAGAAGAAGTTAATTTAATAATGTCTTCAAAATTTGATATTTCCCTTATTATTTGTGCTTATTATTCCCGTTCACCAGGCATGTATAAACACTCATCGCAAAAATCGATCTGGTTTGAGATCGGATGTGGGGGAAATGCCCCACACTGATACGCTTCCCTTGTATTAGCCGCGATCGCTCCTGCAATTGCTGTATAAATACTTAATAAATATCCGATCGATAACGTATGAACCAAAATCGAATTGAGCGAGACTCTATGGGCGAGATGCTCATACCTGATACGGCTTATTACGGCATTCAAACTGCTAGGGCGATCGCTAACTTCGAGATTAGTGGAATTAAGCCTTTACCCATTTATGTGGATGCTTGCCTGCTAATCAAAAAGGCGGCGGCACTGGTGAATGCCGAGTTAGGTTGCATTCCTGCGGATGTGGGCGCGGCGATCGCTACAGCCTGCGATCGGATCTTGAACGGCAATCTGCGGGATCAATTCGTTGTCGATATTTACCAAGCAGGTGCAGGTACGTCGCATCACATGAACGTCAACGAGGTGCTGGCAAATCTAGCTCTGGAGATCTTGGGCGATGTCAAAGGTAATTACAAGCGCGTTAGTCCCAACGATCTGGTCAACTACGGCCAGTCTACCAACGACGTTATTCCTACAGCGATTCGGGTTGGGGCGTTGATGGCGTTAGAGCGATTTCTGTATCCGGCTCTTTCTAGTCTTGAGGCTGAGCTGTCCCAAAAAGCCGAGGAGTTTCAGGATATTGTGAAGTCGGGGCGCACGCACCTGCAAGATGCCGTACCTGTCAGACTGGGAGATGAGTTTGGTGCCTATGCTCAGATTATTACCGACCACACACGACGGATTTGTCAAGCTGCTGACGATCTCAAGCAACTTGGTTTGGGCGGTAGTGCGGCTGGCACGGGACTGAATACCCACCCCCAATACTGCGATCGCGTCGCTGCCGTTCTGAGTGAATTAACTAAATTCAATTTGCAGCCAGCACCGCATCTGATGGCAGCCATGCAGAGTATGGCTCCATTCGTGCATGTATCGGGGGCTTTGCGCAACCTGGCCCAGGATTGCAACAAAATAGCCAACGATCTGCGCCTGCTCGACTCTGGGCCTAAAACAGGCTTGAAGGAAATTCAACTCCCCCCAGTACAGCCAGGATCTTCGATCATGCCAGGTAAATACAATCCCGTGATTGCTGAGATGACGAATATGGTCTGTTTTCAGGTGATGGGATACGACGCTAGCATTGCGATCGCGTCACAAGCAGGTCAATTGGAGCTAAACGTGATGATGCCCTCGATCGCCTATAACCTGCTACACAGTATTGAAATTTTGGGTAATGCACTGCAAAGCTTAGCGCAGAAGTGTATTAGAGGAATTACCGCAGTTAGCGATCGCTGCCTTGACTATGCGGAAGGCAGTTTATCTCTGGTCACGGCTCTAAACACGCACATTGGCTATCTTAATAGCGCGGACATTGCCAAGGAGTCGCTGGCGACGGGTAAATCCCTCCGCCAAATCGTCTTAGAAAAGGGTTTAATGTCAGAGGAGCAACTAGCAGAAGTCTTAAACCTCGAACAAATGAGCAAGATAATTCACAGTTGAATATAGCTATATTCAGAATCTGTTAGTACAAGAGGGTGTGGGGGCTACGCCCCCACGCAGAGGTTCTACCCCTGCCCCCCGTCCTAAGCCTGTTGGCTATAGCTATTGCTCCGGCAATAATACAGCCTGCATTTTTTAGGTAGTGACCCTTGAAACAACCGTATCTCCTGTAATATCTCAGGTTGCCGGAGCAATATATCATGCATTACTGATAATTTCGCTAATCGATACAGGGAGATCGGGAAAAGCTAGAGGATAAATCGTCCCACCAGTTAGGGTGGATTTCGATCTATATTCCCCATACTGGAGATCTCGAAATACGATAAGCTGCCTATTTCTGAGATCGACTACCCAATATTCAGGAATTCCTGCTTCAGCGTAGATCTTGCTTTTTATATCTAAATCCTTATCCAAACTGCTATCTGAATAAAGGATTGCTCTCTTTGCCTACTGTTCCCAGTATAGCTCGATTGCAGCCGCTATACCTCAATAAGCTACGATCTAATTTTTCTGAGACGCGCGATTAAGGCTGGGCGATTACTATAGTCTGACTTGAGCTTTTCAAAGCGTCGATCGAATTCCGGCAATCGCCCTTGATAGTCTGCAAGATCGAGCAAATCTTTGAGTAGGGCAGCGGCTTCATCATAAGGTTTAGCCTGCTTAAATTCGATTAGCTGCCCTACTCTTTGCCATGCTTCAGCTTCTTGGGGCGCTAGTGCTTCTAGTTCTTTAATGCGTTTTTTCTTTGCCGCATTTTGTTCTTTTTGTTCGCGCTTCGCTCTCAATGTATCGACGATCGCTTCTAATTCGGATAATCGGCGTTGACCTGGAGTGAATGGAGGAGAGGATCGACCTGCCCCCGCTAACTCCTTCAAGCGATTAATCAACTGCAGATCGGTATGGGGTTCTCGCTGCAAGAGTTTAAGCAGAAATTTCTGCTTCTCGGCTTCCGAAAGAGCAGACAACCAATTCTCCAAAGGCAAATCTGAAGATGCTTGGTGGCGAGTACTTGCCTGAGCCGCAGCATCAACTAAATCGGGATTGAGTTCTACTAATTTAATAAACGCTTCCAACGGTGGGGATAGCTGACTTAAATTAGGAGGAATTGGTGGTTCAATCGGATCGTCATCCAGCTCTTCTCCAGCTAGGTAGGGAGCTACTCGCAACCACACCAGGTACAGCAAGCGTAAATCTCCACTCAATAGATCGTTGCGCAGCGGCAGCAGCTCTGGCAACCACCCCTCACCTTCAACCCATCCAAATCCATCTTCCTCGATAATTTGAATATCAAGGACTATATATTTAGGGGTTGTGGTAACAGTAATCGCATTGGGCAGGTCATAGGGTACAAACCAACTCGGGTCAATAATCGCTTTGGGGAACCGAAACATTAGTTGCCAGGTACCCCAGTTAGCGATGTAAAACATGGCATCAAAATATTGGGTTAATATTTGCTCGGGCTTACCACGAAAATCACCAAAGTTATAAACAAAGATCGCTTGTGTGGGAGTGAGTTGAACCCGGCTAGATAGCTTTTTAATCTCCGCTTGTTCGCTTGTGGAGAGCGGGCGATCGATTGTCTGAAATTCGTAATATTGATGCTCGCTCATCTTTAACCTCCTTTATCCAATTGGGGAAATGAAATAGTCATAATTAAACTAATCCCATCTGTCCCATCGCTTTCCACAGATTGCTCCGTCGTTGGTGAACTACTTGCCACTGAGCCAAGAGAGTTGCATAGTCCTGTGGGGATAACTCCTTCAGAGTCAGCATCCAACGCGCATGTTCCTTATAGTCAGATTTTTGAGCAAACTCCGGCTTCGGGATAAAGTACTGCAGGTTGGTTTTCCAATAATTCATTACCCGATCCCACAAATCAGTCGGTGCGTATTGTTGAAGATACTCTTGCCGAGATCGATCGCTTTGTTGAGATGCCATTTGCGGATGAATCACAACCTGATGGAACTGAGGATAGAATGACTGCCTCTGGGGTTGGATTGCGACTAGATCTTTAGTTAAAAGTCGTAGTATGTCGTAGTTCTCACCTAACTGAGTTTTGTCTCCAGGTAGATTTGCAATCCATTGGGTAATTTTCTCCCCAAACCAGGTTGCTCCTTTTTGGGGATCGGCAATGCTATCAATCAGCCAGGGAACCCACCAATCATCGACTTTGACTGTGCCATATCCACCCCAAGCATGGGGTTTAGATTGGCGATCGATGTAACCTCGCCATGATGTAAACAGTGCTTGGTGCGTAGATTTAGATAGGGATACTTCAGCAAAGACCTTAAACATTTCCGACCAGTTAAACCACTCGGAGATCGCTGTCTGCTGAATCTCTAGAGCATTTGCTCGCTCTGTTTGATTTAACTCCAGTGTGGTTTGCTGGTAATAGCGCAATAGTAGAAGAATATTTTCCGACTCGCTCAGATAGTAAAAGCCCGAGCTAGACAGCAAAAGTGAAGTTTCAGGCATCCAATTCGCCTCTCCCCGATTTGATTTCAGAAATGCTCTCAGTGTTTCTGAAATCGCATTCAGACTTTCTGTATAGTTACGTGCGGTCAGTAAGGCATTAATAACGGGCAAACCATTTTGCCACCGTTGTGGAATCGTTTCGCGCAGATTATCCAAATAGACTTCAGGCGTAAATTGCTCGATAAGGTTTAGATAGAGATCGTACCAATGAGAATGGACATCACTCAGCACGCGACTCCATAGAGGAGTTTCTTTGTTCGCGTTTAATCCTGCTAAAATGCACCGCCGATCGGATTGAGATAACTGCACCAGGAAATCGGGAATTACATCACTATCAAACTTTACCTCTTGAAATTCTTGCTCGTACTGGCACATGTGTTGAGTAAAATCAAAGGCATCCTGTCCTTGTTGCTGAATAGTTAGCCATTCCCATTGCAGTGCGCAGTGGGTTAATTGCCGCTCTAAATATATTCCGTCGGTAATTTCCATCCAATCTGGGATGCTTGTCAAAATATCTGCCTCTGCATCCAAAAGGGCAGCAACAAAACTACGATCGGGTGTAAATCCATGCTCAAATGCGATCTGAACCATTGGCAGCATCTTGTCAGCAAGTTTCTCTAAATCCTCATTAAATGTGGTGGCATCAAAATAGGGTGGCTCCCAGTGCTCTTCTTGGACAATATACTTTCCCTCTTCTTGGGCAGCTTCTTCTACGATCGCATCCCAATCTTGCCATAGTTCAGACCAGATCTGCGCCTGTTTAGCTAGCGAAACAGTTTGCTCGGTTGGAGCATTTGTCTGAGCTGGCCTATCTGTAGGTGGTAGAGCCAGAATTTGCTTTATAACTTGTTGCGTGTTAGGAGAGAGCTGAGCGATCGCTTGCTCTTGCAATTGAGGGGGTAAAACCTGAAACAAAGCATCAATTAGCTGCGCAACTTCCGATTGTGCGAGCGCATTGAGGAGGCGATCTGCCAAGTCATGACCTGGGAGATCGTCAGCGTCACTGGAATTTGTTAAATTTCCTTTATTCTGGTGTGGCATTTATTGATATAGCCTCGCTCGAACGCGATCGCTTTCTATCTCATCTAGAAAAGTCCATCCCCATTCTGGTTTTAGTTGTGGGGATTTATTAGGGGTAATTACCACCAGGCTATGCGCGATTTGTCTGAGTTGATAAACAACTAGAGGTAACCAGGATGAGGGAATTAAATGTAGGGCAAAACTGCAAACAATTAAACTATAGTACCTGTCACTAAGCATACCAGCGGCAATATCTTCAAAGCTATAGGTTTCAGCTTCTAGACCCGTGCGGTGCTGATAGGCTGCATAGGTGTAGGGATCGATCCCAGTAATATTTGCATAGCCTGAGCCGCGTAGAGCCAGAGTTACTTCACCGCTACCGCAAGCTAAATCTAACACCCGATCGCAATTTAATTGCCAGCGCTCGACTGCGGATGTAACTAGAGCCACGATCGCGCTTTCATGGGGATTGCGATATTCGGCACCAAATTGTTCGTAAAAACCGCGCACGCTATGCTGTTCGTACTGCTGCCGAATTGGAGTTGGCGGCGGTACGATGGGTTTATGTTTCCGATTGGCGATCGCTTTGGCTTTCACTTTTCTTTAACTCCGGCACGGGTGCATAAAGAGAGGACTTGTATAAAACTCCTTCTTGATGAGTTTCTAAGGTGCAGTCCGACAAGGCATAGGCAACACAGGTAATGGCATAGCCAGCGGCAATTTCCTCTGGGCGCAGAAACTTCTGCTCGCTTTGATCGACCTCACCGATCGCTACTTTAACAATACAAGCAGAACAGTTACCTTGACGGCATCCGGCGGGCAATCTAATTCCCTCTGCGATCGCCATATCCTGGATATATTCGTCATCTGGTACCGCGATCGTGCGATCGAGACCTAGCGAGGGATTGAGCAGACGTACTTGATAGACCGCCATAATATGCCAATATCTACTGGCTCTGGAAATGTTGAAACGTGCTTTGCCAAGCTAAACCTTCAACGCGATCGCCACTGATAATCTCCCCTATAATAGCTGCCTCTGGCAACCGTGCTACTAAGGCTTTTGCTACGCGAGGGGGCAAGCACAAAACCAGTTCAAAGTCCTCACCACCATACAGTACCCAATCTAATGCCCGATCGCCTGCCAGGGGTTCTATTACTTCTGGGATTGGAATTTCCTGCCAATCTAAACGAGCGCCGACACCACTGGCACGACAAATTTGCAGAACTGCATCTGCAAGCCCGTCACTGCTATCCATACCCGCCAGTCTAATAGGAGGCGATAGAGCTTGTTCTTGCAAAATCGACCAGATTAATGGTGGGACATCCAAACGAGGTGTTGGCCTTTGATGCGATCGCACTAAACTAGAGATGATTTCCTCTCTGAACGAGGAATCTGATAATCGATCGGCCAATTCAGGATGTAGTAGTAGTTCTAGGCCCGCTTTGGATAGTCCGTGGTTTCCCGTAATCAGAATTAGATCGCCATCTTGTGCTGCGTGTCTTTGGATAACTCGACCCCGCATCACCGTGCCAAAGGCCGTGACGGATATGCAAGTATGGGGCGATCGCACCGTATCCCCTCCCACTAACTGCACGCCATACTGTTGCAAGCAGTCGTGGAAGCCCTGATAGACAGATTTAATCCAATCCACTGAAGTTGTGGGGGGCAATCCTACCGCGATCGTCACGCCCCAAGGCTGGGCACCCATAGCAGCCAGATCTGATAAGTTAACTGCCGCTGCTCGCCAGCCCACATCTCCGGCACTGGTAGTAGCATTGCTGAAATGCACGCCATCAACAAGCATGTCCGTCGTTACTACCAGCTCGCGATCTTCTGGCAACGCTCCCATCACAGCGGCATCGTCGCCAACCAGGTCAGAGCAAAAGGGGCGAAACAGTTGCAAAAGTCCCTGCTCGCCCACATCTCGAATTAACGGAATTTCCACAAGCACTTACTAGTGGTCAGCTTTTTGACAACATTAATAATATGCACGCATAGGGGGGTATTTGCCAGACAACTCCAGCAGTAAAGTTTTAGTTGCCAGTACAAATTGTTCTGGTGACCCGACAACCGCTGCCTACGCTGTTGCATGAATCGATCGCGTAATCTTGGGATAAAGCTCTAGTCGTACCCCAACCAGTCCCGGCACCACCATCGTTAGACTCGGCGATACTGCCGCAGGCATTTCTAAACCACAACAAAGCTTCGCAATCACCAGCTCCAGAGTAACTACTACATTCGGCGATCGCTCTTCTTTCAGCTTCATAGCGAGTGCTATAGTTCCACGAAAATCCTTTATCTCCGGTGGAACGGGAACGGGCTATTGCCCCGTATAAATCTCCTGCAGAAGCAGCCGCCGCACTCATTGCTACCATTGGCACTGCCATCACTCCGGCCAGAACTAGATGTCGACCTAATTGACGCATCATCATGTAAGTTATCCCTATTAGTTATTTGTGTATGCTTAATTTAGGAGGTACTTTGCGGTACTTTTCATAATTCTTCCCTGCCTCCTAAAAAGCAAATCACCGACCAGTGCAAATTGTTCTGGTGACCCGACAGCCACTACCTACACCGCTGCATGAATCGATCGCGTAATCTTGGGATAAAGCTCTAGTCGTACCCCAGCCAGTACCAGCCCCACCATCGTTAGACTCGGCTATGCTGCCACAGGCATTTCTAAACCACAGCAATGCGCGGCAATCACCAGCTCCAGAGTAACTATTACATTCGGCGATCGCTCTTCTTTCGGCTTCATAGCGAGTACTATAGTTCCAGGCAAAGCCTTTATCTCCTGTGGAACGGGAACGGGCGATCGCGCCATATAAGTTTTGTGCGGATACCGCAGTAGCACCCATTGCCATAATCGGCATTGTCACAAGTCCAGCCAGAACCACCTGCTGTAATAACTTACGAGTAGTCATAACCAAATTACCTCAACCTTAATATCTAGAAAATATAGAGGATGTTTAACAATCGCTTGGTGATGTTTAACGATTGTTTTACGTGCTTTAAGCATATATAGCAGCAAACTGGTTTGTGAGATGGGGCTGGAGGTGCTGCGTCCCTATGAAGGGCTGCTATCCCTGTACCCCTTAATTTCGTAGTGCTATAAGCTTAATTACCAATATTCTCGATCGCTCCATCGCAGATTTCTGTGATTTGAGTTATTAGAGTATTGTGATTTCGATCCTGGAAGTTAGCGATCGCGATCGCATATATAGCAATCACAAATGATTTGTGAAAAAGGGGATGTGGGGCTGCGCCCCACGCAGGGGAGGCAGGGCGGTCTTGGGGGTTTCCCCCTAAAGCCACTGCCGTGTTCTACCCCACCCCGTTCATAAATGATTTAGCATCGCTATAGCTATCAGCTAAGAACTACGGCGCAACATTTGACATAATTTTCGCCATAAACTAACCAGCCATTGCTCGAACCTAGCGATTAAGCGATCCAGGCGATGGATAAACTCCATAATCGGACTGTAAACATAGCCAAGAAATGTAGCTTGAGTTTCAATCCAGGCTTGTAAGGTACGATAGGGTTCTTCGGGTTCTAAGTCTGGAACTTCTTCTAACCAACCACTCAAGTCAGGCACTATCTCTCCAGGAGAATCGCTACTAGGTGTAATAGCCGTATCGCTTGCCTCACTGCTGGTTATACTACCAGTCGCACGTCTGGTTATGCTACTCGATCGGCTTTCTGCTGCTATTGCTGGGGTTGTCGTAGCAGAGCTGCGTTGGGAGAGCGATCGCTCGCGCTTGCCAGTAAAAGCTTGTTGGGATTGCTTCACATGTGCGGGTAACTGCTCGTGCGATCGCTCCGCATGTCGCTGTTCGATTTGAGGCCAAGGCTCGCCATCATCAAACAGATCGGCCATGGTCAACCAGGGCTGCGATGGCACTTCCGCAGTTTCAAGCTGTGGCTTAGTCGTTTTTTTACCAAAGAAATAGTCGATTGCGGCTTTAATTAAGCGACGGATGCGCTCCAACTGTTGTTCGTAGGCGATCGACACTAATTTAAAGGCTTTCGGGTGCCCAAGATTGGCTGGCGGCTGCCAGATTTGCGGAAAAATATTGGTGCGGGGCGCTATCTTTGCCTGCTCGGCTTGAGATGGAGGCAGTTTGGGATTGCTACTTTCTGGATTAGCCCCTAACTGAGGCCGATCGCCTTCTATACCGATTTCTCGATCGATTTCCGGGTCGGTTCGATCGGATGCCGATCTAGCCGTATATAGATCGGTGGATTCTGCCCATACCACCAATTGCTGAAATGGTCGAAGCAGCAGCGGCGGTTTTGTACTATCCGGACGCAATTGAAGATCGCTGCGTTTGGCAGCGGTTGCAATCAGGTATACGGGATAGAGCACGACCTTTGCTACCTGCTTGGTAACCTGTGCCCAAACTTCGGATGGTCGCAGTAGTGGCCGATCTCGCTTGAAGCGATCGATAAACCGCTGACAAGCCCATCTGGCCCGACGACCCAGTTCTACGGGCAATGAGCGATCGACAGAATTAAACAACCAACTTTGAAAACGCGGCATACTGAGCAAACTTCCTCAATCTAATTCTGCCATGCGTCATAACGCTATATGCTAAAGAGCTAAAATATAACTACTTGAAATTATTAAACGTCATTATGATCCCAACCGTCATTGAACAGTCTGGCCGTGGAGAGCGTGCCTTCGATATTTTCTCTCGCCTGCTAAGAGAGCGGATCATTTTTTTGGGCCAGCCCATCGATGACACTATTTCAAACTTGGTAGTCGCCCAATTACTGTTCCTCGAAGCAGAAGATCCTGAAAAGGACATTTTTGTCTACATCAACTCTCCTGGCGGCTCCGTGACCGCAGGCATGGCAATCTACGATACCATGCAGCACATTGGCCCCGATGTTTCTACCATCTGTGTGGGATTAGCTGCCAGTATGGGGGCATTTTTGCTAGCAGGTGGAACTAGCGGAAAGAGATTATCCCTACCCCATGCCAGAATTATGATCCACCAACCTCTAGGTGGCGCTCAAGGTCAAGCAACTGATATTGAGATTCAGGCAAAGGAAATTCTCTACCATAAAAATCGCATTAACGAACTGCTCGCATTCCACACAGGTCAACCGATCGATCGCATTATGCAAGATACGGAGCGCGACTTTTTTATGTCTGCTGCAGAAGCGGAAAGCTATGGGTTGATCGACCGCGTTGTCGTCAAACGCCCCATGGCAGAAATAGCTGCCTAGGGGGTAATACCAATCCGCGTTAGTTATCCCTAATATTGCCTGACGATGGGAAGTCGCGGCTACACGAACAAAGTCCGCCTGCGCGGACTTCAAGTGAAAGGGAGTAACTCAACAGGATTTGGGATAATATCTATCATCCATTGGATATTAGGGCAGACTCCCATAACTAAGCGTCGATCGCCTATGGGAGGCTGCCCTTAATCCTCCAAGCAAGCTCTTGTCGCATAAAGCATCGAGCCAATCAATCCTACCTCTGGATTCAAAATGATGTGGACGGGAACATCCTTCAAAATCGGTTGCATTCTCCCCTTCTGCTGAAATGCCATCATAAATTCGCCCTGTTCCATCAGTGGCAAGATCTTAGCCGCCACACCACCAGCAATATATAACCCACCATAGGGGAGCAACTTGAGTGCCAAATTGCCTGCCTCCGCACCATAAGCCCGTACAAACATCTGCATAGTTTGTACCGCTAAGCGATCGCGCTTTTCAATTCCGGCTTGAGAAATAGCAGCGGCTGGAGAGAGAGCTTGCTTACCCTGTTCCCAATCTCTTACGATCGCATCGAGTCCAACCTCATCAGTGGCAAATTGGCTATCTCGAAGAAACTGATAAATTGAGACTATTCCCTGTCCGGACACTACTCGCTCGACGGATACGCGCTCGTGTCTTTGCAAGAGATATTGCAGTAGATCTATTTCCAAGCGATCGCGCGGAGCAAAATCAGTATGTCCGCCTTCCGAACTATAAACCTTGTAGCCGCTCCCATCCCAGATCATGAAACCCTCTCCCAGTCCCGTACCAGCTCCAATCAACCCTATGGGGGCATGTGGTTGTGATTCCCCAACCTGGAGCGTATGCAAATCCTGGGGAGCAAGCCCTTCAATGCCGTAGCCTACAGCCGCAAAGTCATTGATTAACTCTACCCGCCCAATGCCCAAAGCTGCCGCAAGGCGATCGCCTTGCAACGACCAGCCCAAATTTGTCAGTTCTGAAGTACGATCGACCACTGGCCCAGCAATGCCAAAACAGGCAGTTTTCGGCTGCGGCAAATATCCCAAGCTAGCCTCCGACGTGGTCAGGAACTTCTGCACGATTACCGTTAAATGCTCGTAGGTGTTGCTGGCATAACTCGCTTCAAATAGGAGTAAGGGCAGGTGCCCATATTTGGAAGTTGTGGTGTCTGCCAAACGCAGTAAGGTTTTGGTGCCACCCACGTCGCCAGCTAATACTATTGCCATACCGAATTCAGATTTTCCTAGATCGTTACAAGGTTATATAGCAATCCAAAATGATTCGTGCAAGTTAGCAGCCAGCGGTCAGCGCAGAAATTTTACAACTCAAATAGGAGTGCTATAGCAATGTACGAGCGCATTAATGCGCTATTCTAGCTGGAGTTATGAAAACCTTAGCAATTCAACACGACCAACTGCTTGTCAAGAATTCATCACACGGCAATAAATTTAAATAACCTTAAATAACCTTAAATAACCTTAAATACAATTACCCACCTCTAAGAACTCGCAGAATCGAGCTTTGTCGGAGTTAACCATTCTTAACATTTACTTAACTTGAATGCTTGAGATGCTAGCATGAAACGCCTATATCTATGCTAATCTGGCTTAAGCTAGAAGAATGAGTTATGAAACCATCTATAGCAAAGTAATCTGCTACATTTGGCTTACTAATATCTAGACTCTAGAAGTCAGACAAATTGTGCCCTCCTGTGCTACGCCTATCTCAAAATAGAAGAAACGAGATTGTGAGGGTATTCACTAGTTCCACTACTAGTCCAAATACAACGTTCAATAGCTAATTGCTCTCGTGAGGAGTAGAAATCATGAAAAATTACCTTAGGTTAGCAGGCGGTATCAGTGTCCTGACTATGGCCGGTCTAGTGGCAGGCAGTCCGGTATTAGCCGAAACTACAGCAGAAGTTACTCAACCAAACCAGGTTAGCCAGGTTACGGAAGTACTGAATAACAATGAGGTTCTATCTCAAAATGTTACTTCTGTTTCGCAACTAAGCGACGTTAAGTCCACCGACTGGGCATTTACGGCTTTGCAGTCCCTGGTCGAGCGCTACGGATGTATTGCTGGTTATCCCGATCGCACCTATCGCGGTCAACGCGCCATGACGCGCTTTGAGTTTGCTGCAGGTCTCAATGCTTGCTTGGACAAAATCAACGAAATCATCACGGCTGGTCTGGCAGATAAAGTCAGTAAAGAAGACTTCGCCGCCGTCCAAAAACTGCAAGAAGAGTTTGCAGCCGAACTAGCTGCCCTGAAAGGTCGCGTAGACACCTTAGAATCTAAGACTGCAACTCTAGAAGCACAGCAGTTCTCCACCACAACTAAACTCAGCGGTCAGGCCATTTTTGCTGTTACTGGCTCTAGTGGTGGCAATAACAACAATACCAACACGACTTTCAATTCCAGAGTTCGCCTTGACTTCAATACCAGTTTTACCGGAGATGACATCTTAATTACCCGACTGCAAGCTGGTAACGGTGGTTCGACTGCCGGTAATATCATTGGCATTGCTCCGGCTGGCGACCTTGGCAACATTGGCTTTGACACATTTGCCCTGGACTATGCTGGGGTTGGATCTAACTTTGGCTTGCAAAAACTGGTTTATGAATTTAAACCATTCAAAGATCTCAAGGTCGCTATTGGTCCTGCAATCAACGTTTGGGATTACGTTGATGTAAATAGCTTTGCCAACAACGAAGCCGTTGACTTCTCGTCTACCTTCTTCATCAACAATCCATTGATAGTGCTGATTAACCCATTCAATGGCGTACCCGGTGCTGCTCTCGATTGGAACCCTGGTGGTGGAGCATTTAGCCTCCGAGCCGTGTATGCTGCTGCCAATGGCTCGATCGCTTCTTCAGGCAATAACGGTACTGGCGCTATTACCAACCGTGGTTTATTCGGCGACCCCTACCAAGGGACGATCGAACTTGAGTTCGCGCCTAAGGATGGCGATAAGAAAGGCCCATTTGCTTTGCGTCTGCAATATACCAGAGGTGCAATCAGCAATGTGGATATTAACTCTGGCGGGGTCAACGTTGAGTGGGCGTTTGCGAAGGGTGCAGCTTTGTTTGGTCGCTATGGCTTCGGCAGTATAGATGGTCGTGGCGTGCCGCTTAGCGCTACCGCATCATCCTACAGCAACTTTGTCAACCCCGGCACAGGCAACAACATTAACCCTCAAACCTGGATGTTTGGGTTTGCCTTCCCAGACTTATTTAAGCCAGGCTCTCTCGCCGCGATCGCTGTGGGTCAGCCATTCATTACTAACCAGGTGGGTAACAGCACTCAAACTAACCTGGAGTTGTTCTACAACTTCCCCATCTCTGACAACATCAGAATCACTCCCGACCTCCAGTTCATCTTTAACCCCAACAACAGCAGTGCCAACAGCACGGTTACAGTTGGAACAATTCGGACTGTATTCAGCTTCTAAGCTAGTTAGTGCTGGGATCCGCATTTTATCGTAGGGTCAGGTTTTGCCAAAAGCTTGACTGCGAGCCAATAACGGCTCTACTAAACCTGACCTTACAGGTATCTGCCAGTCAACCAGCTAAGCAGGTTTCGGGTTAAAAGTAGTTAAAATTTCAGGCATTCTCAATACTGAGAATGCCTTATTTATTGTTGTCCCTAAAAAGCTGACTGCCGAAAGCCAACCGCTATAGCCGTAGACAGATCTGTTAGGACAGGGGGTGTGGGGGCTGCGCCCCCACGCAGGGGTGGAACCCCTGCACCCCGTCCTAAGCCTATTGGCTATAGCTATAAAAGCTATATGAGTATTTATTCAGTGCTAAGATAATCCCCATAGTGATATACACCGACAACTCTTGTGAGGGGAGAGAAATGAAGAATTATCAGTTTAGTCTGGCTAGTTGCCTGGGCGTGATGGCGATCGCTGGATTATCTGCCAGTTGCCCAGCTTTAGCTGAGACTACAAATACAAATGCAAATGAAACATCGCCTGCAACTACAACTGTCGAGCAGTTGACGCAGAAGATGGATGAAAATTCCAGTCAAGTTGCCCAAAACGTGACCTCTGTGTCTCAGTTGAGCGATGTCAAACCTACCGACTGGGCATTTACAGCGCTGCAATCCTTGGTAGAACGTTACGGCTGTATTGCTGGCTACCCCGATCGCACCTTTCGCGGCCAGCGTTCCCTAACGCGCTTTGAGTTCGCCGCAGGCTTAAATGCTTGCCTGGATAAAATTAACGAAATTCTCACGGCTGGTTTGGCAGATAAGGCTAGCAAAGAGGATCTAGCTGCCCTCCAAAAGTTACAGGAAGAATTTGCCGCAGAACTAGCTGTAGTCAAGGGACGGGTCGATGCCCTAGAGTCCAAGACCGCCACGCTAGAAGCCCAACAGTTTTCCACCACAACTAAACTATCCGCGCAAGCGATCTTCGCCATCACAGGTGGCAACGGCGGTGGCGGGCGCTTTTTCAGTTCCAATGTCGGCGCGCTACCCGGTGCGGCTGGCAATGGTGCCTTCAGCATTCCTTCCGGGAATGTTAACACCACCTTCAACTCCAGAATTCGCCTTGACTTTAATACCAGCTTCACTGGTAGCGATCTCCTGATTACGCGCTTAGAGGCAGGCAATGGTGGCGGTACCGCAGGTTCCATCCTCGGTAACGTACCAGCAGGTGATGTGGGCAACCTGGGTTTTGATACCTTCGGTCTCGACTATGCTGGCGCAAGTAGCAACTTTACCCTGGCAAAACTGCGCTACGACTTTAAATTGGGGCAGGATCTCAAGGTTTCCGTGGGACCCGTTATGCACGTCTACGACCACGTCGATCTAAATAGCTTTGCCAACAACGAAGCAGTGGATTTCTCGTCCACCTTCTTTATTAATAATCCCCTGACAGTCCTGGTCAATCCACAAACAGGCGGCGCAGGCGCAGCTTTTGACTGGAATCCGGGGAATGGGCCATTCAGCATTCGAGCCGTATATATAGCGGCAAATGCCTCCGATGCTGCGGCTGGGTTGAATAGATCGGCGATTAACTCCGTCGTCACCACGGGTGGCATCGTCACCAATCGCGGCTTGTTCGGCGACCCATACCAGGGCACAGTTGAATTGGAATTTGCACCCAAGGATGGCGATAAGAAAGGCCCATTTGCAATTCGCCTGCAATACACCAATGCTTCTATCAGCAATCTCGACTTCAACACGGGTGGTGTAAATGTGGAGTGGGCATTTGCGAAGGGTGCAGCTCTGTTTGGACGCTATGGATTTGGCAGTATCAACAGTCGCAATGGCGTACCAGTTAATGCCAATCCTGCACTCAACAACTTTGTCAACGCCAATGCTACTTCCACCAGTATCAGTCCGCAAACCTGGATGTTTGGATTTGCGTTCCCAGATCTGTTCAAGCCAGGCGCTCTAGCTGCGATCGCTGTGGGTCAGCCGTTCATCTCCAGCCAGGTGGGTAATAGTTCTCAAACTAATTTGGAATTGTTCTACAACTTCCCAATTAGCAACAATATTACAATTACGCCTGATATCCAGTTCATCTTTAATCCCAATAACAACAGCGCGAACGGCACGGTTACAGTTGGGACATTGCGCACAGTGTTCACTTTCTAGAGTTCGTAGTTTCTCTGAGTTTTGACGTGCAGATCTCCACGACCTGCACGTTTTTTATTGGGAGTAGCGATACAAAGTCCTGGGTTGCTAATACCAATTCTTCAAAATTGAACTACATATCAATCTACGTACGGGCGAACGGCCGTTCGCCCCTCCAGTAATCTGTAATTTTACTTTAGAGAATTGGTATAACCCCTTTTTCCTTGACAGCCCGCGCAAGCGGACTTTGCTCGTATAGCCGCGATTTCCAATCGCCAGGCAATTTTGTTTGTGTAGTCGCGACTTCCAATCGTCAGGCAATATTAGGGGTAATTAATAGGGAGCGTCAATGTTGGGAGATACTGTGTAAGAGTTCTATCGTGTTGAATGGTTTGGTCAATACGATCGCGATACCAAGGGTTTGCAAAGTTGGCCGATAGTTTCCCGCCAGTCCGCTCGTAGCGACGATCTTGACATGGGGATTTATCGCTTGCAGTGCCTGGATCGCATTGATACCATCCATTTCGGGCATCATCATGTCCATCAACACGGCGTGAATCTCATCCTGGCGATCGCGATAAATTTCAATCGCATCAGCGCCCCGACTAGCAGTAATAACCCGATAATTGTAAGCTTCTAAAATGACTTGAGCGGATTGAAGAATGGCATTCTCATCATCGACGATCAAAATCGATTCTCCGCGCCCTCGGGGCAACTCGGTTAGAGCCTCATAGGGGATTGCTTCCATTTCCACTAGGGCAGGTAGATATATCTTAAACTGGCTGCCCGTTCCTGGCTGGCTCTGCACCTCGATAAATCCACCATAGGCTTTGACAATGCCCAGGACACTGGCAAGTCCTAAGCCAGTGCCTTGCCCGAGCGCTTTGGTAGTAAAAAACGGCTCGAAGATGCGATCGCGCACCTCTGGGGGAATGCCGCTGCCCGTATCGGCAACAGTAATTAACACGTAGTTACCGACGCGAGCCTCCAGGTGCATTTGGGCAAAGAGTGCGTCAACGTGGAAATTTTCGGCAGACAGCGCGATCGCACCGCCATTGGGCATAGCATCGCGGGCGTTGACGCAGAGGTTCATCAAAACCTGATGCAAATAGGTGGGATCGACAGAAATTAGCTGAAGTTCTGGGTCGAGTGTGGATGCATGAATGGAAATCGATTTGGGAAACGTTTGTTGGGTAACGTCGATTACTTCCTGCAATATGGGTGCAATCTGGACGGGTTGTCGCTCTCCTCCGGTGCCTCTGGTAAAGGTCAGAATTTGTTTGATGATGCTTGCACCGCGTTTGGCACTTTCTTCTAAAACCTTTAGCATCTCTTGCGATTGTCGATCTAGCGTGGGTTGGCGCAATCGCAATAGTTGAGAGATCGACACGATGGGTGTGAGGACGTTGTTGAGATCGTGGGCGATGCCGCTTGCCAATGTACCCAAACTTTCCATGCGCTGAGCCTGATGGAACTGAGCTTCCAGACTTTTCTTTTCGGTGATGTCGGTATCAACGGTCAAAATCGCCTGCGGTTGACCTGCGACATCCCGCATTAATGTCCAACGCACTGCGACAGTAACCGCTTCCCCAGATTTGGTTATGTTGTGGATTTCACCCTGCCATTCTCCTGTTTCTGTCAGCCGTTGTAATATCACTGCGATAGTAGAGGTCGGGTCTTGGAGCAATAGATCGGCAAATTGCCCGATCGCCTCCTCAGCCGACCACCCATACAACCGCTCTGCCCCCCGGTTCCAGTAAATAATTCGGTTGTCTAAGTCGCGCACAAAAATCGCATCAGAGGTGATGTCTAACAGGGCGGCTTGTTCGCGGATTTTCTGTTCTGTCTGTTTGCGATCGGTAATGTCTGTAGAAATACCGCAGACGGCGTATGGGTTGCCATCGACATCGCGCAGGGGGAACTTGAGGGTAATATAGGTGTGCAGTCCATCTGGCTGAGGCACGACTTCTTCTACTTTGACGGGTCGATTGTCTTGAATGACTTGTTGGTTATTGGCAGCAAAATTATTAGCAGTTTCCGCCGGCCAGAATTCATAGATACTCTTGCCGATCGGGGCTTCTGGTGTCACAGACATAATTTCGGCATAACTGCGATTCACGAACAGATGTTGGTTTTGCCGATCGATCGCGTAGATAACCGCAGGTGAGTTATCGAGAATTGCTTGAAGCTGTTGTTGCGTTTCCCTGAGAGCGAGTTCGGCTTGTTTGCGATCGCTCAAATCGCGAAATAACCAGTACAAGCACGCGACCTGTCCCTGGCGAGTCTCGTTCCGAGAGGCTGCGCCAACGCGCTCTCCCGTCAGTGACAAAGAGACTGGGAAGGCAGCCTGCTTCTGCGGTTGCAAAGACAATTCCCAATCCTGCAATAAAATCTGGCTCCGCGATCGCTGGGGAGAACGTTTTGACGCTGGTTGGTTCGAGTGGGTAAGGTTATCTAGCTGGGCAGAGAGCGCGGGGCGATCGGATTCGGCCACAAAGGAAAGCAGGGATTTGCCTACCAACGAATTGCGCCGCACGTTCAGCAGGGCAGCAGCAGCCCCGTTTGCCACCTCAATCGTGCCTTTGACATCCGTTATCAAGCAGGCATCGGGGGCAAGCTCAAACCAGTTTTGGTAATGCTGTCGTTCCTCTGATGCGCTCATGCCGCAACCTCTTCCATCAACACGATTGCCCCTTGTCGCTCCCGAGCGACTCCGAGCGATATATAGATCCTAACCTGACATTGCATCGATCGCCCTCGGCGGTCGATCGCATCGAGCTTCAGGACATAGCGATCGGTTTGCCCGTTCAGGCAGGCCAGGATTGGCTCTCGCAACTGCGCCATCGGCAAGCCAATATCCAGATTAAATAAGGACTTTCCCCGCACCTCCTCAACCGACAGTCCCCAGAGGTTTTGCGCTTCCTGGTTCCAACTGATAATGCAACCCTGAGAATCGATCGCGACTATTCCTAAGCACAGGTCGGTCAAAATAGAGTTGAGGAGGGCATTCGACCGATCCAGGTTGCTGGCTGGCTGTTCCAGTCCGCCGCAAGAAGCTTGCAACTGCTGCCTTTCTTGAGCGATCGTTTCGTAGGCAATCTCCAAATCCCGATTTCTCTGACGCAGCACCTCCTGAGTCGATCGCAGTTCTTTTAAGGTGGCACGCAATTCTTCATTAACCGCATTCAATTCGGCAAGCTGGGGTGGGGTCAGGCGATCGGCAGTCTGTGCAACTGACGGGGACGAATAGAGCGGATTCAATATGTAACCCTGCCGATATTTGGTTTTGATGAAATCTTCAGGCGCGCCCAGGGAGAGCAATTTTTTGCGTAGCTCTTTAATGTGCACGCGAACTGCCTCTTCTCCAGGGGTTTCCAGCGAAGTCCAAACGTGTTCCAGAATGACATTGGGGTTGAATGCTTTCTGGGGATTGCGCAAAAACAATTCCAGAATGGCATACTCCTTGGGGGTGAGGGTCAGCAACCGCGTACCGTAGGCTACCTGACGAAGACTCGGATCGATGGACAGATCGCCAAAAGTTAAGATGGGTTGGCTGGTGCGATCGCCGCGACGCAACAACGCTTGCACTCGGGCAACCAATTCCTCAGAATCAAAGGGTTTGGTGACGTAATCATCGGCTCCCGCATTGAGGGCGCTGGCTTTTTGCCACCCCTCTCCCTGTCCTGTCAGTAACAGGATCGGACTCTGAAACCCCTTAGCCCGCAATTGTTTGCATAGGCTCACCCCATCCAACTTGGGCAGGATGACATCCAGCAAGATCAGGTCGTAGGCAAAGGCTTCCGCCATTTGCAATCCAGCCTCGCCATCGGCAGCAATATCCACCGCGTAGCTATAGGTTGAAAATAGAAATCGTAAACTTTGGGCAACAGCGAAATCGTCTTCTACAACCAGAATTTTCATTGGGGGTTTCGTCAAGCCAACTGCTTGCAACTTAAACGCAACTACAATCGAGCAATGGTACAGTTACTCTCAGAAGCGATCGCACCCAAAAGGCTTCCTCTAAAAGTATCGTAACGATGCCTGAGGATAAATTTACACTCCTATCATTAAATCCTGGCTATTTACTTCTATTTCACAGTTTCTTTACAACTCGATCGAGATAATAACCAATTAGAAGGAGGAACTTTTGTCCGCAATCCCCAAAAGTGCAGCAGAACTTCTGAGACTTCCTTTTCTAGATCCTTTGTTCTGATAACGATGTCATCATGAGCCAGTGCCCTTGCTGTTCCTATCCAATGCTCCAACAGTTTCGAGATCGTCAAATGCATTGGTTTTGTCGTCACTGTTGGTCGGGAATGTCTAATTGGTCAGAAATACCTCCTAAAGAAGAAACCAGAGACTTTATCCCGCGAGCTTCCAGGTTCCTTTTAAAGAGAGGCTGAAATTCTCAGTGTATTTATATTTAGAGTGTTCAGGAGAATCTATTTTATGAACGCGATCGCAACTGGCATCAAAAAACTATTCATCAACTTACCTGATTTTGGCGTGGGCGATTGGTGGGTAGAAGTTACGACATCCAGCCCTCAATGCGTTTATTACTTTGGCCCTTTTCTCAATTTTATCGAAGCATCCAATCTGTGTCCCGCTTATGTTGAGGATTTAGTCGCTGAAGGTGCCCAAAACATTACAACTGCGATTAAACGCTGTTACCCAGCCGAGCTAACCAAATTTTATGAAGACAATTAGGATAGGGCAATCGACTCCATCACGCCAGCTAAAACGCGCTGCGATCGCCGAGCTAAGGCTTTCCGGCATATTCGATCTAAGTTGCGACAGTCTTATCAATCGCGTAGCCACAGAAGCTATTAGAGATAAAGTAGGGACTTTATTGCTCAACATGCATGGTGTAGGATTCATGGACAGCCAGGGGCTAAGAGTTCTGGTTTGCTTGCTCAAAAAGTTAAAGCCCCACGGCATTGAAGTTGCATTGTGCGCGCTCAGTCCACAAGTTAAGGTTTTATTTGAAATCACATCTATGGATCGACTGTTTGATATTTACGACAGCCGCGAAGCGCTACTCCCAGCTAAGAAAGAAGTTCCATTAGCCTGAGGTGGGCAGCGCCCGCATATCCCCGACGATAATTATTGTCTGGGGAGCGATTGGCTCCGCCACGCAAGCTAACTCTAAATTTCATCAGGATTAACACCTATAGATCTCAGATATGCTGCTAGTCTTTCCTTTTCCTGATGCTCTTGCACAGCGATCGCCTCGGCCTGCTCGGCTCGTTCATCACCCGTCAGAAGCAAATTGCCATCTGCGTCCCACCACCGCAGCCACGGAATCGGAGGGTTTTCTGGCCCTGGGAGGATACCTAACTCCACTCCCAAAGGAGTAATAGGATAATGTCCGCGATCGTTGGGTGGCATCTGCTGATAGCGTCCACCCGCGAGGCGATATACCTCAACCGCAGCCTTACTCACTTCGTAAATCGCATAGAAAGGAATGCGCACTGCTTGTTCGTAGACCCAAAACTTTCCTGCTTTTTGGGTTTCACTCGGTGGAGTGGTATTTCTCTCCTCCGAACCATCGCCAGATACGAACTCGATCGCAATTAAAGGAGCAACTATCTCTTTCCACATCACATAGGAGCGGCGATATTCCCCATTCAAAAGCGGTTCCACGTTAGGGACATAGAACCAATCAGGAGCCTCCGCTCCTCTTTCGGCTGGTTGGGTGATGCGCCAATAAATACCGCTATCTTGCCCAATACAATAACGCCCGTCGGGATGTAGTTTCTCTAAAACGGGTTTGATGGAACTGGTTAAGATAATGCTCTGGGGGTGTTCCTGAAAATTTTTCACAAAAGTTCCATCGGATTCTGGCAGTTGCGTATGGTCGGGTAAGTCGATATCGGTGTCGATCGCAGGTGGAGATGTGGGAGCAGTAGGCTCAATGAGGGTTTGAATGCTTTCCATAGTAACTCCCAGAGATACGTTGGTTTTACTTTAACATAGCACTCATTACTCCATAGATTTCATGCGAGCGTTGAGTATCCCCTGACGCGAGGCCAGGCGGGCTTTACCTGAGGTTGCCCATTCCTGCAAAAACTGAATCTCAGCTTGGGCAGTTTGAGCCAACGGCACGATCTGGCTGGCTGCTTCCAAAATATCATCGGTGGTAAAGTCGCGATCCTGACTGAAGCCTATGTGCATGGCTTCGATAATTGCCTGTTCGATCTCAGCACCAGAAAAGTCCGGCGTTTCGTAGGCGAGGCGATCGATGTCGTAGGCTCGCAGGTTGTGGGGACGGAACTTACCCAGATGGACGTTAAAGATTTGCTGGCGCTCCATTTGATTGGGCAGTCCGACGAAAAACACCTCATCAAATCGCCCTTTCCGCAGCAGTTCCGGCGGTAGCTGGCGAATATTGTTAGCCGTTGCCACGATAAACACGGGGGAAGTTTTTTCTGCCATCCAGGTTAGGAACGTGCCGAACACGCGACTGGTCGTACCGGAGTCGCCCCGGCTATCGGCACCAGAAAAGGCTTTGTCAATTTCATCAATCCACAACACGCAAGGAGCTAAAGCTTCGGCAAGCTGGATCATCTGACGGGTGCGCGACTCGCTCTCACCCACGAGTCCAGCAAACAACCGCCCTACATCCAACCTCAGCAGCGGCAGGTGCCAGTGGTGCGAAATTGCTTTGGCAGTTAGCGATTTACCCGTGCCCTGAATGCCTGCCAACAGCAAGCCCCTGGGATGAGGCAGTCCATATTGTCGCGCTCGCTCCGAAAAACTACCGCCGCGCCGCAACAGCCACTCCTTCAGATTATCCAAACCACCAATGTCGCTAATTTCCGTGGCGGAAGGGTAAAAATCTAAAATTTGGGTTTGTCTTATGCTTTGACGCTTCTCCTCTAAAATTAAATCCACATCATCGGCACGTAAATACCCATTTTCAGCGATCGCTTTTGCCAATACCCGTCGCAGGCGATCTAAGGATAACCCCTGACTGGATGTGACTAATTCATCAAGGGCACTAGATTCTAGCTGCGCCTTATCTTGCGCGCTAGCCAGCATTTGCTGAATTTCTTGCCGAATTTCTGCGGTTTCTGGCAGCGGAAATTCCAGAATGGTAATTACTTCACCAAGCCGATCGGGGATATTAACCTGCGATGCCAATATAATAATGTTTTGTGGCTCGCTCTTCAGTCGTCTTGCCAAATTTCTGAGCTTGCGCGCGATCGCGACATCATCTAGAAAGCGATCGAAGTCGCGCAGGATGAATACGGCACCCTGAGCCACTTTTTCAACTAATTCTAAAGCCTGAAGGGGGTTGCGCTTACCCACTCCCGCATCAGTGGGATTGCCCTGATACCCATCCACAAAATCCCAAATGTATACACCGCGACTTAGAGATTTGGCGATCGTGGTAATTACTGCTTCGGCTCGTTCTTCTTCATGCGAAGGGATGTAAACTATAGGATAACGAGCGCGGAGAGTGAGACTTAACTCTGCTTCAAAGCTCATGTAGATAACGTGTAATAAAATTTGCAACTCGGGTATTATAAACCCGCACCGGAATGTAGCCAATATTGGGCGTGCAGGTTAGAGATGAAAACAGTAAGGTTAAACCTCGAAGATCGACAGTCGTGGCAGAAATTTCAACACGTTCTGACCAGTTTTGCTTCAGACTACATTGACTTAGTCGCCGCCGAGCAAACTGCATTTAAGTTCGAACAACAAAACCTGTCACTTGCTTTTACCCTGATTGCCGTACCACCAGACCAGGAACGCGCTAACTATTTCACCAGAAACCTGGAAAGTTTTCTGAAGCGCCTGCAACTGGTTGGAGTGCGGCAAATCGAGCTAGATTTCTTTGCGATCGGCGAATCTGTCCCTACACTCAACCACAAATTTGAAGTTACATTTATTCCACCCACACCGGATGACAGCGCGATCGCGAGTCCTAGCACCGTCCAATTAGCTCCTGCTGCTAAGGGTGGCGGACTGTTTCGCGCTTTGCGTTCTGCGCTTACCAGTCCCGAACTGGCGCAAAATTTACGCAGTACTGGGAAGTTAGCCGCTCGCGATCCCAAACGCCTCTTAATTGGGGCAAAAGATGCGATCGTACTCAAAGGCAGCGAAGCGCTAGCCTGGGTAGATACGTTTCCCTGGGAGACATGGTTTCAAGCAAAACTGGAATGGCAAAAACGCAGGCATAAACGCAACTTAGTTAAGGCGATTATTGAAGATGTCATCTTTGGCTTATTTTTGATTGCGGCACTATGGCTTGCCACTGACTTCTTATCGGGGCCGACGCTGAATTTAGCGCAGATTCCAGCTCAGCATTATGACTCCAGATTTGCTAACCCCAAATACAGATGCGGTAATCCTGGTATATCGATGAAAAACTATGTCTGCTTGACGCATGGCATGTCCTATGCCCAAGTCACCAGTATTTTGGGCGGTGATGGCAAGCCATTGGGTATATCTCGTCCGTTTAGCAATTCTACGGTTTTAGCGAGTTGGCAGAAGGGCGACGACGTGCAAAACCTGGTTAACAATCAAAATTTGGCAGTAGTTATCAGTTGGCAGAGCGGTGATGTTAGCATGAATGCTACCTTTAGAAATGACAAGTTAGTTGCTAAAGCAATTAATAAGTACTCTTCATAAGCATTCGTGACCTCTTATCCAAAATTTAGGCGTAATTCAGTCAGTACGTTGATACTGATAGCTGGTCTAGCGATCGCTAGGCCAGTTTTTGCTGCTAGCCCTAATTCCGCCAGCCAGTATCGCCAACAAGGCTTGGCATATCGCCAGCAGGAACGCTTTCCCGAGGCGATCGCTGCATTTGAAAAGGCGGCAGAGCTAGCACCTAAAGATGTTTCAGCCAGGATCTTGCTGGGATGGACGCAACATCTAGCAGGTCAAGAATCTGAAGCAGCGCGATCGCTCTGGAGTGCGATATATCTAGATCCGTTCTCCGTCCAAGCATTTAACGCACTGGGCATCGTCTACCTGGTGCAGGGCGAACTGCCTCCAGCCATTACCAGTCACACTTGGGCAGCTTTGCTCAAGCCCGATAATGAAATTGCCTATTACAACCTCAGCCTGGCGTACCATCGCCAAAAGCTACATACCGTAGCGATCGCCAACGCCAAGCGCGCTGCCCAACTAGAACCAGGCAATCCCCATCCGCTCGTGGCTGAGGCGATCGCGCACTGGGACAACGGCGATCGTAATGCTGCCATTCAATCTTTTCGCAGTGCTGTTAGCATCGACAGCAGATATGGCGATGCCAACTTTCTCGATTATTTAAAAGAGGCAGGCTTCAGCACCGAACAAATTCAAACTTCTAAGCAGGTGTTACTTCAGGGTGCTGGCGAATAAATTCGCGCCTACACAAACAAAGTCTGCCTACGCAGACTATAGCGGTTTTCAATTGAGAACGGGTTTTATTTTTGGGGTGAAGGGGTTCCACCCCTTCACCCCGTCCTAAGCCTATTGGCTATAGCTATAGCTCATACCCACAAACCTAATAGAGTGAGGTTTGCTTCCATGTAGTCGAGGCTATCTGCGATATCCGATAGGGTTGCAGATTTACTTTGATGACAGGCAGCCAGTTGCTCGTTGAGTAAATCTGTAGACTTGCCGACTTGTCTCAACGTTACGCCCAATCTATCTTTGATAGGTTTCAAGACCAGACGGATCTGTACGGCGCGAATCGTGTCAGATGCTTTATCTTCCACCAGGGCGTGGCGGCTGAGGAGATTTAATTTGCTCAGGCTCGAACTTTTGACGATCTCATCAACTTCCTTACATGCTTCCTCTACAAACTTTTTATTCACGTATTTCATGACTACTGGTTCCAGGACAAACATCACCGTTCCCTTATCGATCGCTTGCTCGATTAGCGATCGCCAGCGTAGCGACTCCAGGGCATCGATCAGTTCCGAGACAGAGTCGTGCAATCGCATGTCCTCGCGCAATTCGGATAGAGAGACAGGACGGCGTTTTAAGGCTAACCAATAGAGGACATCTTTTTCCAGTTCGGAGAGACGCTCAAACTGTTGGTATAAAAGATTGCGCAGGATATCCCCGAGAGCTAGGGTCGTTTGCTTGAGAAAGTCGGAAACATTGCCATTAAATAGCTCGCGGATCGTAGTTGCCACAATGCGCAGTGCGGATGGATTCCCTCGGTATTGTTGGATTAGATCCTCCAATCCACCTTCGGAACCTGTAAATCCCCTTGCTGTGAGAAGGCTGCGGGCGGCTTGCCGATCCATACCACCTAATTTAAGCGATCGCACGGGGGAATCCTCGCCCTGAAGTACGGCAATTTCCTTTGGTTGCTCGCGACTGATGACGATCGCGCAACTTTGATGGCGCTCGCCGCCCAATCTTTCTAGCAGTTCTGCATAGGCTTCATAGCCGGGACGGTACGGTCCCACCAACTCGCCGTCGCGCATGATGGTTTCGTAGTCATCCAGCACGATCAGGCAACGGTGTTTTTTGCAAGTGTCGATTAAATAGGATAGGGTAAAATCTGCCTCTTTACCGTCGCTAATAAACCGCAGAATATCTGATAAAAATGGCTGGATGGGCTGGGCATTTCGCAGCGATCGCCAGATTAAATACTCAAACTTCCTGTGAATTTTTTCGACTAACTTTACAGACAAAGCGGTTTTGCCAATCCCACCCATCCCCCATATTGCGGTGACGCGGCAATTGTCGCGCAAGATCCAGTTTTCCAGGTTGGTTAGTTCCGCCGTCCGACCAAAGAATACGGGTACTTCAGGAGCTTCGCCCCAGTCTGCCATATTGCGAGGTCTACCTTGGGTAATTGGTTCCGCGCCAGGTACGGAGCGATCGACTTGCTGCACGACCCTATAGCCCTTTGCCTCCAGCCATTCACTAATCTTTTCCCACCTTAAAGTATTGGGGGGCTGTTCCGTTAGATCCTCAATATAGCGATACAGACCTTTATTAAGCTCTACTCTGATCGCGCCTGATGTCCAGGCAAGTTTAAATGCTAACTGTCCCGGTCGATAACGACACAGCAACCCCCGCAAGCAGGCTTTTTCAAAAGGCTTGAGGGGCTTGATGCTGACTGCCTCTAGATCTGCATACAGCCTGTCTAAGTCCCAGGTTTGTGCTGCTTCAGGGAATAAGCGATCGAAATTTTCGGAAGAGGACACCATCTTAATTAAGTATGGTTTGGGCTAGATTGCCAAAGGTTACATTCACAGAAACACAACCTAACATATTTACCTAACAAACTGTTAGGTGTCGCTTTACTGCAAGCAACAGAAATCCTAACATGCCGCTAGGTGACCCAGATCTAGCCATTAGTTTAACCTGATTGTTGAGAGATAGCGGCTTGTTATTGAGTTTGATAAAGAGAGAAGACATTTCAGCTTTAGGTGGGTATCCTCACATTAAATTGCTCTCATAGCTACAAACTCATTGGCAGCCATTGATGGCTTAAGCAGAAATGCTGCGACTAATGAATTTATGACTGAAAAGTATTGAATAAAATAAGGAACAAAATTAATGAACCATTTAGCAGGGGGAACTTTAGAGACTTCAAGATCGACGGCTGGGATTACGCAATTCTCTAAATATAAAGAATTCTCGCAGGAAGACAAGAGCACAACGCTAGAATTGCTAAAAGCATATCGCCAGCAGCCATCATCTAAGGTACGAGCCCAACTGGTACGCCTCAACATTGGGTTAGTCAAGAAAGAGGTGAGTTATTGGGTTAACCAGAGTTCGGAATCCTACGAAGATTTACTCCAGGTTGGTTCTATTGGTCTCATTGGCGCGATCGATAGATTTGAGGTAGATCGCGGTTATGCATTTAGCTCTTTTGCCACGCGCTACATTCGTGGTGAAATCCAGCACTATCTACGCGATAAAAGCTCGACTTTGAGAATGCCCCGTCGCTGGCAAGAGCTATACGAACAAGGCTGCCGCGCCAGCCGCCTACTACGAGTCGAACTAAACCGCGAGCCATCCGATCGCGAAATTGCCAATTTTCTAGAAATTACTATGTCGGAGTGGCAGGAAATTAAGCTAGCCCACTATAACCGCTCCCCCATCAGCCTGGATGCCCCTGTGCGCAATGGTGAAGAAGACTCAATTTGCCTTGCCGACCTGGTCGGCGATCCGCGATCGCAAACGCAAAACAACCGCGATGAAATCATCAGACTGCAACAAGCTTTCAGCTACCTGGAGCAGCGCACTCGCGAAATTATGGAATTCGTTTTCATTGAAGACTTGACTCAAAGAGAAGTCGCCAAAATGCTAGGAGTCAGCGCCGTAACTATTTCCAGACAAGTGAAAAAGGGTTTATCAACCCTTAAGTATGTAATGGCAACCGCTGCCTAGCAAATCTTACAATCCGAGGAAGCGAACGGGGCGTTAAATCTATGATTTAACGCCCCGTTCGCCGATAGCTATTTGTAGATTTTTAAAATACAGTTAAGATAGATTGCAGTTGTTGATATTTCTTAATCATTACTGTGTTCAGCCACTCAGATTGGGTAAATAAGTCTAAAAATTTTCGGTTCGATCTCGAACTAGGCGCGATCGCCCTGGTTTATTTTGTGCAGGGAGCGCTAGGACTGGCCCATCTGGCTGTCAGCTTTTTTCTAAAGGATCGCCTCGGTCTTAGTCCCGCTGAAGTAGCCTCCCTAGTCGGGATTGCCATGCTACCCTGGACGGTAAAACCTCTCTACGGCATGATTTCGGATAGCTTCCCCATCGGAGGCTATAGGCGCAGACCCTATTTAGTGCTGTCGAGCCTCTTAGGTTCGATCGCCTGGTTATGCATGGCAATGGTGGTGGAAACTCCCCTAGCTGCCACGATCGCGATTGGGTTGGCTTCTCTATCCGTTGCTTGCTCCGATGCCATCACCGATGCTCTAGTCGTCCAAAGGGCGCGTTCGGAGTCAGAAGGTGATGCTGGCTCTCTGCAGTCATTCAGTTGGGCAGCCGTTTCGGTGGGTGCAATTTCCTCAGCCTATTTTGGTGGCTTTGTGCTGGAGCGGTGGGGTACGCAAGTAGTATTCGAGATTACAGCCGCCTTGCCTTTGTTAGTAGCAATCGCCGCCTTCGCGATCGCCGATCTATCTGCAAAATCTGAAAATAGCGCGATCGACAGCACTCAGCCGAATATCGGACACCAATGGCACCAACTGCGCCAGGCGTTTACCAGCAAGCAAATCTGGCTGCCAGCCGCTTTTATTTTTCTCTGGCAAGCCACCCCTTCGGCTGACACGGCGTTCTTTTTCTTCACGACCAACGAACTGGGGTTTAATCCAGAATTTTTAGGTACGGTACGCTTGGCAACTAGCCTGGCAGGATTGGTCGGTGTATGGATCTTCCAGCGCTACCTCAAATCCGTACCGATGCGTCGCATATTTCTGTGGACTACGCTTATTTCCACTATCTTGGGACTGACTAGTTTAATCCTGATCACCCATACTAACCGCAGTCTTGGCATTGACGATCGCTGGTTTAGCTTGGGGGATAGCCTCATCCTCACAGTAGCGGGACGAATTGCGTACATGCCCGTCCTGGTGCTTGCGGCTCGTCTTTGTCCAGAGGGAATTGAAGCTACTTTATTTGCACTTTTGATGTCCGTAATGAACGTAGCGGGATTGTGTTCGTACCAGCTAGGTGCGGGACTCACGCACTGGTTGGGCGTGACGGACGTTAACTTTGCTAACCTATGGATTTTAGTACTGATTACCAACCTGAGTAACCTCGTACCTTTACCGCTCTTGGGTTGGCTGCCCGAACAAACGGCAGTAACGGCTGCCCGCGAGCCTCAATTGAGTTTAACGGAAGCATCAAATACAGAAGTTCCCCGTGTCGAAACTGTTGCCGTAACGATACCAGTCCGTCAAACAGAAAAGCTTACTCAGTAATTGCACCATCCGCATGGCAGGCTAAAAGCCTGCGAGGGAAAGATACCCACCTTATACCAATTCTTCAAAATTGAACTACATATCAATCTAAGTACGGGCGAACGGCCGTTCGCCCCTCCAGTAATCTGTAATTTCACTTTAGAGAATTGGTATTACCGTGCCGAATTTTCAAAATTGATTTGGGTATACTCAATATTAAATGTAAGTTCGTCAAAGCAGGGCTAGATTAGCAAGATGCTGGATGCCATTGACTATCAGCCTCCGATTGTTAGCGCTCGAGCTACCCTTCGAGAGGCGATCGCAAAAATTGCGCAATCTAATTATGACTACGCCCTGGTTATGGACTGCGAAAATATTAGGGGTATTCTCACAGCAAAAGAAGCACTAAGGGTGTTTGTCCAACCGTCGTGTGAATCTAACGTCCTGGAGACCGCCCTGGAGACCAGGGTTGCAGATTGCCTCCCACCTTCAACCATCCGGGTCAGCCAAAGCGAGTTAAGCGATCCTTATCACCTGCTGGATCTATTTCATCGCCATCGCTTGCAATATTTACCA
Source organism: Pseudanabaena sp. PCC 6802 (assembly GCF_000332175.1). Classification (NCBI taxonomy): domain Bacteria; kingdom Bacillati; phylum Cyanobacteriota; class Cyanophyceae; order Pseudanabaenales; family Pseudanabaenaceae; genus Portococcus; species Portococcus stanieri. The sequence goes on along the minus strand of NZ_KB235914.1, from coordinate 3,642,206 downwards.
GTTGTAGATCCTGGGAATCTACCGATCGGCGCGATCTCCGAGCAAAGAGTGATGCGATCGCTGCTTGCAGCTACCAACAACCACGATCGCTCAAATGATGCCGTTGAGTTTAAAGCGATCGATCCCCAGCACCGAGCTATAGCTATGCGGCAAGAGGCAGAAACCGCACTACAGGAAAGCGAGGCACGATTGCAGGATATTATCGATAATGCCCCGGCTGCGATCTACCTCAAAGATCTACAAGGTCGATATATATTAATCAATCGCAAATTCCAAATTCTCTTTCATCTCACTAGAGAAGAAGTTTTAGGAAAAACCGATCGCGATATCTTTCCTAAAGATCTAGCAGATCGATTGTGGGAGCACGATCGGCAGGTAATTGCGGAAGAGTTGCCCAAGGAATTTGAAGAAACAATCTCCCAGCCAGAAGGCGATCGAACCCTTCTTTCAATCGAGTTTCCACTCCACAATACTGCCGATCGATTCTACGCAGTTTGCGGCATTTCTACTGATATCTCGGATCGCAAGCGAGCGGAGCAACTGGTTGCGACATCATTAGAAGAGAAGGAGGTACTGCTCAAAGAAATTCACCACCGCGTCAAAAATAACATGCACGTCATCTCTAACCTGTTAGATCTGCAAACTCAGTACATTGATGATGCTAGAACGATCGACCTATTTACAGACAGTCAAAATCGGATTAATTCGATGGCATTGATTCACGAACAACTCTATCAATCGGCAAATCTAGGTGCGATCGGGTTCGATCGCTATCTCAAGGATTTAGTAGATAACTTATTGGCATCCTACAGTTTCTATCCTCAATCCGTCCAGGTGCAATTAGATTTAGAGCCGGTAACGGTTAACATCGAAACTGCCATGCCCTGCGGGTTAATCGTAAACGAACTGGTTTCCAATTCGTTAAAATATGCTTTCCCGCCTGAGTATCCTGGTATCCTGCGCTTGCAACTACACGTTCGTTCTGACTCTAAAGAACAGTTAAAAGATCGCGAATTTGTGCTGGCCGTAGGAGATAATGGCGTAGGGATTTGTAAAAGTATTAATTGGCAAAACACTAACTCGCTGGGGTTAAGGTTGGTGCGCATGCTAACTCGCCAATTAGAGGGGAAAATCGAGCTAGACCTGAAAGAAGGTACTCTATTCAAGTTGACTTTTACAGAGTTACAGTACAAAGAGAGGCTATAAACCTATGCCGCAGGCAAAGATTCTCATTGTAGAGGATGAGGCGATCGCTGCTGAGAATATTGCAGGACGCTTGCGCCAACAAGGCTACGATGTAGTTGGCATAGTTGATTCTGGGGCAGAGGCGATTAAAGAAGCCAGTAACGTCAAGCCCGATCTCATCTTGATGGATATTATGCTGAAGGGGGAGATCGATGGTGTGGCAGCGGCGGTAGAAATATCCAGGCAATCGCCGACTGCCGTGGTGTTTATGACAGCGTTTGGGGATGAAAGTACCTTGCAACGCGCTAAAGTTGCCGAACCATTTGGCTATTTGATCAAACCGTTTAAGTCCCACGAATTAAGAGCGACGATAGAAATTGCGCTGCGCAAGCAAGAGGCAGACCTGCGCCTGCAGGCAGCCCTCGAAAAGGAGGCACAACTGCGCCATCAGGTCGAGTCGCTAAATAACCTCAAATCAGAATTTGTGTCGGTACTTTCCCACGAGTTCCGCACGCCGCTTTCTAGCATCTACCTATCTACCGATCTGCTGGAAAGTCAAGGTTACAAGCTATCTGACGAAAAAAAGAGCAAGCGCTACGCGCATATCCGCAGAGCGATCGCGCGCATGACAAAGCTACTCGATGACATTACCTCCATTAGTAAATCCGAGCTAGGTAAACTAGAACCTAAGCCAACCTCTTTCCAGCTAGGAAAATTTTGTGCGGATCTGATTGACGAATTTCGCCAGGAATATAGCAGCTATGAAATCGGCTTCCTGGATCGCAGCAACAATCGCAACGCCTACCTGGATGAAAAATTACTGTATCAGATCCTGCATAACCTCCTCTCCAACGCAATTAAATATTCCCCAGTTGGTGGCGCAGTCAACCTGCACCTCACATGTATGCCGCTGGAGGATGCCAGTCAGTTAGCAGGGCAAAACCTACCTTTTAGCACCGATGCTGCCGTTTTTAGCGTGCAGGATTGGGGTATCGGCATACCCAGCCATGCTCAAACAAGAATATTCGATGCTTTTTTCCGCGCTGAAAATGTCGATACCATTCCAGGCGATGGTTTAGGGCTGGCGATCGTGAAAAATTACGCGGACATTTTGGGAGGAGTGGTTTTGGTGGAGAGCGAGTTAGGAGTTGGTTCCACTTTTACGGTCGTGCTGCCACTTGGTAGTAGTTAGCTCTGCAGCAAGCGCGATCGCGGCCTCTAAACTGGCTGAGCTGGCTATGCCGCGCCCGGCGATGTCAAAGGCGGTACCGCGATCGGGAGAGGTACGCACGAAGGGTAAGCCAATGGTTGTATTGACAGCCTGTTCAAATGCCAGCAGCTTTACCGGAATTAACCCCTGATCGTGGTACATGGCAAGGTAGGCATCATGACCCAGGTTCGCCTGGGCTGGATCGTGCCAAGCTAAGCCCGGGTTAATCCACATCGTATCCGGCGGTATGGGGCCGTCTACACGCACGTTTGGATGCTTAGCTTGCCAATCTTGCAATAGCGGCACCAGCCAATCCCGCTCTTCTCGCCCCAACTGCCCCTGCTCGCCGCTGTGGGGATTTAGTCCGGCAACCGCTACTCTAGCAGCCGACAAGTTGAAGTCATCCTGAAGCGATCGCCACAGCAGATCGAGTTTGCGCTCTACTAGCTCTGGGGTCAGGACTTTCGGGACATCTGCGAGGGGAATATGCACGGTTGCTAGCAAAGTGCGTAACAGCCAGCCCGAATAGGGCGACTTACCTACAAACAACATACCAAACTGCGACTCGTCGCAACGCTGGGCAAGCAACTCAGTTTGACCGGGAAAATCGTGCCCTGCAAGTTTCCATGCCGATTTAGCAATTGGTGACGTGACAATGGCATCGAACTCGCCTGCCAAGGTGCGGGCGATCGCCGTATCTAAATAAACAAAACTTGCCTCCCCGCTAGCCGCATTGCCGTGTCCCCAACTAATTTCCAGGTTAGTTTTAGTGTCTAAAATTTCAAAACTGTCAGGGTCGGCCAATTCCTCAGAAAACGGGCGCAGTCGTGAATATGCTAACCTTACTTGACGACTATCTCCGACAACGGTTATCTTAGCTGAAACCTGAGAATGTTTTAAGTTAGCTAGAGCCTTCAAAACTATCTCGGGACCAATTCCCGCTGGATCTCCTAAGGTCAATGCTAGTCTGGGGCGTTGGTTCATAATTTAAAGATTTTATTTTGGGTCGATACCGTTAGCTAGAAGCTAGAATTATTCTCCTATCTATAATTTTGCTGTCTGAAGTTAGAACAAACTGTGGATATTTCTTTAGAAACTCTTTGGAATCAGGTGCTTGGCCTGTTAGAAGGGCAGCTTAGCCGTCCTACCTTTGAGGCATGGATCAAGACCGTAGAACCCGAAGAGCTAACTCCAGAGCGCTTAACTCTCCGTACCCCACATCCGTTTGCCCGCAATTGGTTGGTCAAATATTATCACCAAAATATTACCGATGCCGTGACGCAAATTCTGGGTTATCCCGTTGAGGTTATTGTGGTTACCTCTCAGGCTAACCAGGAAGATTTGGCAGATGAGCTGGTAGGAGAGGAGGAGGCTGCCGCCACTAAGGCCGCCGCCAAATCTGCTGCCGAACCCGCACTAAAACCAGCAGCAATCCACGTGCCCGAGACCAGCAACGTGCCCAAAAAAAGCACGCTCAACCCCAAGTATGTATTTTCGAGGTTTGTAGTGGGGGCGACAAACCGCATGGCACATGCGGCGGCGCTTGCCGTGGCCGAGTCGCCGGGACGCGAGTTTAATCCCCTATTCCTATGTGGTGGTGTGGGATTGGGCAAAACGCACCTGATGCAAGCGATAGCGCACTACCGTCTAGAAATCATGCCAGAAGCCAGGATTTTTTATGTTTCCACGGAACAATTTACCAACGACTTGATCTCGGCAATTCGTAAAGATAGCATGCAGAGCTTTCGCGAACACTATCGCGATGTAGACATGATTTTAGTGGACGACATCCAGTTTATCGAAGGCAAAGAATACACCCAGGAAGAGTTTTTCCATACGTTCAACTCACTGTATGAGGCCGGCAAGCAAATTATCCTGGCTAGCGATCGCCCTCCCGCCCACATACCCCGCCTACAGGAACGCTTGTGCTCGAGGTTTTCTATGGGGTTGATAGCAGATATTCAGGTGCCGGATCTAGAAACGCGCATGGCAATCTTGCAAAAGAAAGCAGAGCATGAAAACTTACGCATCCCCAGCGATGTACTGCACCATATTGCGGCTAGCTACACCTCCAACGTGCGCGAGCTAGAGGGCGCTCTGGTACGGGCTGTAGCTTATATCTCCATTTCCGGTCTACCAATGACTGTAGAGAATGTGGCTCCAGCACTCAATCCCCCGAAAGAACCCGTTGAGGTCTCTGCCGAGTTGGTGCTGAGCGTGGTAGCCGATTTCTTTAGTATCGATCTAGTTGACCTACAAGGTAATTCCAGGCGGCGGGAAATCAGTCAAGCGCGTCAAATTGGCATGTACCTGATGCGTCAACATACCAGCCTCAGCCTGCCCAAAATCGGCGAAGAGTTTGGTGGCAAAGACCATACCACTGTCATGTATAGCTGTGACAAGGTTACCCAACTGCAAGCTACCGATGCCGATACAGCGCAGTTAATCAGACAGTTGAGCGATCGAATTTATTTACTTGCCCAGTCCAACGGCGATAAAAAATCAAAGGCAAGCTGATCTATCAGTAGGACGTGTTAGTCCCAATTGTAGGATGTGTTAGGCGATAGCCATAACGCATCGCGGTTATCTTAGTTTCCTGGCAGTCCCTATATGCTGGCAGCGGAGGCAACTGCGAGATGGTCGCTAAACAGCGGCAGAATCTCATTACAAAAAGCTTCGGTAGCTCTAGATCTATAGCGATTGGGGTTGCGAACCTGACAGAGGGTGCGCTTGATTTCCACACCTTCAATGGCAACGCGATGCATTGCGCCCATCTGTAGCTCTTTTTCGATCGCCGTGACGGACAAAAATGCCGCACCTAAACCAGCTTGCACCGCATTTTTGATGGCCTCGATCGAGTTTAATTCCATTTCGACACTCAGTTGGCGCGGGTCGATACCGCTTTTAGTTAAGACTTGCTCGATCACCTTGCGAATGGTTGATTGGGAGTCCAGGGTAATGAATTGCAGCTTGTACAGTTCTTCTTTTTGCAAAACATTAACTGTTGCTAGGGGATGGAGGATGGGCAGCACCAATGCCAATTCATCTTCAGCGTATGGCAGGATCTCCAGATCCTCTTTCAACTCCGGCGGTACTTCCCCACCAATAATTGCTAGATCGATCTGTCCGTTAGCCACACTCCAGGCAGTACGGCGTGTAGAGTGGACGTGAAGTTGCACTGCGACATCGGGATATTTTTTCCGAAACAGACCGATCATGCGCGGCATCAGGTACGTGCCGGTGGTTTGGCTCGCACCGATGATTAACGTGCCTCCATTGAGGTTTTGCAGATCGTCAATAGCACGACAGGTTTCTTGGCATAGGCTCAGGATGCGATCGCCGTAGGACAACAACAGCCGTCCTGCTTCTGTAAGTTGCGCCCGCCTGCCGCCACGATCGAACAAGGGAACGTCGAGTTGGCGCTCTAGATGCTGTACCTGGAGGCTGACCGCAGGTTGAGAGACATACAGGCTATCAGCCGCACGCTTGAAACTACCCTCTGCTGCGATCGCCTTTAAAATTCTTAGCTGGTCTAGAGTGAAAGGAATGTCGATCATAAAATTAGGTAAAAATTCATGCTCGGATATGTTATTCAGAATTTCGATCTGTGCGATTAGCCTGACTTAGCTCTATGCCTGCCTCACAGAGAGTAACACTGCGTACAACCCCATACTACATCCGAAGACCTCACAGTTTGAAAAACTTTCTCAAACTGCCATAATTTCTACCAACGTCCCAGCTTTTAATTTAGATATTGCAATAAATCTTTATTAATATTTATAACTGATGTTACGCGGAATCCTTATCTCCTTTAACCTGTACGTACCCTTTATACATAAGGGTCGCAGGGGCATAGCCCCCGCTCTGGTTTTGTTCCCCTCCCTGAGCACACACATCTCTAAAAAGGCTGAAGATGCTTTAGATCGCCCAACCCCCTTAAAAAGGGTGATTTAGGGGGATCTAAAGCATCAAACGATGAACAAGATAACTTGTGCGTACATTGTAGGGCGTGCGAGCTGCATCCCATCCTCACAAGAATTTGTAGTGCTGTATCTCGCTGTAGCTCAAACTCTCAACTCATTCATAGAGTCGATCGCAACCAATGCGATCGCATCAGGTCAACCAATGGGCATAATTTATGTTGAGATAAACTTAAAACTGTAACGCACCGTGCTGGGTAAATAGGGAAACTACAATAATGGCAAAGAAAGTTAGAATTGAACCAATCGCACAGGAAGCAGACATTGCTACAAATGGTGCGTTGTTATCTATATTAATGGCAGAGGATCTCAATATCCTTAAAGAGTGTGGTGGACGCGGCATGTGTGCAACTTGTCACGTTTACATTCAAGAAGGGATGGATGCTCTTAGCCCCATGGCAAAAAGGGAGCAGCGCACCCTAGAGGTAATTACTACCTGCAAGCCTAACTCTCGTTTAGCCTGTCAAGCCAGAGTAATGGGTGAGGGAGTTGTCGTAGAGCTGCCAGTTGGTATGTACGTGCAGTCAATTCAAGATATTGAAGCGCTGATTGGCCGTCGTTGTGAAAAACCCTTGTTACACCCCGTAACAGGTAAAACTTTAGTAGAAGTGGGTAAGCTAATTACACGTTCAACTATCAGGCAATTAGAAAATACTGACTTTCGTGTAGGCGAGCAACTATCGCACACCCGGAGAGTATAGATAATTAATTTGCTCGATTACAGATTTATCCATCTGCCATGCCGAGATTTGCTCCACCAGGATAAAAGTTTATTGCCTGTAGGGAGGTCAAGAACCAAGTATCGCGCATAGCTCGAAATTCCAAGTGTTAATTTAAGGAGTATGCCAAATTATGACCGTTACTGCCGAGCGTTCTATTGCTACTGCCAATAGAAGAAACAATCACTACAGTTTTGCAGATTTTTTTAAGCCGGACTCCGAGCGAGGCGTAATCGATGACTGGAACGGCCTGCGCAATATCTTTACCAGTGAAGATTTTATTATTGGTCTCCAGGAAGGTTTAGAAGAAGAGGTGGGAGAAGCCTCGGCAGCAGTAATGTACACGATTGGCTGCGAATGGGGTCGCAAGGACGCAGAATTCTTTACTGAGTGGTTCGAGCGCGATTTTGGACGTAGTATTCGTCAGGCTAACCTGCCGTTCTTACTGGAAACCTGGTGGTGGCCGTTTACCTCCCAAGGTTGGGGACGCTGGCAGATGGACATGAGCGATCGCAAGCAGGGGTTTATGTTTATCAGCATTTACGACTCCGCCGTAGCACGCAGTTTGGGGGATGTAGGCAAGCCAGTCTGCCATCTCTACGCTGGTTTATTCTCCGGCTTTTTCACCAGTTTGGTCAAAAAGGAGTTAGATTGCATCGAAATTCAGTGCTATTCCATGGGTGAAAACTTCTGTAAGTTTTTACTGGGTGGCAAAAATCGCATTGATGCCGCTGCATTCTGGCTCAATGAAGGAGCAACCAGCCGCGATATCGAGAGACGCTTGCGCGATGGAGAATTACTACGATGAGCGACTACAGTCTATTGATGCGCCAAACTGTTAAGAAGTTCTGGCAAGAAGTTAATTGGGAAAATCGTCCGATTCCTGTAGTATCGGTTGCCGCAGCCCAGCCCGAAATTAACGGTCAATCTGAGACATCAGAACTATCTGCAGCATTCACGGTTGCTCCGGCATTAATGTTGAACTTCAAGATGTCAGTGCGGGATTATCTCAATGCTATTCCCTGGGCGGGTGCGCCGTTAGTGGCAGCTCCTACTCCAGCGGCAGCAGTAGTCGAAGATAACGAGCATAAAATCGATACTTTAGATGATTTCTTAGCAGATATCTCTCAGTTTTTCTAATGCTAGATTCAAAACTCGCTAAGACACAACATCGCATCCTCCACATTTAACCACCACACGAGCAATGACTGAGTAACTATCCATGAACAATGAGATCGAAGAACTAATTGAGCGCGCCCAAGATCGTTACCTCGCAGCCGAGGAATTAGACACCCTAGAAGCATACGTGCAATCTTTACCAGAGCGCATAAATCTATACAAGCTCTTACGCGATCGCGAAGTAGATATCATGCAAGCCGTAGCCGATCGCACCGAAGGAGAGCTACCCAAAGTCGCTGAAGAAGACTTAGAGCGGGGCATTAAGAATCTAATCCTCGTGGTTCGCTATTGTGCTATGGGCATGTTGTTAAATGACGAAGAATTTATCAAAGTCAGACTACTAAAATGGCTGGAGCAGATTGTGTCGCAGTTTGATATGCGGAGCCTGAACGAAACTCTTTACAAATCTCTCAATCAGGTACTCAAGGAAGAACTATCCAACGAGCAACTGGGTCTGATGCAACCGCTGATTACTAGCGCTCAAGTGACTCTAATTTATTGATCGTAACTATCCACATTTACCATCTTAAAAACTATGATTTCTGTTGCTGATTTACTTCAAGAAGATCGCATCCCTGGTAACTACTTTAGCTACGAGAACTATATCAGTGGCGATCTAGAATTAGGTCTTTTAGAAAACCGTCGCGGCGATCGCCTGATTGCCGTGCCAGATACGTTGATTGCTGCTTTGTATGAAGGTTTAGAGCAAGAAACTGGCGAAGCATCCCGCCTGGTTTTGTTCAACTGCGGAAAGTGGTGGGGCAAGAACTTCTACACCCGTTTCAGCGAAGAAATAACGGACTACTACAACACGTCCCTATCTGAGATGGACATGGCAACTTTCATCCAATGCCTGAAGGAGTGCTGGGCTACCCACGGTTGGGGAAGACTGGAGTTCGATCCCGAGCACCAGGGGCAAGGCTTGTTGCTGATTAAGACCTTCAATTCTCCCTACAGCAAAGCTATGTCAAATGCTAGTTTACCTAGCTGTTACCTGGAAGCAGGTATTTTAACTTCATTCTTTAGTCGTTTGACAAGTCGCGATCTGCTAGCAGTACAAACATCTTGCGAGTCAATGGGAGCTGACTGCAATCGCTTTATTGTGGGGTTATCAGAACGCCTGAACCGCGTAGAAGCTATGGTAGAGGAAGGTTTAGATCACGCAGCCATTATTGAAGATCTAATCGCTTAGGAATTTATCCCAAACCCGCTCTTAAGGGCGAACGGCCGTTCGCCCTTACTAAAGACACTATTGAGTCGCTTTTTGGGCTGCTTTGAGGTCACCGCCAAAGAACATGGGGATAAATTTTTCCACGAAGGCTACAGGGTCGCGCTGCCACGCTCTTTGCACCAGCTCGATGCGCGTCTTTTGCAGTTCTGGCGAGAGCAAAGTTTGAGGCAAATGCTCGATCAAATATTGAGGGCGTTGCCAAATCGGTAGCGTATCGATTACCTTCATCAGGTTATCGACGCGGCGAAACTCCGCACCAGCTAAGACATCCATTCCAGACTCAAAGGCAGCCTGCTCGATCGCCGCGTATTTAAGCTTAGCGTTTTCTACCTTAGCTTTATGTCTGGGACTTTGCTGGGCAATTTCAGCAAGCTTGCGATTGCCCCAACGGACATGACCGGCTTCTTCCGGCATGATGCGTTCGATGGTCTCGCGGATCTTGATATTTTCTGGAGTTTGTTCCGCTGCCTTTAGTGCTTTGATATGAGCGGAGAAATATTCGCATCCCCGCTTTTCCGTAACATTGATCGCAGCTAAAGCGTCAATAATCGTATCTTCTTTACTATTGGTGGAAGCGCGATTTAGCAAGCGCTCGAATTCGTCAATATATGAGGTTCCGGGTGGAGTACCGATCTCCTCGCCCAGTTCGTCGAGCAAATCGGTTAACCAGTAAGCATGACGAGCTTCATCCGATACATGATGGGAAAGTTCGCGCACTAGCTGCTTGGGCTGACCGTCCAACTGTTCGATCAGCTCGGTAAGATCCTTGCAACTGCGTTGTTCGTTAAAGCGGTAGCGATTCAGCGTTACCATATGAACTTCGCGTTGCTTGACAACTTGACTGAGAATATCCAGGGCGCTCAGTTGGTTGCGAAGTTTACGAGGGTAAGCGACTGTCATATTTCATCCTTACTTGATTAAATTGCCTATATTCTAGTGCAGTTTTTAAAGTAAACGCTCATAATTTCGTCATATATAGCTATAGCCAATAGGCTTAGGACGGGGTGCAGGGGTGGAACCCCTGCGGGGGGGCGCAGCCCCCACACCCCCTATCCTAATAGATCTGTCTACGGCTATAACTATAACCAACAGGCTTAGGACGGGGTGCAGGGTGAGCATTGCCGACCCTGCAAAACGTACGATGGTTGTCGTGTTATTAATTACGGCTGGTAACAGTCAGACTGTCTACAATCATCGAGGGTAGATAGATTGAACCCTGCCACTCATTGTCACCACCTAGCTGAATCAGGTTTTGCAAGGCGGTGTAGGCATTACCGGTTACCATCGTGTCCTTGACCCGCCCCACGATCGCCCCATTTTTAACGCGATAGCCCAAATCGATATTGACTGAGAAGTCACCGGATATGCCAGGGCCGCCGCCAAGAATCTGATCGACAATAATGCCATCGGACATGAAGGCAATTAACTCGACCAGACTGCCTTGCCCAGGACTAACCACCAGGTTAAATAGGCCAGGACTGGGATAACTGCCCAATCCGCCCCGAAAACCGTTCCCCCTGGGTTGAAGCTTGAGTTCCTTGGCAGTACGGCGATCGCCATAGAAATCTTGCAATATCCCTCGGTCGATCCAGGTCATAGCTTCGGTTGGCGTGCCTTCATCATCGAAGGGCAGGCTGTATACCCCAAAGTCTGGGCGTTGCTCCAGGGTAAATTCTGCGGCGATTACGGGTTGGTTGCGCTTATCAGTCCAGGGACTGGCCTTTTGCTGTACCTGACGACCGCTCATGGCAGCGGCTACCACGCCCCAAAGCGTATCCGCCACTTTTGCGGTAAATAGGACGGGCACTTTGCCATTGGGGGCAGCGGCATTTTCTTGCGCCCAGATTAGATGTTGGAGAATCTGGTTGGCGATCGCTTCGGGTCTTAACTGTTCGCGATCCGATTCGCCATACCAAACATTTAAGAAATCATCCCCACGAATCCACTCGGCACTAACGTAGCCGTCCAGGGTGCTGTCATCATAGCCGCAGTCCAGTCCCAAAGAGTTGACCAGGCGCATGGTTTCCACCGTGCAGTCCCACTGCGACTCGCACAGTACCTCAGGGTAAGCGGATTGTACCCGCTCGATTGCAGATTGTCCCCAGTCGATTAACTGCTCGACGCTGACACCGCTACCATAGCTTCTAGGATAGGCACTGAGGGTATTAGCCGTGAGGTTAGGCTCTTCCAGATCGTTCAGTTCGCTCAAAGCTATGGCTCGATCGACCAGTGTTTGTGGCTCCACTTCACCATAGGCGATCGCCAGGCCAGGACGACCGTCCTTCCATAACCGCAGTGCCAATCCTGCCGATTCCGTACTTTCTAGCTGCTTGAGACGGTTGGACTCAAAATAGACGGGATGGGAGATCGAACTGGATAGGTAAACTTCGGCGGCAGTTGCACCGTTGCGGACAGCTAATTCCAGTAATTGTTCTGGTAAATGATTGGCGATTGACATGAGGTAGGGCTTTAAGATTACGAGCCAGCTAATTGGATGAAAACCCGATCTTTAACCAGGTTTCGGCTAAGATCTGAATCGCTAACTGCTATAAGTTAGCCACTTTGACTATACAGAAGAATTGATACCAAGACATTTTGATACGTGGATATACTGCGATCGCTGACTATAGGACTTCACTTAGAGCAACCAATTACCTGGTTGCATCGCCTTGACCCTCGCATCAAGCTATTCTGGCTCTTGAGTTTTTTGCTCTCACCTACCCTGTCAAACCCGTTGTGGCGGGTGGCAATGGCAATCTCGCTGATTGCCCTTACCCTCACCGCCGGTATTCCAGCCAGGGTGTGGAAGCAACAGATGGGTTTATTAATGCTACTGGCAGTCATGACGTTTGTAATTGCGATATTTTCACCCGACGGTCTGAACGTAACGCATCAACCCCGCCGCCCCATTCCCGAACCTGTTGTCAGCCAGGTAAGCTTCCCAAATCAGGCAGCCAATGCCCCAACCACTTATAGGTACGTCCTGTTTAAGGCTGGCAATATTCAAATTACGCGACAGTCCCTGAACCTGGGGACGCGCATCAGCACGCTGATTTTCACCTTTTTATATGCCCCTACGCTCTATCTACTGGTGACCGCCCCCGAAGAAATTACCGCTGCGATTACCAGTATTGCTATGCCCTTAAAGTGGCTGAGGGTACCAATTGTTGAAATTACGCTGACGCTGACATTGGCATTGCGGTTTCTCCCGTTGGTACTGGAGGAAGTGCAAAATCTTTTCAGGGCAGTACGCACGCGAGCGATCGACTGGAAAAAATTGGGGCTTAAACGCACGACGCAAATCTGGTTGATTCTAGCAGAAAGACTGATTGCTAACTTGTTTACCCGTGCCGAGCAGTCGGCGAGCGCCATGCAAGTACGAGGTTTTACGACCCCAAACCAGCATTTGGTGAGGTGGAACCCTCTTAAACTCATGGGTTGGGATTGGCTAGTGGGGATTTTGCTATGCGTCTTTTGGGGACTGCGGCTCTGGATCGGTGGAGAATGGTAGACCGATATTTTATTTACTGGAAATCTATTTATAGCTATAGCCAACGGGAGCATCTCAGTTTTGCAAGGCAAGGTTAAGAGAGCCATTAAGGTAAGCAGAACGGTGTTTGAGGACTTGTGGCACATTATCACGGTTCCATTGAGCGCCAGAGATTTTGATGCGTCTAGCGATTTGCTTAACAGCAGATTCCACTGCGCCAGAACCAATAGAGCAAATCTGCTCGGTTTGGAAATACCAATAATCAGGAATACGATGGCGATGCTTGTGCAGATAAGCAATAAAATTGATGCTCTGAGGACTAGCTAAGTGATTGAGCTCAGCAATAGCTGCAGTCACATTACCCCGCCACAAAAAAGCTTCGACCCCAGTCAAAAGTTGAGCTGTAGCCTCAATTTTATGCAGGTTTTCCACCAAATGGAACCAGTCCAAGATTTCATAGCGACTATCAGGTATAGAGATCTGGGCAATAATATTCCAAATCCCATCATGTCCATCCCCAATACAGGTAACCATATCTGCTAAAGGCTGTCGATTTACCCAGTCTGTTAAGGCAATGTTATCTTGAAATGTGGCAAATATGGCTTGTCCATGCAAGTTCACAGCTTTATAGTCCTTCCACTCACTTGGCTGTCCAAGTGGCGTGCGCAGTCTGATTCTGCCTCCATCGACACTTAATTCCTCGACCGACTCTTCTACCTCTAGGGGGCTAAATTCATGGCGATGCACCAGGCGCTGTTGTGTACTGCGCGATATTTGCACTCCCATCAACATGGCTAAGTCTTTGGCGGCTTGTTCGTAGGATACATTCGCACTCAAGATCAGGCTACATCTTTCCACATACGGGCTCACCTGGCTATAGGGGGCTACTTTGAGCTTCTGCGCTTGCTTTTGCGTGAGGTGGAGCTGTCCGATGCTGCTTTGCACTCGCCTGCGGCGTCCTGCTTCTGTGCCCGTAACTGTGCGGATAAAAAACTCCCTATTTCTGGGCTGACATGTTCGAGGATTTGCTGCCGCACAGCGATTTCGATCCCTTCCAAGCTGGTTAGTTGTTCCGATGGTGTATTCTGATAAAGGATGGCGGCAATAGCTTGAACGTGCGCTTGCATTTCTTTTTCCTGCTCTGGAGTCATGGTTGCTCTCCTTGGGGTTGGTTTCTCGTATTCCTATCTTCTGATTTCTTCCCCCTTTTGGCTACCCATCTATATTAAGCATTATTACTCAGCGCAAAGTTGAGATGCTCCCTAGCCAACAGGCTTAGGACGGGGTGCAGGGGACCCACCCCTGCGTGGGGGCGCAGCCCCCACACCCCCTGTCCTAACAGATCTGTCTATGGCTATAAAAACTAACCGCAAGATTGTGATAGTACCGCAGGAATCAAATAGCTAACCGTAAACGACTTCTCTACGCTAATAGGGTAATGAATTGCTAAAAGCTATAGCGGGAATAGAGAACATGAACCTACTGATTTTTGGAGCAACAGGTAGTATTGGTCGCGAGCTTGTCAAGCAAGCACTCGACCAAGGATATACGGTCACGGCGTTCGCGCGAAACCTCTCAAAGCTAGACATTCAGCACGAGAATCTGAAACTGTTTCAGGGCGATGCCACAAATATCACAGCGGTAGAAAAAGCGGTGCGAGGTCAAGACGCAGTATTGTGTTCGCTAGGTTCGGGTACGCAGACAAAAGGGACGATCAGATCGGAGGGAACTCGCAATATTATCCAGGCGATGGAAAAATCGAATGCGAGACGTTTTATCTGTCAAACCACCCTAGGGATTGGAGATAGTCGGGGAAATCTGAATTTCTTCTGGAAGTACATTATGTTTGGCTTCCTTCTGCGTCAAGTGTTTGCGGATCATGTCAAGCAAGAGGAATATGTCAAGCAAAGTCAACTGGACTGGACGATTGTCCGTCCGTCAGCTTTTGTGGAGGGGAATCGCACTGGCGCTTATCGACGTGGTTTCCCAGGCACTGACAAGACAACGAAACTCGTAATTTCGCGCGCTGATGTTGCTGACTTTATGCTAAAGCAGTTGACGGATAACTCATACCTTCACAAAACGCCTGGGGTATCGTACTGAAGCAGAATTTATCCTTTGGAATGAGATCGCAATCTATTGGAATATTGGATATTGGAACATTGAAATATATGCTAACTATCGATCGCACGCTTTTTGTATTAAAAATCCTTACAGTCCTTGGCTGCGGACTAATTGCAGGAGTCTTCTTCGCTTTTTCTACATTTGTGATGAAAGCACTTGGGCAAAGACCGCCAGCAGAGGGAATCGCCGCCATGCAATCTATCAATATCACGGTAATTAATCCGTGGTTTATGTCAGCGTTCCTCGGTACAGCAGTGATTTGTCTTTTTCTATCTATTTACTCGCTGTGGCAATGGCAACAGCCCATTTCTGTCTACCTGCTGCTCGGCAGCTTGTTCTATCTTATTGGTAGCTTTGGCGTAACGATGGTATGCAACGTGCCCTTGAACGATGCCCTGGCGATCGCTAAACCAGAAAGCACTGAAGGCGCAAGTTTCTGGGCTAGTTATTTGACCGATTGGACGTTCTGGAACACTGTTCGTACAATTGCATCGCTGGCGGCAGCCGCATTACTCGCGATCGCAAGCGGGCGTTAGATTTTTTGCAGCACCCCTTGACTCTGACGTAAGGTGAGGGTTCTACGATAGGCTCGTTCATCAATTAGGGTAGTCTGCAAGCCAATCGAACTATCTAACAAGCTTCTCAATCGCTTGGACGCAATTGCCGAAATGATGAATTCGATGGAATCTGTTTCCATCGAAACGTTGATGCAAACTATTGAGGTCATTTGTATGTTGGAAAAATATTACACGCCCGAGCAACTCGAAACCCTGAAGCAACGTCAGGAATCGTTGGGCGAGGAACGGATTCGGCAAAGTCAAGCTGATTGGCAAAACCTAATTATGCAGGTTCAACGTGAAATGGAGAAGGGTACCGATCCAACCAGCGAACCCATGCAACAATTGGCTCGCCGTTGGTTTGAACTGATTGAGGAGTTTACTGGTGGCGATGCTGGTATTAAGGAATCGCTGTTTGCTATGTATCAGCAAGAAGATCCGAAGCATTTGACGCAAAGTGCGGTGGATAGGGCTTTGTATGAGTATATGAACAAAGCGATCGCCGCTATTCAACAAACAGGATGAAACCGTGGCGGTAAATTTGTAGATCGTTGTAGGGACTGGTGGTCTACGAGTCTTGTCTGTAAAAGTCAACTATTTCTAGCCAAACCTGCCCCTATCTACCATAGCTAGTGTTGCAAATCATAAATTTTGCAACATGGGGGAATGGGGGCAAAGCCCCCAGAAGGGGGTTTCACCCCCTCCACCCCCTCCAAAACTTTTGTTTTGGTGTACTAGCTTATGTAAAGATTTGTTTTGATATTAGTACAAAAAACAAAATGTGTATTAGGATTGTAACACGCACAATAGTTTGGCAATCGGTTTAGTAACCAAACGTTCTTTGCAAGGCTTCATAAGCGATGCGTTCCAAGTGGCGATCGATGAAAATCTACCCATAAGGTGGTGAACATGCAAGTAATGGATGAGAGGGTGGCTAACAAAGCCAGCGAACAGGTAAGTGAATTGGTAGACCGCCTCTACCGCACTGAGTCGCGTCGGGTTTTTGCAACCCTAATCGGACTGCTAGGGGACTTCGACCTGGCAGAAGAGGCACTGCACGAAGCCTTTGCTGCAGCGGTGAAACAATGGGTGCGGGATGGCGTACCGACAAATCCCCGATCCTGGCTTGTGTCTGCCGGTCGCTTCAAAGCCATTGATGCCGTTCGCCGCCGCACTCGTTTTGATGCCTCGCTGGCAGAACTTGCCGATCGCATCGATGGAAGCGCAGAGGTTGCTTATGCCCCAGATGATGGGGAAGTAGAGGACGATCGCCTGCGTCTGATCTTCACCTGCTGCCATCCTGCCCTGTCACAGGAAGCCCAGGTGGCGCTAACCCTGCGAGAGGTCTGCGGGTTGACAACCGAGGAAATCGCCAGTGCTTTTCTGATTGCTCCGCCCACGCTAGCACAGCGGATCGTGCGTGCCAAGTCAAAAATCCGCGATGCGCGCATTCCATATCAAGTACCGTCCGCAACCGAATTACCCGAACGGTTGGAGGCGGTGCTCCAGGTCATCTACCTGGTATTTAATGAAGGATACGCTGCTTCGTCGGGGGCGCTGCTAACGCGAGCCGATCTTTCCAATGAAGCGATCCGTTTGGGGCAGCTCTTAATGGAGTTGTTGCCAGATGCAGAGGTCATGGGACTGCTGGCACTGATGCTGCTACAAGAATCGCGGCGTAAGTCGCGCACCTCGCCGACAGGCGACCTGATCCTCCTGGAAGACCAGGATCGCTCGCTCTGGAACCGATCGCAAATCCTGGAAGGCAGGGCGCTGGTACAGCGGGCGATATCGTCAGGACAATTTGGTGCCTACTCGCTGCAGGCGGCGATCGCTGCCGTGCATGCCGAAGCTTCCAGTGCTGCTAAAACGGATTGGTCGCAGATCGTGGGCTTATACGATGTTCTCTTGTTCGTACAGCCCTCACCTATTGTTGACTTAAATCGGGCGGTGGCAGTGGCAATGCGAGATGGCCCGCTGGCGGGTTTAAAACTGATTGATGGCATTCTGGCTCGGGGCAACTTGATCGACTATCACCTGGCGCACGCGGCTCGCGCCGATCTATGCCGACGGCTGGGAAGAACCGCTGATGCCAAAGCATCGTATCAAAAAGCCCTTGCCCTCGTACGGCAAGAACCAGAGCGTCGTTTTTTAGAAAGAAGGCTTCAAGAATTAGGTTAAAAATTTCTACCTGTAAATTTTCTGTTGATGGGCTATATGTAAGGGCAGGTTTGGCAAGAAGTTTTTGATTTTCACCCGCAGCGATCGGGCAAAACCTCCCCCTACCAATGGATCTTGACGGCAGCAAATTTTTTTCGAGCCGATGTCGATTTGCGGAGACACCGAACGACTACTAGGTGAAAGTAACCCTCAGATCTAATCGAACCTAATTTGGGAGGACGCAATGAAATTCATCTGTCTGGGATATATGGAAGAGTCAAAGTGGGATGAAATGCCCGAAAGCGATCGCAGTGCGATTATTACGGAGTGTTTAGCCTACGACGACGAGCTGCGCAGGGGCAGACACTTTATTGGCGGAGAAGCGCTACAAAGCGTTCGCAATGCGGCGACACTGCAATATCGGCATGGAAATGTCGCAGTTACGGATGGCCCCTACGCTGAGACGAAAGAACAGCTTGGTGGATTCCTGATCCTTGAAGCCAGAGATCTCAACCACGCGATCCAGCTCATGTCAAGGCATCCAGGCGTTCGTTATGGCTCCTTTGAAATTCGTCCGGTGGATGAGGAAAACTGCCTTGGTAAAACAATCGATGCAGTTGCCTGAGGGCTGACACCAAATCCACACCGATCGACTCTATTTTTATAGCCGTAGATAGATTCGGTTATTACAGGAGGTGTGGGGGCGCAGCCCCCATGCAGGGGTGGAACCCCGTCCCAAGACTATTGGCTATAGCTATATTAATTCAGGAGAAAACCAATGCAAGCAACACTTCAAAAAGAACAACAATGGTTAAACAAACTCATCGGTGAGTGGATCTTTGAGGCCGAATGCATTATGGAGCCAGGTCAACCGCCATCAAAGTCTAAAGGGACTGAGGTCGTGCGATCGCTTGGCGGACTTTGGATTGTAGCTGAAGGCGAGAGCGAGATGCCGGATGGCAGTACGGGAAAGAGCATTATAACGTTGGGCTTCGATCCGCAGAGCGATCGCTATGTGGGAACGTTTGTCTGCTCCATGATGTCCCATCTCTGGATTTACGACGGCTCGCTGGATGCTACGGGAAAGGTGTTAACGCTCAACACCGAAGGGCCTACCTGCAAGCAGAACTCGCTGTCCAAATACCAGGACATTATCGAGTTTGTCAGCGACGATCGCCGGATCTTGACATCACAAATTCTGGGAGAGGACGGCAACTGGCATCAATTTATGACATCGCATTACTGGCGAAAGCAATAGCTCGTGGTTGTCATTTTATAGCATTACAAGATTGTCTGGCGGCAAGGTGATGGAGGCATATCCATGTATAGGAGCGATGTCTCCACACCCCGATCGGATCGGTTCGCTTATCGCTATGACTCACTGGAGGATAGAAACTATGAAATACATGTTGCTTATTTATAATGACGAAAACGCATGGACTGAGAGCGAGCGGGAGCAATGTTATGCTGAGTCGATCCAGCTTACACATCAACTGCAAGCAAAGGGTCAGTATCTAGGAGCATCGCCATTACATTCTATTGCAACAGCAACCAGCGTGCGAGTACGTAACGGCAAGCGGCTAGTAACCGATGGCCCATTTGCAGAAACCTACGAACAACTCGGCGGCTACTTTCTCATCGATGCCAAAGATCTCGATGAAGCGATCGCGATCGCCGAGCGCATTCCAACTGTGCTAAAAGGCACGGTAGAAATCCGACCCCTCATGGAACTCGCGGGTCTATTCCCAGAGCCGCGACAGTAATAGATTTACCCCTAAAAACTAACTGCGCATATTTCCGTATTTAGATGTCGGTCGATACTGTACTGACAAGATCGAGTTCAGGAGATACTCTTATGTTTATATCATCTCAAAAAGCTAAAAAGGATTACTTACTGGATTCTCATTTCGAGCGTTCCTTTACACTGAGTTTAGTAGCGATCGCTTTGCTAACGTTCGCTTTGCCAATATTTATATCAACTAATCAAGTTGCCCCAGGCAGCGCGATCGAGCCTACTACTTCTATAAAATCGATCCCAAAGTAGTTCGCTCTGTCGATTGCCCAAACTTTAATTCGACTATTAAGTAGAGTAAGTGTTTGGTCGCAAACAGATACTATAACTGCAAAATTAAACAGGAGATGAATTATGAAACTCAATCCCATTATTTGGTGTGAAATTTACGTCCAGGACATGGATCGTGCAAAACAGTTTTACGAGTCTGTATTTGAGGTGAAACTGGAGAAACTTGAAAGTCCTGAAAGTTCTGAGATCGAAATGTGGGCATTTCCGATGACGATGGAATCGGTCGGTGCTTCTGGTGCATTGGTCAAGATGGACGGAGTTAAGTCTGGCGGAATTGGCACAATACCCTACTTCCATTGCGACGAGGCCGCTGTTGAGTTGGAACGTGTCGTTACGGCAGGTGGGCAAATCCACACCCCTAAAATCTCAATCGGCCAATACGGATTTATGGCTTTGGTTGTCGATACCGAGGGAAATACGATCGGCCTTCACATGCCCCCAAAAACGACAGGGTGAGGGCAGACCGAAACAAATCCAAAGGAGTCAATTTAGAAAATCAAGGAGGATAAATTAAGTGATTACAGTCATTTGGGATACTTGGCTGAAACCTGATATGGAAGTAGAAGGACTCCGCCTTACGCGTCAAGTGTGGTCAGATATGCGGAACTATGAGGGTTATATCTCACATCAAATTTTCATCGATCGGGATACACCTGGGCACATTATCGCGCTCGGCAAGTGGCGAAGCATTGAGGATGCAGATGCTGTCCTGGAAAAATACAAAGATTCTGAGACGATTCATCGGCTCACCCCGCTTCTTGCCCGTCCTAGGGATCGCTGGGTGACAAGCGAAACGGCTTAGATTTAGAACTATAAAGAATGGAGAATTTATGTGGCGAGATACTGTCGAAGTTCAAGCGGAGCTAGCAGCAATTTTAGACAAGACGATCGGGCCATCGTCTAGCGAACGATATCAATCCGCGCAAGAGGTGATGGATGCATTAAAGACCCTCTAGAACCCAAACAAGTTCTATAATCAATAGTTTTGAGAGCAGGGAAATTGCACTCCTTGGCGGCGACAGAAATTGCTCGTTGTCTGCTACGATCTAGTCGTTCGTTGAGGATGCTGTGATGCAATCGGTAGAGAAGTTTTCCATTTTAGACTTACACGTACACTTGCATGATAACTATCGCGATTGGCTAGAGCAGCGCCTGGCCCAAAACCAGGGTACGCATGTGGTCACGCTCAATGCCGAAATGGCGATCCAGGCACAAAAAAATCCCCAATTAGCCGCACTGGTGCGTAACGCAGAGGTGGTCGTACCCGACGGTGCGGGTGTGGTTTTGTACGCGCGATCGCAGGGTAAAAAAGTCGATCGCTGTCCTGGTATTGAGTTGGCGGAATCCTTGATTCGTTCGGCGGCGCGACAGGGCTGGCGGATCTTTTTAATTGGCGGAGGTGAGGGAATCGCTCAAAGTGTAGCCGCACAGTGGCAGGCGCAGTTTCCCGATCTGGCGATCGCTGGCGTGCATAATGGCTACTTCGATCGAGCGGAGGAGGAAATTATCCTGTCGCAATTACAAACTATCCAGCCCGATCTAATCCTGGTGGGGCTAGGAGTACCGCGCCAGGAATTTTGGATTCAGTCACAGCGATCGCTCTGTCCCCATGCCACCTGGATTGGGGTTGGTGGCAGCTTTGATGTTTGGTCGGGGACTAAAACTCGCGCTCCTAAGTGGTTGCGCGACAACCATCTGGAGTGGGTGTATCGTCTGTATCAAGAACCCTGGCGCTGGCGGCGGATGCTGGCTCTCCCCTATTTTGTTTGGTGCGTGACCCTACAGTCACTGAGTCGGATGTTCGAGTTTAGTCGGTAAATTAGAGCAGATCGGCGGTTAGCAGTCAGCTACAGGCTAAAACTTGCTATAACTAATAGAGCGTAGAATCAAATCGAACGTAAACCTATGGCCCGCCGCAGATATGCAACAACTACAAACACTACTTCCAGTGGATTTGGTGGTAGCTCCAGTATTAAACTCGCGATCGCGGGGGCAATTTTTGCGATCGGGATTGCTGTGGGCGTGGCGCTGTCTACGCTGAACCCAACCACGCAGACGGTTGATGCTATCCGGCTGGACATTGTCGCCCCCAACCGCGACTTTTGCAATAACTTCGGTTCCGCCGCTATGGTGATGAATAGCCGCGTCTACGTCACGCTCAATCCCTTTAACGTCTATGTCAGTCAGGCAGAACCGATTCCGGGTTGCGTGGTGTTGCCAAATAACTGGAACGAGCTATTACGCAGGGGAGCGATCGGTGAAAAAGACATCCGCCTGTGCAAAGACCGCATGAACACGTTCGGCTTTACAGGCGATCTGGATAAAAAAGCCTTAGTTGATTGCGTCTATGAGAGCCGCGATGCCCAAAAGAAATTATTCACCGAAAATCTACCAACTCCTACCCCTACACCCGCGCCCTAACCCGCAATCATATGCAGACTTCTGAGTCACCTCCAACGACACAACTCATATCTGGCTTTGACGAACGCAATCCTCCAGATCCAAAACTCATAGATGCTTGCGTGCATTGCGGATTTTGTTTGTCTACCTGCCCTAGCTATCGGGTAATTGGGAAAGAGACCGACTCGCCCAGGGGACGCATCTACCTGATGGATGCCATTAATGAAGGGAAAATACCACTTTCTGATGCCTCCGCCCAGCATTTTGACTCCTGCTTGGGCTGTCTCGCCTGCGTGACCACCTGTCCTTCGGGAGTACAGTACGACAAATTAATTGCTGCCACCCGTCCGCAAGTAGAGCGCCAGCATCAACGCAGCCTCACCGAGAGGCTATTACGCCAGCTAATTTTCGCGATCTTCCCCTATCCCAAGCGTTTGCGGGCTTTACTCGCGCCTCTGGCAATCTACCAAAAACTGGGATTGCAAAAACTCGTACGCTCCACGGGTTTGCTCGATCGCCTCCTGCCCAGACAATTAGCGGCAATGGAATCGGTTTTACCCGCTATTTCGCCCCAGGCATTCCAAGATAGCCTGCCACAGGTAATTCCAGCCCAAGGCGATCGGCGCTATCGCGTCGGCATGATTTTAGGTTGCGTGCAACGAGTGTTTTTACCCCACGTCAATGATGCTACGGTCAGAGTTTTAACTGCGAACGGTTGCGAGGTGGTAATTCCGCCAACACAGGGATGCTGTGCGGCTTTGACGCACCACCAGGGTCAAGATGCGCAAACCCAGGAGTTGGCTCGCCAGACGATCGATACCTTCGCCGATACCAACGTCGATGCCATAATTATCAATGCCTCCGGCTGCGGTCACACGCTGAAGGAGTACGGGCATATTCTGCAAGACGATCCCGAATATGCAGAAGCGGCGAAGCGATTTGCCAGTAAAGTTAAGGACGTGCAGGAATTCCTGGATGCGGTGGGCTTAACAGCTAAACTCTCACCTTTGCAAGATGAGCCTTTGGCAGTGGTCTATCAAGATGCTTGTCACATGTTGCACGGACAAAAAATCAGCCTGGAACCGCGTCGTCTGTTAAGACAAATTCCAGGCATCCAACTGCGCGAACCAATGGATGCGGCGCTTTGTTGTGGTAGCGCCGGAGTTTACAATATTCTGCAACCTGAAGTTGCCGATGAGTTGGGGCAGATGAAGGTGCAAAATCTGGTAAATACAAAAGCGAGTGCGATCGCATCCGCAAATGTGGGATGCACGATTCAGATTCGCAAACATCTGCAATTACAATCGCAGGCAGTCCCGGTCATGCATCCTATGGAATTATTAGATTATTCGATTCGCGGTATTAGGTTGGATGCAAAGTGAATTTTTCTAATTTGATTGCATTCGTCTAGGGATAGCCTGAGTATGCGCATCTTTGAGTTGGTTCAGGCTTAAGTTCACGCTAGCCTCCGATCCCGCGATCGCGATTACCAGGTTGGTATCACCTTCAGTGACATGACCGATCGCTTGCCATAAATCGGCTAACTGCGCCTGTAAATATTCTTCCCAGCGATTGCGATGTTCGGCGCTCGCAGATACGACAATCCGACTGGGACCTTCACCAAATAGAATATTGTGGGGATGCAAACCAGGGATAGCATCCAGACTCACGTGCGCGGTCAAGTTACTTGTGATGCACGATTCCGCGATCGCCACTGCTATACCACCCTCGGCACAATCATGGGCGGATGCGATCCAACCTTGAGCGATGCCATAACGACAAACTGCCTGCACTCGCCGCTCAATGTCAAAATCCACGCTTACAGGTCTACCCGTTACCTGTCCTAAAATGACGGCAAGATACTCGGAAGCGGCTAGACTCGTGCGATCGCTGCCCAGCAGATAAATAGTATCGCCAACCACTTGCCATGCTTGTCCGCAAATTTTAGTGATATCGCTCACAAGTCCGATCGTGCCAATCACGGGCGTGGGATAGATAGGCTGGGCGTTTCCATCAGGATCGATGGTTTCATTATAGAGAGAGACATTGCCGCCAGTGACAGGGGTGTGCAACTCGCGACAGGCTTCGGCGATACCGCGACAGGCTTCCGCCAGTTGCCAATAACCAGTGCTGTGCTCCGGACTGCCGAAGTTGAGATTATCAGTTACCGCTAGAGGCTCTGCGCCCACGCAGGAAAGATTGCGGGATGCTTCGGCAACCGCTAACTTAGCGCCCTCGTAGGGATCGAGGTAGACGTAACGCGCATTACAATCTACCGTAGCAGCAACACCAATTGTCGCCTGATTTAGAGGCGATAATTGGATATCGCCAATTCCAAAGTCCTGATCTCTCAAGCGAATCACCGCAGCATCTCCACTTCCAGGCAACATCACCGTATTATTCTGCACTTGTTGGTCGTACTGACGGTAGATCCATGCTTTAGAAGCGATCGCGGGACTATCCAATAATTGCAATAGAACCCGATCGGGTGAAGTGGTTAATTTTGAAGCGATCGCCGACTCATGCCATGCCCAAGCTTTGAGGGCATATTCCGGCGTATTGTGGAATTGACGGTAGTAGATGGGAGTGTTATCTGCGAGGGCAGTGGCGGGAATCTCTGCCGCTACGATGCCGTGCCAGAGAATCCGCACGATCGGCTCCTCCAGAACTTCACCCGCAACTACAGCATGTAAGCCCCAGCGATGGAAAATATCGATTAACTCCTGCTCTCTCCCTTGCTGAGCCACAAATAACATGCGTTCCTGGGATTCAGACAACAGGTATTCATAGGGTGTCATCCCCGTTTCCCTTGCTGGAACTTTATCGAGATCTAGTTGAATTCCCACACCTCCCTTCGCTGCCATTTCGGAAGTGGAACAAGTTAATCCGGCGGCACCCATATCCTGCGCCGCGACCACCGCACCAGTTTTAAACGCCTCTAAGCAGGCTTCAATCAGGGACTTCTCTAGAAACGGATCGCCCACCTGCACGGCGGGACGGTCTTTCTGCGATTCATCAGTTAGCTCTGCACTGGCAAAGCTGGCTCCTTTCATGCCATCGCGTCCAGTGGTAGAACCGACATACAGAACAGGGTTGCCCACCCCCGATGCACCCGATTTCACAATGGTGGGAGTTTCCAAAATCCCGATCGCCATTGCATTAACTAATGGATTGCGATTGTAAGCGGCATCAAAATATACTTCACCACCAATAGTCGGTACGCCCACGCAGTTACCATATCCAGCAATTCCCGCCACCACGCCATTGACGCGACTGCGTACCCAAGGATCGGACAGATCGCCAAACCGCAGCGAATTCAGCGAGGCAATAGGTCGCGCTCCCATCGTGAAGATATCGCGCAAAATCCCGCCTACGCCAGTCGCTGCCCCCTGAAATGGCTCCACCGCTGAGGGGCGATTGTGACTCTCAATCTTGAAGCAAATGGCAATGTCATCGCTAATTTTGACCACACCTGCATTCTCACCCGGTCCTACTAAAATGCGATCGCCCTGGGTGGGAAACTGCTTGAGCAGAGGTCGGGAATTTTTGTAGCAGCAGTGTTCCGACCACATCACGCCAAACATGCCTAGTTCGGCTTTATTTGGCTCGCGACCGAGGCGATCGCAAATCATGGCGTATTCATCTAAGGTCAAGCCTTCTGACTTGATTTCTTCGGGAGAAAAATTGGTAGCGGCTGGGTTTGTCATGGTCGCTGTTTACAAGTTCAGTAAATATGTTAAGCCATACTTGCTACAATGCCCTCTACCAAGCAGTATTTTTACTATTCCTGGTGGTATTACGCTCAAAGGCACGTTCTTAGTTGCGAGGATTCGATAATGAGTGAATTCAACCTTAGAACTCATTTAAGAAAGTATAAATACTTAGTATTTTTTGCTGCTTCAGGGGATGTATGGTACTGAAATGCTGACTTCTTACATGGTAGCAATGTGACTAAAAGAAGCTTTTCTTGACTTCCCAAATGGGTTCTTAAGTCAGTTGTTGATAATCTGGGTACTAACTACGTTGAAAAACAGATTCCAGCTTTGAATGAAGCTACCGAGATCGTCAATTCTTTAGTATCGCAGGCTGTAAATGCTTTGCTAGAAAGCCCAAATCGCTTCCTAGTTGCCGAACGCTTAAGCAGGTTTGGTTCGCTGTCAATTCCGCACTTAGAGAAGCTTTTGCAAGCCTCAGATGATTTGGAAGTCAAAGTTCTCTCCTCTCTAGTGCTGCTGCAACTTAACTCAAAATCTAGCTTGTTAATTCTATTAGAAGCTATAGAACCTGACTGTGAATATGCAGGCTTAGTAGCAAAACATTTAGCTAAAGCAAAGGTTGAAAAAGCTATTCAGCCAATTGTGGATTGCTTAAACATCTGCGCGTTTGAGAAGCCATTTAGGAAGTAAAAGGCGCACCAAAAGCAGGTATAAATACTGATGAAGTCTAGTATAAACCTGAAGAGATGCGCCGATCCTATAATACCGATTTATCCAACCAAGAATGGGAAATTATCGCACCCATGCTACCCAAACCATCAAAATGGGGTAGGCCACCCAAAACAAATATGCGAGAGTTACTGAATGCCATTTTCTATATACTCAAAAATGGTTGTACATGGCAGAATCTACCCCATGACTTTCCGCCTTACTCAACGGTCTATTTCTACTGGCAAAGGTGGGAAAGAACTGGGCTACTGGAGGAGATTAATCGCAAATTGAGCCAACAATTTAGGGAAAAGGTTAGTAAAGAGGCGACCCCAAGCTTGGTGAGTATCGATAGCCAGAGTGTGAAGACAACAGAAAGTGCGGGCAGTCGAGGTTTTGATGGCGGTAAGCAAATCAAGGGCAGAAAACGCTTCGCTATGGTTGACACCTTGGGCTTAGTTGTAAAGGTGTTGGTGTGTGCAGCTAACATCGGTGAAAGAGCAGGAGCTAAGCAGTTGTTACAGAATCTCACATCTCCATTACCACGATTAGAGAAAATTCTGGTTGATGCTGGATTCTCTGGTGATGAAATCACACAATGGGTCAACGACAACTTCGGATGGCTTTGGGAAGTTAGCAAACGGGCAGACAATCAGAAAGGTTTTGTAGTGGAGTCAAAGCGTTGGGTGGTAGAGCGAACCTTTGCTTGGTTAGGTAATTGTCGTAGACTAAGCAAGGATTATGAATTTTATGAGCAAATGTCTGAATCGTTTATTTACTTGGCTTTAATCCGCAAAATGCTAAGAAATCTGGCAACTGCGACTTCCTAAATGGGTTCTGAGAAGATTGATTTAGTAGTTAATCTGCTTGAAGCTTTAGCAGAACTTGGTGGAGATCTGCCCTCCAAGCTTCACAAACGGTTTGCTGGCAAAGATATTCCCTGGCAGATTGGTGCGATGTACGAACAATATTTTGCTACTAAAAATATTCCACAATTTATTGCCTAGCTCCTACGCTTACGTACCCTGCGAAAAAAGGATGTTCTCAGTCCCAGATCTCCAAACCAATCATCGATCGAGTTTTTCTCAGCATCTGTTAAAGGAGGGGTGGGATTCAGGTAATCAATGGTGTCGTTGAGAACGTTGGGTCTTAAGAGATGATCGCGCGATTTAAGATGCGATTTAAGAAATTCATGATATTTCAGAAATCCCTGCTTTTGTTCAAGCGATCGCTGGGCTTCACTCAAATCATGCTGAGTTATCTCCCACTTTTCCGGGAATTCATGCTGGGTAAAAATTTGCAGAGAATTATTAAAACATGCGATCGCCTTCTCCAAATCCTCTATGTGAAGGGGGATCGCCTTCCGCAAATTCTTTCTGCGAGGGGCGATCGCCTCCTCCAAATTCTCTACGCGATCGCCATGAGTGCGATTGTAGTAAGCCAATCCCAGATTGTGTTGCAGCATTGCCCAGTATTCGGGGAACTGCTGCCTAGTGTAAATTCCTAGGGAATATTCAAAGCAATCTATTGGTTCATAGAGAGTGTTTTGCAGCAACTCTACTTCCACCTGCGGTGCTTTATGCTGTATAGGGAGATTACCATGCTCTGCAAACAGTCGATCTATCTTTTCCTGAAAGTCTGGGTGGAGCCACAAAACCTCTTGTCGGGACATTTCTAGGTACTGGCAGCTCTCAAACACAACAGAGGGAATGTCTTGAATGCTGAGATCCACATATAAATCCACACCAACCTGTGGCGAATGTTCGTACTGTCCCAGCGTTACCGTTTTTCCTGAAGGCAAAGTCAAAAAAGTAAACTTTATTTCATCCAGATCGTCATATCCTGCAAAGACTGGAAGCTGAACGCGAGCAGCTAAAGGTTTTAATTGAGCATCTAAAAAGGCGACGATCGTATTCGCCGGTGTCACCTCTTCAAATCGAACCAGTCGATCTTTCCTCAACACTGAAGTACTCATTAACTACCCCAGACCTCACTCAGTTGATTGCAGAATTTTATCCGCACCTTAATTTTAGCGTAACCACCTTCATTTCGGACACCCTCACGATCTCCCGACCAATAGGCTAGACCTGGCCTTGTTCCTCGATCCGGTTTTACCGCTGTCGTAAACTCGATCCCCCGTTCCTTACCTTCCCGATTTTTTGTCAGAGGTAATTCATCCGTATAGGCTTTGACTTTAGGAATATCGCTGCTCAGATAATTCCGACAAGGCCCGCCCCACATTTCTTGGCTTGCTATCTGTTTCGCTGCATCATCTGCTGTCTGAGACTCCGACTCTTTTCGATGATAAATAGACTCTTCCGTCACACCAATCACTATATCTAACCCGTGCCTGCTATCCTATCATAGAGGTCGAGCGATGTAGCCATAAGTCCATCAAGCCTATGTGTATTCCCAGCCGTGCTCGGCCAGGAAGTCGGCGGTGATTTCTGCTGGCGAACCGTTAGGTTCGCGAACTGTATGAGAACCCAGACGGAGGAATTTCTCAACGTACTTACCCAATACATCGGATTCTAAATTTACTTTACTCCCCGATCGCAGGTACGACAGGTTAGTATTTTGATATGTATGCGGAATTACCGCCACGCTAAAGTAAGTACCGTCATCGTTACAACTGGCAACCGTGAGGCTGATGCCATTCACGCAAATACTTCCTTTAAAGACGATATAGTGCCCCACTGAAGCGAGCGCGTGAAAGCTCATCTCCCATGCGCCACCCTGCATCTTACTTTCAATTAGAGTTCCAATTCCATCAATATGCCCCGTGACAAAATGCCCGCCCAAGCGATCGCCAACTGCAAGGGCTAATTCCAAATTTACGGGCATGGAATTAGAATCACCCAAGTTGGAACGATTAAGAGTTTCCGGTGAGATATCTGCAACAAATCCCGATGCCGTTAATTTGGCAACCGTTAGGCAAACTCCATTGACCGCAACGCTATCACCTAATGCGAGCTTATTTCTCAGATCTGGGCAGCGAATGACAATTTGTTCGCGATCGCGATGCTCGATTTGCCCTAGGGATTGGATTAAGCCGGTAAACATATTAGGGGTTGGGAATTAGCAGACATATCTATAATATGCGTTGAGAGGATGGCAGTATAGGTCTTGAAAAAAGCTGACCGCTGACTGCTAAAAACTGAAAGCTAGTGGCTCGCTATACAATGGGGAAAGTACTGTAAGATATGCTCTTTCTGCAAAGATTTCGTCATGGTTGCTACTCCAGTTAATTTATCCAGCGTCCCTAAGTTTAAGATCAGGTCGGAGATTCTGGCATTGCAGTCTAATCTGGTGCAATGGCGGCGAGAACTGCATCGTTGGCCGGAGCTAGGGTTCAAAGAAAGACGAACTGCGGCGTTCGTACAGCAAAAGTTGAGTGAGTGGGGGATTCCGCATCAGGGCAGCATTGCCCAAACTGGGATCGTGGCAACCATTACCAGTACCAAGCCCACGGGTGGACGGGTCATGGCGATCCGCGCCGATATGGACGCGCTGCCGATTCAGGAAGAAAATATCGTTGACTATCGTTCTCAGATCGATGGACTGATGCACGCCTGCGGTCATGACGGGCATACGGCGATCGCACTGGGAACCGCTTTTTGGCTTTGGCAGCATCGGGATAGTTTTAGGGGTACGGTGAAAATTATTTTTCAGCCAGCGGAGGAAGGCCCCGGTGGCGCAAAGCCGATGATCGAGCAGGGAGTACTGGAGCATCCCCGCGTTGAAGCGATTATTGGGCTGCATCTGTGGAATAACTTGCCGATCGGGACGGTTGGCGTGCGTAGCGGGGCACTGATGGCTGCGGTGGAAAGTTTTACCTGTACGATCTTGGGTAAGGGCGGACATGGTGCTATGCCCCATCAGACGGTTGACTCGGTATTGGTGGCAGCCCAGGTGGTCAACGCTCTGCAAACCATTGTAGCCAGAAATGTCGATCCCCTTGATTCGGCAGTGGTCACGGTGGGCGAGCTTCATGCGGGCACAAAGCGGAACGTGATTGCTGACAAGGCAAAACTGAACGGTACGGTACGGTATTTTAATCCAGCTTTGGGCAACCTGATTCCCCAGCGGTTAGAACAGGTAATTGCTGGTGTATGCCAGAGTCATGGTGCTGGTTACGAACTGGATTACCAACGTCTTTATCCACCCGTGATTAATGATGGCGCGATCGCCGCTCTAGTTCGTTCTGTTGCCGAAACTGTCGTGGAAACGCCCGCAGGCGTAGTGCCAGAGTGTCGGACTATGGGTGGCGAAGACATGTCTTTCTTTTTACAGGAAGTCCCTGGCTGCTACTTTTTTGTGGGTGCCGCCAACCCAGATAAAGATTTGGCATACCCCCACCACCATCCCCGCTTTGACTTTGACGAGACAGCGCTGGGAACTGGGGTAGAGATCTTTGTGCGCTGCGTCGAAAAATTTTGTAGGTAAACTGAAGTATTAAAAAAAACAGGTCAAGTCTATGAAGATTAGGGTCGTACTAGAGTGGGATGATGAAGTACAGGCTTATTCTGCAACCTGCCCAGAACTTAATTTTGTATCTTCATTTGGTGAAACACGAGATGAGGCGATCGCAAATTTAAAAGATGCGATTAAGTTGTTGGTTGAACCAATTCCAGATTCCTTATAGAGTTTTTTAAACTGCGTACCCCTACCCCTAAACCGATCGCTTCAATCGTTTCATCAACAAAGGGGTTGCCGATAGTGCTGATAGCGCCACCAGAGCAGCAGGTAGCTGCCAACGAGCATTGCCAGTTAAAGCTTCTGCACCCTCTTGTCCCAGCCACGAATAAACTAAGGTACCAGGAATAATACCGATAAAAGTGGCAAAAAAATAAGAGCTAAGGCGGATGGGGGTTACCCCAAACAGATAGTTAACAGCGTTAAAAGGAAAAATGGGGGCTAGTCGAATAGACAAAGCAAACCAAAAGCCATTTTCCTTGATTCCTTGTACCAATTGGCTGAGGCGATCGCCGCGATCGAACCGCTTAGCGATCGTGCCACCGATCAAAAATCTCGATGCCATAAATGCTCCCGTGGCACCCAGGGTTGCCCCAATCACAGTCCAAATGGTGCCTTGAATTGCACCAAATATCGCTCCCGATGCCAGCGTCAGAGCCGACCCTGGAATGGCGAATACGGTTGCCACCACATAGGTCAACATATATGCCAAAGGTGCGAGTATACCCAGGTTCTCCCGCCAGGTCTGGAAGTTATGCATAATTGTGCGAGCGTTACCCAGACCCAGCCAACCGCGCACTGGCGTAAAAAAAACTACTAATACAACGCTAATCTCAACTACTAGAGCTATGCCCAACTTTAACCAGGGACTTTTTGTCCAGCTTACCTGCTCAGAATCATCTGTTCGATCGGGTTTGGCATCTGAGACGCGATCGGAATTACTCATAGGGAAATGAATTTTAAAGCAACGACCACCACCCACGATTTTAACTTTAAGGGTTTAGCATTTGTGCGATCGTCTGCGCGTCAAATGCAAGCGTTATTGACAAATGCTAAACCCCTGCGCCCGCGATCCGTCCCCCATCACCCAACCCCCATCACCCCACCCCTAAAACCCATTCCTCTCCAGCCACAGATCTATATCCGCCATCAACTGCGTCGGAATTTCCCAGGGCAAGAGATGCGCCACCTGCGGATAGCAAATCCAGGTTGAGTTCGGTAAAAGCATGGCTGTCTCGCGACTAGACTCGGCTGTGATATGCCGATCGCACTCCCCCGCGATCGCCAGGCAGGGCACCTGAATTCGAGCTAGATCCTGGCGGCGATCGTAACCCTGGTGCATGGCATCGAATAGGGCTTTGGTTGCAAATTTTGAGGTTTGCAAGAAAGCACGCATCCCCTCGTTGGCAATGCGATCGTAGGCAAAAGTTGTATGTTGCTGGATCAAATATTGCAATAGCGATCGCTTGCCCAGCCATATTGCTAATTTGCTGTGTGGCAGCAGGCGATGGGTCAAACGGTGTGCCAGCACGGCTAAACCTGTATTCATCACCTGCCACCAGGGCACTTTCGGGTGGCTGCTACAAGGTCTAGCAGCAGACGCAATCAGGATCAGTCCTGCAATTTTGCCAGGATACAAATCGTTAAATTTAAGGGCTAGCTCCATTGCCAAAATGCCTCCCAGCGACCAACCCAAAACAATGCATCGGTCAATATGGCTATTTTCGAGCAAATTAACTAAGTCGCTTAAGTGCTCTAGCATAGCGAAGGGTTGCTCGATCGGGTGCTGGCGTTGCGATCGCCCATAGCCGCGCAGATCCGGTGCAATAACTCGAAATCCTCTATCCCAGAAGTGCTGCGTAAATACTGACATAGCATCCCCACTGCCGGGATGCCCGTGCAAGCACAGGATTGATAAATTATCCTGTAGCATGCTTGAATTTTGCATTTGCACAAAATACTTTCACCTGTAAATTTTTCATTGATGGACTTTATGTACGGGCAGGTTTAACTACAA
This sequence comes from Pseudanabaena sp. PCC 6802, assembly GCF_000332175.1. Lineage (NCBI taxonomy): Bacteria > Bacillati > Cyanobacteriota > Cyanophyceae > Pseudanabaenales > Pseudanabaenaceae > Portococcus > Portococcus stanieri. The sequence goes on along the minus strand of NZ_KB235914.1, from coordinate 3,608,971 downwards.
GTTTTCGCTTATTACTGAGCGCCCGAACAAAAACTGCCCCTACGTCAAAGGAACGCTTTGCAGTTATTTGTCTGTTGCAATCCTAGTGCAACGTGATATCAACAGCTTTATATAATGTCAAAATAAAAGCTAATGTCAAAATAAAGCAACTTTATAGGTACTGGCGTAAATTCAGCTAGTTTTTGTACCCAGTTTCTATAATAATTGCTATGCTGAGTCACCCTAAGTTGCGAGCAAAACTACAGGCAAACATGATTGAAGAAGATAAACAAAATCCTGGAATTGAAGAACTTGTGGAGGAGGATCTCGACTTGGAAGAGTCCCTAAACGAACTAGCAGATAAAGGGATTGCTGCGGTTGCAGATGCCCAGGAGCCTGACAAAGTATCCAGCGAGCCTGTCCAAGTACAAGTCACTGAAGAAAGCGAGGTGTCTCCCAAGTTAGCAGAGCTAATGTCAGAAGTTACGGCTATCAAGCAACAGCTTGAGGAACGTAACAGTCAATACACCAGACTATATGCAGATTTTGATAATTTCCGCAAGCGGACCGAACGCGATAAGGAAGAACAGGAAGAAAGAAACAGCGCTAAAATCCTGAAGAAGTTTTTACCTGTTGTTGATGACTTTGAAAGGGCACAGTCCCAGATCAAGCCTAAAACAGACGCTGAAGCTGTAATTCACAACAGCTATCAGTCGGTTTACAAGCAACTTGTCAAATGCCTCAAGGAAGCAGGTGTCGTGCGCATGCTCAGTGTTGGCGAAGAATTCGATCCTAACTATCACGAGGCTATTTCCCAAGAACCAACAAACGAGTTTGAGGAGGGTGCTGTCATGGATGAGTTACGTCCGGGTTATCTACTAGGGGAGCGCGTACTCCGACATGCTATGGTGCGCGTTGCAGTTGCAGACGAGGCACCAGCGCCAACACCAACAGCAAGCGAATCGCAAGGGAGCGATCGCAGCGACGCAAGTGCAAATGAAGATAGTTAAATTAGCTATTGCGTATTAGTGCTTTTAGACCGCGAAAATGGGTAGCTTTAGGTTGACCTCATTATTGATATTTTTGGCTTTATTCAGGACTGTTAGTTTATGTCATCAAAAGTAATTGGAATTGACCTTGGAACGACAAACAGTTGCGTTGCTGTCCTAGAAGGCGGTAAGCCAGTGGTAATCTCTAGCGCTGAAGGTGGCAGAACTACGCCCAGCATTGTAGCTTTTATCAAGGATGGGAGCGAACGCATTGTAGGACAGGTAGCCAAGCGACAGGCCGTAACTAACCCTAGTAATACAGTTTTTAGTATCAAGCGCTTTATTGGTAGGCGTTGGGATGAAACCGAAGACGAGCGGCAACGCGTAGCCTACACGACGGTTAAAGGTAGAGATGAAACGGTCAACGTCAGCATTGCCGACAAGCAATATACGCCGCAAGAAATCTCTGCCATGATCTTGCAAAAACTCAAGCAGGATGCCGAAAACTACCTGAGCGAGCCAGTTGCCAAAGCAGTAATTACCGTACCCGCCTATTTTACTGATTCGCAGCGACAAGCTACTAAAGATGCTGGTACGATCGCGGGACTAGAAGTGCTGCGCATCGTCAACGAACCGACAGCCGCCTCCTTAGCCTATGGCTTAGATAAGATCTATGAGGAGCAAATGGTACTGGTGTTTGACCTCGGTGGTGGCACGTTTGATGTCTCGATTTTGCAACTAGGCGAGGGTATCTTCGAGGTAAAGGCTACCTCTGGGAATAATCATCTCGGTGGCGATGACTTCGATGCTTGCGTAGTGAACTGGTTAGTTTCAGATTTTAAAGAATCGACTGGAATCGACTTGAGCAGCGATCGCTCTGCCATGCAACGTCTGCGCGAAGCAGCGGAAAAGTCCAAAATTGAGCTGTCTAGCGCGCCAATTAGTCTGATCAACTTACCTTTTATTGCCAGCGATGAGACCGGGCCTAAAAACCTTGATATCGAACTAACTAGAGCTAAATTTGACGAAATTACAGCCCACCTGGTCAAAAGCACGTTAGAGCCAATTGGCAACGCACTTAAAGATGCAGGTATGGTACCGAAGGAAATCAACCGCATTATCTTAGTGGGTGGTTCTACGCGCATTCCAGCAGTACAAGAAGCACTGAGTAAATTTTTTGACGGCAAGAAACCGGAACAATCGGTTAACCCAGACGAGGCTGTAGCAGTCGGTGCTGCCATTCAGGCTGGTATTCTGGGTGGTGAGGTGAAAGACTTACTCCTTCTAGATGTAATTCCGCTGTCTATCGGACTGGAAACCCAGGGTGGTGTATTCACAAAAATCCTCGATCGCAATACCACTATCCCCACCAGCAAGGGGCAGATCTTTTCTACGGCTGTAGACAACCAGTCAACTGTGGAGATCCATGTTTTGCAGGGCGAGCGTGCTATGGCAGCAGACAACAAGAGTCTGGGTAAATTCGAGCTATCGGGGATTCGCCCTGCCCCGCGCGGCGTGCCCCAAATCGAGGTTTCCTACGATATTGATGCCAACGGCATCCTGAACGTGTCCGCCCGCGATGTCGATACTGGTTTAGAGCAAAGTATTAGTATTACTAATACCGGCGGTCTTAGCGCTAGTGAAATCGAACGCATGCGTATAGAAGCGGAAGTATATGCGGAAGAGGATACCGAACGCCGGAGGATGGCGGATATGCGCAATCAGGCTACCAACCTAATGCGCACGGTAGAGGAAGCACTACGCGAATACGGCCCGACCGTGATTACTGCGAGTCTGCGCGAGCCTACCCAAAAACACATCGAGCGCCTGAAAGTTATTCTGGAAAAGTCAGAAACTACCTCAGAGGAGCTACAGGAAAAGGTCAGACCCTTGCAAGATTGTTTATTTGCGATTACTGAAGCGATCGAACGGTATTCGCAGGTAGAGCGAGTTAAGCCCAAAGATAGTTTAGACATTGAAAATATCGAGTAGATTGGGGAAGCGCAGTTAAATAATGTCCCCACTGTAGAACGTGCGATCCCAAATCCTCATTAAATTAACCCCTAAGATTGCCTGGCGACTGGAAGTCACGGCTACACAAACAAAGTCCGCCTGTGCGGACTTCGAGTAAAAGGGGCGAACTACAAAGGATTTGGTATCGTTTGGCACTGCGAAAATTCATAAATTTTGAGTGTGACAGTGAAATGTTAAAATTTGCAAAAGGGTAGGCTTTAACCTCATAGTAAAAGCTAAGTCTAGTTTTTCTGTAGCTTGAGCCTCTTTGCATACTGTTTATATGGCTAAGTAAATTTATGTCGTTGTTCGATTGGTTTGCCGATCGCCGCAAGGCAACTCCCATGGGTCAACAACACCAAGAACGAGAGATACCTGACGGGCTTTGGCATAAGTGCAGTTCTTGCTCTGCCCTCACGTATATCAAGGACTTACGCAACAACTTGATGGTTTGCCCCGAATGCGGCCATCACATGCAGGTCAACTCTAGCGAGCGCATTGCTCAACTGACCGATCCTGGCAGTTGGACAGAAATTAACGGTCAGTTGCATTCCTGCGATCCCTTAGAGTTTCGCGATCGCAAACCCTATAGCGCCCGCCTGCGGGAAACTCAGGAAAGTACGGGTCTCAGTGATAGTGTCGTAACCGGTTTGGGCAGTATTGAAGGTTTTGGGATTGCTCTAGGTGTCATGGACTTTCGCTTTATGGGCGGCAGCATGGGTTCTGTCGTCGGGGAAAAGTTAACCCGCCTGATCGAGACTGCTACGCAGAAAAATTTGCCCGTTGCGATTGTATGTGCCTCTGGTGGAGCCAGAATGCAGGAGGGCATTTTAAGCTTAATGCAAATGGCGAAGACCTCTGCTGCCTTAGAGCGGCATCGTCAGGCGAGACTGCTGTATGTTCCCATCCTCACTCACCCCACCACTGGTGGAGTCACGGCCAGTTTTGCCATGCTGGGCGATATTATCCTGGCAGAGCCGAAAGCCATGATTGCTTTTACAGGCAGGCGGGTTATCGAGCAAACCCTCAAGCAAAAAATTCCCGATGACTTCCAATCAGCGGAATATCTCTTAGAGCACGGATTTGTCGATGCTGTGGTGCCCCGCACTCAGCTCAAACAAACTCTGGCGGCAATCATACGCATGCACTCTAAACCAGTCCCGATCGACGCTGCCAAACCAATTCACGTTCAGAGTGCAAATGCCAAACTAGAGCCTGGGATGCACTTGCTGGCGGATGAGATGACAAGTTAGCTGACGACTCATCTGGCAAGCTATAGTTATCAGAAAATTGGGTCTAAAACCCCGTGCTTTTAGCACGGCTTTTTGGTAAGATGTAGCTAGTCGCCATAGGGCATTGGGAGACTCTAAACGGACGTGGAGCGATGGTAAGACTACTTCGGTAGCGCGTAGCTGTGAAGCGTCAAGAATCACCGTTGCTTTAGCTCGGTGAGTATGTCAAAGCCATAAAGATTATGACGGGGTGCAGGGGTTCTACCCCTGCGTGGAGGCTGTGCCCCCACACCCCCTGTACTAACCGATCCGTCTACAGCTATATAACAGGAAAAGCAGTTGGTAAGTTGAGTACTTGACGCGGTGCGATTGTTGCCGTGGCGATCGCCCGATTGGGCAGGCAAATTCCCCATTTCACCATATTCTTTACGCATTCCAGCAACGGTAACATAGTTAGAGCGTACCGTCCGCCCGCCTCGCCGTGCCATTTTTGACCTCGATCTCGCGTGCACCCCAAGGATAACTGCCATCGGGCAACCCCAACGGAGCCAGAGCATCGCTCACTAAAAACAAGCGATCGTCCGTATCCGCATCCAATTCATTAAAAGAAGCACCTAAAGCTCCATTGATTTGCAGATCGATCGCTCCGGGTGAGAAGAAAGTATTATTGGCAGAATTTGATATCTAAAAAATCGCACCCATATCAACTAAACAATTTGGTTGCGTTGAATGTACAAGCTGCCGCCTGGATTCTTCATACATAAAGGCATTTTCTCTTTTATTATATCGCTAAACATGTAGTGCGCGTAGGTATTGAAAAATAGGATGCTCCATTCGGAATTGTAAGCTAGAAATGCACGAAGAAAGTAATTTTCATTCCAATATCTTCCCTCTGTTAACCACTCGGAGGGATAATCAAATGGGTAGAATACATCATGAAAATGGACAAAGACTCCCGGTTGAATGCGTGGTAAGATCTCAAACATAAGCAGTTGCAGATCGCTACCGCATTTCACTACATGGCTTGAATCAATAAACAGGAAATCGCCAGATTTTAGAGTGGAGAAAATGTCAAATGGAACTTCTTGAATCTTTCTGTCAATTAATTCTATCTGTTGCCTGTCCTTGTCTCTAAGCAAGCTATTAAGCCGATCGGGATATGGTTCAATAAAAGTAATTTCCGGTCTCTGAGAAAAAATGCTATCAATGGTATCTAGCATTACAGCAGATGAAAAACCCGATCCGACTTCAACGATTCTTTTAGGCTGATACTTTCTTAAAAAGCAGTAAAGGAAAATAGCATCTGAATAGCTAAACCAGGAGTTGTCGTAATAGTAGCGGCTCGAAGCAACTAGTTTTTCTGGGAATGGAAGGTCTTTATAGAACTGAGCATACTCGTTTAGTAAGTCGTATTGCTTCTGTTCGTTCAAATTAATGCCGATTAGTTCCTTGTTCGGCGGCTTGCGCGTTCTTAGATACGTAAGAACATCTTCTTGTGACGGGATGGGAGAATAATAGTGGCCAACGGGATATGCTCCCTGCCTTCTCACATGCTCCTCGAGATTTCTAATATTCTCTTCGAGATTCCGAAAGAACGGCGCTTTTTTAAGAAGTCCTTTAATAGCTCGTTTCATGATTCTTTCCTCGATCGTTACTTCTATACCACTACTAGACCATTAGTGAGATAGGCAGACACGGATCTGTCTATGTATAGACTATAGCAATCCGAAATGATTCGTGCAAGTTAGCTGTAGTAGTCAGCGGTCAGTAAAGGAATTTACGACTCAGATCGGAGTGTTATATAGCGATGTTCGCTTGAGAACGGGTTTCATTGGCGGAGTGAAGGGGCCACCCCTTCTTGGGGGCAACACCACCAAATCCACTGCTCTTTCCGATCTGAAAACCGCTATAGTATTTTAGATTGAAACTCAGTTTCTTAACAAAGCATGGAATTCTGTTCTACCTAAATTGATGTCTACTTCTGATTATCATGGCGATCGCAATTCGCAAACTTGAGAGAATTAAAGAGACATCATCATTTAGTGAATTTGGGTATAATTTGGGTATAATTTGTTATAAATTAGGATTTTAATTGCTAGCGGCGATCGCAAGGATGAATTGGAAATGGTTTAACCATTTTTTTACCAATTCTTATCATTAGCTTAATTCAACCTTTCCCTATCCTTCACCTGAGGGGGTAAATATTTGTGTAGCTTGATTACTAAGTACTTATTCAGGTTTAGGGTTACAAATTAAGATGAATGCAAGCGCTATTATTCAAAGGACACTGTTTAGGGGTGCGTCAACCCTTCTCGTAGGTGCCGCAGCAGTTACGCTTCCTTTGATTCCTTCGGCACTAGCTCAGCAAAAAACCATCAAAGTAGATGGGTCAAGTACTGTCTATCCAATTGCTGAAGTTGCTGCTAGCGGTTTCCAGAAGGCTAATTCTAGTATCAAAGTTACAGTTGGTATTTCTGGTACTGGCGGCGGATTCAAAAAGTTTTGCGCTGGCGAACTAGACATTTCCAATGCTTCTCGCCCCATCCTGAAAAAGGAAATGGATGCTTGTAAGAATAAAGGCATTAAGTACATCGAGCTACCTATTGCTTTTGATGGTATTGCTGTAGTTGTTCACCCCCAAAACAACTGGGCTAAAGATTTGACAGTGGCTGAGCTAAAGAAAATTTGGGAGCCTGGGTCGAAGGTAAAAAACTGGAGCCAGGTTCGTAAAGGATTCCCAAATGTGCCAATTAAACTATTTGGCCCAGGCCCTGACTCAGGTACATTTGACTACTTCACAGAAGCTGTGAATGGCAAGGCAAAAGCTAGCCGTACTGATTACACGCCAAGTGAAGATGACAACGTCCTGGTACAGGGTGTTGCTGGAGATCGCGGCAGTCTGGGCTACTTCGGTAAGTCATACTTGGAAGCGAATAAGAGCCGCATTAAACCAGTAGCGATCGTTTCCCCTTCTGGCTCAGCCGTACTTCCTAGCGACCAAACCGTCCAAAATGGCACCTATCAGCCGCTTTCTAGACCGCTGTTCATCTACATTAGGGTTGACGCTGCTAAACGTCCAGAAGTAAAGCAGTTTGTGAGCTACTTCATCAATAACGGTGCAGCTATTACCAAAAAGGCAAAGTATACGGCTCTCCCTGGTGCCTCTTATCCAAAGATTTTGGCAAACTTCAACAAGGGTAAAGCTGGTACCGTCTTCAACGGTCAAAACGATATCGGTGCAACCATTGCTGAAGTTCTAGATCGTGAAGGTGTAGATTGATCGATAATTTCCAATCTGTTTCTAATTGGGATTTGCGATTTCTATAGGTTTTAATGGAATACAGCGTGCAACATGTCATGCTGTATTCTTTTCATTATTTACTTACTCTACGAGGTCATTAAGTATTTGGCATGGCAAAATCTTCTGTGGCAGGGCTTGCCCTTATGCCTAGTCAGCGCAAATGGAAGCGCGTGCTAATTGAGCGAGGAATAGAGATTATTCTGTTATTGGCTGCTCTCTCATCGGTTCTGACAACATTTGGAATCATGGAGATTCTAATTGTAGAATCATATAATTTCTTCTTAAAAGTAGCAGAACTGCGTAATACAACACCAATTAGTTTTTTCCTAGGGGAGTTTTTAAACGAGCGTGAATGGTCCCCTCTGTTTGAAGGTGGCAAGTTTGGTATATTACCACTTCTAACTGGAACGCTTGTCACCACCGGCGTAGCGATCGCATTCGCCATTCCGATTGGCACAATTATTTCTATATATTTAAGTGAATTTGCCTCCAGCCGCACCCGCGAGATTGTCAAGCCAATTCTAGAATTACTAGCTGGTATTCCCTCTGTCGTATTTGGTTATTTTGCGCTAACTGCTATATCGCCTGCCTTACAAGCAATTCTGCTGGCGGTGCAGAAATATTTCATGCCCGATCTGGGAGAGTTTGAATACTTTCTGCTCCCAGGATTTAACATGCTCAGTGCGGGACTAGCGATCGGAATTGCGATTATTCCTTTGATAAGCTCGATTAGTGAAGATGCCATGCGATCCGTTCCTTTGCAAATGCGGGAAGGTTCCTACGCGACTGGCGCTACGCGCTTGCAAACAGCGCTAAGGGTGGTTTTGCCAGCGTCTTTCTCTGGTGTAATTGCAGCTTATATCCTCGGGATCTCGCGAGCGATTGGAGAGACGATGATTGTGGCGATCGCTGCCGGACTGCAACCAAACTATACGTGGAATCCTCTAGAATCGGCAGCAACGGTATCGGCTTATATCGTGCAGGTGAGTTTGGGAGATATCCCACATGGTTCCATAGAGTATGACACTATCTTTATCGCAGGATTATCTCTGGTGTCGATGACTCTTATACTCAATATCATTGGATATTTTTTGAGCAAGCGTTTTCGGGAGGTCTACTAGTTACATGGCAGATTGGTTGATAACAGAGGGCTTGGAACCAGATGATTCGTTGGATGACACCTCAACAGGAGATTCTTCCAGAAACCTGCGATCGCTTCGGACTGGGATTCAACGTCGCAAGCTTTGGGATTATATATTTATTATCTTCGGGCTTTTGGCATTGCTAGTTATTTTATTCGTGCTGCTAGCACTAATTACTAACCTGGCTCTGACTGGTACGCCGCGCTTGAATTGGAAATTCCTTACCTCCTTTGCCGACCCAGTGCCGGAAGATGCTGGTATCCTGTCAGCGTGGGTAGGCAGCTTGCTGGTCATGTTAGTGACAGTTGTAGCAACTGTGCCCTTAGGTGTTGCCTCGGGCATCTATCTAGAAGAATATGCCCGCAAGAACTGGCTGTCAGCTTTAATTGAAATTAATATCTCAAATCTGGCTGGCGTGCCATCAATTGTTTATGGATTGCTGGCATTGGGTGTATTTGTCGAGCAACTTAAACTGGGGGAAAGCGTAATCACGGCGGGCATGACTCTCTCGCTGTTGATTCTGCCCGTGGTCATCGTGACTACGCGCGAGGCGATTAAAGCGGTGCCGAGCAGCCTGCGCGAGGCAGCCTATGCTATGGGTGCCAGCAAATGGCAAATGATTTGGGATCATCTACTACCAGCGTCGGCAGGAGGTATCCTGACCGGAATTATTGTGGGATTGTCGCGAGCGATCGGCGAAACCGCACCGCTAATTACAATCGGAGCGCTCACATTTATTGCTTTTTTGCCATTTTCTGACGAACAACCCTGGTACTCGTTTAAATGGCTATTTGCACCCTTTACAGTGATGCCAATTCAAATGTTTAATTGGGTATCGCGTCCCGAACCGGAATTCCAGCTTAACGCCGCCGCCGCTGGGATAGTTCTGGTTGGAATTACTCTCTTGATGAATGGATTAGCTATCTATTTACGCTATTATTTCCGCCAGCGCATCAAGTGGTAATAGAAATTAGGTCTAGCAGTTGGAAAATAATTACTTGAAATACTACTCCCAGAATTTTATGCAGATCTCCCAAGAAATAAGAGCTAAAGCGCAAGTCGAGAACTTCAACTTCTATTATGGTGACGTCCACGCCCTCAAAAATATCAACCTCAATGTAGCAGAGAATGCAGTGACAGCCTTGATCGGTCCGTCGGGGTGCGGTAAAACCACTCTGCTGCGATGCTTCAACCGCATGCACGATCTGTATGCTGGCAATCGCTATGAGGGAGAAATTCTATTAGAATCCCAAAATATTCTCAACAAGCACATCGATCCAATTGAGGTCAGAATGCGAATTGGGATGGTATTTCAGAAACCCAATCCTTTCCCAAAATCCATCTATGAGAATGTTGCCTATGGACTGCGAGTTAGGGGGCAGAGAAGGCGGAGAGCGATCGATGACAAAGTAGAAATGGCCCTGAGAGATGCGGCTCTGTGGGACGAAGTAAAAGATAGGCTGAAAGACTCAGCCCTAAATTTATCCGGCGGTCAACAGCAACGCCTCTGTATTGCCAGGGCATTAGCTACCGAGCCGGAGATATTACTGTTTGACGAACCAACCTCTGCACTAGACCCGATCGCTACTGCCAGTATTGAGTCATTAGTGAGCCGCCTGAAGGAAAAAGTCACCATCTTGATCGTCACTCATAACATGCAGCAAGCCTCTCGCATTTCTGACTTCACCGCATTTATGTATCTCGGAGAGCTAGTAGAATTTGATACTACACAAGTAATTTTCGAGAATGCTACCAAACAACAAACCCAGGAGTATGTATCGGGTAAGTTTGGCTGATCGATCGAGCAGTATTGATTATTTTCGTAACTTTGCCGATCGCGGCTCCGAAAAAATGGGTCGCCCGCCCATAGAGAAAACTCTTGCATTTCTAGCTAGGCAATGGGTTTAGCATCTAGACGATTTGAGCGTACCCCAAATTGTCCCCACAAATGAGTAATGCTGTGAGGTATTTTACTCTAAAACTAACTAATGCACCTGCCTCTTTCCCTGTGGATAGCTAAAGGCTAACGCTCTAATATCCTATCGACTTTGTTCTCGATCGCATTCAGCTTTCTAAAGATAGTGGGGCGATCCTCATCTAGGGATGCCAGCAGGTTAGCAATACCCAAGGTGGCTTGTCTGAGTTCGTGTCGCTCTGTCGCGGCCTCGTGCTGAGTGTCAACCAGCCGCGAAACATCACGGGATATTGCTTGCAACTCTGCACTTAAATCGTCATGACGTTGTCGGTTTAGCCGTTCGTATTCAGCCATTTCTCGATTGAACTCTAAACGTTGCTCGGCTAAATCGCGTCGAAGTTCTCCCTGAGTCTCAGCTAAACCTTGCACCGTGCGAGCCGTAGATTCAACTATTGCCTGCAACTCTTCAAAGGTCATAACTCATTACCTCCCATTAGTTCGCGTTGTGCCGCTTCGGTAATGACCCGCCGCAGCCACGCGGCTTTGTTAGGTTGCGATCGCACCACAGCATCTATTTCGGTCGAGACTCTGACCGCTAGAATTGCACTGGCTAATGGTTCGGTGCTGTCATCACAACGGGGGAGAGGCTTCAAGTTTTCAGGTTTTGGGTGTGGATTTGGCATATCTCCTAACTTAAATATTGCTGTTAACAACAATATAACAAATTGCAATTAATTTAACCAACCCGCTCCCAGAGTAGCGATCTCCCCGAGCGATCGCATACTTGCCAATGCTGTCCTTTCTCCAGGGCTTCCGCAATCAGTTGCTGCTCAGGAGTGCGATCGTTGCGCTTTGAGCTAGTAAACAGGCTGGAGATTCTGATACCCAGACTTTTGCATAGCTCAATGGATAATTTAGGTGCATAGCTGGGTAATCTGGACTCATTAGCTTTGCAAGGATTACGCTGAGAGTGAAAAATTTCTTTAAATCTATCGGATCTTTATTCTCCATTCAGTCAAATGTTTACCATTGGAAATATCGTTTGATGGATCGCGCGATCGCACGTAACAAACCAAAGCTACCCATTGTTCAAGATGAAAACAGGAAGTCAGGCATAGAGGATAACCCACTATTTCTCATCGCATTTGTGGGCATTAGTTTTGCAATCGTTTTAGGGGTAGGGAGTGTAGTCAACAACAAAAAAGCTGTCAATACAGCCAGCCCCACAGTTTCCATTTGCGTGTCACAAGGAAACTGCGATTGTAAGGACTTTGCTACACAGAGGGAGGCTCAAAAAGTTTTAGACGCTTTCCCTGACGATCCTTTCTTACTCGATAGGGACAAAGATGGACTCGCCTGCGAACGCCTGCCTTGAAAAAATGCAATGTTACAGCCCCTTTTAATAAGATCCATGTAAATGACTCCCGATTACATTCCTTTTGGAAACTGCCAGGAAAGAGGTTGCCCATAGCTGAGAACCAAGTGCATTAAAAAGCGATCGCACTCCGACAGGGCTTTAAATCTATACTCAAATCATTCACATAGGTGACGGGCTAAAACTTTTCTAATATGCCAAAAGCTGGTAGCGCAACCAAAAAAATAATTAACGATCTGCCAAGCAAGCCAAGAGAAATCCGTCTATCGGAATTGCAGCGGCTGGCAAGCCTGGGATTCACTCTAAGTCAAATCGCGCTAGTAATAGGAATCAGCGATCGCACCTTGGATAATTACCTGCAAAAAGATGAGAGGATTCGTGGAGCATGGGAATCAGGCAAAGCCATAGCGGAAGTCAAACTAGCGCAACTGGCATTCGATACCGCTATGGAAGGCGACACGACGATGATTATTTTCCTCTGCAAAACCCAATTAGGTTGGCGAGAAAGAAACCACGATGCGCACAAAATCGCGCCACAAGTACAAATTTACGTGCCAGAACAAATGTCTCTTGAAAATTGGAAGCAGGCGATCGCTCCTGAGTGAGGAGATCCTTTTTTATAAGGCGCATGCATTAATTAGATCGGCTGAGATTCCCGCGCTAGATGATGCTTCGCAATTTATACCGCATCCTCGTCCCTGCGGTGCTTAGTGGGCTGCTTGCCGTCAGTAAATAGTTTGTCAGTCGCAAAAATTGCGATCGCAAAGCAGCCAGATCGCTCCCCACCCCCGCTCACGCCGCCCCCGAGTGGGGCTTTCCATGCATTCCATATTCAATTAGCAAAGTTAAAGAAATATTGACAAAGCTGTCATTGCAATATTTCGCGTCAGATTGAAAGTGCATCTTCAGCTTTGATTGTGCCCTTGTCGGCCTACTCCTACGTGCGTTAGCCGTGGGCTTTGTTAGCGCTCCATTCCGCAGGAACGAGTAGCCTAGCGCACCAGTCCTCGCGCGTCATAGAAGTCACTTCTATTTATTAAGCTTCACTATCGCTCCGCACTGTTTGGAGTTCGCGCACTCCGCAATTTCGCTCGACCTTGTGGGTGCTACGTGCGCTCACATTTGTTTATTTGCTTCCCCTCCACTTCGTTCCGTCTCAGCGTCTATAGTTGTTGTTCTAATTCTTTCTAAAATGCACTCGTTTGTGGTGCGCTTTAACGGCTATCGTGTGCTCCATTCCGCAATGGTGTGTGCGTGTGGAATGCGTGAGTGTAGGGGAGGCGGAGCTACCCGTCAAGTCCCTAAGGGTCGCAGCTTCGCCATATTAACCTCTCTCGTTGCAGCTGGGGTTTTGCGGCGCTGCCTTCGGCTCGTGCGCCGCGTCGGTTCGCGTTAAGAGGGACTGGCGGTGGCTAACCTGATTCAGTCAGCCACGCCAGGTGCTCGACTTCTACCTGTCGGTTACTTATCAGTTTGCTCCGGCAGCTTCGCAAGCGCCATTGTCGAATTGTGGATGAGTTCTTCGATGCCTTCTAGCGCGATGATGGCAAGCAGCAATTTTTCCAATTCGCGATCGTCATCGGGATATCTCTCTGCAAAATCCCCATCCAGGCGACGCAGAGCCGAGGCAATAATGCCGATATTGCCCCCAATATCGCTCAAGTCCGTGACGATAGATTTGAGTGTTGATTCGATCATGAGTTTTCTCCTTATGTTTGCCGATAAAATTTACAACTTGAAATGCTTGCTAGCTGCCAGATACAGAGTATGGGCGGATGCTCTGATACTCTCTTCTGATAATTCCAAGCTTCCCAATTCGCCCGCGGCTGACTCATAGCAATATCGCAGTACCTTTGCTTGCTGCTGGATATATGTGGCGATCGCCTGCTTCTCCTGCGTACTTAACCCAACCGCTTCGGTTGTCACAGCATTCGGTGGGTTCTCCATCCTGACGATGTTGTGCTTGGTATTACCTTTGCTGTCCGTGCCAGCGGGTACCAATTGGACGCGATCGCCTTTGCTTAGCTGACTTGCCTCTGACTGGTTTAGCGACTTCCATATTTGACCGCCGCTTGCCAGTGTGAATAGGCAGGGATGGTAAACGTCGTCCGAGTAATTGGATTGTTTGGCTCTGCCAATGACTTCTACCGTGGCGATGTCGGGAGTAACTACCTTAGCCATTGTCTTCCTCCTCATCGTTTGCGTAGCCCAGGCGAAACAAAACGCGATAATGTTCTTCCAGACTCACTGCTTGAGCGTAGCCATATTCGGGGATATCCCGGACAACCACCCTGTAGGGCACTTCAGGGATATCAAAATCGTCGGTATAGTCCATCCATGGCAGCGGACAATGATTGACAAGTCTCAGGCTCGCAACGGCGCGATCGTTTGCTGGCAGACTCAACATAATCTACAATCCTTTTAAGTAGTTTTTACTTGCAAGGCGATCGCTTACTTCTTTCCGGGAGGGGCGATCGTCTTGCTTTATGGATATAATTATAGCGTGTAGACACGTTTATAGCAATACTTTTAGCAATTTTTGGTGACTAGATTGCGACCAAATTTGAGTACGTGTTGACTCGTGCTAGGGTAGGATTGTCGGGTTCTAATAGGAAGATAGGCAATGAGGATTATCAAAGGTGCGCGGATCGGCAGTATCGGCAAGTTTGAAAGCATCCGAGATGTGCCCCTAGCAAGCAAAGTATTTAGCCTTCGCCTGCCAGTCGATATTGATGAGTATGTGAGAGCTAAAGGTCATGAGTGGGTAAGAGAAGTTTTGCGGAAAGCGATCGCAGAGGACGATAAAGATAGTTGCGATTGATGTGTCAATCGCATGTTTATTTTTCGCCAAAAAATCGACATATTGGAGGGGATATGTTTACGCGATCGCGCGATCGCGCTACTCATAATTCCCCTCGGAGCTTGTCATAGGCATCTTTCAACCTCAGGAAACTGGCATGGCTGCCGCCACCATCGGGATGGGCTGATTTCGCCCGAGACCGATAAGCCGCCTTCAGTTGTTGCTCGGTAAACGGCATATCCAGTCCAAGCAAATCCAGGTAAGGGCGCAGGTATTCAGATCTACCCCAATGAGGCAATGGTCTTTGGGGGGTAGGGGCGCGCCAATGGTCGGCAAACTGTTGCTTAAACGTCTGGTTAGATTTGCGCTGTTGCTGCCTGTGCTTTTGCCGCCAGTCCAAGGGGGGATGTTGGCGCTGTTGCTTTTGTTGCACCTCGGACTGTTGGACAAATTGGATTTCTGCCCACGATGGCTTATAGCCAAGCTCTTGGCCGATATACTGCAATTCGTTCAGCGTGAAATCGCTGAATTGCTTTTGCAGTTGATGCCAAACCCAGCCACGCTTGTAGCCCCTGACTCTTGCGGTGTCCTTATAAATTGGCATCCAGAATGAGATCCGACTACTCATGCTTCACCACCCGCAAAAACTCCGATCGCCACCAGCCATGACCGCCATCGTCTAACTGCACCTCGAAAGTCGAGTCCTTGGGGTCAAAGCGCCGGATTGTGCCGACTTTGCCGTGATGCCGAAACCGTTCGGGGTTGCCTACGGCGATTGTTACGCGATCGCAGGGCTTAAACTTTTGTCCTGGCATCTCCCAGCGAGCGATCGCATTAAGGGGGACACGCTTTAACTTGCCGTCGGAACAAAGCACTGTCACGCGATCGCCCTCGACCTGAGTGACAGGGCAACCAATACCAGACTTACCGAAAGCGATCGCCCCCACCAAAAGGCTAGAACTCATCGGCATCTTCGATCGCCTCCGAGGTAGTGTTTTTTAAACTTTGCTGTTTTTTGTGGGTTCCACAGGTTCCAGGGGTTCCACTACCAGCAAACCCTTTGTTGTCAAGGTTCTCAACTGGAACCTCGCTGGAACCTGTCGATTTTTGGTCAGGTTCCAGAGGTTCCACGGCATTATCAAAAATGTCTTTCTGGAACCTCTGGAACCTGCTGGAACCTGAGCTAGGTTCCAGCTCGTCACTGTCTGTATGCTTTACTGTGTCTGCATTCTGGCTCACTGGAACCTGTGGAACCTCTGGAACCTCACTTTTTTCATTACTCCAAAACTGAGTAAAGACATAGACGCGGATTTTCTTGCCATCGATACGCCTACCCAGGTAGGGTTTACCATCAACACCAGGTGGTTTCAGCCAACCCTTTTTCTGCAACTCAGCAATAAGTGCATGGCGATCGCAGTCTTTGGCAACCTCAGAGTTAAACACTGCGTTAGGAACCCAGAATTCAACCTCCTTTTCAAAAGGATCTAATTTGCGGTAAGCCAACAAATTCCTGACAGTTTGAGCGTCTTTGCTGTCAACTTTGTAAATGCGATCGCTATGCTCATTTGACACAAACAGATGCTCGATACGCTCCAGGGCTTGTTTGATTTCGATAGAGCCGTCGCCGCCACGAGCGTTAACCCAATCATCAAACATGGTTTTGACAGCCCAATTGCACTGCTCGACGGGGAATGGTAGCAACCCGTAACTATGGGCAAGGTGTAGGGCGACCTGTACCAGTGCAAAACGCTTTGCAACTCGACTGATAGCTGCATCCGAGTAGTTTGCCGATAAGTCACCAGCGATCGCGAACAGCTCGTTAGTCAGTCGCTTAGCAAACCCATCAAGCTTTTTATCCTCAACCAATTGAGTTAGGTAGGCATCGAGCGCCGTCCCGTGCTGCTGTTTGACCGCTCGCTCTAATGCGTTGACGAAATCTACCGGAGTTTCATAACCATGAATTGACTCGAATACCCCATATTGCGAGTTTTTAGGTATCGCGGGTAGGTCTGGTAGCCTGACCTCTTGACCACCTTTGAGCGAGATACCAGCCTGTTTCAAGTAAGCTGCGAGTCCAACCTCACCACTGGATAGAAATAAAAGTTGCCAAGTTTTCACCCTTGCTGAGGTAAGGTCGCGCCGCATCCGAGCTTTTCCTTGACCGTTTGCGAGCATATAGACTTTTGCGCCCACATCCTTGGGTTCGTCTTGCCCGATTTCGTCTAACATACAAGCCAGGTGGTTGGAAGCTGTTGCAGTACTCTCCAGTCCGTTAGTAGTCGTTCGCCAGTGTGGAAGCTCTTTTATGCCAGCAACAGAGGCTGCGACATTCAGTGCCGTAGTCTTACCTTGAGAAGTGCCGCCTACCAAGTGAAAGCCACCAGACTCCATACCTACGATGACCAGTAGTGGACCGGCAAAAGCCACGCCCTTCGCAAAGATGAGTCTTGAGTTATTCGCACATTTTGCTGCCACCTCGGAGCGCCAACCATCAAGAGTACCTTTAATCTCGAAGGGGCAATCTTGGGATGGTTCTACGTCCCTGAATCGCAGTGTTTGATCGCCGTAAGTTTTGTTGGGGAGAACGAACGACCCGTTCAGCCAACCAGTTGACTCGGTCACGGTGTAAGTCCGATTAACCTCGGTGCCTAGCTCAGTCAGGTATCTGGCAAGTTTTCGCTTTTGCTCGTAAACCAGCCCATACCCGCGACCTAGCAATTCCCCAATTAGAGTACCGCTGTCTGCACCCAACGCGCGTCTAGGCATTGTCCACCGGCAAAGGTGCCCCTGTTGGTTCTTGAACTCAAGCAGGAGCGCCGCGCCATCACCATCCGGTGAGTTGATGTAGGCGATCGCTTGCAGGTGATTGCCTATTCTGGTACGAGATCGCTGAGTATTGCCATCATCGTCTTTTTCGTAGCTTTCCCAGACCAAGCCCTGCTCTGGCGTACTCCAGAAATGGGGCTTACCGCCTTCAAACTTATCCGAATCGGTAGCTTGCGGCTGTTCGGGCGATCTCTTACCGGGCATTTGCTGAATGGCTTCTAGCACCTTGTCTTTGCTCAGATTATTCTCAAGAATCCAATCTCTAACATCTAATCCACCGGATTCAGGCAGCCATTCAGGTAGCCAAAAGTCAGACTCAGGGTAAGGTCTGAGCGTTGCCGCCATCGGGAATATTTTTTGGTATTTGGCGGCTTTCCTTATTCCTGGCTCGTCTTGATCGATGCAGATGACCAAACACGATTCATAGCCACTTAACAGCTTTTTGATTCGCGCTGGTTTCAGCGACCTACCAAATGCGATCGCTGGTACCCCCCGCTGCCATAACTCATCACACGTCATCTCGCTCTCGTCAATTAGTAATGGCAGAGTCGGATCTGCTTTTAACGCGGCGATCGCTTCGGCATAACGATAAGGCAGAAGTGAAGCGCTATCGACTCCTTTAGGTTCCCACCAGTCTTTCTTTTTGACAGAGCCATCGTTTTGCTTCTGATAAATCCTGACCTTGGTACAGGCCACCTCACCCGATTCATTTTGATAGTCAAACCTATATGTTTTGCCTGTAGGTCGGTGATCGGGATTTTTTCGAGGCTCTAAGTTGGGAGTAATCCACTTACCCCAGTCCATCGGTTCTGAGATACTACCAATCCAAATGTAATTGCCTAGTTGCTCGCCCTTGACTCGACCATTAACCTCGGAATGGCAAAGCACCAAACCACCATCCTGGCTAATTCGGCAATCCCCATCTTTAACGCGATCGCAAATCGGACAAGGGTTAGTTGCACTTGAATAGATCCATTTTTGGGTGCGATTAATCATGCCACACCTCCCACAGACCGATCACACCTACAACAGAGCAATTTGCCGCGATAAATGTATGCACGCCTGCAGCCGCAGTGCTTACATGGCGGCGAAATGCCGACTGAGCGGATATTTTGCGACTGAGGGGTTGAGGGGAATAAGTTTAACTGCTCGCACCTAGCCAGAGCGCGATCGACTTTGATGCTCGACCATTTACTCCAGGGCAAAAGGGTCAAAAGCTCGACACAGAGAGGGATTGAGGCTTTGCGATGATTGCTGAGCTTGTTCAGCGATCGCTCATTTGATAGACTAATACCTATAGATTTAAGCTCTTGCATAAATTTATTCCAATAATTTTGTTGAGCGAAGCGATCGCTACCTGTGACGGGCGATCGCTTTTTGCTATTTGCGCGTGGGAAGAGTAAGCCGACTACTGACAAATGCCAGAAATTGTTCGACTATATGAAGGCAATCAATCATTAATCAAACTCCTCAGTTTGAGTGGTTGGTTGATCGAACTGGCCGATCGCTTTACTTTTCGAGGGTAGGAGCGATCGGCTTTGAGTTTTGGGAAGCACATGGTTAAGCGCCTTCCTTTTTAGGATCGATCAGCGCTTGGATGTCAGAAAGTCGCCAAACTGTCGTTCGCGGACCTAACTTTGTCGGCTGCGGGAACTTACCCGTTTTAACCCCCAACCACCAGGTCGAGGCGGAAACGGGAACTATTTGCAGAACCTGGCGAAGTCTGAGGGCTTTGTCACCATACAAGGACGATGTCATATTTCGTTTTATTTAGTACGTCTTAAAGACTAGAACGTCTGATTTGAAAATTGGCCGATTTCAAAAACCGTTTTCCGATTTCGTTAAATCGGTTTTTGATTTGCCCTCTGTGTCTGGGTTTTGAGGCTCCTCAGGATGTCTTGGATACCGATTTCCGATTTGACGAAATCGGTTTTTTATCTAGATTTTTGAGTTCTGCTAAAATCCCTAAAACAACTTTCAAATCTAAATTCTCATCCGCTTGCTGACTGTTAAGCTCCTCTAAAATTCCCCGGATCTTATCGTCTCCGAGTGTTTCACCAGATCTTGTAACCATCCCTTCAAGAACCTTTGCAATTCCCCACTCAGTCGGTTCTATGCCTGCATTTTTGAGTAGCCCTTTTATCAACCTCAAATAGGATTTGCGCACCCTTGTGTGCAAAGGCTTATCTTCAAGGTCTGGGGTAGTTGGCTGAGTATTATCCGCTCGCATCGCTTTAAACAAAAATTTCGGCTTTACTCCCTTTTCTTTGGCCATTTTTTCCAAATCAGTACGTTTGACTTTGCGAGTGTCAGCGGGTTCATCGCCCTGAACCACCATAAATCCATCATGGATAGATAGTACTTTCCGAGGTTTAGCAAATCTATCTAAATACTTTACAATCGCATCCATCATCACTCTGAGTTTTGCTGGGCAGGATCTCAATAGTTTTTCATCCGGCTCAATTTCCAGCCATAAGCAAGCCGCCTCAAATATTGTGAATTCATCATCCTCTAAATCCCAAGGCGTCCAATTAATTGTCATGGCTACCAGCCCGCAGCTCGTCTAAGTAATCCGCCCAGCGCTGCATCATCTCTTTACGCTCTTCCAAGTGTTGAGTGCGGTTGTACGCCCTACCTAACGGGTCTTTGACTACGTGACCTAATTGATGTTCGATCAAGTGTGGTGGGAACTTCAAAACCTCATCCAGTATCGTTCTGGCAGTAGCTCTGAACCCATGTCCAGACATCTCTTCCTTGGGGATATCTAGATTGCGTAATGCTGCCAAAACGCCATTCTCACTCAACGCCCTCAGGCCAGAACGCGCACTAGGAAAAACGTATACTCCTTGCCCTGTCAATTGATGTAACTCTCTGAGAATTTCCACCGCCTGAGTTGCCAGGGGGACAATATGCGGCTGTCCCGTCTTGCTTACGAGGAATCTCCATTCGCCATTATCTAAGTCCATATCCTGCCACTCGGCATGTCTCAGCTCGCCAGGCCGGACAAACAGCATGGGTGCTAAACGTAGGGCGCACTTCACGACAAAACTACCCTGATAGCCATCCATTATTCGGAGCAACTCACCCAAGCGCTTTGGATCGACGACAGCGGCATGGTGATTACTTTTCGGTACTGGGGGCAGCGCACCTCTCAAGTCAGCAGAAATATCGCGCTCCGATCTTCCCGTGGCGATCGCGTAACGAAATACCTGACCGCAAATCTGTAGTTCCCGGTGCGCAGTTTCCAATGCCCCTCTCTCCTCAACTTTGCGCAACACGGCTAGCAGCTCAAGTGCCGTGATTTCACCAACAGGTTTATGCTTTAGCCACGGGATTAGATCTGCTTCGAGTCGCCTGATAACTGTCTTGGCGTGGCTTGGCGACCAGTTGGGTGAAAATCTCAGATACCATTCTCGCGCCACACCCTCAAAAGTATCGGCTCCCAGTCGAGACACCGATATTTTTGCAGCGTTCCTCTGGGCGATCGGGTCTATGCCAGATTTAATTAGCTTGCGGTATTGGTCTCGTAATTCCCTCGCCTCTTTTAGCGAGAGATCGGGATAAGTTCCCAGGCTCATATGCCTGTCTCGGCCTTCAAACCTGAACTTAAACCCAAAAAAACGACTGCCCTTTGGATTTTTAGCAGGACGCACTTCAAAAAACATGCCACGCTCGTCATACAAACGATATGGTTTCTCCCGTGGCTTAGCATTCTTAATCTGAACCTCAGTCAGCATAGGGTACAGCCTTTCCTCAATTGCTATCTGTAACCTATTTGTACCCTGGATTAACCTAAGATTTCATCATATCGTATCGGACTATATTAGACCATAAATATGCTGAAAGCTTCCTGGTAGAAGCTTTTTCGGACATTATCGTATTGTATTGGATTATCTTATGATGGGTCGCCCGGGATTCGAACCCGGAACTAATCGGTTAAAAGCCGAGTACTCTACCGTTGAGTTAGCGACCCAATTTTGCGCTTACCAAGCATAACACAAGTTTTGCATGCACCTCAAAAAAATTTTTGACGGCTTTGACAGTGCCGAAATTCTTAAAATAAAGAACTGGCTGCCAGAACCATTAGCCCCAAAAACACGATCGCAGAGCTAAGTACGTTATTCCACAGTTGGTGGTAGCTAACCAGCGTTTTTGCTTTAGATTTAGGATTCTCCAGGATAGGCTTTAAGGTAGAAAGATCGATCGCGGAGATCTCGCCGCGTCGGAACCAACCCGTTGCCAGGACGGACTCTCCCGCTAATATTTCCATTTGCTGGATAATTTGGCCGGGATCGGCATAGAGGGTTTTGAGGTTAGGCAGGTAGTTGAGGTAGATCGAGCCGGACTGATCTTCTAGTTTAAGCGTGTAGCCCAACTGCAAGTCGTGCCTGCCATAACCCAATAATTCACCAGGAATTTGTACTGGTTGACCGCATAGCGTGCTGGCATAGGGATCGACGAGCAGGCCGACCAGATCGGTATCTGCCACTTTGCGATAGCTGGGATATCTCAAGCTACCTTGAAACATAATACCTAAACCCAACCCAACAATCGATAGGCTGAGGGGCAGCCAGTTGTTGTACAGCCAGAACAAAGTGAAGGACAATCCTAAACCCAACGACAAGCCCGTGTAGGGAGCGGTTTGAATTAGTAAGTCGCGTCGGAAATTCCGATGTAACTTAGGGCGATCTAGCGATCGCCCTTCACTCAAAATCAGTGGAAAATCGTATTCACTGGTTAATCCTAATTGTTTAACATAACTAGTTAGCTGCTTGATGCGACGACCGATGAGCGCGTGCGTGGAGTGCCATTCCAACCAATTTGCCCAGGGATTAAACAGTTCCCACAAAAATACTTTATACAAGTTATGTTCGGATTGCCCCGCATAGAGAATCTCAAATGCCATGCCAATTGGGATAGCAGTTTTGTAGTCGCAGGTACCCAAAGCGCGGGTAGACTCCAATAACCGACTGGTGGGCTGACCTAATTGCGTTTGTTGCACTAAACCGCGTGCGATTTTAGTTAATGCACGGGTCATGGCATTGGGATTACCAGTTAACTCAGCCGCAGTGCGATCGCAGAGATAGCTACTGGTGCGAGTAGCCAGCAAAACGATATAGTTACCAAAGTTGTAGATTCCATTAGCGATCGTGGCGATGAGTCGCAGGGCATTTTTGGCGCGCCTGGCTCTGAAACTGAGACGACTGAGCCAAACATGTAATAGATAAATCAGTTGGGCGGGGGCAGTGGCAAAAGTCACAATCGCAAAGCTCAAGTTGCGAATGCGACCCAGTTGATAGGCATAGACGGCGGCAATTTCATCATCATCCAGAATTTGTAGCAATCCCCGACTAACTACGATCCGGGCAGAATTGGGCAGGATACCGTAGATAAAAGCAACCGGGTTTCGATCTTCAATCAAACCTAGTCTCGGTATATCAATATTTTGCAGTTCGCAAAACTTCTCAATTACAGTAACTGCTTCCGGTGCGATTTCGTCCAGGTCGGCAAGTGTGACCCACTGCGTGCGGTGGTATTGCTTCTGCGCGATTTCGACAATCCAGGGCGACATAAAAAATAAAATCGTACCGAGTACTATCGTGCTAATAGTCGCGGCAATTAGCCAACCCGTAGTAAATACCAGCGACACTAAACCAATCAGCCATAGATGTATGCCAAAGATAATGCCGACGACGAGCATGATGGTTACAAATGCTGCCAGGATGTAGTACAACCTGAATTTAGTGGCAAGTGCTAAAGTAACGTTGCCCTTGCGATAGCGATTGGGCTTGGACTTCACCACTGATGCCACGTCGGGATTAGATTTAATACCAGAATCGGGAGCTTCTTCCAGCGCTGCCCTCAGGGTAACCAAAGATTTTCTCGACCACTGTTGTAACTGCGGATCGGGGTTTTCTTGCAGTTGCTCGCAGATCGCGATCGCTTTATCAGCCCGCCCCGTGCGTTGGTAGGCCGACACCAGCCACATCTGCGCCTGAATATACTCTTTAGTGCCAGGATCGGGGCTGTCTTGACAGTATTCCAGCAAAATTGCGATCGCTTCGGTGTAGCGCTTGCGCAATAGTGCTTCCTTAGCAGCTTTAAGTGACATATCGATCGCCCTTGTGTATTCCCTATATTCTGAGGTTAGCTTTGTCTAGTGCGATCGGCAATAGGATCTTGCATTTCCTTGTAGCATGTTGTAGCATAAACAAATTGAGATGTAGTGACTGAATAGAGGTTATTACTCTGGTAGTCTCTTTCCCAAAAGATGCTGCTGAACTTATACTCCTATAGCGGTTTTCAGATTCGGAAAGAGTAGGGGGGGGTGGGGGCAACGCCCCCAAGAAGGGGTGGAACCCCTTCACTCCGTCAATAAAACCTGTTCTCAATTAAAAAACGCTATACTTCTCAATTCTCAATGTCAGGAGTCAAAGATTATGCCCTACGAAAATTTAAATATATCCACACCTAATCCCGTACTGTCCTGGGCTAATCACGACCTCGGGCATGATGAGATGAAAATGGCGAGAAACGTCGCCTCACTACCCTTTGTTTTCAAACACGTTGCTTTGATGCCCGACGTACACTTGGGTAAGGGAGCTTTAGTGGGTTCCGTAATTGCTACAAAAGAAGCGATTATCCCAGCGGCTGTGGGAGTTGATATTGGATGTGGGATGGCTGCTGTAAAGACTCCATTTAAGTCTACTCAACTGGAAGGTAAGTTGAAGAAGATTCGTTTGGATCTCGAAGCTGCTATTCCGGTGGGATTTAATGAAAATAAGGAGATCGAGAAGGCGGTAACGAACTGGCAGGGTTGGAGAGACTTCAAAAACCTGCATCCCGGCGTGCGCGATCTAGAAGGTAAGGCGCTGCGTCAGATGGGTTCGCTCGGGGGCGGCAATCACTTTTTGGAAGTCTGTCTCGATGCTGAAGACCAGGTGTGGCTAATGCTGCATTCAGGATCGCGCGGCATCGGTAACGTGATGGCGCAATGCCATATCAACACTGCCAAAGATCTAGCCAGACTATCCGACACTTCTCTTCCCGATCCGGATCTAGCCTACTTTGTCTCCAATTCCTCTGCATTCGATGCCTATTGGCACGATCTGCAATGGGCGCAGGACTACGCTCACTTCAATCGCGACGTGATGCTGGCACGCTTTAAGAAAATTATCGAGAAGCACCTTGCCGGTGGCAAGCCCACCAGGGCCTTGCTGGAGGTAAACTGCCACCATAACTATGCCGAAAAGGAGATGCACTATGGCGAGGAAGTCTACGTAACGCGCAAGGGTGCCGTCCGCGCTCGCGAGGAGGATTATGGTATCATCCCAGGCTCGATGGGAGCGAAATCTTATATCGTCAAGGGCAAGGGCAATGCGGAAAGCTATTGCAGTTGCAGTCACGGCGCAGGTCGCCTGATGTCGCGCAACAAGGCCAAAAATCAATTCACACTGGATGACCTGATCGCACAAACAGCAGGTGTTGAGTGCCGCAAGGATGAGGCGATTATTGACGAGATTCCTGGAGCCTACAAGCCCATCGAGCAGGTGATGAGCAATCAGGCCGATCTGGTGGAAGTGGTGGCAACGCTGAAGCAGGTCGTTTGCGTAAAGGGATAATAAGCTGTAGATAGATCTGTTAGGACGGGGAGGATGCATCCCAGCAGGGGGGCTAACCCTGCATCCTGTCCTAAGCCTATTGTTTATGGCTATATATTCCCAAATTTGATTTATATCAAAAAAAGCCTCTTTACTTGTCTATGTGTAAAGGTTTATGCTTTAAGACATAGCTAAATCAGGAAGGCGATGTGAATAGAATTAATTTTAGGATTGGAAATCACGATATACAATTAGCTTTTAATTTAACTGGTCAGGAATATGTCTACTACGACAACGACATAGTTTCTAAAAAACTGAATTTTTGGATATCATCCGCTCACCATTTTGAAGTAAGTGAAGACAATGAAATTATTAAGTACGATATTATCTTGAAGCCAGGCTTATCGGGCTTAATGAACTGCACTATCAAGCGGAATAGCGTTCTGATTAAAAAGGATGTATTTAGTCTAGCAACACCAGGGATACTAGGAATATTTTTTTTCTTTATTGGCTTGGCTTTAGTCAGTCGACCAATATTTTCAATTTATTTTTCAAGCTACACGAGCTTATTTATCGAAAGATACTATGAAGGCGACTTAACTATATTTTACATCGATCAAGGAGTAGAGTTTGTTTTTGGAATTTTATTTCTTATCTTTGCATTCTTTTTAACCAAGATTTTAGTTAGTTTCCCAAGACTCCTTACTACAGTGTTATGGACTCGCATAGGGTTGATGATAGCTGCATCTCCTTGGGTATTTTCAGACTTAATGCAGGAACAATTATTACCTTTAACTAGAAAATTATATATCATAGCTTTAAGGGTAGGGTTTATTTGGCTTTTTTGGGCTCTCTTAGAAAATTCTAAAGCAGTATCAAAAATGCTAAGATCGCAACAATCCTTAGGGGTGTGACCATAATTTGATGTAGGGATTAGAGGGAGAAACCATAGCGATTGATATTAGACCAGAATTGCTGCCAACGACCTTTGGTATAAGTCAAAGTTCTAAGGCTCAAAACGATAGAAGCACCCCAATCTTTCCATTTCATGCCAGCCCCTCCCAAGCGAGCCTTAATAATTACTTTGCAAGCAGCTTCGGTGACTCCGGAACCGATTGGTAAATTAGAGGAGATGGCTTCAGCATAAAGCATTTGATGATGATGATTGCGAAAATAAGTAATAGCATCTTGAAGTCCTTGAATAATGGATTGAGAAACTCTCTTGGGTTGAATGGTTTGTATTTCTGCAAGTAACCTCGAAGCCCCTCCAAATTCATGTTTAAGGTCATGACAATGGGTATCCATCCAAGCTTTTTGTGCCTGCTCGTTACGTGGATGAAGAGCCTTAGCTGCTTTGTCTAAATACTGGGTGGCATGGTAAAAGTCCAATGTTTGGGTGTCGGTTACGGTATTTAGAAAAGTCCAGTTTTCGGGAGCACCATCGGCTAAACCTTGATAATGGGCATTGGGATACAATTGCTTGACAGTCTCTACTTCCCGTTGCAGTCGTCCTAAAAACCGCTCACGTCCATATTCGGGGGTGGCAGCTATGTAAGTTGTGTGTTGCCTGTCCCCTGATTGGTCATACAAGCTAATCGTACCCACCATTGCTTGGCGATAGCCCTCACCACATAACAACATACAAGTACCATCTAATCCGATACTCACTGTCGGAATTGCTACCTCTAGTTTTGGTGTTTGGTAAGCCCAGTCCTCCTCTTTGCTCAGCGCGATACTGCCAACTGCTTCGGCTAATGTCTGTACAAATGAACGATGTACTGTGATTCCATGATTCTCGCGTAAGTCTTCAACTAACCTCACGCTACTCATTTCTGCATATTTGTGACTGATCTGCTTCGCTAATCTTGGTGTTGAAGTGATGATGATCCTTGCCTCTACTTCCAATGGACAGTATGTTGCCCCTCCTGTACTCGCTTGATAAACATGTCGACTGATGCTGATGTTGCCATAGGGTGTTTGATATGTTTTCGCCTGTTTCCCCTTGCTCGTCCAGTTTTTTCCATCCACTTCTATCGGCAATCCATCCGTATCTAACTGTTTTAGTGCTTCTCCACTCGCTACCGTCCCTGCATCATTTAACGCTGATTGAATGCTTGTTTCCGTCTCTAAAAATGATTTGCTGTATGGTATCGTAATTTGAAGCGTTACAAATTTCTCATTACTCTCGATTATTGATGTACTCATGCTTTAATCTTTCTCTTAATTCCTTACCCCTACTGATTAACCTTATCAGCTTTTGTCTTTTACATCAAATTTTGGTCATGCCCATCCTTAGTAAAGTAATTGCGATGATTGATTATAGTTGCTTAGAGAAATCATTGGCAGATCGAGAATGGCAAAATGCTGATGAGGAAACATGTCGTAAGCTAGTCGAAATCTCAGGAGTGAATGAATTTCGAGATCTATATCCTGATGAGCTTAGAGCCTTTCCACTGAATGAACTTATAGCTCTTGATCGCCTGTGGCAAAACTACAGCAATAATTGGTTCGGGTACAGTTCGCAAAAGGAAGTTTGGGAAGATTTAGGAAATCCCAATATTTATTGGCCGTTCCCATCATATAATCAAGAAGAAATTTATCAGTTCGATCGGTGTTTCCTTAAACAGCTAAGATGGTTCAATGGATTGAATTATAGCATAAATTATCATTTTAACAATCCTAAATCAGTAGCAAAAGGATATCTCCCATCTTATCCAGGGCATAGAGGGAACCCCCCATGCTACATGCATATCACTAGAGGTTTAAGCTGGCGATGGCAATGTCTTGTCTTAGAGCGAGACTTGAGTGGTAAGTAAGCATAGTAAACTAATCGACTAGGACAGAGCGAGGTTATCTGTTGAGAGAGAAAGTTGGTTGCCATATGGTTGGCTCACTTGCTAGGTTGAATGAATTTACTCAAAGTAGAAATTAGATAATGCATCAAAAACTCTTTAGTGCACTCGATCGATTTGTCATCCTGAGTTCTAAGCATCAAGAAGAGCTTAGCAAGTTAGTTAAGCGACAAGAATTACCTAAAAATGCAGTTCTACAGGAGTTGGGTGAGACATCCAACTACTTGCACTTTGTAGAAGAGGGAACGGTAAGGGCAATTTACTATCAGGATAGTAAGGAAATAACGGCATGGTTTGGATTTGCAGGGGATTTTGTTAGTTCTTTTTACAGTTTTGTATCGCGCAAGCCTAGTCCTGAAAAAATTGTAACTATTTCAGACTGTAAGCTGATTTCGATTAGCTACGAAACTCTGCAATTTCTGTATGAAAAAGATATTATTTGGAATAAGCTGGGTCGTTTAATAACCGAAAGATATTATATGGAATGTCAAGAACGTATACTTTCTCTACAATCGATGTCTGCCGCCGAACGTTATGATAATGTGCTCGATCGGCGTCCAGATATTCTAAAAAAAGTAAAACTCGGACATCTCGCTTCTTATCTAGGCATGGCACAAGCAAATCTTAGCCGACTTCGCTCTACTTGGCAGAATCGCCAGCGTATAAACAACTAATCATTCCAAATTGATTTTTATCAAATTTGATTTTTATCAAAAAGAACCTCTTTATTTATCTGAGTGGGCGAATTTATACTAGGTGACACCGATAAATGATAAGGCAATAAAAGATGTTTTACGACCCCGATCTATTTGACTTCACAGACACTCTGGTAAAGCAGTGGAAAGTAATTCGAGATGAATATTTAGCATTACCACAGGATATCTTTGACCCTTGGGTACAACGCGAGATGTATCAAGGTGATTGGAGGGTATTTGGACTTTTTGCATTAGGGAAGCGAATTAATGCAGCGTGCGATCGCTGTCCGCAAACAGCAAAAATTTTAGAAAGCATTCCTAATCTAACCTTGGCAGGATTTTCTCGCCTAGCACCGCATACCCATATTGAGGCTCACACAGGGTGGGCTAGGAACGAATTTCGTTTGCATCTCGGCCTGGTTGTTCCTCCAAATTGCACGCTCAGAGTTGGAGAAGAGGTCAAGCATTGGCAAGAAGGTCATTGCTTAATCTTTGAGGATACAACGGAGCACGAAGCATGGAATGATTCTGATTTAGTACGCACAGTGCTGTTGCTAGATTTTAGCAAACCAGGTTTAGAAATCTTTTTCGAAGAGATTTCGGGAGCATCTCAACTTTGCACTGAGTAATAATGCTTAATATAGATGGGTAGCCAAAAGGGGGAAGAAATCAGAAGATAGGAATACGAGAAACCAACCCCAAGGAGAGCAACCATGACTCCAGAGCAGGAAAAAGAAATGCAAGCGCACGTTCAAGCTATTGCCGCCATCCTTTATCAGAATACACCATCGGAACAACTAACCAGCTTGGAAGGGATCGAAATCGCTGTGCGGCAGCAAATCCTCGAACATGTCAGCCCAGAAATAGGGAGTTTTTTATCCGCACAGTTACGGGCACAGAAGCAGGACGCCGCAGGCGAGTGCAAAGCAGCATCGGACAGCTCCACCTCACGCAAAAGCAAGCGCAGAAGCTCAAAGTAGCCCCCTATAGCCAGGTGAGCCCGTATGTGGAAAGATGTAGCCTGATCTTGAGTGCGAATGTATCCTACGAACAAGCCGCCAAAGACTTAGCCATGTTGATGGGAGTGCAAATATCGCGCAGTACACAACAGCGCCTGGTGCATCGCCATGAATTTAGCCCCCTAGAGGTAGAAGAGTCGGTCGAGGAATTAAGTGTCGATGGAGGCAGAATCAGACTGCGCACGCCACTTGGACAGCCAAGTGAGTGGAAGGACTATAAAGCTGTGAACTTGCATGGACAAGCCATATTTGCCACATTTCAAGATAACATTGCCTTAACAGACTGGGTAAATCGACAGCCTTTAGCAGATATGGTTACCTGTATTGGGGATGGACATGATGGGATTTGGAATATTATTGCCCAGATCTCTATACCTGATAGTCGCTATGAAATCTTGGACTGGTTCCATTTGGTGGAAAACCTGCATAAAATTGAGGCTACAGCTCAACTTTTGACTGGGGTCGAAGCTTTTTTGTGGCGGGGTAATGTGACTGCAGCTATTGCTGAGCTCAATCACTTAGCTAGTCCTCAGAGCATCAATTTTATTGCTTATCTGCACAAGCATCGCCATCGTATTCCTGATTATTGGTATTTCCAAACCGAGCAGATTTGCTCTATTGGTTCTGGCGCAGTGGAATCTGCTGTTAAGCAAATCGCTAGACGCATCAAAATCTCTGGCGCTCAATGGAACCGTGATAATGTGCCACAAGTCCTCAAACACCGTTCTGCTTACCTTAATGGCTCTCTTAACCTTGCCTTGCAAAACTGAGATGCTCCCAATTTTCCAAGCTATGCGATCGCTGACTTGTTCGATGCGTAACTAACTTTACCTGCTTTTAGGCGATCGTTGGCTTGGATCGGTTTTTCCATAGGATAAACTTTGCCCCATACCAAAATAGAGCTACATAGTCATTTAGTCTAGACTAAAATTTGGCCTAAATTTAGCAAAAATGTTGGTACTTTTTGACCTGTTCTGGTAGCTGTTGAAAGGTGCAATACCAGTCTAGAAAGCAACCTGGGTATGGATGTCAAGGCTTTTGTAGTTAAGTAGAATGCGGTCAGAGAGACCGTAACCATTAGCAACCTGAAGACCTTTAAATCTAGTCTCTAACCATTATTTTAAAGGGGTTTCACGATATCAACACATATCAAGAGATATCAAAATTTATCAAAATTTTCGCTATAATCGGTCATAAAAGTGGTCACAATAACTTGGGCTTACAAACTTCAGACATAAGGGAGTTCCACAGTTTTTTATGGACAGACTCGAACAAGCCAATGCGCGCCTACGCGCTGGAAAGATCCGCTTACGTATTGAACAAATCGGCGATCGCCTTGTTCTACGAGGTACATTGCCACCAAAACCAGAAAGCGAGCTGACTCGTCCTTCCCGACAAAGAATTTTTCTAGGGGTAAATGCCACAGCAACGGGACTCAGCTTTGCGGAGGCCAAGGCTAAGGAAGTTTCGGGGTTGCTGGATCAGCAACGCTTCGATTGGACACCTTTTCTCAAATTTGATGACCAACAGACTGAAAAACTAGCAATTGTCGATCTGATTGGTCAATTCAAGACTGACTACTTTGCTAAAGCCGATCGCTCACCTGTGACATGGCAGAAGAACTATGACGAAGTATTCAAGCGTTTACCCCATGACAAGCTTCTCACCGAGCGAGCGATTATGGATCTGGTGCTCAGTACCAAACCTGATACGCGCACCCGTCGCCGATACTGTCTTGCCCTGCGATCGCTTGCTAAATTCGCTAGTGTCCCTCTCGAAAACGATCTCAAAGACTATATTGGCAATTACTCGCCCAGAAAAGTACAGCCTCGGGATATTCCAACCGACGATCTAATACAGGAGTGGTTTCACCGCATTCCTACTCCTAGCTGGCAATGGGCATATGGCATACTGGCAACTTATGGCATCAGACCTAGCGAACTAGCATTTCTCAACTTTGATGATATGCCTATCCTGAATATTACTGATGGGAAGACAGGTGATCGCAGAGTCTATCCTATTTATCCTGAATGGGTGGAGATTTTTGACCTGAGCAATCCCAAACATCCAAAAGTTCAAAAGCCAGGTAACGCTGCCAACAGACAGTTCTGGAAGTACAAAGTACCTTTTGCTCCTTACGATCTGCGCCATGCGTGGGCAATTCGTTCGATGGAATTTGGACTGCCAATCGAATTGGCGGCTCAGCAAATGGGACACTCAATGGCTATCCACAGCGAAACTTATCATCGATGGATCAGCGATCGCCATCATGCTAGAGCCTATGAAACGATCATGCTTCGACCTGACAGACCGCGCCCACCACAGAAAAAAGATGAAAAAGTTGGAAATTCTGCACTAAATAGCTGAAAACTATTGTCATAAAACAAGATATAGCTTTATGATTGACGTACAGTTTTCAATATCGTCTTTTTATGAAAGTTGTAGCAATTTATAGAGCAAGTTGTTCGAGTAAGGCGCGATTCCCTCTGTATATGTGCCCCGTCCCTGCGGGTTCCCCTTCCTCTGTTGAGGATTATATTGAGGATGAGATCGACTTGAAAGATTTCATCAAGCATCCTGATAAGACATTCCTCTTGCATGTAGCTGGTGATTCGATGATTAATGCAGGCATCAATCATGGCGATATGCTGATGGTAGAGCAAACCACTGAGCTGATGGAGCTTGATATTGCGATCGCTGTTGTCAATGGTGACCTCACCGTTAAGCAACTTAAGTGGGAGAATAATGGGATAGTACTGTTGGCAGCAAATCCTAACTATAAGCCTCTACGTGTCAGTCCAGATGACGACTTTCATGTTTGGGGAGTAGTCATCAGAGTTGTGCGTGACTTGCCAAGAGGAACGAAGCTGCTTGGTCAGCCCTAGACATAACTTAACCGAGCTAAAACATGCGGTCAGGCGATCGCTTGCTGTAAGTCAAATAAAAGTCATATAAGATCTGCAAAGTGTAATGCTTGCCGTATAAGGACTGTACAGATTGAGACGGTCAGTCTTGCGTTTGGATTTAGCACATTAGTCAAATAACAGTCATATAAAATCTATGCCCCAAATGGCACGTACTTGGCATGTTTCCTTGATTCGTTGTCTGGGGCGCTATTGTTATGCTTGAACTCTACCCACTCGGTTTCATTGGGTAGTGCAAGTAATTCTTGCAATAGTGTTAGTGTCATGAATTTTTCAAGGTGAGGGTAATCTTCACACTAGCGATCCAGTGAAG
The DNA here is from genome assembly GCF_000332175.1 of Pseudanabaena sp. PCC 6802. Lineage (NCBI taxonomy): Bacteria > Bacillati > Cyanobacteriota > Cyanophyceae > Pseudanabaenales > Pseudanabaenaceae > Portococcus > Portococcus stanieri. Next base: position 3,575,995 of record NZ_KB235914.1, on the reverse strand, counting down.
CTTAAAAATACAAATAAGTTTTCCAGATTCTTCTTGTCAAAATTTCCATCACCTTTACCTTTAATGGTTAGTATTTGCTCGTTGGACTCTTGACTGAACTGGGAAGTTACATCGGTCAAGCTGCCATCTAACCCTGCGCTGCGAATATACTGCATAGTAATGTTATCAGGGCTAACTTTGACGTTCGGGGGAGCAATTGTGCCTAATGGTATGTTAAAGTCTGTTTTTGTTTCAGAATTCTTGAAGACATGCCAATCTGTTGCTAGTTCTTGAGCGACATTTATCAGTCGTACCCCTTCGTAGGTTTTAAAGGCTTCTAGTCCCATGACGTTTTGCTTGAATAGGCCACCATCGGCTTTGGCTGTATAGCGAACGTGGATGATGACATCTGAAATGGTGCTAAAGTCAATGGGATTGGTGGCTTTTGGCATCTCCAGCAGCCAAGTCGAAATGGCTCCCGTACCTTCAAAGGGTAGATAGCGACCATCGCCAAAATTAAGTTCAAACATTCCGCTATCTTCAACCCCTGTAGAAATAGCAATTTGCTGGTTGGCTCGAAAATCAGCGCGAATAGTGGTGGGGGATTGGTCGCCATCGCCCATAAGGTATTGGACTCCTGTGATGTCGGGAGCTAATAGGGTCTTGTTGCTGGTTTGGGTGAGGGTAGCTCTGAAAGTCTGGTAGGGACCGATGACAGCGGGGATTGAGATGGTTACTGACTTGATGGTGCGGAAGTAGTGACCGGGGAAGTCGCGATCGAATAGTAGTTCTCCTAGTCCAAACTGACAGCGACCTGTTGCCTTGAGTTGTAGGAAAGCATTAGGATCGAGGCGAAGTAAGGAAATGTGTTTGGTTACTTCTAGATAGCGACAGTGTTGGTCTAAAGCCGCTTTTTCTAAGCGAGCGAGATCGAGTCTCAATCCTTCCCCTGCAAGTAACCCTTTGCGGCGGCTATCCCAATGACCGAAATCGATGTAGGTGTCGTTGGTTCCATATTCGTACTGGTAAGCTTTCTCGGCTTTTTTAGCTAAGTCAAAGGCGAGTTTATAGGTTTGGAAGTAAAGACCAGAAAGGCGACTGGTCATCCAGCTATAGAGTTCTTTGTTGGTGAATTTATTGCGATAGAAGTTTCCGACTTCCTTATGTTGGCTAATGGTTAGCTCGTGGATTTGCAGTTCGCGGGAGGCGATTTTGATTTGAATTTCAGTAGCGGCGATTTGCTGTTCGATTTGAGCGATGTCGTGTTCGGCGATCGTTTTCTGGAGTTGCCAATCTTGTTCTCGGCGCTCGTAATTCGCCATTAACCCCGTCGTCTGAGACTCTGTATTTTTTTCATCAGCAGTTAGTTCTGATCGTGTTCCTTCTAGCTCATGAAAACGAGATGCTTGTGTTCCACCTATTGAAGCTGTAACGTGAGCAGCAGTCGGGAAACCACCAGATATGCCACCAGAAAAATCAGGCAAAAGTCCAATTAAGGAAGCCTCCTTCTTGAAATTTCCTGCTCTTTTTCGAGCATCCAAAGCGTTTTGAATAAGAGAAATTTGCGCTAACTCTAGTGAACTAATCCCCTTGCTCATTAGAGCTTCATAATGTTGTTTGCGGTCTTGAGCATTTTCCAAACTTGCTTTTAACGACTCAAGGTTAGTTTCGGTCTCCTGAATCTGTAGCTGTTTTACCTCCGTCATTCGATTCATGATATTCAACTCATGGGTGTGTTGAAGCAGCAGTAACTCTTCGGCATCTTTCTTTTCTAGAGCCTGTAGTAATGCGCTACCCAATTCGATCGCCTGTCGGTTCATTTCCTTGGCTTTTTCGAGCATGAAGCTATAGCGGTAGTGAGGCACTGGCATATTCAGAGAAGCAAGGGCCGCACTGATGCCTCCTGCCAATCCACCACCTGCAACGGCTCGAACCAGTGCAGCAGGATCGATAGGGGGTTGGAACAGATCGAGCGCACGGAATACCCCGTCAATATTGAGGCTGTGGCGAATGTTGTAAAGTCTGCCTTCAACTCGATCCCAGTAACCCATTAATTGGGCATTTTCTGGGACACTGAAGCGAGCGATTACACTGCGGTTAGGATCGAAGGGAATCTCTACTTTGTCGTTAAGATGGCGATCGCCTGATGGGATCAGGAAATCAGGCAGTTCAGAAATATTATTTTGCTGTAGATCTGCTTGAATATCCTGATAAGTTCCCATCGGATCTAATTTACGCTCTGGCTTCGCTTTAGGACGCGGACCGAGTAGATTAAAAGCCAGCACGTAAAGAGGAATTGCCTCATTAATCGACTCGCGGGTATCCTGACGGAACAAGTAATCTCCCCAATCGAGTAGATTATCAATATATTTCATTACTACTGCTTTTTGATAGGTATTGAGGCGTAGATTGGCAATAGTGTGTGGATCGAAGGGATCTTCTCGATATTCGGTTAACGCTTTATCATTGGAAAGCATTTCGGAGAAGGTTTCGAGATTTTGGTTGCGGAACGGACGATAGTGCCAGTAGCGATCTTTTGTATTTGCACTAGAAGAATCTTCCTGAGCAGTTGGATTAAAGATGTAGTGATACCATTTCTGAGCTTCAGCAAATCTTTGATCGGTGTTGAGTTGATTAGCAATTAGAAAAGGAATATGGAAAAATATTTCTTCAAAATAAAGATGGTTAGCCCCTTTAAAGTCGATTGTTGGAAGTGTTATTGATGGGGGGGTTGCAAAATCAAAGCCAGGAACAGGCTTATAGTTGCTAAATTCAAGTTCTAATCTTTTTATTTCTTGAGAATCTAAGCTTAAAAAGCTATCAATCCCACCTTGAAAAAGTCTCTTGCTAAGTTCATGTATTGCAAATGTGTTTAAACGGTCAAACTGGTATTTGAATGAAGGAGAACGAGGGCTTTGATTATCTTGAGGTTTTTCTACTGATAAAACTGTATCATGTTCTAAGAATAGCGAAATTGGTTGCGGCTGGTTGGCAGTTCTTGAGCCATATTCTAGTGTCATACGTTCCTCAGTTGTCTTCAGTTTTTCCACATCTATTGCAATTCTAATTAAAAATTGCTCATCACCCGTATCTAAAATGTACCAACCGGGTTGATTATTGACATCTAGTAAAGATACTTCTTTAATCTTCAGGTTATCTAGCAAAATATTTCGATCCCAAAATGCTTTCAATGTATAATATTGTGCTATGCCCTGAATCAGGTTAGAATTTCTGAAAATGAGGGTAACCAATTTTTGAAAAGAAGCATCTGCTGCTAAATATTCACCGTAATTGAGTAAACTATCAGCGTAAGTAATACTAAGCCGCGATTCATTCAGAATCAAATCATAGTCATAAGTTTCTGGAACGGATTGCTTAAGAGATAAATTTAGAGAAAAGTGAAGTTCATCATCTAGACTGTCTCGAAGAATTTTCTTTTGGTCTCTATAAAGTATCAAAATACGTTCGCGTGGCTCTACAGGGATGATGTTGGCAGAAATTACTTTCAGTTGCAGTGTAGATGATTCCACCGTGACTTTGCCTTCTCGACCATCTAATGCTAAGCGTAATCCTTGAGAGATGGCATTCTCTTCTCGATTGTAGCGATTGTTAGCTATCTCTCCTGGATTTCCTGCGATTCCCCTAAGTTGAAATTCACTCATCTGAGCCGTGAAAGCTTGCTCAACATTGACAGGATCGATTTGACCAATAGATAGTTTTTTTGCTGGTGATATAATACTGACGGTTAACCTTTTTGACTCATTAATGTCAGGAGTCGTACTAGGAGTGATAGGCTGTGCATCTTGTTTAAAGACTAAAAGATTGACATCATATGCACTCCCATCATGTTTAGCGATGATCGCGACATACTGCCAAGTATTGAAGCTCAACTTTGTAGTCTCAAACTTCTGGTCGCCAATATGGAAAGCAAACACTAGTTGCTCTTGCCAATGAGGTCGTTTTAGTGCCTCTTCCCAGTTATTTTGTGCTTGATTAAGATTATTTCGAGCAGTCTGAAGTGTTTGGCGTGCCCGATTAAGCTCGTTTCGAGCAGTCTGAAGTGTTTGGCGTGCCTGATTAAGCTCGTTTCGAGCAGTCTGAAGTACGTCTAGAGCTTGATTAAGTGCCTGTTGAGCTGGATCGAGTTGTAGCCTTATTTGATTAAGATTACTTTGAGCAGTCTGAAGTTCTTGTCGCGCTGCATCACGCGCATCTTCGTTACTAGCATTTTCGAGAAGTATTCTGGCATTTGTAACCAGAATTTGAGCTTCATTTATTTGAAGTTGAATATTCGTTAATTCTGTCTGTTTTATATCAAACTCATTCTGTGCATTGGTTACTTCTACTTGTTGGGTGTCGAACTCATTCTGTGCATTGGTTACTTCTACTTGTTGGGTGTCGAACTCATTTTGTGCATTAGCTACCTCTATTTGTATGTCTTCCAGTCTTCTCTTTAAATCAACAATTTCTGGAATAGGAATGAACTGATTAGCAAAAGTTGCTTTTACCTTAGTTTCGGTATTCTCATTAGATTGAGGATCTCCATAACTAAAGAGCATGAGAGTTTTTTGAGGTAAGTCTGACAATGATACTTCCCCAGGAGGAATAGCAAAAACGTTACTGATTTTTACCCAGAAAGACCAGGTAAGTTTATCCATACTAAAGTTGGGAATGAATCTCGCAAGATCGGCACTCTTACTAATGATCGCAACTTTGACGTTGGAGAAATTATCATTAACTGGAATTAATTGTCTTGAATCTTTAGGAGGAGCAAATTCTTTGATATTTTGTACAAAAACTCTTTGTAAATTTGGATCTGGTTCTTGATTTGCATTGACTTGAAAATCGGCAGGAAGTTCTAGATAAATTTTAGGAACTGTCCAAGTTTTATCGAAATTATAGTAAGAATATTTAACGGTAGGCTTATAGAAATCACGACTTACTTTTTTGCCGTTCTCATCAGCATCTTTTTTAGTTATTGTTAATTCTACCCAAAAAATAAATAGTTTATTGAAAGCATAGACAGGACTGACAAAATCCGAATTAATTGCTAAATCGATTTTTTCCCAAGAAAGCCAACGATCCTTGCTAACGATATATTCTCGATAATAGTAAATACCGGGGTGGCTATTGGTACGACCAATCAAATAAAGTACGATTTTTTGTTTGCCTTGCGCACCGATTTCTTTATGCAGGTAAGCACCTACAATTTTTAAATCAACAAGTTCTTTAACTTTATCGAGATAATGGATAATCGCCCTTTCAACTGTATCTTGAGTGATTTCATCTTGTAGTAACTCTTCTTCTAGTGCCTCAAACTCAGGTGTTTTCGTATCCCGTAACTCAGGTTCAATATAGTTTTCTGGGTACAAAAATACTTTACGATTTGCTTCCCAAACTCGATAATTCTTCATCCATTCCCACTCTTTCGGGGGAATGGTTTCTGGCTTAACGCCTGCCTCTAGATCCATCAGACAACGCTGGACGTAGAGTTGCAAACTAGCAATTCCTTGTACAATCCGCGAGGTATCAACTTCACTGCCTGTTTGCACGTCAATCAACAGATACTCGTACAGCAAATCTGGACTCTTACGATTTTGGATCTTGTCTGATAATTCCTCCATCACAAATGCAGTCAGTCCATCCCGCTTCTGTACCGCTAAAAGATCGTGGAGAGGTTTGTAAACTAGAGGCCATTGTTCGGCATTATATCTAGCCCGCATCAGATTAAATAACACCTCAGCGTGGCGTTGATAGAATTCATAGCGCGGATCGGCAGATTTAATGGGGTCAAAGGCTTTCAAGTCAGAAGTTTCGGTGGCCAGATCGACCAAATATTGAGCATTCGTACCTAATTTTCGTATCAGGCGGAAACCTTGACTCAGGCGATCGAGATCTAACATCGCCAGACTTCCGGCTTCAATCTTTAAGCTCTCGCACAAGGTATTAATCTCAGCATCCGTCCAGTTGGTTAAGGAAGAAATTGTCAGCCCTTCTTCCTTCTGGAGAATTCTCACTAATTTGTTACTGCGATCGCTTGGATCTGTTGGATCTCTCAGTTCTGTCTTCAGCTTGACAAATGTATATAAATCAGTCAGGTCGGACTGAGACGGTTTCAACAAGTCAAGTGCTTCCAGACCAAAGACCTTTGGTTGTTTCAATAAAACCGCGATCTCAAAGTCACTGAGAGCAAACTGACTCAATAAGAACAGAATCTTACTCCATTGCTTGAGATCGTCACGGAGAGCTGAACTCTGTAATAGAGCTTTATCTTTATCTTGCGCGATCGCAACTTTGTTAATCTCCTGCAAGTATTTTTCTGCGAAGAGCTGACCTTTGCCGTAGGTGTTCCCTTCAATGCTGTTATCTTTCGTACTTTCAATAATGAGTTTTAGGCGATCGGGGTTCGTCCCTAGTAAGTCAGCTAGAGGAGTAAGAAGAGTCCCCAACAGACCATCTCGAAGTGCAATTAACTTAGCGGTGATGTAAGGCACGAGGCTGGATTGCAACTTCTGCTGCTTCAGAAGTTTGGCTTTGACTTCCAGCAGTTTTTCATTACTGGGTTTAGGCGTAACTGATTTATAGGCATTCTGTAGTTTTTTCAGGCTTAATTGTTCGGGGTCTTGGATATCTAAAACATCAAGCTGATTCTCGCGAGTATTGTGTCTGATGAGGTAAGAGGTTTGCTGTATGCGATCGATAATCAACCACTCTTTTTCTAAAGTTGGTTTTGGTGAAAGTGTATAGCCCTTTTGCTCAAACAACTCAATGGGTACAGTTTCTTGGTTGAGTTTTTCTATTAGGCTTAAGCTTGGTGGAACAGTAAATAACAAGGATTTACCAAAGCGATCGCTTTGGTAAACATTCAAAAGGTTGTCTTGCGTCTGTTGAATTGAATAGATACGACTCCCATCCTCAACTTCCCATCTTTTTTGAATGACAAGATCTTGAGAGAGAAAATAATTTTCTTTAAGGAAATAGCCCCTTAATTTTTCAACGGTTTCAAGAAATTCAGTTTGTTCAGTTGAAACGTAGTTCAACGGGAGCAGTTCTAGTTTGCTCGTGAAGCTGCCCTCAATATTAGGCAAATTAGGCAACAGAACTTCTTCGAGAATAACTCTTCCTAGATCGTCTATCCAGCCTCCGTAAATATCTAAGTTAATTTCTTTTGGTTTATTAGGATTCTGCTCTGGATTAAGGCAGACAGTATAAGATCGCTGTGTTTTTTGCTTGTCTTCATCAAAAACTTCCGATAACTCCCATTCCTGAATTTTTACGGTAATAGGTAATGCAAGGGGAGCCTTTTTTTGACTAAAGAAAGCACATAAATCATTAGAAACTCGTTGCTCATTAAGCTGTTCATCAAATGCAAGATCGATACCAAGGATTTTATCGGTAGAATCAATTAGATAAATACTAAACTTGTGCTTTGGTTCATGTTTTATAGCATAGGTTTTGCCGTTTGCTTTATCTTCGATCTGCCATTCTTTAGTTATAATTTCGATCTGCTGAGGTAATTTGATTTCATTCCGCAGAAATTCTATTTGCAAATCTGGAGAGACATTAGTATTGTTGAGTTCACTGATAAACTTGTCGATAAACTTTGAGTCAAGAGTGAACTTTTTGTTGTCTCCTATAGAGTCAGTTTGGATAACTTGTAACTGCTTTTCCTCGCCTGTAATTAAAATAATTAAATAAGCTTTCTTCTGGTTTTTATTTGACTGGTCTTTAATTGACCATTCAAGCAACCATTCTGTTGTTGTTACAGAGGCATCTGGCGAAAGGGATATGTTTTTGGAGACCAATAAAGTGCGTAAATCTTCTGGAATGATTTGCTGGTTCAAGCTCTTCTCAAATGCAGTGTCAACGGCAAATGACAAGATATCAGCATTATCAATTGGCTTTATGCTAAACAGCCCATCATCATTGTTTTCGATCAGATAATTATTGTTCTCCTTGTCTTTAATCAGCCACTCTCTTGTTATTAGCTTACTTGACGAAAGCACAAATCCTTTCTTTTGAAACTCATTTTGGATTTTTTTGAGAAATTCGTCAGATGATATCGCTACTTCTAAACTGGTCTTGAATAGGATATAGGCTTTTCTTCGCGCAATTGTCAGATCGATCGCTCCTTCAAAAGCTGCTAACCAATTGGAATATTGGGCGATTAATTCAAGATAGTTATCTGGACTGAGAGCACCAGGTGCAAAACCAGGCTGAATAACTCCAAGATTGACAACAGTATCAGTGTTATTATTGCCTGAGGGAAGTTGCAAGGTTATTTCTTGGATATTCCCATCATCTTTTAACTGCTGATAGATTTTTTCAGAAGCCGACTCACTAATGCCCTCCGTCACCAATCCCTGCGGACTGAGCAGATGCTCCCGACACTGGTTGAGTAGAGCAACCGCCATATCGAAGACATCGGTATCCTTGTAAGGAACAGAAACTCGCTTGTCTTCTTTGTCATTAACTAGGTAATCATATTCAGACAGATCGATTTCTGTTTCCCGCATCCAATCTGCACGAGTTTTTAGCTTGATCGCATCCTGAATGGTGAAGTGAGCTAGATCGTTCAGAGGTGTAGTATCTTTATACTCTTGCTTGAGCAGGTTGCGGAGTTTAATTGCATCCTCAATGGATAGTTTCAATAGAGTGGCAAGCAGCTTTAACCGATAAAGTTGAGACAGATAGCTACCATCCAAAATGACAGTATCAACCTCGCCACTGATGGCTTGCACCATAAGGACTAGGTCTGGGGAAGAAACCCGTAAAGCACTCATCAGACGAGTGCGAATCTGACGCTGGGAAGTTTCAGTGCTATTCACCTCCCAACGAATTCGTTGTCCGTAAGACCAGTATTGGTCTGCTGAAGACATCTTCAGGAAAGAAGAGTCCGAGAATCCGATCTTTTCGAGGTTAAGGTTTAATTTATCGACAGGTCTTGATGTGCCACCTGGATTGAGTCTATCTGGATTGAATTTATGGAGAGGTCTTGATGTGCCACCTGAATTGAAGATGTCATCGAAGAGGGTACGCCGATCGGCAATGCCAATATGCTTGACTTCTGCCCAAAGCGAACACAGGCGATCGACTGACTGTTGGTATTCATTTTTCAGTTGGAGAAGATGAGCTAGATCCATTAAAGGAATTTGAGGATCGCTAATGCTCGGCTCTGTCGCAGCTAATAATCTCATGCCAGAGACAAAGCCCTTCGGTAAATTGTGAGTTTCCCAACGGAATAGGATTTGCTCTGGTTTATCCTTATCGAATAACTTAAATTGATTGTTTTGAAGCTGTTCGTCTAACGAGTTTTTAATTGCTTTAGGAGAGCGAGCGGCTTCCCAAACTCTGACTTCTTTAATTTGTCCGATAAGGGGATTAGCTATGCCGTGAATAGATAAACTTGCATCATTTGAAGACAAAGCAAACTCTAGTCCGCCAACGATCGCGTATTCTGGTGTACCCCATAATTGAAAAGCTGGTTGAGTATCGATAACTCGGCCATCAAGCAAGGCATAGATAGCGTTATCACAAATTTCATCACGACCATCTAAGACCAATGCAACATGATGCCAGCGACCTGCTTGAATGCGATCGGTTTTTATCGTACTGACAAACCAATCATCAAGGCGATCTGGGCACTTATCTTCAGGTTCTAGTTGATTAAATATCTCGAAGTGAACTTGACCACTCTGAACGTAAATACTGAGATGTCGATAAATAAGGAATTGATACAGGATCAAGTAACTTAACACATTAACATTCTGGTGCCGAAAAGCCAGAGTGAAAGCTCTAAAAGATACTGACTCAAGTCGAGGGTCTTTGCGTTTTTCTTCATAAACGAGTTGTTTATCAGCCAAGAAAGGATTGTCACATACAAACCAAACTTCAACAGTGCGCTGAGAGCGATCTGGATGGTGTTGCTGCTTAAATGAAAGAATTGGTAACTGATGCAGAGTACCCTTCGAGATAGGGAGAGTCAACACTGGACGACGAGCATCTAAGAACTGCATTGGCTCTCCCGCATCGGGCTTACGAGTTTCTAGCAAGCCTCCGAGCCGCAGTAGAGCGGGTTTATCCTTGACTAAGTTCGGCGCGTATAGTCCACTGCTATTTTCCTGGAGTTTAGCCAACGGCCAGTAAGCCAGTAAATCAGAGAGAATTGGCTGGAGTTGAAGGGGGTAGTACAGGTGTTGTTGCAACTCTAAACCTGTTTTTGCTCTATTCCAGATCCGAATTTCTTGGATCGATCCTTTAAAGTAGGTAGAAGATCCATCAGGATTGCCCCGACCTACTTGGAAGAGCGAATCTTGTGGATTGTCAAGAGGCGTAGGAACTGGAACACAGTCGCTACCTTCATCCTTACCGTTAATCCATAAAGTAATAACTTCTTCGCCATCCTGCGGCTGAACTGTGACGGCAATATTATTAAAGGATGCAGGTGTAATTTTAGCAGCGTCCTCCGTTTCAACTAGAGTTTCCCCGTTGGCGTTCAAAAACTGAACTTTGCCCTCTTGGGAGATACGAACCTCAAATTTGCGCTCGCGGCTACTCCACCAGAAAATAGGACGAGGCTCATCCAAGTCTTCAACTTTAACCCAAGCTTCCAAAGTAAATGCAGCTGAAGGTAACTGGAATTCATCCGTTGCTAGATATTGCTGCTTACCATCAAAGTGTAGAGCCTTTTGCAGAAGTGGATTTAACAGAATAGGACGATCTTGGATGCAGTTCCAGTTCGGTTGTCCTCTATCCTTGTCACTATGGGTCACTAATTGATAGGAGTTTTCCTCAACTTTTACGCGGCTGGGGACGATCGTGTGGTTGCGATCGTCAAAGATCCAATAAGCCACCAGTTTTTGAAGAATATCCCCCTCTCCTGGCAATCGACGTTTATAGTAAGCGCGAATTTCTTCCTCGCTACGGAAAGAATGCCAAATTCGAATTTCTCCAAGTCCTCCTGCAAAATAGCGATCTTTGAGAGAAGATTCGTCCCACTCTTGGCAATAACCAATTCTTGCTTCTCCTCGACCTGTGAAGGCAGGCTGCTCGTTTTTCTTGGCAATTTGGATTCCATCGACGAGAATACGCATGGTTTTCGATCTGGCTTCATACTGCCAAGTCAGGTGATGCCATCCCTGGTCGAGGTTCCAATTGGGATGGAGGGAGTTTTTGCCGCCAAAACTGAAATAGGGGCGTTTGGCCTTAATGCCCAAGCACAATATGGACTTAGAGCGATCGATATTTGACAGGGCTTTGCTTCCCAAAACTGCCATTGTCTTACCTTCTGCCGACTCGTCAATCTTCACCCAAGCTTCTACAGTGAAATCGTGGTTCAATTTCAAGTCAGCAATGTCACCAAGCGTGATGAAATCATCTTTACCATCTAGGTAAAGAGCAGAAAGAGGAGAGGTCTTCAGTCCTGCAATTGATATAGGTTCCCTAATATCTGGGGGAGGTAAAGGTTGCCACTTATCGGCGGTATTTTCCAAACCGACGACCCATTCTGCTGGAGCGAGGATTTCACTCTCGTCGTATAAACAAGTCTCTTCTCCCTCATTCAACGGCCAGTACGCCCACAAATGTGCTTCTCTACCTGTCAGACGGCGCTTAAAATTAGCCTGGATTTCTGCTGGAGTGCGGGGGCAATCCCACAGACGTAATTCAGCGATCTGTCCAGAGAAAAATTGACTTGACTTATCTGGGGGAGTACTTCGATTTAAATTCAATAAGAATTCGTATAATTTCGGATCGAAATCTTGGGGTAGTGGATCGGGAATCGCTGCGCCATCGTAAAAGAGCGTTGGGATAGCACTTTCCTCATAGACAGCCGCGAGGTGATGCCATTGTTGCGTCTTAAACCAGAACTCAATCGTGCGTCCATTACTTAAAAAGGTTTGCCCAAGCGCAATGTAATCGTTATATCCATCTAGTTTGGCAGCAGGACGAGGAGCATAGATAGGAGGCTGCTCTGATGCTAGGTCGTAAAGAGCAGCGATCTGTGGCACTCGATCAGGTATGCGTGCTTGATGGTGTTGAGAGCCTAGTGCGTAGAGAGTACGGTGACGATCTTCTTTTAAAGTCCAGTAGGCGAATAATCCTGCTTCATCCCCTCGCAAGCGCCGATCCCGATCTTGCTTGATTTGATCCCTAGTTCTGGTGCCTTCCCAGATGCGTACCTCGTCAATAAAGCCTCGGAAAAAGTTATCATCCCAGGTTTTTGTTTTGACGTTCCACGAACGCCAAAAGCCGATATATAAGCGTCGGTGGGCGTTATACAATTCAACATGTTCCGCCAGTTGATGGCTATATTCGCTGCCACTGGTGTAAATAGTGGCAATAAAGTGGTTGGAGCATCGATCGTATTGACAGTGAGCACGATCTCTTTTTAGGACACTCAGAGATAGTTTGCGCTCGCTCGCTTGGTACTGACAAACGACGTGATACCAGCGATGGGGGAAGAGCTTGATGCGATCGGCGGCCAATTGTTTCCCATGCATCTGTACTAGGACGTGCCCCTCTAGATTAACACTAAGTACCAATTGCTCTTGGGCTAACAATTGAGGATCTCTTGGCCCCCTAATCCCTAAGATGGGCTGCACTTCTGACAAATCTTCTAACTTAATCCATGTTTCTAGGGTGAAGTCACTATTGTTGATACCCAGTACCTCTGTCTTGGGCAGGACAACATAATCTTGCTGGAAATGAAAGAGTTGGGGACTCTGCCAATGCCACTGTGGAAGCGGAGATCCGCCAGTTTTCAAGAAAGCACTTCCCCCATTTGCTAAATCTCTGAGTTTTGTCTCAGTCCCTTCATCGATCGGTAAGTTGAAAAGTAGTCCAGTTTCAGAGCCCTCTAATTTGGCATAACGCCAGCGATGTAATTCCTCAGAACAAAGAGCGCGATCCCAGATTCGGATTTGGCTAACTGTCCCGATGAATGCTCGATCTCGTTTTGTGGCAAAGTCCCGATCGCGCTGGATACCAACATATAGATTTTTCAGGACTTGTTGAAGAGTTTTATCAGGTAGGCAAAGATCGGACTCTACAGGACCTCGACCATCTACATAAAGCTTAGTGACGATTTTTTTATGCTCGACATCTGAATGCCAAGTGACAGCAATGTGATGCCATCCCCTGTCAAAAGTCTCTGGGAAGCTTGTCAGATCGAATCGAATGGGCTCTTGTAATAGCTTGTAACATAGACTTCCGTCGTTTACTTCTAGCAGAAAACAGTTGTCAGCATCACCAGAGGCATCAAAAATTACCCGATCCCAAAAGCGGGAGAATTGTCCCCAGACTTCGATAGTTCCTTGTTCTGACGGTACATATTTAGGTAGTTCGATAAACTCGTCGATCCCATTCAACTGAACTCCGCGATCGAGTGTTACCCATTTTTCGTCAGCATCGCAGTTTCCTCCAATGAATAAAAGAGCGTGCTCGCCATTTGGGACAAGGTTGTTGAGGGTAGTCCCTTCGCCTTCTTCAATGGGCAAATAGACTAATAGCCCTGGCTCCGTTCCTTGTAGCGGAACATCGCGCAAGTTTTGCAAATCTTCATAAGAACGGACGCAATTCCAAATGCGGATTTGAGCAATCTCACCTTCAAAGGAACGAGGTAGATCGCAATCTTTCCAAGGATAGTAGCTTCCACGCTGCTTACCGAGGAAGAGAGTTTTGAATGTAGGTTCGATCCCATGGGCTTTTGGTTTCTGCCATTCTGGTATATAGTCATGTATCCAATTTTTGGAGGAGTTGGGTTTACAGGTTTCTACGATTTCACCATCAAGAGCTAGCCAAGCCTTTATTTTCTGATTGACCTTGTCAAATTGCCAAGCAACGACGATATGATGCCATTGAGAGAAGAAATTAGAATGGGCTTCTCTATCTAGATTGATATGCACGACACAATTAAGATCGCTATCGTCTTCAATGCCAAAGCGCAATTGGCGATCGCGCACCTCTAGCAAGAAAAATTTCTGTTGTTCGGGTATTCCTTGGGGTTCGTCGTTGGATGCATCTAAAATAAACTGGTTACGGGCAGGGGCAAACTTCGCCCAGACTTCGATCGTGCCACTTTCAGTCGGGCAATAGTGCTCCAGATGGATAAAATCGTCCTCACCATCAAGTTTGATGCCTGTATCGATATCGACCCAGTGAGGGTGAGGATCTGGAATGGCTAGACGGCTCAAGCAGAAGATTTTACCCGACACTAAATCTTTTAAATGCGTTGATAAGGGTTCAACGTCCGACCGATCGGTCTTGGGTGCATAAAGCAATAACTTTTTGCTTGCAACTGGTTCCTCAACAACTACGAGACAGAAACTCAAGCCTTTTTCATTGCCTTCTAGATCTGCATTCTGGAATCGCTGTAGTTCTTGGCGAGTCAGAACCCGATCCCAAACCCGAAGTTGACTGATTTTGCCTTGAAAAGACTGAGCGTGGGGAATTTGAGTGGGATAGTCAATCCGTTCGATGGTTCTTTTCAGACCGAGGAAAGGACTGGGAAATTCAGGCTTTTTCCCATTTCCCTTCCGTCTAGAACGATCTTTGTAAAAACTATCGAGGATCAGTTGAATGCTAGTTTCAGCAGTTTGCGGGTTGAATTCCCAGGTAGCAACGAGGTGATGCCATGCGGAATCAAATGCTTCGGGAAAGCCTGTAAGATGGATGTGAGCGACAGTCTCGATTCCCGAATCATCAGTTACATGGAAGTAAAGTGTTTGATGAGAAACGGCAATGAAAAAATGTTTATGATGCTGGCGATCTGCTGTTGAGGCATCGAGTAAAATTTGCTCTTCAGTGCGGCAGAACTGTACCCATAACTCGATAGTTCCCCGATCTGGGATGACACAGGGAGCAAGATCGATATAGTCGATGGGTCGATCGGCTTCAGGATTTAACTGCAAAGCGAGGGATTGGCGGCGGAAGGGAGTGGTCGATCCGTTCCACTTTGTTTCCAGATCGCTATTGCTGCCGAGTTCAATTGGGGCGCGGTGAGAGGAATTTGTGCGATCGACCAAGAGCGATCGCGGATCGCGGTCGAATATCCAATAGGCTTCTAGGTTGTCTTCGTTGCCCTTGAGTTCCTGATTCCAAGTTTCTTGAATTTGGGTATCTTCCCGCGCTGCACTCCAAACTTTAAGTTCGGCAACCTCTCCTGTAAAGTAACTTTGAGCAGGTGGCTGGTATCCCTGTTTGACCTGCCGATAGCCCAAGTAGAGGGGGATATCGTTCTGAAGACTTTGACTATCTGATAGAGTGCCTTGCGGCTGTCCATCAATAAAGAGGGTTTGTGTTTTGGCTGCTTTTTCAAAACGCCAAGCGATATGATGCCAACACTTTGGATCGATCGCTTTTTCGGAAGTAACGTGGTCGCCATACAAACCTGCCCGAATGTGACCGCGATCGGTAAGCAGGAGGTAAAACCCCTGATTCTTAGCAACATCGTCATCTGCGTCTTTAGGGCTATCGCTACCCACAATGGGCATATCTTGAGTAGCGAATGCCTCGACGCGAATCCAGGTTTCTAGGGTAAAGTCACAATCGATGAGGTTGAGATCGCTGGCGTAGGGTAATAGCAAATATTGTTCCTTGCCATTGAGTTTGAGAACGCGATCGCGGAAGATAGGTAAATCTTTAACTTCTACCCAGCGAGGGGTGTCGGATCCAACTGATAGTTTTCCATCATGGCAATTTGGCGATTGGTCGGGAATGATTAGTTCCAATCCCTGATTTTCATAAAGCGGACCAGCATGGTCGCTGACGATGCGACCAAAGCCCTCTGTCATTGGAAGATAGCAAATTAAGTCTTTATCCTTTAATTCAGGTGGAATATGCTGTAGTCGGTGGATGGTTCGATCGGAAAGAACTCTCTGCCATATTCTGAATTCGGTAATTTGACCAGCAAAGTGACAATCAGTATCTGCTGGGGCTAGTCCATCTTCAAATCGCGTGAATATATTGGGTGTCAGGCTGCCCAGATAAGTTGTTCCTACTTGGTCGAGACGGAAACCATTTTCCTTGAAATCTTTCTCTTTCCCATCAAGATAGAGTCGATAGGCAACTTCATCTTGCGGATGGGGCGTTTTCTCATAAATTGTAAGCCGATCATCCTGGCGACGAATGAGAAAAGTTTTCCCACTCAGATAATCCCGTATCCGCCATTGATTATTTGGCTCATCAATCCAAACTTTTATGGAATTTGGAGTTGCAGTGAACGACAACTGGCCTGCCAAAACTTGTTTTAAATTTTTAAATTTTGGATCGTCAGTGCCTTGAATAGGATTCGTCTCGCTGATTTTGAGAAATTCTTTTAAATCTTCTTCAGAACACTTAAACAATTCATCTTCAACCGTCTCATCATAGGTGAAGGTCAAGTGATACCATTTACCTGCCTCAATGGGGCTATGTTCTAAGCTGACTGGTTCATCAATTGGTGTACCATCGAAGTCTTCATGCCAAGCATAAGTGAATAATCTTCCCTGCGAGAGGTAGATGTTTAGCCCTGTAAATTTATCGCCTTGAGTGTAGAGTACTTGTTTGCGATCGCCAACTCCAGGTTCGTCGGCTTTAAAGCAAAATTGTAAGGTGAACTGCTCGAAATGTCCCAAACCCTCCCGTTTGTCGTTCTGGATAATGGCGGGGTACTGATTCGCTCCAAACGTTAAAATTTCTGATTCGGACTGTACTGGATCGGGGAGAATGGGGTCGTTATAAGTTTTGGGTTGCGGCTGATATAGTTCCAGAATGCCGCCGGGGAAAAGATGGTTTTTATTGACGGTGCGATCGCGGGCTTCGCTCAAATGCGGATTGGGTTCGTCCAGTCGCCAGTATCCCACCAGTCCTGGTTCATTGCCTGTTAGCTGATGATGGCGGTTTGCATCGATCGCTTTTTGTGTTTGGTTAAGGTTCCAAATACGGACTTCTTGTAGCGAACCTTTCAGGTAATTGGGAGTAAAATCTCGTCCTAGATAGAGGATAGAGGTATCTTCAAGTTCTAATGTTGTTGAAGGCTCAACCTGAACTGACGTTAATGGAGCATGAGTTGCTGTTACTGCTTCTCCATTGAGAAATAGTTCTACGGCTGCTCCCTTGGCAACTGCTATATGAACCCAATTGATATGTTGGGGTTGCGATCGCTCAATTGCTCGATCGGCGGTAAAGGTCTGTCCTAACCAGCCATCCCAAAATACCAATTTATTATCATCATTAATCCACAGCTTATATTTGGGCTGAACTTGCTTATTAACAACGTCAGCTTTGAGCAGGATGGGATAGGTTTTGGCTTCGTCAATTGTTACCCAAGCTTCTATGGTTAGAGCATTGAGGTCTAAATTTTTGACTTTGCCTCCAACATATTCATCTACACCATTGAAGTGATAGGCATAGATGGACAGAGGCGTAGGAAAAGCGTCTAAGGCTAGGTCGCCATGTACCCAAATAGGCAGGGTATGAGGGCTGTCGTTGCCGAGTATGCCATGATATAGCTGTTTTTTCTCATCTTTAATAACAGCATAGTCTTTTATTTGTGAA
The DNA here is from genome assembly GCF_000332175.1 of Pseudanabaena sp. PCC 6802. Taxonomy (NCBI): domain Bacteria; kingdom Bacillati; phylum Cyanobacteriota; class Cyanophyceae; order Pseudanabaenales; family Pseudanabaenaceae; genus Portococcus; species Portococcus stanieri. The sequence goes on along the minus strand of NZ_KB235914.1, from coordinate 3,558,481 downwards.
TCGAGGCTTTCGATTAGGGGCCAATAGGCAAAAAGTTTCTCTTCTCGTCCGTTGAGGCGTTTGAAGCGATTGGTCTGGATATCTTCTTCTGAAAGAATGTGGTTCCACAGGCAGATATCGGTAATACTGCCAGATAAGAACTCATTGAGCAGGTTTTTGCCAATGTTGATGTCAATTTGAACTTTTTCAGGTTCGGAGACATCAGGCAAATCGGTTACAGGTAGCTTATTATCTAAAGACCAAGTGCTATCTAAAATTCCATTGATGTAAAACTTCAGTTGATAGTAGTTCTTCCCATCTATCTTTTTCTCTTCATTAACGGTAGCTGCAACATGAGTAAAGACATCAAGGGGAATAGAGCGATCGCTCATTAAAGTCAGACCGTAATCTTTATTGTCTCGATCGTTGGTCGGAATGTTTTTTAGATTGATAGCGACTAATTCCCCATCTTTTATTTGAAAAATATTTTGATTGTTATTTTCAGCCTTTAGTTTTGCCCCCCAGCCCTGAGTAGTAGAAACATTAGCATTGCAGAAGAAAGCTAATTTTCCTTTTGGAGTGACATAGAAAAGAAATTGAGTAAAAGAGCCATCAGGAGTCCCTTTAGCGAAAATAGGGTTGATTTTTGCTTGAGTTGGTTGAACCCAAGCTTCTAGGGTAAAAGTGTCTTTGAAAGCATCTGGATCTTTGGGATCGCGGACGTTGGGGATAGCAATATAGTCGTTAACGCCGTCGAAGCGCAGAACTTTTTCGCCGACAGGGGTTTTCTGTAGAGTTCGCAAAGCCCAATCGAGGTCGGCAAATGTCCAGTCTAGTTTGCGGGAAAGTTTGAGGAATCGGTATATGCGATCGAGCCTCTTGAGGGTGAGGTTTTCGAGGCGATCGTAGGGTTCGTCAAAGACGCTAAGTTGATTTAAGCTGGGTTGATTAAAATCGTGGCAAATAATATAGGTTTTATTTTTTTCTGAATCCCGAACTCGCCATTTATCAGTTTTCCATTCGTTAATTTCGAGTTTATCTGAAAGGCTAAGGTTCTTTCTGAGTTCTACGCCTACAGCTATTAAATCAGCATTACTTAGCTTTGGCTTATTAAGAAGAGCTAGTAGAGCGGTAGCTTTATCTCCTTCAATAGTTAATTTTTGTTCTTTGCCTTCGTAAAGCTTCAGAGATTTTTCAAGTACCTGAAGAATATAGAGTTTGTTGTCATTGGCATCTTTAATTAGCCATTTCCCAGATCTAGCGGCAACCAAGACATCAATCAATACTTCTATACTTGCACTAGCATTTAGTCTATTTAGTCTCTTTTTTTCTTCATCGGTTGCGTTATCAGGAATCTCAAAGTCACTTTTAGTTAGGTCGATTCCCCAATCTACAAATTTCTTGTGTAACATCTTGGGGAAAATATGCTGACCTAAAAGTTCAATACAATCTGTAAAGTCAGCATTTGTGTCTGCCGAAAAATCGAGATCGAAGAGCTTGTTCTTGTCAAACTGACTTGTGATGCTCAAATATCCTTCTACATCACCCGTATTATTGATAAAAAGGAGTCGAGGCAGTCCAGCATTAATTTCATCATTGCTGTGATCGAGGAACAGAAGTGCGTCTAATTGTTTGTGCGTAAGTCCTGTTTTCTCGATAAATACCTCAACGTCTTCTAGACTTCCCTTGCCTTCAAGTACAACATCTAGAGAAATGGTAAGTCTCGCACCTTCTTTTTGAATGATGTATATTTTCTTCTTCTGTAAATCTGAAATTCGCCATTTCTCTCCTTGAATCAAAGCAAACACACTAATGTATTGAGATTCAGATAAAATTTGTTTCTCGGTTATAAATTTTTGTCTTAATGAATCGGGAAAAACTTGGCGATTCAAAGAATCTACGAAAGTTGTATCAACGTGCCAGGATAACTTTCGTGTAGTTCCATAAAATTTTCCCAGTTCTGATTCTGCAATGACGGGATTCTCTATTAACTGATATTCCCGTGGGGAAAGAGCTAAGATTTCACGTGCGATCGCTACTTCTAATCCTCGGTATTCTTGAAGTTTTTCAACAATGTGTTTTTCATATTCGATAAAATCTGAGCTTAAAATGAGATTGAAATTCGGATCATCGGGCTGAAAGGCATCCGTTAACGCGCCTCGAAAATCTAAAATTCCTTTTTTTTGTAGTTCTTCAAAAAGTATTTTAGATCGATCCGAAGTTAATTTTTCACCACTTTCATCTTCATCAGGGAGAAGATCTGTAAATGCTTCTTGCCCAACTAGGCTAAAGAGGCGATAGATCTCTTCTAGGCTAATTTTTAGCTGTTTTAAGTAGAGGCGAATTTCTTCTAGGGGCAGATGGAAAGGAAGTTGCATGGGAAATTTGGCTTCCTCCAGCACCTGATAGGGAGATTTTTCAGGCTCGTCTGGCCTGCGGACAATATCTTCTAGAGCTTCGGTGACGAGATCGATGTAGGGGACGAGGTTAAAGGTGTTTTCTTTATCGAGGGGAAGGCGAAATAGGCGCAGGTGTCTTTTTTCTAATTCGTGTCCAGCAGGAATACTATTCTTGTCATTTTTAATAATATTTTTCTCGATAAAGCGGAGCAAATCGACGAAATAGGCGGCAGGACCAAAAATGGAACGAGAATGGTCGGTTTCGATGAAGTCGAGGTTGCCAAAGAGGCGATTGTAAGCGGGGATGGAATTGAAATAATCGATGAAGCTCTGGGGAATATTGTTGAAGAGGGCTTCTTTGAGGACAGGGGAACCGATGTCTTTGAGGTTTGCCCAGAGCAGGGTGATTTGTTCTTGAATACGTTGGGCAGCACGATAGGCTTGGCGAGCCTTGCGGATGTCGCCGTTAAAGGGTTCTCTGTCAGTAAAATCTTTGACAAAAATTTCTTCGGAGAAGTCGAGAATTTTCTCGATACTGTTCAAGTCGGGATGGCTTTCCTTGAACATTTCGAGGGTTTGGATTGGAGAAAGAGCTTTAGGTGTTGGCATAACCATTCATCAGCTTTAGTATCTTGTTTAAAGACCATCCAATGATTTTTCTGACTTATTAAATAGATCTAGATTGTAAGACAGAGGTATATCAATAAATGCAAATTCGTCTAAATATTTTGTTTGAGTGACTAGTGTTAAGTTTACATTTTTTATAGAATGCGGATTTTCTAGGCGAACTAACTTAACAAGAAATTTGGAGTTTTACTAGAAAATTCGCTCTCAAATGCAGAAACATCAATGACGGTTATAATTAATTCAGTTTTATTCTCTCACATTGCTTGCAGGGCAAACAATAGCATAATGTTAAGAATTTTAGCTAATCTAACTGGATTAGAGCCATCAAGATTATGATTATTCACAATTGCCATACCCATATCTTTACGTTTGAAGCCGTTCCAGAATATTTCGTGCCTTTTGGTTTGGTTCGATTCTTTGCTAAATATAAATTTTTCAGACCTATTGCCCGATTGCTCAACCGCTTGAACCCATTTAGTACGGACGACCTATTCGATCGCTATGCAGCATTTATCAGTACGGGGGCTTTGGATACGCAAGAAAAGATCTTCAATCAGATACAAAAGTTCTATCCAGGAGGTAGTCGATTTGTCGTGCTGAGTATGGATATGACCCGTATGGATGCGGGAGAGAGCGAGCAATCCTTTGAACAACAACTAACGGAATTGGCTCAGTTAAAGCAAAATCAGAAGTATAGCGAATTAATTCTGCCGTTTATCTGTCTCGATCCGAGGCGAGATGGGGTTGTGGAGTTGGGTCTTGATTATTTGGAGAAGCAGAATTTTGCAGGGATTAAGCTCTATGCGCCATTGGGATATTACCCCTATGACTCTAGATTGAATCCGGTTTACAGGTATGCAGAAGACAAACGGATTCCGATTATTACCCATACTTCACCGGCAGGGGTTTACTATCGGGGCGGCGATAAAAAGCTTAAAAGCTATCTACAGGATTTTAAATTTGATGGGATCGATGTCGAAGAGATTGTTGAGGAACTCAAACGGAACAAGAGAAGGAATGGCAATGATAGACAGAAGATTTGCAGTTTTTTCGCCCATCCCGTTCAATATTTGTATTTGTTAAAGCAGTATCCTCGGCTTAAAATCGATTTTGCTCACTTTGGTGGCAATGAAGATTGGGATGATTACATAGAGAATCCTCTTTCTCATGACGATAGGAAAAAGTATGATGAAATTGTTCGAGAAATTAGAGATTTACTGAACAATGATTCTCGCACTGAGCAGGAGCAAGAAGAGCTTAAACAAAAAATAAAACAAGCTTTTGGACTGAATTGGCTATATCTGATTTTGCAGATGTTGAAGGCGTATGACAATGTTTATGCTGATATCTCTTATACCCTAAATGATGAAAAGTATTTCTCTTTTCTCAAGGTTTTACTGCAAGACCCTCAGTTAAGACCTAAAATTCTGTTTGGTTCGGATTATTACATGGTGCAAATGGCAACCTCGGAGAAAAAGTTTAGTCTGGATCTGCGGGGATACCTTGGGGAAGTTGACTATCAACAGATTGCGGAAATAAATCCCAAAGCGTTTTTTGGTGAGAGTTGACAGTCGTTCGGAATATAGTAGTTTATATGCATCTGCTGCTGTAATGTTGGGTTTATTTTTATGGCTTAATTCAAGGCGATCGCACTAGGGCATAATCAGTCGGACTGAGGGAAAGTAAGTTTGGTAACGGTTGACATCACGAGTTAATAGGGGGATTTCAGCAACGGCAGCGTGAGCGCCAATATAGAAATCCGGTAATGGCGATCGCCTCTCTCCACCTCGACGGCGATAGTTTAGAAAACTCTGTCCCGCTAGAAAAGCGGCTGCATAGGGTAAAGGATCTCGGCGAAAGAAATCCTGCGGCAGGGCTGCTTCTACCTCTTCGAGTTGATTGAAACCGATTGAGATTTCTGCGTAAATAATCGGGTTAATGACTAAATCTCCTTGATCTGCGTACTCTGCAAGCATTTGAGCCGACCACTCAAACCATTGCGGGTCTTCGGTCAGGACATCAAGGATGACGTTGCTATCTACCAGAATCTCGGTCATGGGCTTTCACGGGTCAGTTGCATGATGTTCTCAGTAGTCAGGCGGCTAGTTGCTTTGCCACGGATGGTAGCAATCAGTTGTGTTCCTCGGTTGAGGGATCTGGGTTTATGAATTTGTAGGGTATCCCCTATCACTTCCATCTGGATTTCTGTGCCAGGTAGAAGTTGAAGTTGCTCTCGGATGTCAGGGGGGATAGTCAATTGTCCGTTAGTGTCAATTTTGGTGATTTTCATCGGATTTTTCTCCTTATTTGGTTATTTTTAGGGAATTTGGTGCGTTACGCTTCGCTAATGTACCCTAAAAGATCGGCGATCGCCCCATTGCCCCATTATAAAAATTGTCCGCTGTGGTTGAACGAAATAAAACCCCATCAAGAGCAAAAGACGGTATGCTTGGGCTAGGGATGTTGGGTTTCGCGCGTTCTATCGAATTGATGCCTTTCAGTCAAAGATTCGAGTTGCACTATGCGTGCATAAGCGAACACAACTTAATTGCTTCTTCATGTAGAGCAGGTCCGAGCGGAATATCGTCAATGCCTTTAGCATTAACAACATCGATAACGTCTTTGTCGGAGAATAAAACCTTCAAAGTTTCTCTTTCTCTATCAGAGAGCAATGCCTCAAAATCTTTATCAACGTCGAGTGAATTACCTGGTCTAAATCTATTCACCATCTTTGGATGTTCCTCAAGAAAGCTCGCTAAGTCAGGCCAGCGTTCCGAGAGGATTGTCCACAGGATCAACTGATGTCGCTCTACATCGATTCTGGACAACAGGGAAATCGCCCAATTAGCGCTGTACGCATTCACCAACAGTTTCATAGCACGCGGATTGGGATCGAGAAGCGAAGAATACGGCTTGAGTGTATGTTCGAGCCGCTCCATGACCTCCGGTGCAGCCAATCGCATAGCCACTTCTTCCCGGATCGCCTGTTGCTCCACAAATGACTTAGATTCATCTTTACGGGTAGCAAGATGCTGTAAGTCACCCTCTCCGCTAATTTTCGAAACTTCCTCTTTCGCCTTTTGACGTGCCTTATTGAGATCTTTTTCCTCAGTTTTTAGCTGCAACAGATACGACCAATACTGTTTTCTGATTTCATCAGGAATGCCCGGTATAGGGGTAGAGAAACGAAAGGCCTTCTCCAGGAAGAGCGTTCCGAGAGATTTACCCGGTTCGTGAATAAATGGTTCGAGCTTGTCATACTCCTGCACGTAGCAAGCGTTTAGCCAATGGCGGTCAGCGGCAACCACGTAAACGATCGGAGCTTCGCGAAACAGCGTCTGGATTCCTTCCAGCAACTCGACAACATAGCTGCTTTGACAACGATCTAGATCGTCGATGAAAACAGCCACCCGTCTAGGGGCAAGACGTTCAATGAGTTTGTTGAACCGCTGCTCGATCTCGTTCATCGGGTCATTAACTCGCTGTTTATAGGTTGCAGCCGCTTCAGCAGACCCCAACAAGAGCGAGCGTTTAGTTGCTTCGATGCCGCTCCAAATGGTTACTACGAGGGCTACGATCTTGCCCACATTCTCTGCTGTGCTTGCGACCTGAGCAAGGCTCTCTCTACCTGGCCGATCTTCCTTGCCGATCGCGTACTGTAGCACCCAGCCCCCTCCCAGAACCAATACCCACATCAACACAGCTAGCGAAAAGAGGTAAGATACTCGCCCGGAAAATAGACGCCACTCGTATTCCCACATACGGTTTAGCCAGGACAGCTCTCCCTTGGTGTGCCGAAACACGGTATCGATAAGCGACCACCAAGGCGGATCGATATGCTGGTTGCGCCAGGCGTTAAATTCAACAATTAGCCACCTTTGCTGCTTTGTAGATACCTCTTTACTGCTGTCCTGCTTTTGTGGAATCTTTGTCGGGGGGTAAGTCTCGGCCCCCTCAGCCGTCAACTCAGCTTGCAAGAAATTGAGCAAAGTGCTCTTTCCAGCTCCCCAGGGACCATAGAGATGGATGGTGTACGCACCCGATCCAGATGGAATGGCCTTAATACGCTCTGCGAGGAAGCGGGCGTATGCTTCACGCCCAAGCTGGTCTTCATCTAGTTTTTTCAGCGGATCGTCAGACCAGTTAGGCACGGTATCAGCAACTTCGCGCGGTGTTGGCTTTACTACCTCGTCGTAAAGTTTTCGTCCCCGATCGCTGAGGATATCAGTGAGGCTTTTTAAGGGAGGTCGTAGCTCTTTGACCAGCGCTGTAAAGGCTTGATGCTGCTCTAGCTGCTCGTACAGTTTGGTATCGAGTATGGCTAGTCCGACGATCGCTAGTCGACCGTGTAGCTCAGGCTGATACCCGTTAGCCACTAATGCTTCGGGATCGAAAAGGGTTTGAACTTCTTCTAACCACTTTTGAGCGGGCTTTTTCAGATCTGTCTCTTGCAGAGTCAACGAAACAAACATCCCACCGGCATAGTACCTTTTATGATCGTAAAGATTCAGGATAGTCTGGGCAAGTTTACTAGCGCTGACTGCCGTATCATCAGCGAGCTGTTTTAGTGCCTCATCGACCGTTGGCGTAAACTTCAGTTGAGCGATAGGTTTAGGAGGTTCTGCCATTTTGAATATCCTCTCACGATTGGTAGGTGTTTCTGCAATAAGTATTAGAAAATCAAGCAACCCCATAACCGGTATAAGGGCGTTTGTAGGGTGGATGTAGCCCAAGAACAATGTCTTCTTTGGCAACTCCCATTTCTATCAATTCTTGACCTACATCAGTGTCCGTCGCGTTGTGCTGGAGCCAAATTTTTCCATCTTTGATATCAAAGTGTAAAACAGTGTAATAAACTCGTTCCAAGCCTTTCCAGCCTACTCGCATCAGTTGGTAGCGATCCCGAACTGTGTCACAAAATAATTCGTTTTCTATATCCTCGTTGCGAGATTTAGATTGACTACGCTTTTCTAACAATGTTTGAATACAGGTTCGATAGTGTTCTAATTTATCCATTGGACAATCTCCTCAGTCATTGGTTCATAAACAAGCAGGTGAAGTTGATATCGCTCGATCGCCACCTGAGCAAAGCGACTCTGAAAGAAAGTTCGATAGGTTTCCAAGGGTACAGCTAGATAGAGCAGGCGCTCTGGTTCTTTGACTTCCAGCATAATTCGGTAGTTCAAGAACTGCCCTAAAGCGGTGTGAAAATCATTAATGGCAGATGTACCAATAAAGCTCTTGATTTCAACAGCAATTTTTTCCCGATCTCGTTCAGCAGCAATCAATCGTTCAGCCCCTAGATCGATTTTGACGGCGACTTCCTCCCATTCCAGTTCTAATGGATCGTCTGTAACGATCCACTGCTCTTTTTCTAAGCCTCGTCTAACTGCATCATGAAATAGATCTTTTGCCATTGTTTGTTCTATTGATTCCCTATCGGTTGCAACCCAACAGTGATTTTTTTCCTTGGTCTAGATCGGGATTTTATGATTTTCAATATTTCTAATTTTGTTAGCACGATTTATTCCTCCCATTTTTCTAATCCTGCCAATAACCATTATAAGTTTTATTAATTTTGGGTTTCCTTCGTCAACCCAACCTACGGCGATGCGATCGCACTGAGAACTTACTCACTGCTAACGGGAACATATACCATATTTACTTTATTTATTAGTAACAGATCTCTAATTTCTTTAGGTAAAAACATCCATTTAGATGCACTAGCTCCACTGCCATAATACTCTTGGCTTTTTACAAAAGTATTAGGTAAGTAATCAGACAAAAAAGCAGGAAAAAAACCTCGTGTCATTGGAAAATACTTTTTTCTTCCACAAGCTTCACACAACAAAAAAGGGCAATTTTTAAGATTTAAAGGCTCTATGGCTTCTGGGATTATCAATTGTACCACTGATTCAATGATTGTTTCTTTTTTGTACAAAAAGACTGGCTTATAATCAATATTTAAAGGCATAAAAATCTTTTCATATATATCATCTTTTACAAATATTTCATCGAATACCCAATTCAACATTAATGTCTTTTTTTTACCCCATTTTGGTTCTTTTTTAAACCTAAACGATTCTTTTTGTATTAAACCCAAACCACATTTAGAACAATAGTTGCTTGTATCATAAGTAGTATTTATATATTTAAAATCATCTTCTGGCTGTGGGTATCCAGTTTGCCATGCTGGATAAAACATAAAAGAAGTAGATACTGAAAAGTCTTTACCAGAAAATTCTGTACTTGCCATATCAAGTACACCCCATTTGTCCAGGATAGGCTTCAACTCTTGATAAATTTCATCTTCATCTAAAAATATTTTTTGATAGCCGGGTTCTAAATTGATTCCATATTTCTTCAAGACAGTAATCTCATTTGATGTCCAATTATGAAAGATTTGATGAATAATTTTCATGATTTTCTCCCTAATTATAATCCCAATTTTTGTAATATATATGGATATTCTTTGTAGATATTTCTTGCTGCATTAAGAATTTGCTCTTTCGTCACATTTGCGGTGTTTATTATATTTGTATCTCCTACATATCCTATTGCTTGTCTCCAAGCATTTGTAAACAACTGATGTTCAGTTTTAGTCAAGGCTATTGATTCAATTTTATTTGCACTAATGCCCAATATTTTTGCAAATCTTTTTTCAATTAAATGATGAGCTTCTAATTTTGTTCCTTCAAGGAGTTTTTTGAGTTCTTTGTAAGGCTTAATTCCATATTTTTCAGCATGTGTAAATGATTGAAGTCCTACTTCTGTTACTTCTTTGCTAACTGCTTCTTTTGTTGTTTTCTCCACAACTTCTTGAGCGGTTTTTTCTGAAGCTTCTTTAAATGTCGTTTCTGCTACCTTTTCAATTCCTTTCTCTGCAACTTCTTTGGTTGCTAACTCAGTAGTCTCCCTTGCAACTGTTTTAATTATTGCTTTACCAGCTGCTGTCGCTAGAGACTTAACTAAAAAAACATCAGTAACTGCCAAACCTGTGTATAGTATTCCCCAACCCCAGCTACCTTTTTGAAAGTTATAAATTGCCTCCCTACCCGATCCCCAGACAGGAATTAAGCTCTCCCCAAAGCCGGGTTTCCCGACACTCTTACCACCTGTCTCACTTTTTTCAGTTAGGGGCGTTGATGACGAAGCTGGCAGCGGCTCTGCTGGTGGTGACTCTGCTGACGGTGATGGTGGATGTGCCTCAAAGGAAGCAGGCGGTAGATGACGCTCATTTTCTGGAAGACTCTGCTGTAATGCCTCTTCACGTTCCGTAGGTTCTGTTGGATCGACGCATGACTGTGTTGTAGGGTCGCAATATGCACCAGTTGAATCGGCATACATTAAGGGATTATTTCGTACATAGAGATACAAATTCGTCCCATCAACCATGCGTGCAGGATCAGATGCAGTCCACCTCCCCAACCAAGGTGCATAATACCTCGCCCCGTGATAATACAGCCCATTCTCCTCATCCCGCTCCTTACCCGTATAGCGATAACGCTTAGAAGTCTCCGTCTGACTCTTTACCCCCTGATAGGACGTACCTCCATAGGGATAATACTCCTCATAGGAAATAACATTCGCCCCATCATCCAACTCCAGAGCAGCAGACCCCAGATGATTCCCTATCTGATACCGCACCAGTTGCGCTAACGAACGATCGTTCCCCCGCGTTCGAGTCTCTACCACAGCAATGCGCTGCTGGTCATCCATAACGTGCAGCGTTTCTCGCTCTAACGTAACCGCATTGCCCCCGCCGTTATATTCTCGATAAATCTCAAACCCGCCTAAATAAATCCGCTCCTTCAGGCGAGTCGGGTTCTGTCCCTGCCGTTCTGTCACTTTGCGAACGCGCTGACCGCTGGCATCATAGACATAATAGGTCGTCTCCGCCGCACCCCCATCGTTGCGAACCTGTCGAGCAGAAGCCTGAAGCTGGTCTCGATAATCCCACTGCATCGAGGGCAAATGGGGCATCCGCGTCATATTGCCGTGTTCGTCGTACTTATACCGCGCACCGAACTCTCCCTCGGCATCCCCCGGCAAACTGGTACGGCTGAGACGATTACTGACCTTATCCGTTTCGATTAAACTTGGCTCACTGTAGTCATAGTGGCGCGTCCACCCCCCATTCAAGGCTTGGTGAACCATCCGTAAGATATTCCCCACCTCGTCATACTTATACTCCTCGGTATAAGTTCCCATCGCATTGCCATCATTAGGATGGGGTAAATTCATCCGAGGCGTATCGTCGCTATCCGTTTGTTGTGGAGCGTTCAGCCTTCCTCCTGTCTGCCCTAGATGTTCTCGTCCCGTCGCTTTAATCAGGCGATAGAGGGGATCGTACTCATAACTCGCACTTGGTTCGACGCGCTGGTTGCGGAAATAGATAACGTTTTGCAGATCGGAGTTATCTTGAATGTAAGTAATATTGCCAACTGGGTCGTAACTGTAGCGCAAATCTTGAACGTTCTGGTTTTCGTTTTCCCCCAACTGGGAACGCATCGTTAACAGACGAATTAACCGAAACGTCTCGCCATCGTAGAAATATCTGGTTGTCGTGCCATTGCCGTATTCAATCGCCAGCCGCTGCCCCTTGGCGTTGTAATCAATATTGGTGACGGGGTGAAAATCCGTCGTATTGGCAGCCAGCAACTCAGCAGGAACCGCATTGCGCCGCAGCCAGACATCGATTTTTTCTAACAGATTCGCTTCGTTATAACTAGGCTGAATGATATTCGGGCGCGTCGTGCGATTGTGAGGCGTAACCAGCATGACAGGGCGATTCATCGCATCGTAGCGAGTCAGACTGGTAAAGATCTCCGTCTCTAAACTGGAGTTTGCCACATTAATGAGGCGTTGTAAGTCCTCCAAATCCGCTAAAACCAACCAGTTAACGGTTTGTTTGTATTCCTTCGCCAATTGCCGACTGCTTTCGAGCAAATTCCCCTTAAAATCAAACCGCTCGTTAGTCGCGACCCCCGCCTGGTCGTAGTGGCGGTACAACTTTCCTCGTAGATTTCGGCTGGCATCGAGATTGCTCTCGCCATAAACCAACCGCTCGACCAACAATTCCGCCGCCTCTCCCTGCTGCATGAAGACGTGGGTAGGGCGTTGCAAGGCATCGTAGCGCGTTCGGATCTGATAGTTGCGGCTGTCCCATTGCCGGATGGGATTGCCCGCTACATTGTTAAGCATCCAGCGATCCCCAGCTTCCATACTGCGCTGGTGGATGACATTGCCCAGCATATCGTAGTCATAGACCATCACCTTGCGCCCCTTGGCATCAGTCACGGAACGCTGATTCCCTTCAATATCCAACTCGATCCGCGTCGGGAATTTTTGCCCCCCGCCATTATCGGCAATGGTCAAAACAGTTCGTCCCAATACATCCAAATGGGCGATTGTAGGGGTGTTGGCGTGGCTGGCTGCTTTTTGCGCCGCATCCTTTTCCTGTTGCCCCATCTGACCGCCCCGTCGCTGTTCGTACCAAGTCGGTGAATAGTCCTCTTTCGGCAGGCGGGGAGTCCCATCGGGAGCGAGCAGAAAATGCTTGGTATCCTCATCGATACTGGGATCTACCGCGACCGTATCGTTCACATCCCAAGTGGCTTGCTGCCACGCATCGAAAACCACCTTCTCGTAAGTGTGGTTGGGGTGGAGAGTCGCTACCAGCCGTTCGATGGGGTCGTAAAACAGAGTATCGCTGACCCCGTGCTGTTCGATGCCAAACTGGTGAGTTGGACTAAAAAACGGTTCGTATTGGCGGGCGATTTTGCCCTTATTATTGTAGATTTTCGTCCCCGTCCCCACCCAACGAGGATTAATAGTAGGAGAATTCGGGATATTCGGATCGAGAGGACCTGGTTCTGCCTGAATCTTGCTCTGCGCTTCCCGCCCAAACCCATCGGAATAGAGGAAACTGTGCTGGATTTTACTCTGTCCCGCCGCAGGCAGATCGCTGTTGTGGGTTTCCCGCGCCAACGTATAGACGACTACTGGCTGCTGAGTCCGGCGATAGGCTTCTAAGTCATAGATGAGGCGCGTCGTCGCTTTTCCCAGAATTTCTTCGGGGTTCGCTAACGGGTTCTCAATGTGTCGGCGTAGCTTACCTTCATCCAGATCTGGCTCAAATCCCTCCAGAGAATCCCCTTTTGTTTCTCCCACTTTCCCCATCACCGCCGTTCCCACCACCATGCCGAGGGCATTGAAAACCACTTCAGAGCGGTTGCCATTGGCATCGGTCAGTTGCGCTGGCTGCATGACTCGGTAATTATTGCGGAGTTGAATCCGGTTTTCGAGGGGATCGACCGTTTCAACGACTAGCAAAGCATGGCGATCGTAGGTGCTGACGTACTCCTGCCCGAAGGGATCTTTGGTTCGCACTGGCAGATAGAACCGAGCCGGATCGAATGCCTGCCGTCCAGACGGAATCCACCAAGCGTCACTGTCTCGAAGCTGAACGTATTTTCCTTCCTCCCTCAGCAGGTCATCTAAAGCATTAGAGCCAATTTTGCTGTCATAGACTAGAGTTAGCAAACCAGGCGTAAATGCCTGCTTGAAACTCTCACAGGGTAACGCTAGAGAGTCAATTTTGCTCAAATCCAGAGGAACGGGATCGGTAGTATTTGCTTGACTATTGCGGCGGTATAAAGTCCTGACTCGCTCGATTAAGCGTTTTTGAGGTGTATTCGGAGTGGGACGAGCCTCATAACTAATTTCCGATGCGTTGTAGTACCCCGATGGCTGCCCGCTATTTTCCGGTTTCTTGTAAAAATCAGTTAAGCTAAACAGTTTTCCGTTATTAGGTTTTACCCCTGTTATTTCATAGGTGCTTGTCTCAACGGGAACGCCGATCCGATACCAGTCGGGTCGATCCGGCACGTTAGCAACCTGATTTTCCGTGTAGGTAATCAGGATCTGAGCTTGCTCTTCTGACGGGGAATCACTTGCGGGCGTGGGGATTGAACGTCGAGGATAGGCGATCGCAACAGATTTTAAAACGTTACCAAAATCATCGACTTCCAGCGTCATTTGGTGGGCAACGCGAGGATCGGCGGGATGGCGTTCGTAGTGATAGGTAATCGTTTCCCGTGGATGGGTAAAGAAAACAGCATAGCGTTGCTGTCCCAAGGGTTGAACTCGCCGGATCTCATAATTCGATTCCGTCACCCGATAAGGATGCTGGCTCTTGTCCGATTCATCCTCTGCGTAAATTTCCTGGCGCAACATTTGCCCTTTGAGAGCGCGGCAAGCTTCCCTCTGTTCTTGGGGCGTTAAATCCTTGGGTAAAATTGTATCCGGCAGAAAAACTGCCTGGGGATCGCTTGCATAATACTCCCTTTTAAGTTGCTTTTCGATCGCCTCTCTTTCAAAATAGGCTCCCGTGTGAAACCAAGTCTTCGTCACCACAGGTGGCAGGTGCAGCCCTGCGGCTGAAGCATTTGTCCCGCCGCCTTGCTGAAATTTTTCGTATTGTTCCGTATCCTTCTGTTCCACATAAGCGAACCCGCGAAACTCTCGTTCTTCACCGTCAAAAAAACCGTGGCGATAGCGGTAGGTCGTAACAAAACGGTTTCCTGTAATGCGATCGAGGGTTTCCACCCTTTCTACTACGTGGACGGGAAATGGTAACCGCGTAATCCAGGGAGTCCCTGCCGCTCGATCTTGCAAATAAAACTTGGTTGAAGCGGCATACTGGAGTTTCGTTTCTGCCCCCATATTATTGACGAGCGATCGCAACAGATGCGGCTTCTGGCCGCCCATCAGATCGATGTAATACATCGGTTGCTGCCCATCCCCCGGCAACGAGGAAGACCAGACAATACAAGCCGTGCCATTGCCAAACAAATCGATTGCCTGCACCGATGCCAGATTGTCCACCGCCGGAAAAGTTAACGGCTGCTCCCCAGGTCTGGAACCATGCTTTCTAAGACTATTACCCGCTTGGTTAAACCACACCTGGAACTCGCCTCGCCCCAGATAAATAATGTCCGTCGTTCCCGAACCATCAATATCCGCCAGTCGAATCCGCTTTGGGTCAAACACCTCCGGATGCGCAAACAACGGCGATCCATCTAACGTCACCTTTGCCCCAAACCGCCCATAGCCCAGGTTCGGCCAATAGCACACCTCGCCATTGCGGATGCGAACGATATCGATCAGCCCATCTCCCGTCATATCCGACAAGAATACCGACTGCAACACATCGGCAAACACCAGCGTCGGCCCTTTTTCCTCATCTTGTAACTTATAGACCCTGACCGCAGCGCCAAACCCCTCCCGTGCTTTGGATGGATACCAGACAAACAGTTCGCGTTCCGAAATCAAAATATCAGCATGGCCATCCCCAGTTACGTCGATAAATCGCAGATTCGGGTCGTTCCAATTCACCGTTGGCGAGAACTCAAAGGTCACAAACGGTTGCCACTCGCCCGATTTTTGTCGCTCGTAATACCCAGAGAGCTTACCTAAAGAAACCAGATCGAGCGTCCCATCTCCTGCTAGATCCATCAGCCGCTGCTGACTATTTCTCAGGTTAGCAATTGAAGGCTTAGTCGCCACAAGTTCTGTCGTACCAAATTGTGCCTCGCCCAAATTTCGTTTGTAAAGCCAACCCGTTGCCTGCTCGGTCAGAATTCCAGAAATCCCCTCGCTGTCTAGATCGATCCACTGATACTTGCTGCCATCCAAGCCAATCGGTAAATTTTTGAGACTGTTTGGATCGATGGAGCTAATTTGATTGTTGATGGTGGGGCGATCGTAACGAAATTCTAAAGACGGATAGGATTTCCCCTCAGGCGCACCTTGAGAGTAACCAATCTGTGTCGTTGAGATCAAATAAGTAGCAACGGGATCGGGATCGTAATCAAAATTGGTCGATCGCACCAAATTCCAGTTTGCGCCAATAGTTCCAGACTCGTCAAAGCGATGAAACATCAATACCCTTTGACATAAGCGTCGAGTTCGGATTTCGAATCCCGCTCGATAATTGGAAAAAGCATCTGACCGATAACCCCATGGATTGGGTTCACCCGTAGGTGTAGGGTTGGTAGGGTCGTGCTCGCCATAGTCAAAGACGACCTGAAATAACCAATCATTGCTGTTGGCAAGCGTTACGATATCCCCCCCTGGTTGCCCATCACCCTGTTTGTAAGGGGTGCGATTCCCATACTTAATTCGCTTCAGATAGACATTTGCCTGAGGCACTAAAAGCCGATTCTTATCGGAGACCGCATCCTGGGGAACCTGCTTTGAATCCTCTTGCTTATATTCATAGACAATCAGGTTGCCGCGATCGTCATAGCTTGCTTCAAGTAACCACTTGAATACTCTAGAGGGATACTCAGGATCGGCAATCCGACTGTTAAAGTCCTTGGTTTCACCATAAATGCTTGTAACATTGTCCTTCGAGATAGAGCGCCAATGAATATCACCAGTTTCTTGATGCTGCCACCGCTCAATCCGAGCAAAAAGCCCTTCAATCCTGGGGCGGTACCGCTGAACTTTGTAAGCACGATTTTCTGGAGTCTCAGTCGCAATGTCTTTAATCCAATCTTCACCACTTGTAACGAGTGACGGAATTAAATCCTCAGCCCCTGAAAGGATAAAAATATCCGAATCTTCGGAATCTTGGTATTTTGGCAGCCCTTTATCAGTTTTGCGAGCGATCGAAGGAACCGATAAATTCCAACCCAATCCAAAAGATCCGTTTCCTGCACCAGAGTCATAATTTAATGACAACTTGGGATGGAAATCAGAGCGGCTTGGCGATGTAAAAATAGGCAAACTAAGAGCGCCAGTACCTGTGACTGGATTGATCGAGAATTTTTCCCCAATGCCCCTGATGGCACCTCCTCCTTTCGGTAGCGACACCGCAGAAGGAGATGAAAAGTAACTATTACTGCCAGAGTCTTTCGAACTTCTAGAACCTTCTTTAGAGAAGCTTGAAACCATATCTCAGCTCTCGGAATTGTTATATAAACCCTAATTCAGGTGTGAAATGTTGATATATTTTTATTATGCTAGTAGCAGTCTATTGTAATACTACCAATAAAATTTAGATAGAGTCTAAACAAGAACAATTATGACAACCAAACCCGCTAAAGAAATCGTAGCAAAATTCGATACATTTCTTAAACAATATCCTATAGCTGATGGTAGTGGTTCAACCCCAAAAATTCCATTGAGATCGGGGGAGAGACTTTCAATCGTATCGATTCAAGAAGATGGTTCGTTTAACAATCATTACAAAGTCAAACTACCATCAATAATGAACGGCTTTTTGTTTTGGTATGTATATAAGCCGCATGTAGAAGTTGAATACTAAATAGATCGAGAATTCTTGATTTATAAAAGCAAACCTCTAATGCTGTAGATAAAAAGTTGACTTTCTTACTTATCTGAGCTAGTTAATTTAATTTGGCTGACTTGTTGCTAGCAATATCAACCGATCTAGAATAATTGGTGGTAGCTGGAATTTTCTGGCTCTCGCCCTGAGACGTTCCTTTAATGCCTACATATAAAAACCATAAGCCAAGGATAAGCAAGCCAAGATGTAATAGTCCTAAGGTGAAATAAATAGGATTAACAATATTCAATAATTTCTTTTCTTCAGGGGCTTTTGCCTTGATTTCGCTAAAAAGTTTTTCAATCTGATTGCTTAAGTCTGTGGTTTTCTCTCCAAGCTTACAGATTGCATCTGAAGTATCTCGAATATCCTCGACAATTGGAGCTATATTATATTTTATATTTGTAGATCCATTCTCATCAACATATTCAAAGCATACTACTTGAGGCTCGTTAGATTCCAAGTCTTTAGCAGTTTTCTCGACCTTCTGTCCGCAAGCTTTAACAGTTTCAGTTGAATGAGCCACCTGATCGCCAAGAACTTTTCCGTTAGATACTAGATTTTTTAAATCATTGTCTAAATTTTTCAGAATATCTTTTATTAGTTCTGTAAATCTCGCACGCGAAATATAAATAAGATATAGTGCAAGTAGCGCATATAGTGTCAGAATAATTCCAAGAAAAATCTTAGCTGCTTCCATCTCCATCTTAGCTGGAGGTGGAGGTGGCTGAGTTATGTCAGGAATTTGCCCGAACTTCACTAAGCCACTATAACTTGCACTTACAAATAATTTATTGTTAGACGGATTGAAGACAACCGAGCCAATACCCGATGTATCACCGCATGTGTTGAAAACTTCTTTTTCAGTCTTCCAATCCCAAGCTGTGATTGTACCGTCTCTGCTTCCAGCAAGTAAATACTGGCCATCGGCACTGAAGGCAACCGATCTAACAGCTTCAGGAAATTTAGCGAATGTCTGGAGAAGTTTAATGTTATTTGGATCCTGTACATCCCACAATCTAACTTCCCCAGTCCCTTTCGGCGTTTCGATTGCAGCTGCAAGCACGTGACTGTCTGGACTAAAAGCAAGCTGGAGAGCCCCCTGATAGGAACCATTTAGTGGTTCGGTTTGGAGCAGTTTCCAAGTTAACGTATCCCAAAGCTTAAAATTTTTGTCCGAACCACTAGTCGCCAAAAACCTTCCATCGGGGCTAAATGCGACAGATTGAACCCACACTCGATCTGCTATAGGCAAGACTTTTCTGAGCTTCCCTTTAGGCTCACCCTTACTGAGAGTATCATCTACAAGCTCGTAATAATCATTGTTTTTCTCCAAGTCTGTTAGGGCTACTTTACCGTCTTTTGCTTTGGCAAAAACTTTCCTCAGATCCCATATAATTGCTCTCTTAGACTCGCCATACGCTACAGCAAGCAGTTGATTGTTGCGATCGAAAGCAAGAGAAGAAGCACTACCATCTGGACCAGTAAGAATCACCTTTTGGTTACCATTTGAGGTATCCCAAAGATAGACCGTATTATGCCGAAGCCCTCCTGCTAAGGTTGCACCATCAGAGCTAATAGCTAAAGACGTAATTTGATGCTCAAGTGGTTTACTATCTAAATGCTTCTCTGGGTTAAAGTCTGGAATAACACGAAGTCTATCTTTGGTGGAAAGATCCCATAAATATATACGATTTTCGGGCATGACTCCAGCAAGATAATTGGGCTTAGAGTTCTTTGATATAGCAATTGCAGGACTCCATGGTAGAGGTGCAAGAGTGCCTGGAGTCTTTTCTGGGCATGCCGAACTGCTACTTGCTGATGTCGTATTTATTTGAGCGAGAGAATTACGCTCAACACCAATATTATTCGAGACAATAGCTCCCTCATGATTTTTTAACTGACCATAGTCAAATTGACGATCTCCCCCCTGGCTTAATGCTCTAGCCAAACCATCCTTTGCAAGCAAAGATCCTCCTGTAGAAGCTGTGGCAACTACTGCTGCAATTCCAATAAATGACTTAAACAGCTGATTCATAATTAAGAAAAAAGATAATTTGTTACATCAGGGGGCATGGGCAAGTTGCAGCTACTTAGCTTGCAACCCCAAACGTCATCAACCCAATTGGCTAAACATTCAAGAAGAGAGCTATCTTGTATTTTCTATGTGATTGTAGATCTAGAATTCATACCATTGCTTGTTGAGAACTTGGCAAATCCTCTCCTGACTACTAAAAAACTGCTAGATAGATAAAAACGGCACAACAAAACAAAGTCTATTGACTTTTTAGGGAACTTACTGCTAAGGAATAGGATTTCATTAAATAATACAGACTAAAAAACTAAATGGAAAAGACATCCTCCCTATAGAGACTAATCTTGTGTATTTTATTTAGTTTGAATACCTAAATTCTTTAGGTATATATAAAAAACTACAGCAGATTTGTTCCAAATTAAACAAAAATGCATCAATTCTTAATCAGCAACTGTTCGAACTCCTTTGAGAAAATCGTTGTAACCCGATCCAAGTCTTAAATAACTGCCTCAAGGGCTGTGGTTTCGACGACCATAAATGATTTCGAGCTTCATCTTTAGAGAATTACTGCGCCTAGCCGCTAGCATCCCAGGTTGAACTATATTTTATGACTGTTACGAATACTTCACAAACAGCCCCTCATATTCCTAGTGCTGCCTCAAGGAAGATGTTTTGCATCAAGCTTGAAAAAACAATGCCCAGTGTTGCAATGAACCAAAAGAGGTTCGCTGAAAATGCACTAGCATCGCAGGGCAGGTCTGGAACAAGTGATGTTGACTAAGCTAGAACATCTCTACAAACCCTACGACGGATCGTAACAAGTAAAGAAATCTTGAGATGACTGCCTTCCTTTACGGAGAGGTAATGCAGTCAGCTAGATCGTCGTATATAATTAATTACGTATAATCGCGTTTATACACGTTAAATATAATTCTGCAAGGAAACCTATGAACCAACTCGAACTAGCGAATGCGATCGCGCAAGATCTACAAATCGGTGGATACGATGCCGATCGCTTCCTTAAAGTCACCCTCGAAAAAATTATCTCGACTGTGACGACCAATCAACCCGTCGAGCTGCAAGGCTTCGGCACGTTTGCGATGCGTCCTAACGCTCCGCGCACAGGTACAAGTCCTGCCACAGGAGAGCCGTTTAACGTTCCCGCACGCTGGTCGGCATCTTTCAAAATTGATAAAGCCTTTAAAGAGCGCGTCGAAGCTGTGCCTTTAGACCAGTCCAGTCCGACTGTCTCTGCTGGCACTATCTCCGATATCATCGCTCCTGGTGACAAGCCCTACTACTTTACCGTCCAATTCAGCGACGATGTGGGCATCAAAGCCTCCACCATTGGTGGCAAGAATAGCGAACTTGGCGAACTCGATGTGCGCGTGACTGGCCCCAACAGCTTCAACCAACTTGCTAGAGCCACGAGAACTAAAGCTACTGCCGACAAGAAAGGACGGATTGTCACCTATGCAGTCGGTGCTCCTGGTGGCGTATGGGACTTCACCGCAAACGGTCAATACCAGATCGATCTATTAGAGGCGCAAGTTTCTGACCTGATGGGTAACTTCCTGTCCTCCACTACAGTTGGCAACTTTAACGTAGCAATCCCTGGTGGTAGCGGAGGTATCTAATGACCTACGCTGAATTTCTTGCAAAGCTGCGATCGCTTTTGTCTGGCTTACTCTACCCTTCTGAATCCGACTTCCCTGTAGAAGTAGTTCCGCGTGGGCTTTCCTACAGGATGCCCAGTAGTGGCGAAGTGCGCGACCTGGATCGCGTCTTCCAGGTGCGGTATGTCGAGGACTGGATGGGTGAGGGAGAGCAAGAGTTTGCCCAGAGATGGCAGGCAGTCTACGACCACATCGCCAGCAATACTATCGCCACAACCGCATGGCACTACAAAGTCAATCGCAAAAACTACACCCACGAGCAAGTAGTCATTCTGCTGCACGCTCAAGGTGTAGTTGGCCTCCGAATTCGACTCGTTGAAACCTGAACAATTGCTTAACGGTAAAGCCGTGGAGGACACAACCCGTGACGACACTTGATGATTTTCTGGCTGAGAACGAGGAAGCTATCGCATCGATGGCGATCGCTGACAAAATCCTATTAGCTCGCAGTCTGCTCGACTCAGTTGCTTCAACCCTGATAGGTACGGATATCGCTCCCGACAATGGAGACGATAGCGATGACTACGAATGTCTAGAGGAAGACGAAGAATAAACATTATCGACTCCCCAAGCTGGGGAGTTTCAGTTATGGAGGATTGATATGGAAGTAAAAGATTTTCGACTCGATAACGCGATCGCCAATTACAAAAGTTTGCCTCACCAGAAAAGAGCGATCGCCTTTGCCAACACCTGTATCGCAGAGAAGGGAGAACTGAACAGAGAAGACTTCGAGCAATTCGTCATCACCTGGAGGACTCCCGACGAGTCTAATGCGTCTACCACCTTGCAGACCAGTCAACGCGGTATGGACCTGATTAAGGAGTTTGAGGGACGCGAACTAGAAGCCTACCCCGATCCTGGCACGGGTGGCGATCCGTGGACAATCGGTTACGGACACACGGGAAGCGATGTATATCCAGGTCTGACAATTACTCAAGAAAAAGCCGAGCAGCTTCTCAGTGAAGACCTCAAGTATTTCGAGAAGGGAATCCTGGGTTGCATCAGCGTGCCGCTCAATCAGAATCAATTCGATGCTCTCGTAAGCTTCGCCTATAACCTGGGAGTAGGAGCGCTGGCAGAATCAACGCTAGCTAGATTGCTCAACGAAGGGAACTATCAAGCTGCTGCCGACCAGTTCGAGCGTTGGGTGAATGCCGGGGACGAACCCATGCCAGGTCTAGTAAGTCGCCGCCACGTTGAGAAAGAGTTATTTTTGAGTACTTGAAGCTTCGATATGATTGCCCAAATTCAGACACAGCCACAACCGCAACAGCCGCAATTCCCAACGCTGTCACCTTATGCTTGGCAAGACATCGGGATAATTGGGTTTGTGGTTGTTTCTTTCGCGATCGCGCTGGGGAAATGGTTGCCTTCCTATCTCGATAAACGCTGGGCACTGCGGCAAAAGGAGATTGAAATAGCGATCGCTGGCAAAGAACAGGCCATGAAAGCCGAACTCCTGCGCGACGAACGCGACCAGAAGCTTGTAGCAGATCTCACAAATACTCTGCTGGCTAAAGAGTTACAGCGTTCTGAGGAACTCCTGGAAAATCTGGCTGAAACGCAGCAAAGGATCGCGGTGACCCAGGGAATTCAGCAACAACAATTCGAGGCGATCTCGCTTGGATTTGAACAGTCCACTAAAAATCAAGCCAGGATGATCGAACTTCACGAAGCAATTCTCGAAGCACTGTCAAAGTGAAATTAGTGGTAATGATGATATAAAGCTAAAGGTATTCATTATCCATAAGCTATGGCAGCCGATAAGCTCGAAACTTCCCGCGACTATGAGGACTTTCTACGCGCTCTGAAAGAGCGTATCCGCACGGCGCAAGTACGGGCAGCGTTAGCTGTGAACCGAGAAATGGTAATGCTTTACTGGCAAATCGGGTGTGACATTCTCAGTCGTCAGCAGCAGCAAGGGTGGGGGGCAAAGGTCATCGATCGCTTGTCGAAAGATCTGAAGACTGCGTTCCCAGAGATGAAAGGATTTTCTCGCACAAACCTGCTCTACATGAGAGCTTTTGCCGCAGCATACCCTGACGAGCAAATTGTCCAAGAGGTGCTTGGACAAATTACCTGGTACCACAACATTACTTTGCTCGATAAGCTCAAGTTGGAGACAGAGCGACTGTGGTATGCCCATACAACCGTGCAGCAGGGCTGGAGTCGCAATGTACTGGTGCATCAGATTGAGAGCGATCTGTATCATCGGCAGGGCAAAGCAACCACGAATTTCGATCGCACATTACCCCAACCACAATCTGACCTGGCTAACCAGCTACTCAAAGACCCATACTCGTTTGATTTCCTATGTATGAGCGAGGGAGTAAAAGAGCGAAACTTGGAGCGCTCGCTCATCGAGCATATCCGTAAATTCCTACTGGAGTTGGGTATAGGGTTTGCATTCCTGGGCAGCCAATATCCGATTGAAGTAAGCGGCAAAGAATATCGGCTGGACTTACTTTTCTACCATGTCAAGTTGCATTGCTATGTGGTAATCGAATTGAAAGCAGTTGAATTTGAACCTGAATTTTCAGGCAAGATGAATTTCTACGTTGCCGCAGTAGACAGCTTGTTGCGATCGCCCCAAGACGAACCCACCATCGGCATTATTCTCTGCAAGTCAAAGGACAAGACAGTTGTAGAGTTTGCCCTTCAGGGAATGCAAACACCGATAGGAGTTTCCACTTATCAGCTACCCAAGCATTTGCAAGATAGCCTGCCAACTATAGAGCAGTTGGAAGCAGAATTAGAGACAATCACAGATACTGCCTCTGAGTCTTCGAATTCCGAGCTGAATGAAACAGATTTAGCCTGAGCATTAGCTTGCGTGGTAGAGGCAACAGAAGTCACAACTGCGTGCATTCTACCCAAACAACGATTGGATCGGATTCGACCGTGCTTGGCGTATCGTTAAATATCAAGGTGAATTGGGGTAAGCGATCGCACCGTCTCAGTCCATTTATTAGCTCAGTGCTGCAAGTATTCACACCGAGCGATCGCTCTAAAGCCGCTGGGCTTGTCCCCTCAATCCCCCATGGGGAAAAGCGGACGCGGTGGAACCGCGATTATTTTGCGCTCCATTCCGCAGGATGCGCCAGCCTAGCACAGCAGTCAGCAGCGCGTCATAGAAGTCACGTTTATTTGTTGAGCTTCACTATCGCTCCGCACGGTTTGGAGTTCGCGCACTTCGCAATTTTGTCATTACCCTGTAGTTGCTACGTGCGCTCACATTTGTTTATTTTTGCTGACATCCGCTGCGCTCCGACAGCAAATCAGAAAATTGTTGTTCCAATTCATATCAAATGCGCTGCTTTTGTGCCGCGCTTTATTGGCTGTCGTGTGCTTCATTCCGCGAATCAAGTTGACGCTACGCGATTAGTTTTTGTGATGTGGTGTGGTGCATGTGGAGCGTGAGTGTAGCAGGGCTGTCAAGCCCGATGCTGTCCGTTAAATCAGAGTCAGTTGCTTTTCCACCATCCAATCTGGCAGCTCGCAGGATTCGATCAACCAGTGCAGTTCTACAGGTACGCCTTTGGCGATCGCATAGCGCACAGTCCCCCAAGTTCCAGACCCAGCCCACGAGTTCACAGTTACACCACCAGGGCAGGGCTTATTGGCGAAAGCATGGAGCATTCCACTCTCTTTTGCTAGAGCATCGACCATCCGCTTGCTACGTTGCTGAAGTTGGTATGGCTTTCTGCCTTCGGTTTCGTGCAGTTCTACTTCCATCCCCTTGTTTGCACATCTGTAGGCGAGAGCGTCTATT
Source organism: Pseudanabaena sp. PCC 6802 (assembly GCF_000332175.1). Classification (NCBI taxonomy): domain Bacteria; kingdom Bacillati; phylum Cyanobacteriota; class Cyanophyceae; order Pseudanabaenales; family Pseudanabaenaceae; genus Portococcus; species Portococcus stanieri. The sequence goes on along the minus strand of NZ_KB235914.1, from coordinate 3,533,637 downwards.
CCTGCGGCATCCCCTACGTGCAGTTTAGTGGCTTTATCGAGTAGTTCCCTTAGCTCCGTCATAGCTTTTTCTATTTGGCTCTCGGTTAGCTTGCGCGTTCCAGTGACTCCGACTGCTTTCATTGCCTTTCTTCTTGTTGTTCCATTATTATACCCTCTTTCTCGTATTATTACGTAGCTTTACGTATTAGTATTGCCTATCCATCATCGTTGCTGCATAAGGGTTTTAAATGATTTACCTATTGTATTACGTAAGCCTACGTTATATCATGTATTAAGATAAAAACAAGGAGTTCCACCAATGGTCAATGCGACAAATATCGTTTACAGCATCTCTGCTACCGCTCAGATTTTAGGTGTAGCCAAAGAAGCCATCAGGAGCTTTCAGGTTTGGGGTAGTTGCGTCTGGGTTTGGGTGAAAGGTTCTCGTCCTCGTTTTCTCAGTTTCAAGCTCTATCGCGCCTTTTTTGTCGATCGCCGCAAGCGAGATGCCGAGGGGCTACAAGTCTTTAAGTCTGTAATGGTTGGCGGCTATATCGTTCGCAATCCTCAGAGAGATTCCAAGTACATCTGCACTCCCTACCATAATCGCATTGAGTGTAGCTGTGAAGACTTCAAAAATCAGGTTGCTTTTAATCCACTCGGTTTGAGCCGTCCTGTGGCTTGTTGCAAGCATGTCTACGCCACACTTGTCCATCTCGGTTACACATCGCTGCGTGAGTACATCATCGCGCAAGCGCAGATAGCTGCATAAAAAACCGACCTGTGGCAAGTCGTTAAACTGCCTCACCAGATCGGAAAACTTTCACCATGAGGATAACACAATGCCGACAGACAACGAAGTCATGAGACTGGACGAGCAAGAGGCATGGCACGACCGCAATGCCTGGGCTGAATACGAGCAGTGGCTGGACGAGCAGAGCGCAACTAGCCCTGCCATGCTGGAATCCGAAGTTGAGTCTAAGCGCATTTTTCATCTGTACTGCCGCACGCAGGAAGAGTTGGAATCAGATCCCGACTACGAGGATGACTTTTAACTAGCGACGGGGCGGGGTGCGATTCGCCATATATCCGCACGAATTAACCTACCAATCAAGGAGAAAACCTATGTCTCGTAAAAATGGCACTACAAAGACTGAACCCCAAACAGCGACGGTTGAAGTCGAAGGCAGTGTGTTCAGCAATGGTTTCGATAACTTCACTATTGAAGGCATCACGTTCACAGGTAAGCCGCGTCAATATCGCGCCGATTGTCAATCTGGGCAATTTAAGATCGGGGCTGCCAAGAAACTTGATAAAACCTTAAAAATGGAGGTTCTGGCATGGCGCAAACTACAGGACGAATTGTTTGGCTATGACTTTCAGACCTGGCTGGAAATCATCTTTATCGACCAGCAAAACATCATTTCTCACATCCTGTTCAAGACAGAATCGATGGACAATTTCGATGAGATGTTGCTCGATCTAGCAGAAAAACAGCAGCCGATCGCTTGTGGCATCGTAACTGCTCAAATGCAATCTCGTTCGTCCCGTGCCAATGGTACGACCTATTACGCGGTTGAGTTTGCTTGGCAACCCAACCAGCAAGAGCGCATTGACGAAATCAAGAGATTTGCAGCCAATCTGCCCTACGAAGCACTGACTGTTTACGCTTTGCCTGGTTCCGACGAGTAGCTATCCATTCCATCGGGGCGATACGTTCGCCCCACCATCAAGACGACACAAAAATCAGGAGAACCTATCATGTTAATGCTGCACTGTAACGCTTTTTCTGCAAGCCGCGATGAAGTTTTTGCCATTCCCACGCCTGAACCAACCACCACATGGAAACCCGTTGCCCATCGGCAATTTGTCGAGTCTATTTTGGAGCTGAGCGCTTGTGCTGGTTTGACGCTCAAAAGTGAAGGCTATGGACTCACCAGACACGGACATCGACTGTTCGGAGTATTAGCATTCGAGCAGAGTGCAGAGCATGGTTTCTGCATCGGCATTCGCAATTCCCACGACAAGACAATGACAGCAGGCATCGTAGCAGGAGCGCGTATCTTCCTGTGCGATAATCTTGCCTTTTCTGGTGCATTTCGCGTCAAGCGCAAGCACACATCGGGAATCGATATTGGTGCGATCGTCTGTGATGCATTCAAGCAATTGCCCGACCAGATCGAGAACCTATTCAAGAATCTGGAGCGTTTGAAACTGGAAGGACTATCCGATGACGAAGCCAGAGCAGTCATCTTCAGGACGCCAGAGAAGGGAGTCATCGCGCCCAGTGAAATGCTCGGCGTATGGAATGAGTACAAGCAGCCATGCCATGAGGAATTTCGCGAACCAACGAAGTTTAATCTGCTGATGGCATTTACAGAAAAAGCAAAACGGCAACCTGTCAGCAAACTCGACAGAATGCACCAGCAGCTACCTGCCCTGCTAGGCTACTGATTGATTCTGGGGATGCGTGCGACATCTCTCAACTATAGCGATCCGAATGAGATATAACGGTTGCATTCACCGGGCGGCAGGGAATGACATTGATTTCAAAACAAACGGACCACCTCGCTCCAGTGCAATGCTTGGTTATGCTCAGCAATTAGTATCTGATGAGTTTGACAGTCTATAGCTTCGAGGTCAAACTGCTCATTGTCGTAAGAGCCTCATCAAGCTGCCCATATAAGTTCTTAATGTCAAATCTATAACGCTCTTTGAGCCAAATCGCCTTACGCATGTCGCCGTCTATGATCGCGGAGTTGATCAATGAAAGCTCCACCTCTGTCTTCGAAAGAATGAATCTCATGATGGGGACGATAACCTCTTGGTCAGCATATTCCATGGAATACCCAATCTCTCGAATCTTGTAGATCACGTCTGATGGAGTTTTAGTTGCATTGCCATCGGACTCTAATTGTGATGCTACATCTTTGATGATGCCCACCACGTCGTCACAGTGAGTTCTGGCATTATGGGGAATATTTCCAGCATCGTACCGCACGCCAAAGTTCCGGTTGAATTTGTTGAAGCCCTTGAAAAACTTTTTTGCGTTGTCCTCCATAAACGGCTTCAATTCATTGACCAAAGTTGTGTGTGTAGCTCTTAACTGCCCAAGGAGATCGCGTAGCTTGTCCTTCGTGTGCTCTCGTTGTTCGCTAGATAGTTGAGCGATTGCAAGTAAACCATTGTCGATTGACTTCAAGTAACGTTCAGTGGTGGACTCTCCGGGAAGATTTATGGTTGGATGCGCAACGCGTCGAGCCTGTTCCTCATAAAACTTTCGTTCCTTTTGTAGAGCGGATTGAAGCCGGCGCCACTTGCCTGCGGTATACATTGCAATGATGACACCTACAATTGTGAAAAGCAATGCTGCAAAAGCAACCAGTGCGCTAAATGCGGCCCAAAATGTTTCGGATGTGAGGATGTTGAGCATGACGCTCCTCTAGGGCATTACTAGTTTGTATACAAACTTTTTCTGGGTAACACACCTTATTAAGGCAATTATATAACCTTTGGTGTGAAGTGTACCCAAATGTCTAGAAGCCTTGAAAAATCGTTTCTAGTATGGGCGTTTTGCTTGTGCGGGCATTCCGACTGGATTTGAGCAACTAGCACCATTGGTTATATAGAAAACTTCTGGGTAACATACCAATATTGGTGAGTTATCCAGACCTGACTTTTCACGTTATCTTGTTGTTCTAGCAAAAGCACTGATAGCCCGATCTCACAAACCTGATTCAACCATTACTTATTGTCATTAAGCCAAGATTATTGACAATAAATCTTTGGGCAAAACCCTTACCTGAAAGGGCTTTCAGAGATGCCGTGAAAAGTAAGATTCAGACAAATGCAAGGTAATTCACCAAGACCGATTTTCAGGGTCAGTACACCTGAGATATCCCCCAAAGAGCAACGCCCCGAAAAGATTTGCAAGTGATCCTCTAGCTATTTAGCGATGTAGAGAAAAAAGTAGCAGCCTCTAAGCAAACCTATGCTTATCTCCATCAGATTTTTATCTCAATCAGAGGAAACTTCGCTTCGAGTAGCGCTTTTGATGGTCGCATAATCTTCACTACCCTCATCTCCCCAAAAGCAGACGGATCTGGAAGTTCAGGCAAGGGCACATCGAAAACCACTGAGTCATTGAGCGTAATTTTTTCCAAATGCTCAAAACTTAAGACCAGTGCATCAAGTCTAACTTTAAGCTTTTCAGCTACTCGCTCAGAGCACGAAATCAGGAGCGATCGCCCCGCTAACGTCCAATCGCAAAGAATGAGATACCTCTCAATGCTCTTAAACTTTAGCCTTGTATGGTTTAGTTCTTTTTGAGTCATGGAATTCCGCCGCTAGAACCTCAACAAACTCCTTGAGATCGTCGATCTCCTCTCTCAGAAGATCTTTCTCTTCCTTAAGGAGTTCGTTATCTTGCTCAAGTTTCGCGATCCGATGATTAAACTTGGCAACAAGGTCACCAAACTCATCTTGATTCACTGGCTCAGTTTCAGGCAGTGCTATCCAGCTCAACGTATCCTCAATGGCTTCGCCCCGATACGCCGCGATCGCCTTCAACTGCTTACCCGTTACTGCATCAACCCTACCATAAACCCAACGATTGATCGTGGTTGCCGTTGTCCCTAAATCCTTGGCAAACCGATTCTGACTGGTTTTAGCAGCCTCAGCTTTCGTCCAGTTCTGCAACTTCTCCTTGTCAATATTTACGCGGTGGTCATCATACATAACTGCCCTTGAAAAATACCTGAACTGATATTGACGCATATACGCAGAAAAAGTAATATTACGTGAGATCACGTTATACAACATAATATGCCGCAATCATTAAAAACCACGAAAGCGGATATCTCGGTTGAGGTACACGAATATCTCAAGAAAGTTTCCGCACAAACAGGAATACCAATACGTCGCATTATCGACGATGGCGTGCTCCCCTACGCGCAGAGACTAGAACAGCTATTTGCTGAGGGGGTATGAATATGAGCTTTCGTACTAAACCCTTACTGCCTCTCGACCCAACGCTAAGGCAACGCGCGATCGGTGTGGCGACACGCCTGATGACCGAACTGATGAAAGGCGGTCAGTATCGCGTTCCCGTTGCTAAATACGCCTATGAAATCTGCAAGCTTTTCAGTATCCCTTTGCTCCCAGGTGAGTCTGCGGTGACAGTCGCCGCTAAAAAACTGCAAGAGTGGCGTGCCCAAGTCAGCTTCAGGATGGTTGCCGATGAGGACATCGAATCTGTCTTGCCTCAGCTCGAAATTATCTTAGGGACTATCCGTCAGGCAATCGCCTCAAAGCTCTCCAGCCGCCAGCAGCGGAAGAAAGCAAACAGCTCCCGCCAGCCCAAACATCGCAATATGCCAAGCACTCGCCCCTTAGATTTGCCACCAGCAGATCCCTATAGCGACTGACCCCTAGCCCTCAATAACTGATTTTTGAACAGGAGTGTAATTTATGACTGTCGTTCATGCCATTCACAGCAACCGCTTTACCCAAATCGACAATGACATTTTGCGCGACGAGCGCTTATCTTTTCGCGCCCACGGTCTGCACAGCTACTTGCTCAGCTTTCCACCAGATTGGCATTTCGATCTGAACTGGATCGCAGATCGCGTCAAAGATGGGATCTCCGCTATCCGTTCTGCGATCGACGAGCTAATCAATTTTGGTTACGTGCGCCGCGTCATCAAGCGATCGCCGTCGGGACAATTTCAATCTTGGGACTACGAAGTATACGAACGTCCCTTACCCATTGACCCACTGCCTGAAGGTCGAAAAATTCAGCAGCACGAGCCAGTCGAACAGCTTACTCTACCGCTTGCCGCAAAACCACTTCAGCCACTTTCAGGTTTACCACAAATGGGCGAACCATTTATGGGCGATCGCACGCATATAAATAATGAATTCCACAAAGAAGAAGTTAAAAAAGATCTCTCTCTGTCTGCACCAACAAAAACTGTGGAGAGAGAGAATTTTGAAAATTTTTCAAATAACTGGAGTTTAGACTAAAAAGTGGTAAAAAGCAGCCAGCCATTGCAGACTGACCGCTTGATGATGGAAGCTGAAAAGACTATAAAATCAACAGCTTCATCATGATTAGTTTGGATAAACTTGAGCAATTTCGCAAGTACACGTACGAAATTATAGGGAACGGGAGAGATGCGCTGTTCGACTTGATGGATGCGGTACTGACGAGTCGGAGTGTTTCATCGTTTGTGGAACTTTCGTTAAGCCCATTATTTCGGAGGGAGTGGTCGAGTATCTATGAAGCACTGCAAGATAGTCATCCTCCACGTGAAGACTTGATGAAGCAATACATACAGCAAATGCCGGCAGCAGAGGTGACGATATTGGCGGGCGACCATACAGCCTGGTCGCGTCCCTATGCGGTGACATTACAAGAACGCACCTACGAACATCAACCTCAACCGGGAGTAGGAAGCAAACCTGTTACGGTGGGGCAAGGATACAGCACAATTGCCTGGATTCCAGAGTCAGAAGGGAGTTTTGCCTTACCGTTGCGGCATGAGCGGATCACCAGTTTCGAGAACCCGATTCAGAAAGCCGCTAGTCAGTTACGCTTGGTTTGTGCGGAAATTCCTGGGACTGTGCTTTTCCTGGGGGATGGCGAGTATGGGTGCGCACCATTTTTGCAGCAAACAGCAGACATCCCGTGTATCAAGCTGCTCAGGCTACGCCCCAACCGGGTTCTGTATCATGCCCCAAAGGATTACGAGGGGCATGGGCGACCCCATAAGCATGGAGAGAAATTTAGCCTCAAAGACTCTGACACTTGGTCTATTCCCCAAGCAGACATCACAATTGCAGAGCCTAAACTGGGACGATTGCAAATTCGTCGATGGCCAAACCTGCACTTAAAGCAAGCCGCAGACCATCCCTTTACACTCATTCTGGTCGAACGTCTTGATATGCCTGAATCGAAACCCCTGTGGTTGATTTGGGTCGCTAAAGACGAGCCAATCTTGAGTGAGGTATGGCAAAAATATCTGCGCAGATTTGCCATTGAGCATTGGTATCGCTTGGTGCGTCAACGTCTCCATTGGACAATCCCTCAGCTTTCTACCCCTGCTCAGATGGAGACTTGGTCGGACTTGATGCCTTTACTTACTTGGCAATTGTGGCTCGCTCGTGAACTTGTCCAAGACTCTCCTCTGCCTTGGCAGAAACCGATGACTAAATTGTCTCCTGGTCGAGTTGCAAATGCTTTTGCTTTAGTTTTGGTCAGGATTGGCTCTCCTTCCCCTGACCCTAAACCTCGCGGTAAGTCTCCAGGTTGGCCTCTTGGGAAAAAACGAACCCAACGGATTCGTTATCCTACTGTCAAAAAACGCTATGCCAAGCCCCTCAAAAAAGCTTCCGCTGCAACTGCTTAGCTCAACTTCTTCCCTTTTATCCTCTCTCTCGCTAGTTTCTATCTAGCGAGATGCTTCTTGTTGCCTTTTAGTCTAAACTCCAGAAATAACGCAGAAACTCCAGATAAAACCTCTGTAGAACCAAGAAATAAAGACAAATCTCGCCGCGCCGCCAGAACTTGGGCAAACCTGGATGACACCTTTAAAAACTTCTGCTGGCAACAGGTGGACAAGTTACCCAATTGCCCCGCCGCTCCGATCGCCTGGATACTCTCGCGCCTCGAACATCTTGAAGCTGAATACGAAAGGCTCTACCCGCAAACTGCCTCACCAGACAGCAGATATGCTGAGTGGGAAGCTATCCTCAGCGATCCGTTTAAGGGCATGACCCATCTGCTCACAGTCGGCATAGACCAAACTTCGCCCGAATACGAGGAGCGTTACCAGTTTGCCGTCGCTTATCAGAGAAGGAGGTAATTATGAGTGGCGAATTCGACGAAGGTGAAAAACTGATAGCTATTCCTGCTCCTTCGCGGTGCGATCGCGATGTCCGCCCTCAGTGGAAATGTTTCTGCTGCTGTGACGGAGGACTAGTCGATAACCCTTATCTGAGTCAACTCGTGAGTGGTAAAAACGGTAAACCCTTCATCTGCCAGCGTCTCGACTGCAAAGCCGGGGAAAAGTACAGGAATGCCTACTTTGCCACTGATGCCCAACGGCAGGACTATGCCCAAAAACACGGTGGTGAGGTCATGACTCAGCAAGAGTATCAGGCTCAGTGGGATATTCGCCTCACAGTTGCCCACTGCGAACAAATGCACCTCTGGCACAAAAGGCAATGGGACGCCTGGGCGCAAGAGCGATCGAAACAGCTTAACTACGGACAGTCAATTTCTAACCTGACGCAACAGATATCCATGCAGATCGAGGAGAAGTGCTAGATGAAATCTCGTTTCAACCTTACAACGGTTCAAGCCTCTGCTGCTTTTGGGTTCAATGAATGGGGAAAGCCAAACATCAGTACCCAAAAACTCATGCGTTTAATAAAGGCAGATAGCCTCAAAATAAAGAGGCACTTTATCCGCGCAGGGGCTACCTATCTGTTCTGTTTAGAAGCCCTCGAAGAATACTTCAGCATACCTCTTGAGCGAAGGAGGTAAGTATATCTTTGCTATGGTTTACAAAAAACTTACGATATCAAATTTCGGTCATAAAATTGGTCATAGCTACTTTTACAATCCTTGAAACTGTTGATTTTAAAAGCGTTCTTCTTATGTTAATGCGGTCAGAGAGACTCGAACTCTCACGGCGTTAGCCACTACCCCCTCAAGATAGCGTGTCTACCAGTTCCACCATGACCGCAGGTTATTGCGTTATTTGCAGTATTATATCCTAGCAATAGAAGGGCAGTCTTGGCAAAAAAAATTTGCAATCAGAAATTTTCTAGACCTAGCAATGCCCTTTTATAGCAGTTTTCAGACCGAAAAGAGTAGGGGGTTTGGGGCCGCCGCCCCTTCACCCCGTCAATAAAACCCGTTCTCAATTGAAAAACGCTATATTCGGTATTTCGTTAAGTTTAAGTTGACTGTTCAGGATGTGCTGTCAGAGTTATTTTGGAAGGCGATCTGCCCGTCGAAAAATCCTTAACAGAACATTAGTTCTCCTTAAGTTTTGGGCTGGTAACGGGTAAACCAGCAATAAAACATAATACCCATAGAAGCTGCAATGATGGTTTCAGCCCAGAAAAAGCTGAGGAAGTCGGTGAGAGTGCCCACAGGAGGAACACCTGGCTGAATGTTGCGGACTGCCGGAAGTGCGAACAGAAGCGCGCCCATATATGTAAATAAAGCTGGCTCAATAGGACGTTTCTGCAGAAGCACGGCTAATGACATTGTTAATACAATTATGGCAACAAACCACATCGCTACCATGATAAAAATGGCAAATATTTTGGTGACGATCGAGCGCGAGATATGAACCTTGATTCCAATATTGTCTTCGCTATCAAACCCTTTAATGATATCTGCGTCGACATTAAACCCAGGAATAGAACCATTAAAATCAACGGACATGGGAATGCTTTGCTGGTCGTTCTTTGGATTAACAAAATAAAGGTAAAGATCGGCTTCGTGTTTATCGAAAGGATAATCATTTACCCGTCCGTTATAAAGACTAAGCGTGCCATCTATGTAGGGTGGGACTTTATTCTTAGCAAGCGTCCCATCTGATTTCGCCCCTTCAACGGTGGTTATAAAAGTCAGATCCTGGCTCATGCGGGGGGAATCGTTAATGGCAAAACTCCCTTTGGGCACGACTGAAATCCTGATGGGCAGATCTCCTTTAACAGGGTCAGCACCTAGAAGAGTGGCAGTAACCTCCATGCGATTGGATTCTTTTTCATCGGCTCCAAAACTAAACGAGCTGCTGCGCTGGGTACTGTCGTTATTGTAAGCAGAAAGGACAAAAAAGAAGGCTCCGCAAAAAAGGGCAAGGCAAATAAGCCCTATCAAAATGCGTTTGATTTGAAGTCTCTGGGCAATTTTCATGTAATTTGACTGATAAAGTTACTTTCAGGCAGCACTCGCTTAAACTTCTATAGCAGTTTTCAGATCGGTTGAAGAGGTAGGGGTTTGGGGGCGTTGCCTCCAAGAAGGGGTGGAACCCCTTCACCCCACCGATAAACCCCGTTCTCAGTTGAAAAGCGCTATAAGCAAGCAGGAATGCGATCGCTATGATTCCCAAAAAAAGAGGCTCTTATAGCAAGAACCAATAGAAATTTCATTGCCAATCTCGATCGTTGGAGATCGATGTCATTATCTTTGCTTATGACAGCCTCTAGCTCGATCGCAGTTCTAAACCCAGCACTTGAGTATGCGCTCCCCGTGCCTGCGTGACACCAATTGTACGTTCGGCACAGTCAATCATAGGGCGACGCAGGCTGACTACAATAAACTGCGCCAGTTCTGCTTGTTTGCGTACCATCTTTGCCAATCGTTCCACATTAGCACCGTCGAGGAACATGTCTACCTCATCGAAAGCATAGAAGGGTGACGGGCGATAGCGTTGCAGGGCAAAGATAAAGCTGAGGGCGGTGAGCGACTTTTCGCCGCCGGACATGGAAGCTAAGTGTTGCACTGGTTTGCCCTTGGGATGTGCCACCAGGGTTAGACCGCCACTGAGCGGTGCGGAGGGATTCTCTAATTGCAGGTGACCGTCGCCATCGGATAGCTCGGCAAAGATGGTTTTGAAGTGCTCGTTGACGGCATCAAATGCTTGCATAAAGGCGCGTTGACGCAGGGTTGTAAAGTTCTCAATCCGTAGTAGCAACTCCGTACGTTCTTGATTGAGGGTTTCCAAACGGGCGCTCAACTCCGTGAGGCGAGCCGTGGTGGCTTCATATTCCGCGATCGCCATCATGTTTACCGGTTCCATTGCCTGCAAGCGTTTTTGCAGGCGGCGTTGCTCCAGTTGGAGTTGCTCCAGGGTCATGCTTTCGGGAATTTCTGGCAGGATCTCTGGCAGTTCGATATTGGCGAAGCTAGCCTTAATTTGAGAGATTTGCTCGGTTAGTTCTGCCTGTCGTTCGCCATTTTTCTCCAGTTGCCAGGTCAGTTGCTGATGGTTGGATTGATGGTTGCGCAGGGCGCGATCGCAGGCATCCCGTTCGGCTTTGGCAGTACCGATAGTTTGTTCGAGGGCATTGAGTCGGACTTGCAGATTGGTAATTTCTTCCTCTAACTGTTTAATTTCAGCTTGGGCTTTGTTGCGCTGATTTAGCAAGTCGGTTTGGGTAGAGCGCAGTTCCTGAAGGGTGACCTGGCGCTGGTTAATTTTTTCATGTAGTAGTTGACCCTGGTTTTCCCAGTCGGTAAGTTGCTGGCGAGCCGCCCGCAGGGATAAATCAACGGTATTGAGTTGTTGCTCCTGTAGTTGGAGCGCCTCCTGTTCCCGTTGCCAGCGTTGATGCGTGCCGGATTTTTCCAGCTCCGCTAGTTGTGTTTTTTCAGCTTGTATGCGCGATTCGAGATCGGCGATCGATCGCTCTAACCCAAGAATCTGTGACTGTGCCACCTCGATCGCGGTGCGATTTTGATGCATTTGTTCGGTAAGGCGATCGCGCCCCTTAAAAGTGCGGTTAATTTGTTCGGTGAGGCGATCGCATTGGATTTGAGCTTCTCGCTGGGTAACGCGAGCGTTTTGGAGTTGCGCTTCAGATTTTGTTACCTGTGCTTGGAGCTTGTCGGCTTGTTTGTAGAGGTGACCGAGGAGGCGATCGATTTCCATAAGGCGATCGCGCAGTTGAGCCATTTCTGCTGATTCGGCAGGGGCGAGCGTGCCGAAGTGAATGCCGCTTTGACTGGGCGCGCTACCACCTGTAATCGCACCCGTAACCTCCAGCAGTTCGCCGTCGAGCGTTACCATACGGTATTTGCCGATATGCAGGCGAGCTTTGTCCAGGCGATCGAAGACGATGGTATTGCCAAAGATATAAGCAAAGACATCCTCGTAACGCACGTCAAATTCCACCAGATCGAGGGCATAGGCGATCGCGCCCAATTTCGGATCGAGGTCGAACAGGTCGCGGGCTGGCTTCAGCTTATTCAGAGGTAGAAATGTCGCTCTACCACCCCTTGACTGCTTGAGCAGATTAATTGCTTTCGCTGCCACTTCATCGCTATCGACAACGATATTGGCGAGGCGATTGCCCGCTGCAATTTCCAGGGCAAGTTGATATTTCGGCTCTACCTTCCCCAAGGTTGCCACCAGGCCATAGACACCGGAGATATTGGCTTCCAGAACAATCTGAGAAGCTCTCGTGCCCTGGGCTTCGCTGGTAGCCTGTACCTGGGCATCCAGTTTATCCAACTGCCTCCCTTTGACCCTTTGCTCTTGGGTGAGGCGATCGATCGTCTCTTTCGTAGTTTGCAATTCGGTTTGCGCTTCGCTGAGGGATATCGCTACGGATTGAATCAGCGTCTGCGCTTGGCTCGCTTCTGCTTGATATCGACTTAGTTCGTCCGTGAGGGATTGTCCCTGTGGTTCTTGCAGTTCGGCTAGCTCTGCCTCCTGGTTAGTTAACTGTAGCGTCCATTGTCTTAGTGACTCGCTCAGGCGCGTGCGTTCCTGCCGTTGCGGATCGATGGTTTGCTGTAATGTTTCGATCGCTTGGAAAAGTTGCGCCTGCTGCTTCATCCAATCGTTGGCGGATGCGGCGATGGACTGGAGTTCGCGGCGATAGGTATCGACAACGCCAGCTTGTTGCTCGCGTGCCAGACTGAGTTTTTCGATTTCCTGCGCCTGAACTTGCTTTTGTCCCTCCAGTTGTTCGATTTGCTTGAGTAACTGCTCGATTTCTGCTTGGGTGGCAATGATGTTGTTCTGGGTATTTTTGTAGTTATTAGTAAATTCCTGTTGCTGCCGTTGCATAGCGCGCAATTCCGCACTTTTATTGGCAATTTCCGTGGATACGGCGAGGTATTCCTCTTCGCCGAGGGTGCGGACTTTGGCGTTGAGTGCATCCAGTTCCGTGCTGGTCGTAGCGATCGCGCCGTCCAATTCCACAATTTGCTCCCGTAGCTGAGTGGCAGCGGTCTGGCAATTGCTCAGTTCGGTTTCTTTGGCGGACTGTTGTTGAACTAACTGGCGATGTTGCAGCACTACCTCTGCCGTCACCATGCTCTCTAATTCCTTACGGAGAGCCTGGTATTTTTCCGCCTTCACGCGATCGCTTTTGAGTTTTTCCTGGTTGGCGACTAGCTCCTGCTCGACAATGCGAAAGCGGTCTTCCTGGTCTTTAACGTCATCGAGTTTGTTTTTGGCCTGGTCGATTTTGCGATCGAACTCGCCCACTCCGGCTAGCTCGTCGATAATTTCGCGGCGATCGCGCGAGTTCATGGAAATAATGCCCGTAACGTCGCCCTGTAGCACGACGTTATAGCCTTCGGGATAAATGCGGAACCTGGCAAGCTCCTCGTGCAGTTCCCCTAAGGTGCAGGGCTGGTCGTTGATGTAGTAGGTAGATGTATAGGTGCCCTGGCTGGTAACCCTCAGTTTACGAGTAATCGCCCATTCATCGGGATTGCTCGTCTCGTTTTGGGGTGCTGGGGTGTGGGGAGCTTCTCGATCGCAGCGATCGGCGATCGCGGCATGGATGGCCGTACTTTCACTATCCTCAATGGTTTCCGCCGTATCTTCTGGGGGGGCAACGATGCTTGCGGTTGGTGCGGGGCGATCGTCGGCTACTTCGGAATTGGTAGCAGGGGCAGCTTCAGGTTGCCGATCTCCAGGCTCCAGGGCAAACACGACTTTAACGCTAGCTTCTACCGTGCGACCCTTTTGCGAGTGTGCTTGATTGACCAGGTCGGGCAGGCGCTCGGCTCTCATACCCTTGGAACTGGACAGACCCAGGGCAAACAACAGAGCGTCCAGGATATTTGACTTGCCAGATCCGTTGGGACCAGAGACAACTGTAAACCCTGGCAGGATCGGGATCGGGGTAGTACCACCGAAGGATTTGAACCGAGACAACTCGATGTGTTTGATGTACACGGCAATAACTTCTGGTCGATCGAGAATGCCAATAAATTAGCACGCAATTTTAGCATTAGGCACGGCGATCGCAAATTACTGGCAAAATTTTACGTGTCGCAGGTGAGGACGTCCATATGCGTTAGGTACAAACTTTGCACTCCAATGGCTCCCCAAATCTTTCTGCATAAACATAGAATAGACTTCGGAAATAGTCAAAGCCTTGCTACACAAGGCTTTCAGAAATGGCCTGAAATTAAGCGAAATGCTTGCTGCATAAGCTTTTGATGGCATTTCGCCCTTTTTATTGCCGATAAAGTCTACTGACTGAAGGGTTATTCAGGGAGCCAATGATGCGTGAATCTGTTATTTATCAGGAAATCTTGCAGGTAAGGTATAGCGGTTTTCAGATCGGAAAGAGCAGGGGGTTTGGGGGCGTTGCCCCCAAGAAGGGGAGGCAGGGCGGTCTTGGGGGTTACCCGCTAGAGCCACTGCCGTGTGGAACCCCTTCACCCCGTCAATAAAACCCATTCTCAAGTGAAAACCGCTATAGACAAGAAGGGCGGCAATGTAGGTTTACAGGAAGAGGCTAGAGCGCTGGTTTCTCCTCAGATAACCGAGCGCGTTTCTGCTCTAAGCGTTACACAATTGGATAGCTTAGCCGAAGCACTTTTGGATTTTGAGAGTTCCTCAGATTTGGATAACTGGTTACGATCGCTTTCTGAATGAAAAGCTGGGGCGATCGCTGCAACAAAACCCCTCAATAAATGGCGATCTCTTTCTGAATAAGAGACTGAGGCGATCGCTTTGATGATATCCCTGATAAATTTGAGGAGTGCTTTATCTTTAGGAGTAATGATTTCTACAAGCAATAATAGTAATTTCGTCATCGGTCACTTTATAGACAAGGCGGTGCTCGTCATTAATTCGCCTCGACCAATAACCACTTAATTCATATTTCAATGGTTCGGGTTTACCCAAACCTTGAAAAGGAGATCGCTCAATATCCTTAATCAAATCAATTATCTTTGCATACAGCTTTCTATCTTCTTTTGCCCATTGAGTAAAATCATCGAACGCATCAGCATCAAATTTGATTTTTCGTTTCATTCAACGTTCAATTCCTCTAGATTAACCTCAATCAGATTTCTGTCCTTGCTAACATTTTCTATAGCTTTGAGCAACCTTTGTTTATTTGCCTCTGAGCTAAGTAAATATGCAGTCTCATCAACTTCATACACAACAATCTCAATCTCTTTCCCTTGGAAAGTGGCTTTTAACCCTTCCAGAAAATTGAGATCGAGTTCATTTGCTTTTAACCGATAAATTGTTTGCATAGCTCCTTCCCAATTCAGTAACATTTACATTGTAACCCTTTAGTAAAAGAGGCAATCTCGATCGCCCATCAAAGAGTGACGTACGCGATCGTTCTAAAACAACCGCAAGCATGAGCAATAAGGGCGATCGCCTCGACAAACCCCTTCGATAAATGGCGATCGCTTTGGCAGCATCCCTGAATCAATGGCGATCTCACTGGGAAAAACTAATGAGCGATCGCTCTCTCAATAAAAAACTGAGGCGATCGCTTCGACAAAACATCTCAATCATTGACGATCGCTCTCTGAATAAAAAGCTGAGGCGATCGCTTCGGTAAAATCCCTCAATAAATGGCGATCTCATATGGGTAGTTTCATCTAACACCCCTCCTCTCGCAGATCTCATCCAATCTGGATATACACTTTCACCGATGCAGAGTTTCCGAGCGGAGAAGTTAAAATCAAAATGAGGCTTTCCATGCTCCATACAAATCAACATCAGCAATCATATCTTAGGAATACTTCTTCCTCTTTCAGGAATTTTGATAGGGAATCAAGATCGGGAAGTTCCATCTGGGAATACGCGATCTCCGTGCCGTCTGTGGGTCGATTCTCTTCATCCACGCACGAAACAATTTTCCGAATACCAGCAAAGACAAATATGAAAGGACGACCTTCCCATAATGACTCTCCTCTGGGATTTTCACCATCATCTTCATCTTCCTTTGCTCTGATTTTAGCTTTCTCCCATGCCTCATCTGAAGATGAAGCTTCTATCAAGATCGCATTCTCCCAAATAGGATATTTATCTTGATTGCCATCTTTAAACTTCACATACATGATTGCGTGAGCAGCATACCAAGTCATAATAAACTAGTAATCCCCCCTTCTTTATTAACGAACCCTACTGGAGTAGACTTTCAGTGACGTATTCACCAGTCTCTCAGGATATAATAAAAATAATCTTTTTATAGCGCTTTGCAATTGAGAACGGGTTTTATTGATGGGGTGAAGGGGTAGAACCCCTTCTTGGGGGCGTTGCCCCCAAACCCCCTTCTCGTTTTCATCTGAAAACCGCTATAACTATAAGCAAAAATGAAATCAGAAGTCAGAAGATAGGAATACGAGAAACCAAACCCAAGGAGAGCAACCATGACTCCAGAGCAGGAAAAAGCAATGCAAACACCGTTCTGCATACCTTAATGGCTCTCTTAACCTTGCCTTGCAAAACTGAGATGCTCCCTTTTTCCTTCTCTTCATGAATTATCCAGGTTAGCGCTCCGGCCTGTGCTTAAGCGTGACTTTATGTCTTGGGTGTCTCTCGGGGATCGGGATCTTTGCTCGGATCGGGAGTGTGGGAACTATCAGATCCGTTTCCAGTTTGGTTAGATGTAGATTCCTGTCTGGGATCTGCCTTAGTAAAATTCCGATCGCTCTGGATGCGGTCGGGTAACCCCTGATGGTTAGAGACGATCTCCACATCTATGGTTTCCGGTTCCGGATCGCTACCAATGCCAGCCAAAGCGGGTTTGTACAAACCTCGGCGCAACCGCTCTTGCATGGTCTGGATCGTGATGTACAAAACCGGAACGATAAATAAACTCAGCACAGTGGCCACGCACATCCCACCAATTACCGCCGTACCTAGAGATTTACGCGATGCCGCTCCCGCTCCAGAGGCGATCGCCAGCGGTACCGTACCGATAATTGTAGATAAAGCGGTCATCAAAATTGGACGCAGGCGTTGCTGCGCTGCCTCCACTGCTGCTTTGGTAATGGAAAGTCCCGTAGCGCGTAATTGATTGGCAAACTCTACGATCAAGATAGCGTTTTTGCTTGCCATCCCAATCAGCATGACGAAGCCAATTTGAGTGTAGACATCATTGGCAAGCCCGCGCAGCATCACAAAAAACAGAGCGCCTAAAATTGCTAACGGCACCGTCAGCATGATAATTGTAGGATCGATGTAGTTTTCGTACTGCGCTGCCAGCACCAGAAATACAAATACTAGACCCAAACCAAAGATAATATAAGCCTGACCGCCCGCACTGATTTCCTCCAGCGACAGACCCGACCATTCAAAGCCAAAACCTTGCGGTAGCGTTTCTTTTGCTACCTTTTCCATGATGTTAATTGCCTGCCCCGAACTCACTCCTAGGGCTGCATTGCCAGAAATTTTGGCAGAGCGAAACAGATTGAAATGATAGATGGTGGATGGCGCGATCGTTGGGGTGACCTTGACTAAATTCCCCAACGGGATCATCTTGCCGCTTGCCGATCGCACGTATAGCTTATTGATATCCTCAGGCGAGGAGCGGAAATCGCGATCGGCTTGAACGTAAACGCGATAGGTACGACCAAACTGGTTGAAATCATTTACATAGCGGGATCCGAGGAATGTTTGCAAGGAACTAAAGATATCTTGCAGCGATACCTGCAACGCGCTAGCCTTAGCCCGATCCACTTCTACGGAAAGCTGCGGTGTATTACCGCTGAAATCCGGTCGCAAGCCCACTAATTGCGGAGGTTTAGAATCGTTGGGCGGAGTGTCGGGGGGATTGGGATAGGTACTGGCTCTGCCCAATAACTGACCGATGGCTTGCTCCATAACTGGGAAGCCCTGGCTAGTTTTATCCTGAAGTTGGAATTCAAAACCACCAACATCCCCCAGACCAATAATTGCTGGTGGGGGAATGGGAATGACAAATGCCTCCTTAATTGATAGCAGTTGGGGCAAAAGCTTACCTATAACTGCTTGAGCAGATTGCTCTGGACGCGATCGCTCTTTCCAAGGTTTCAGAGTGGAAAAGATAATACCATTCTCAGGCGTGGTGCCGCTAAAACTAAAACCTCCCACCGCAAAGACGTTCTCAATTTCAGGCACCTCCTTCATAATCGCTTCTGCCTGTTCCAATACCTTCTCGGTATAGTTCAGCGATACGCCTTCCGGCGCTTTCACAATCGTAATGATATATCCCTGATCTTCCTCTGGCAAAAAGCCGGTGGGGACGATCATATAGATCCAATAGGTTAGACCCAGCGACAGTATGAATAACAGTATGATGATGCCCTTGAGATTTACAATCAGGTCGAGCATCCATCTATATCCCAGCCTGGTACGATCTATAACCCGGTTAATTGCATTGAAGAACCAATTGTCCGGCGTTTGCCCCTGACGCAACAGCATTGCCGAGAGCGTGGGAGTTAGCGTAATTGCGTTGAAAGTGGAAATCGCAATCGAAAAGGCAATGGTCAAGGCAAACTGCTTGTACAGCAACCCCGTGGTACCGGGGAAAAATGCTACGGGCACGAACACGGCAATTAATACCAAGGAACTCGCAACGACAGCGCTGAGCAATTCATCCATCGATTGCATAGCCGCCTGGATCGGATTCATGCCTTTTTCCTGGATGTTGCGAGTCACATCTTCGACTACCACGATCGCGTCATCCACCACCAGCCCCGTAGCCAGGGTCAAACCAAATAGGGTAAGCGTATTGATATTAAAATTCAACAGTTTGACGAACAGGAACGTACCGATTAAAGCGACGGGAATGGCGATCGCGGGAATTAAAGTAGAACGCCAGTTCTGTAAAAAGAAGAAAATAATGATAATTACCAGAGTGACTGCCATGAGCAGCGAGATAATTACTTCCTCCGTCCCCGCTTCTACAAATAATGTGGTATCGAAGGCGATCGCGTAGTTCAGACCAGGCGGGAAACTCGGTTTTAACTCCTCTAATACTTTTTTGACCTGGTGCGCTACCTCCAGGGCATTAGCATTCGGTAACTGACTGACACCCAAACCGATATTGCGACGACGATTGAATCTCAACACAGAGCCGTAGTTTTCTGCGCCTAACTCCACTCTCCCCACATCCTTGAGCCTGATTAACGTACCGTCAGCATTGCTCCTGATGACAATATCGGCAAACTCATCGGCGTTAATCAACCTGCCCTTAGCAGAAACTGATAGCTGGTACTGCTGATTCTCCGGGGCGGGCTGTTGCCCGATTTGCCCCGCTCCTACCTGGAGGTTTTGCTCCTGGATCGCATTCACTACATCCTGGGAGGTTAAGTTGCGCGCTGCCATGCGACTGGGATCCAGCCACAACCGCATAGCGTACTTGCGCTCGCCAAAGATCTGAACGTTACTGACACCCTTAACTCGCTTGATCGCATCCACAATGTAGAGATCGGCATAATTACTGAGATAAAGGTTGTCATATCTAGGCTTGCCATCCTCGCCATCCTCGGCATAAACCCCAATAGCCAGCAGAAACCCACCAGATTCCTTTGACACTCGGACTCCGGTTTGCTGCACTGGCCCTGGCAACTGCGACACCACAGACGAAACCCGGTTTTGCACGTCCACGGCAGCGATATCTTTATCCCTTCCCAGATCGAAGGTCAGAGCGATCGCACTACTGCCATCATTGCCACTAGTCGAGGAAATATACCTCACACCTTCAATACCGTTGAGTTCCCTTTCCAAAACGCTGGTCACGGTTGACTCTACGGTTTCGGCATTTGCTCCAATGTAATTAGACTGTACGTTAACTTTGGGTGGTGCGATTTCGGGGTATTGGGCGATCGGTAGAATAAAAATACAGGCGATTCCCATCAATGTGATAATCACCGAGCACACCGTAGCCAGCACGGGCCGCCGAATGAAAAAGTCCGATATGGATAGAATCATAGTCTAGAACTGAGATAGAGAGCGGAACCTGAGGCTAACTTTTTGACTCGGGTTTAGAAGACGTACCTTCTTTGACATTATCTTTGGCAGGAGCGGAAACAATGGGAATGCCATCTCGTAACTGTAAAATACCTGAGGTAACTATCTTCTCACCTGGTTTAAGACCTTCTAATACCTCCTGATTATTGCCTACAATCTTGCCCAGCTTAATTGGCCTTTGACTGGCAACTAATTGAGTTTGCCCAACAGTATCGGCCTTGTTTTCAGCCACAAAGATAAAATTCTGACCGCCCAGCCGCGAAATTGCTGTAGTAGGAACTAATACTCCAGGGCGGCTAGACCAAACCAATCTGGCTTTGACAAACTGATCGGCGCGCATAGAGTTTTTGGGATTGTCGAATACAGCCTTCACGAGAATCGACTGAGTTGAGTTATCTACATTGGGGGCAACAAAGGAGATTTTCCCATCTGCTTTAGATTTTTCCTGGTCATCGATTAATCTAACTGGCAATCCCGTTTTTAACTGAGATGCCTTCTCAAGCGGAACGGCTATTTGTAGTTCCAGGCGATCGTTTTGGCTGAGAGTTAAGAGCTTGGTGGATTCGCTGACAAAATCACCTACTTTAATGGGGATATCTCCTACCGTGCCAGCAAATGGGGCTTTGATCGTAAAAAATTCTAGCTGTACCTTTTGCTCTCGCATATCGGCTTGCGCCTGTTGCAACAGCCTCTGGTTGCGGGCGATCGCAGCTCTGGCTCTGGCGATCGACGATCTTTGCGCTCTAATATCGGCATCTATAGAGTCGAGATCCGCCTGGGATGTTGCTACCTTGGTAGCAGTGTCATCGAATATGCGCTGGTTAATTGCGCCCTCTGCTACCAGTTGGCGATCGCGCTCCAGGTTGCGGCGGTTATTGGCTAGCGTTGAAAGATTAGCCTGTTTCTTGGCCTGTAACGACTTCAGTTGGTCTTCGGCATTAGCTAGATCCGCTTTAGCTTCTTCTAGAGCTGCTTCGGCTGACTCCATCGCCGCAATTTTACTAGTGACAGCAGCCTGCTGTTTAGATGGATCGATCGCCAGGATGGGCGTGCCTGCATCCACGCGATCGCCAGCCTGGACAAAAATCTGCGCTACCTGACCCGATACGCGCGGTTGCAAAGTAATCGAGGTGCGGGAGTTCATGCTCGCCACGTAGTCGGAACTGTCCTCAATGGTGCCCGATGCCACACTAGCTATCCTTACAGGCAACCCAGAAAAATTACCTGCGCCAGTATTGTTAGTTGCCCCGCTCTGGCTGCAAGCACTTAAAGCCATTAGGACGAGCAACGATCCTAGTCTTTGTAGCTGGTTGACTTTCATCACTAATAGCCCCAATTTTATAGGGGATAGTCTAGCACTTTAGGGATATGGCATATATTCGTACTTCATCCGATCGGGCGATTGGCACTTTTAGCTTAGGGTAGGCACGGAGGCGCTGCCCCTACAGCTATTGGTAAATTTTTCGTAGCAATTTGCTCAACCCTGAGCTTGGGTTTGTCCAGAGTTATTGGACTGCAAATGTTTAAATAGCCAACTGCATCCACCCAGACAGGTACGGCGATCGTCTTGCGAAACATTGGTATTGGTTCTGAGGTATTCCTGCAACCACTGGCAGCCACGCATGAGCAGGTTATCCATGTCCAGATTCCAGATCACGATCGTGCGATCCTCGCTAGCGGAGATCAAAGCCTTGCTATTCGGTCTAAAGCAAAGACTTTTTACTGCTCCAGTGTGACCGTTAAACGTGCGCAGCAAAGTACCGTCTATACTCCACAGTTGCACCAGCGTATCTTCACCGCCAGAGGCAATCGCCTTACCATCGGGACTAAAACAAACAGATCTGACCTCGGCACTGTGACCGTTTAAAGTTTTGAGCAGGGTTCCATCCAAACTCCACAGCCTGACGCTCTGATCCATGCTGCCAGAGGCGATCGTCTGGTTATCAGGGCTAAAGCAAACAGTTAATACTTCAGCACTATGCCCTTCAAAGGTGCGGATCAAGCTACCATTCCAATTCCAGAGCTTAACAGTTTTATCCTTGCTGGCAGAGGCAATCATGCTACCGTCAGCACTGAAGGCAACGCTGTAAACTTCACCACCATGCTCGCTCAGAGTTTGCAACCACGTACCCTCAGCCGTCCAAATGCGTACCGTAGTATCTGCACTACAGGAAGCAATTACCTGACCGTCTGGCCGATAGCAGATGCCATACACCTCGGATCTATGCCCCTTCAGAGTATTAATCAGTTTACCGTTGCGGCTTTGCCAAAACATAATCGTACTGTCACCGCTAGCCGATACCACTGTCTGTCCGTCGGGGCTAAAACAGACGCTATGTATGCGATCGTTGTGCCCGCTCAACGAAGCTAATAGCTTACCCTTCATATTCCAAAGATTAACCTGTCGATCTTTGCCCACAGAAGCCAGCATCAAGCCATCCGGGCTAATCGCCAGACTGTAAATTTCATCCGTATGACCGACCAATCTGTGCAGTTGCGTGCCCGTGATATTCCACAATTTAACCGTGGTATCTCTGCTCCCACTGGCGAGCGTCCTACCGTCAGGACTAAAAGTTATGCTATGTACGGCATCGCCATGTCCTTTGAAAGTTTTGAGCAGCGTGCCTTCTATATCCCAAATTTTGATCGTGCGATCCCAACTGGCTGAAGCTATAGTTTTACCATCTGGGTGAAAGTCCGCATCCCATACCTTATCGGTGTGGCCGTGAAACGTCTTCAGGAGCGTACCATCTATGCTCCATAGCTTGACAGTTTTGTCTCGACTGGCCGAGACCAGTAATTGTCCATCAGGACTGAAACTGACGCTTTCGACAAAGCTATCGTGACCTTTGAGCGTTCTGATCGGCGTACCGTTAACGTGCCACAATATGATGGTGCGATCGGCGCTACCGGAAGCGATCGTGTCGCCAACCGGGCTGAAGCTAACGCAGGTAGCCCAACGGCTGTGCCCTCCGCGCAAAGTTCTCATTAATGCACCATTAATTTTCCAAATCCTGATGGTGGTATCCTCACTTGCAGAGGCAATCAACTCGCCATCAGGGCTGAAGCTTACATCCAGGACTGGACCGTCATGCCCTTTGAGAGTATGAGTTGCTTTCTCAGCAAATAACCCAGATTCGTCATTGCTAAAATACCAAAGTTTCAACGTATTATCGCGACTGGCAGATGCCAAGGTACTGCCATCGGGGCTAAACTCTACGCTGGTGACCCAATTAGTATGACCGTAGAGCCTTTGCAGCAGTTTACCTTGGGGATCCCAAACATTGATACTGCGATCGCTACTACAGGAAGCAATCAGATTCCCGCCAGGACTGAAACTGACGCGGTTGACCCAAAACCCATGCCCTTCCAGGCGGTTATATTCGTTAATACCATAGACCACCTGCTCTAAAGCAGTCGTGGTACGAATCTGGGTATTGGGCTTCAGTTCCATCGATTTTTGCGCTAGCTGCGAGGTGAGCTTTTTGAGCTGCACGCCCCCAATTGTCGTAGCAATTAACGCTTCGAGGTGGTTATTCGATAGGTAGAGGGCTTCCGATGACATTGTCAGTGCCACAATCCGCTCGTTGAGTTCGCCCATCTCTGCCTGCAGGCGGTGTTGCTTTTCAGATTCCAGGCTTTTAGCCAGGTCGCGACTGAGTTTTTCGAGGCGATCGGCAGCGGCGGCTCGTACTTGGGCGGCTTCGAGCAACTGTGCCTGCATGTGCTCGCGTTCGTCAATACGCTTGCTCGCCTCCAAAAACTCCGTGTCTGTATGGCTGAGCTTTTGACCGTGCGCCCACTTTAATGCTTCCGCTAGCCGCGCTCCGCGTAACAAAGCAGATTCATCCCTTTCCTCAGAGCGTATCCATACCTGTAGAGCTTCTTGATACGGACAATTGCGCAACAGCGAGAGCGGTACCTTTTGATTGAGCTTGATCGTGACGATAGAAACATCATCATCGGGGATTTCCTGCCCTGAAAATTCATCTAATGCCTGCTTCAGCCCATCTCGAATTTCTGGGGCGGATAGGTGAGCGAGCTTGATAATTGCTTTTTGCAAAGGTGAAAGACCATCAGCACCTCGTTCGGAGAATTCCTCTCCTTTAGAATTGGTTGCCTCCGTCAAGCCGTCGCTAAAGAAAACTACAACATCTCCCTCATTTAGCGATCGCGTAGTTGATTTATAGAAAGTATCGCCGAATCTACCCAGGGCAATACCAGGGTTGACTACTTCTTCGCACCCACGCTGAGCTGCACGATAAATAATGGGGCCGGGTATTCCAGCATTACCGAGGTGGATCTCGTAACTGCCAAAATCGAGGGCACCATAGGCTAAAGCCACTGCATCCTCGGTACGACTCCGACAAAGCAAATGATTTAAGGAATTCAAAACCGATACAGGGTTTTGCAGCCTACCTTGAGATGCATAGGCATCTAGTTGCCCCTTAAACAGAGCTGCATGAATTGCCCCCGCCACCGATTTGCCGGATGAGTCAGCGATCGCAACTGCTAGCAATCCGGGTTGTTCGAGAAACTGATAGTAATCTCCTCCCAAGTCTACCGCTGTCCAAACTTCAGCCGCTATATCCAAGCCAGGGTATGCTGGCAGAGCTTGAGGTAGCAAACTCCTTTGCAGCATCCTGCCGCTAGTCAGGTCGTTAGAAGCATGGTTCAACTGCATATTGGCAATTTTAGTACTAATACCATCCTTAGTATTTTAGCTCCTTACTCCTCAACCTAAACTTGCAATTCACAGTTAAGCCGAGGCACAAAACCCAAACAGGAGCTTTGTTCCTAAGACATTTTATAATAGCGTTTTGAGCCAACCCCCATCGAGTTATTATTGCTATATGGGGGTGCATATAGGCTATACTCCCATGCAGAGTTTTGCCTTAAGCGATCCAAATCAATCTAAGTTCTGGCTGTATCAATCTAATCAGGACGCAAACAGAAAAGGTGTATAATCGTGTCTGATAAATTAAGGTTTTTTGCAAACAGACAATTTATTAAATGCTGAGGCACCTTGAGGGGGCATTAAATCAACCGTTTGGTAATCCTACATGAATCGAGCATGAGCGATAAACCACTAAAATTGCGAATCTCAATTCCCCCAATTTCGGGAGTTGAGGATGTGCCAGTTGCAGCGGTAGAGGTACTTGCTCGTAAGATGGGATTTGAGCCAAGTCGCGTGCAGGATATTGTCCAAGCCCTCACTGAAGCTTGCGTAAACGCTATCATTTACAGCGACTCAGATGAGATGGATGTGGACATCACATTCATAGCCATGCATAATAGCTTAATTCTAGAGGTGCGGGATCGCGGTCCTGGCTTCAACCCAGATAGCGTGCCAGCCCCTGATTTTGACTTAATCTCAGAGATTGGGGTTAAAAATGGTGGTTTTGGCATTCATATGATTAAGTCTCTGGTCGATAGGGTTGAAATTGAATCCTCTGACCAGGGTACCCTAATCCGTATGAGTACATTTTTGTCCAGTCCTGATTCAAGTTCACTTACACCTCAAACATGACTTACTCCTCTTTCCTACAAGATGAACTCAAAATCTCCGAGCAAATAGACGGAGATAAGGTTGTGTTGCAACTCAGCGGTGCATTAAGCGTAACAACAGTGCCCTATTTCCGCGAAGTCGTGCAACCCTACCTCGAGCAAACCTTCAGCACCATAGTGCTCGATTTTGAAGGTATCACCAAGATCGTGAGTCGAGGTGTTGGTGCGGCAATTGATATGGCCGTACAGGCAAAAAAACAGGGCGGTAAGTTGCGCTTGATTAATGTGGGCAAATACGGGCGATCGCTCTACATCCAGGGCGTGCATTTAGTTGCCGACGTACCGGAACTAGAAGGCTTCGAGCCTTAACTGCTAAAAGCCAACCGCTAAAAGCTACACGACAAACATTTCGGGACAGCGATCGCGCAGTTCGGCATTGAGTCTCGGCAGTTGCGATCGCATTTCCAGGTACCATTCACGGCGCGTGTGATAGTGCTGCGACATTAATCGGTTTTCTGCTACCCATTTATAAGCGCGATCGGCTAGTTCTTGACGTAGAGAAGCACTGCGGATCAGTTCCTCTAGTTTGTCGGCAAAGTCATCGGGATCGCGGTAGATCAGGCCGGTTTCGCCATCTCTAATCGTGTCGGCATAAACCACGGGACTCGCTAGCGCCGCCACACCATGTCCCGCATGTTCGAGAAATTTCAGATCCGATTTCATGCGATTAAATTGGGTATCGGCCAGGGGGAGGATGCCGATGTCGCAGGTATGCAAGATGACTTGATATTCCTCGTAGGGACAGAAGGGCTGAAATTGCTTGCGTTCGGTAGAGATCGCCTCAAAAAATTCGCGATCGTGAATTACTTTTACCGCCACGCGATCGTACTTATTCAAGACGCGATTGAGAGCGGGTAAAAGCGGTTGCCAATCATTCTGGCGGTTCAGCGCCCCAAAAAACAAAGTTACATTATCTGGATTGGTATGCTCGCGTCGAGGTGGCAGATAGGCTAGTTGATTGGCAAATGCCTTGACATTGGGATTAAATTGCTTCAGGTGTTGGGCGAGTGGCTCGGTACTGGTTTGGATGCAGTGGGAACTAATAAATAGTAGGAACTTGTTATCCGCATTTTCCGGCCAGAAGTAGGGATCGTCATCGTGCTCTGCCACGATTAGAAACCCGCGTTGCATTAGCGTTTTTTGCCTTTGCATATCCTGGGGATATAACAATAAAGCTCTTTGCCAAATAAATACTTTTTCTTCGTCCGGCATCGCCAGATTCAGGTCGATGGGGCGATCGCGCTGAATATTAAAGGTGCGCGTGCCAGGAATAGTCGATAGAAAGCTGCTGGGTTCGTAGACGCGAATGCGAGCGCAGCCCGCCGCCGCCGCAATGAAAGTTTGAACTAATAAGCGCGAAGCGATCGGAGTCTTTGTCGCTCTCGCGACAAAGGCATGCGCACGGATAATCTTGTGGAAATTAGCAGTCTGCAACCCCAAATATTCAACCAGGGGAGCAATCAGGGTTTGAAATTTCTCTAGCTGCTCGGCTTGCTGAGGCGACAGTTGGGGACAGTCAGTTTGAATTTCGTATAAGTTCAGGTTGGCCACCGCAAAGATTTGCTTGATATTATCGATCGACGCAAAGTAAATCTGGTTGGGTGCGGTGATAAATTCTGGTTCGCTACCCCAATTCCCTTGCAAGAACCTGGCGATTCTCAACCAGTACTGCGGGTTGGGCATATACGCCACAACTTGCCCGTCTTCCTTGAGCCAGTGGTTATACTGTCTCAGCGTAGTTTCTAGATCTAACGCGCACCGCAGGATATCACCATAGACAAAACAATTTACCTCGCCTGGAGCAATTGGTAAGTCGGCGATCGCATCGACTACAGCATCTAAACGCATGGAGGCAACAGAGGCGCGATCGCGATCGGTTTCGATCCCACAATAAAGACACTTAGGATTTATGCGCTTATACTGCTCGCCCATCATGCCATTACCGCAACCAATCTCAACAATGACATCGGCATCAGCAGGTAACAGTCTCAGTAACAGATCTGGGTAAGTTTTAGCGATCGAGTCCGTCATGATTTCTTCCGCAACATTTGGCAAATATAGCAGAGATACCATCGGTAAGGTGGGCATTGCCCACCCTACTAAACGCATAATAAAAATGAAAAATCGAATATAACTCTTGCTTAAGTAGGCTTAAATTAGCTAGTATAGTTAACTGTCGCAATAAATCCTTGAGCACAAATGGCTAAAAAAAGTATGCGGGAGCGCGAGAAAAAGCGCGAAAAGCTAGTTGCAAAATATGCTGCTAAAGCAGAGTCCTTAAAATCGCAGCTAGCCTCCCCCGAGTTATCCCAGCAAGAAAAGATTTCCTTGCATCGCGAGTTGCAGCAAATTCCTCGCAATGCCAATCCCACCCGTCTGCGGAATCGTTGCTGGCTAACTGGTAGATCCCGTGGATATTACAGAGATTTTGGTTTATCCCGCCACGTATTTCGCGAAATGGCACACCAGGGCTTGTTGCCAGGTGTAGTGAAATCAAGCTGGTAAGTTTGTCGCTAGCTACGGATGTACTAGCCAGGCTCTTTGGATCGGCTGACTGAGGGTTTGTACTAAATGCGATAATTGCGTTATTTCCTGCAACCCATGCGGTGTTTGAATTTCAATCCCTTGCTGGTAAAGCGTGTATCCTTTAGTCAAAGCGACTCGTATACCACAGTAATATTGAGGGTCTAATTTCTGGCTTTTGAGTTTACTCTCAAGCCTTTTTTGCGTTTCTTGTTTCTCTAAATCGCTATAAGTACTTATATCCGTGGTTTTGAGCAGATCTCTGTCCAGGTAACGGCGGCAGAGATCTGACAATATGGGATCGGCACTGTAACGCCAGCGATGCACGTGGTAAGTAAAGACAATATCGTCGGCAGCAAGATAAGTTTGGCAATCTAAAGATTGCGGATCTCGTGACAGCCATGCGGTAACTATGGGATCTGCCTCTATTTGCCCCAACTGCATCAACAACTTAGCTCTAGCAAAGATCTTATCTAGAGTAAATCGGGCTGACAGATTTTTGGGATGGTTGTAAACCTGTAAGTACATGAAGTAACGCACGGTCAAATAGTGCTCGATCGCTACTAAACCTTTCCTCGTTACCACCAACCGTTGCGATACCGGATCGTAACTCAAAGCCATCAAAATTCGATCTAGATCGAGATGTCCGTACTGCACGCCCGTAAAATAACTATCTCTGAGCAGGTAATCCAGGCGATCGCAATCCAGTTGACTGGAAACCAGTTGGCTGACTAGCGGTAAGGGATACTGCTTCGCAAACACCCGATCTAAAGATGCGGGAAGATCGCGATCGTAGCTTGCCACGATTTCACCGATGCTAGATTCCTGGATCAGCCTCCTCGTCCATATTTCATGCTGACTGCCAAATGTCTCCTCGCCAGCGTGACTGAATGGCCCATGTCCCAAGTCGTGCAGTAATGCCGCTATCAGCGTTACATCTCGATGGGTCGCCAGACTGGGGTAAAGGTGGGCAATGCGATCGAAGGCGCGCCGCGTCACCGCCATGACACCAAGAGAATGTGTAAAGCGCGATCCTTCGGCACCGTGGAAAGTAAAACAGGCCGTGTCCAACTGCCGAATGCGCCGCAATCTTTGGAATTCAGGTGTATCGATCAGGCGAATCAGGAGTGCTTCCAAGCGATCGTCTCCGCTGAGCGCGATCGCTCCGTGGAGTGGGTCGTGATAGGTGCGGGATTTGCCTGGGTGCATTGGGGGATGGGGATAGTGGATATCGGGGATATCG
The DNA here is from genome assembly GCF_000332175.1 of Pseudanabaena sp. PCC 6802. NCBI lineage: Bacteria > Bacillati > Cyanobacteriota > Cyanophyceae > Pseudanabaenales > Pseudanabaenaceae > Portococcus > Portococcus stanieri. The sequence continues at coordinate 3,504,352 of NZ_KB235914.1, read as the reverse complement.
GGAATGTCGAGGGTATCGGAGATATCGGAGGGTTTAAGCATTTACATGTAATATAGCCGCAGACAGATCTGTTAGGACAGGGGGTGTGGGGGCTGCGCCCCCACGCAGGGGAGGCAGGGCGGTCTTGGGGGTTCCCCGCTAGAGCCACTGCCGTGTGGAACCCCTGCACCCCGTCCTAAGCCTATTGGCTATAGCTATATCTGTGATTAATACCAAGATTTTCGAGCAAATGCTTAACCCTTACTTGTCGATCGCGCAGATTACAGATATCCATTTGACGGACGATCCGCAGCAGTTAGTCATGGGAGTGAATACGGATGTATCCTATCATGCCATTTTGCAGTCGGTTGGGCATCTGCAACCCGCACCGGATTTTTTGCTCTTAACTGGCGATCTGACGCAGGATGGTGGCATTCCTGCATATGCAAGATTGCAGCAGTCTCTCGAATCGCTGGGCATTCCAGCCTACTGCCTGCCGGGAAATCACGACGATGTCTCGATTATGGCTAGAGAATTACGAGGTTGTGCCGTGCTCTGGGACTCATGCCTGCAGAGGGGTGGCTGGAATTTAGTGCCGCTGAATTCTGCGATCGCGGGACAGGTCCATGGTTATCTTGATGCTGAGAGTCTCGCCTGGCTAGATCGGCAACTTGGCGAGCAACCCGATTTACCGACCTTAATTGCCCTGCACCATCCGGCCATCTCGCTCGGCTGTGATTGGATCGATAAAAGTGGGTTGCAAGATCGGGAGCGGTTTTGGCAGATCTGCGATCGCCATCCTCAGATACAAGTAATTGTCAGCGGTCACGCCCATCAAGCCTTTGATAGTGAATTGGATGGAGAAAGAAGCGATCGTGCCTCTAAAGCACGCTATTTGGTGACACCATCTACCTGCGCTCAGTTTGCACCTCGTACCCCAAAATTTGAACTAGATCGGCTTAACAATCCTGGTTTTCGGCTTCTACGCCTTTATACCAATGGAAGAATAGAAACAGAAGTAATTAGACATGCTCGGGCAGGATATGTAGGGGCAGAGCGATGCTAAGCCCAAGGGCTACTAGAATGCATCCTGTTATCCACGAACGTATGCGAGTAAGGCTGAGCTGGTTCATAAACCAAGTGCTGGTGGAACCTAGCAATAACCCCAGGATGACATACCAGCCAGTGCATAGGATACTGTAGACGCTTCCCAATAAAAAAATTTGCCCCATCAAAGGAATATCGGGATTGGTGAACTGGGGTAGAAAAGCGATAAAGAATAATGCAATTTTAGGATTGAGCAAACTAGTTAGAATGCTTTCACCAAAAATACCAAGGGAATCGATCTTTCTGACCGCAGATGACACAAGTACCTTTTTGTGTTCCCAGACAGTACGAACGCCCAAATACACTAAGTACCCAGCACCTAAATACTTAACTACTTCATAGGCAAAATCGGAGGACATCAGCAAAGCCGATAGACCAAATGCCGCTGCTGAAGTATGAATGAGGCAGCCTACCCCTACTCCAAATGCTGCAACAAGCCCTGCCTTTTGCCCTAGCTCCATACTGCGCGTTGTAACGTATAGAGTATTAGGCCCCGGAGTCATAATTAGGGTTATAGCAGCAGTCAGGAAAATCAAAAAAGTAGTAGTATCTGGCATGTTTCTTTGTCAAAGACCATATCTAAAGATGAGGACAGCAATCTTTATTTGACTCTCTGAAGCCTAGAGCATAAATCGCACTTACCGATCATTCTCCCACGATCGGGAACATTAATAGCGTTTTTCAATTGAGAACAGGTTTTATTGACGGGGTGAAGGGGTCCTACCCCTTCTTGGGGGCAACGCCCCCAACCCCCCTTCTCGTTTTCATCTGAAAACCGCTATATTATCTCGAAGATGGTTTCCCAAAAATCTTCAGTTAGCGGAGTGTCAATATCATCCGAGCGAGGTTACTAGCAACGAGCATAGAGGGACTCGAACCCCCGACACCCAGGACCGGAACCTGGTGCTCTATCCACTGAGCTATATGCCCTTCGTGGGCGATCATAACATATTCTCACCCCATACCTGGTTGCCATTTGTTTAGGAATTTACAACAGGCACGGGGTTAGGGCAGGCACGGGGTTGGGGTAGGCACAGGGTTGAGGCAGACACGGGGGCAGTGGTGTCAAGTTAAGGAAAGGAGGAAAAAGTCAAGCCATAGTCTGGAAAAAATTTAAGCTATAGCGTTTTTCAATTGAGAACAGGTTTTATTGACGGGGTGAAGGGGTAGAACCCCTTCTTGGGGGCAACGCCCCCAACCCCCCTACTCTTTCCGATCTGAAAACCGCTATAAATATAGCAGGGTTCTAGACAAGGCCATGAAGCAAGTCAAGCAACATAGGTACGGCAATGCAGGCATGAGACGGCGTGTCAACGTAGCGGTGCTAACCGATCGCGGTACGACCAAACTCAGGAAATACTAAAGGCTCCGCGAGAGATTGTTGCATGTTGCCGAGGATAGATTGGAGGTAGAGTTTCAGAGCTTGAAATTTCCTTAAGTTTGGTTGATACGTACCGTTGCTATCTAGCTCGAATAGCCTCCCCGCAAATAGATCGTGACTGAGGGAAGGATCGCTCAAGAAAATACTTTGCTCTTGCTCCTGCCAAGGAAAGATCCCCATAGGCAGATCGCCCTGGAGGAATGTAAAAATGCGATCGCGACAAGACTTAGAATTAACACCGCGATTCTGAAGCTGCTGCATAAGTTGGTCAGGTGTAATTGCACTTTGCAGGTTGAGGTGGCAAATCTCCTGTAGTAAGAAGTAGTCAGAATATTGCTGCCGTCCAATATTGATTAGGTAGCGATACATGGGTGCGATCGCCAGGCCACTGGCAACTGTTGACGGTGGCAGGTGCTCGATCGCGGCATTGGGGAATTTTTGCTCTAACCATCGCGACAGACTAGGCAAAGCTACAGAACCACCCAGCTTCCATAGCAATTTTACCTCATCTGCCAGAACTCCAGAACTACTGAGTAAATCGTTGAGTTCGCGATTGAGATATTGGATAAATGGCTGCATCACCTGACTTTCCAACTCCCGTCGCCATACGCTCAGCGGTCGATCGCATACCGTCGCGCCCCATTCATCTCGATCTAAATGCGTCGATAGCGCCAGCTTCAGTTGCTCGGCTGCGTTCAGTAACTCCCTCCCAACCAACGAACTCATTAAACATTTCTGCAGTTCCGCTCGCAGACCAGGTGCCGGATCGCCTGGCGCAGGCATTAACAAACGATCTAGATCGCAGTCATCGCTATCTGGGGCAGCCAGTAATCGACAGCGGGGATAAAGTAATTGCACGACGATATCTTGATTAATCCCCAGTCCGGCATAATCAAAGCCCAGACTGCCAATCGTGCTGCGACTAATTATCCCATTTCCCGCCTTTGTCAGTAAGATATCCGTGGTTTGCGCGCCGATGTCGATCGCTAGAGCGATATCCTGCGGTGCTTTATTTTGATGGATGAGTGCAAATAAGGGAGCGATCGCTTGATCGATTACCATCACCTGCTCGGCTCGATCGACGATTCCGGTTACCAGAACTGCTTCGCGCAGATTGTGCACGTAGGTATCCGACCATGCGGTGGGATGTCCCAAAATTACGGCATAGATGCGCTTAGATAAGATTGTATGCAGCTCTGGCAGTTTGCCACAGATTGCCTTAGCCTGTAGTTTGAGGACGAGCTGTTTCAGCATTGCTTGAAAATAGCGAAGGGGAATGCGCTCCCGATCCGTCCACTGCACGATCGGCTGCCAATTACTCACACCGTGATAGGGCAAGCCTAATTTTAGTAACCTCTTGAAGTTGGCGATCGCATCTTCATCCCTCCGATCTTCATAGTCAGGAGGATCGATAGATCGTGCTTGTAATGGATCTAAGGACAGCGGCTCTGGTGAGGCATGTCCAGTACTGGGTAGATATTCGCTAGAATGCCCTGAAGATACATCAAATAGGAGAGGATAAATTTTGTTTGTTGTAGCATTGAATAAACTAGCCCGCAAGGATGTAGTGCCGAAGTCGATACCTAAAAACCAGGTATCATCTATGCTGTAGCTGGGGTCGATACCGTCTTCTGGTGGCAGAGTAGAATCCGATCTCTCCAGCTCGCTCTCTTCTAGCGATCCACCTGGAGTAGCCGTAACCGCTTCCGATCGCACTCGCTCTGATGTGGGAGAATCGTTAGAGATTAACTCAGAGCTTAAAGATTCCACGTCTGCTAGCGCAGATAGCTGGTCTTCTTCTCTATCTAAGTCTGGCAATAAATCTGGCAGTTCCGTTAATTCTTGTGTTTCTGCGATCGCTGAGGTTTGCTCATCCGGTGACTTCTTTGCCACTACAGCATCGAGCAGGCGTTCGAGTTCATCGTCCATCGAGGGGACAGGGATAGGGGACTCTGACAGATTCGCGATCGCATAGTTAGTTTCTGGTGATAGATTGGCTGCGATCTCCCGCTCTGATTTTGTCGTATTTGCAGAAAGATCGTAACTTGCCATACTTGGTTCCTGCCCTGGTCGAACATAATAGATTATTCGGTCGAGATCTTGACCGAACTCTGCTTCAATTTGATTCGCTAGTTCGTTGAATTCTGGATTTGCTTCTAGATCGAGTTCTGGTTCTATCTCGGCTTCAACTTGAGATTCAGGTACTAACCTATCTTCTATTTCTTCAGTCGATTCAATTAATTCAACCAGTTCATCCGTGCTTGTAATATCTGTCGTCAGATCGGTGGGAACGATCGCATCTATTTCTTCAGGTGCCTCTACCGATTCATCTGTAGTTAGCAAAAGATCGTTAGAGCGATCGCTATCCGCTTCAATTTGAGCAGTTAGATCGGCAAGTTCGGTAATTTCAGGCAGAGTGACTTCTGGTTCAGTCTGTTCGGGTGTATCGGACGTTCCTACTAAAGAATCCAGGCTGGCTATTAGATCCTCAATCGCTGCTGAATTATCGTCGCTAGCAGTTCTAGTATCTTCATTCAAAAAAGGATTTGATTCGTTAATTAGATCTTCGATCGCGTCCGCATCTCCATCCTCATCGCGATCGCTTGTGGCATCGCTCGCAAATAATTCATCTGCTCGATCGTCACGCTCTTCGACATCCTCATCGCGATCGCCTGTGACATCGCCCGTAAATAATTCATCTACTCGATCGCTACCCTCTTCGACCTGCTCGCCAGAGAATAATTCAGGCTCCGACACCTCGAATAGATTGGTTTGTTCGTCAAGTAATAATTCGGGTTCCGATTCTGACTCAAGTAAGAGATTATCTGCCTGAGAATCAGGCATTGAAGTTGGGAGTGATTCCACCTTAGCCGCCAAACGGTCGGTTAAGGTTGCGAGCAAAGCTTCATGCTCCCGTTCGTAAGCCTTCACTTGTTCGACCTGGCGGGCAAGAGAATCCTTATACGCTTGAACGTTCTGTTCTAACTCCTCAAAGGTTGAGGCAAATCTAGTATCGAGATCCGTAGCGAAGCGCTCTCTTTGTACCTGCACTCGTTCCATAAATTCTCGATGCGATGCATTCGCATCTTGCCATCGCTTCTCTTCTTCTGCCCGAATTGCCTGGATGACTCGATCGACTTCATTGGGAATGCGATCGCGCACTAATTCCTGCAAAGCCAGAATGGAGTTCCTAATCTCAGTCTGGTACAGCTTTTGCTGTTCTGCAAACATCTCGATCTCAGACTGTTGCTGTTGGGTAATTCGAGCGATTACCTCTTGCTGGTGCCGATCTAGCTGTTGGGTGAATTGCTGGATTTGTTCTTGGCGTTGCGCCTCCAGGTTTGCAATCTCTGTATGTAGTATCTGCTTCTGCTGCTCCAGTTCCTGTAGCTCCTGACTCAGCGCTGCGCGCCGTTGCGCCTCAACTAAGTTTTTGATGTTGCCATTAATTTCCGCGATCGTCAACGCTCTTTCTACGGCTAGGGTTTGCTCGATCGCCTGCTTAACTGTCTGCTGAATTGAGGCAACCTGTTCGTCGTTCCCTAACATGGTGCGATCGAATATTTCATTTGCTGTACTGCCATTCTCGGACGGTGGTTTCTGGGGCGTAGGCGATGGCGTTATGGTAATTAGTCTCGGCAACTCCGGTGCGCCCGATGGCATTTGCGGCTGTGTTTCGCGATCGCTGCGATCGCTTAGATCGGTGACTCGATCGACTCGATCGCTTAGATCGTTCGGATTGTCTCGCGTACTTGATGTATCCAGCAGCGTATTCTGGCTGGATGCAATTGCCTCGGGACTGTTTGCTTGGGGATGGTTCAGGGAATCAGCGATCGCGTCTAGCGTGCCATCAAGCTGATAGATCAAAAGCTGGCATTTCTGCTCCAGGGTTTTAATGCGACGAGGATCTTGAGCATTTTCTAGTTGAAACCTCAGTTGCTTGAGTTGCTCGCGACGCTGAATTACCTCATCAGACAGAACGTGAGAAGCTGAGCCGAGCGGATGGCTCAGCAAATTATTGATCTCGGCAATCAGGCGACTACTCTGAACTGTTGACATAGGGTTATCAAGCCCAACTTAAGCAAACTAAAATCTAAACCTTGTTTGTTTGCTGACAATATGACACATTCTTTGCGGAAATTAGCAATGGTTTTCAGGATTTTTTAGGAAATTATCCCGATCGCGGAAACAAAATTTTGCTAGTCTTGATGCGCTTGCTTCAGTAACGCTTTACGAGGTAGAAATTAAATCAAGTGCAGGGTAAGTTTTACGGTATTGGTGTTGGCCCCGGCGATCCGGAATTAATCACCTTAAAAGGAATGAAGGCCTTGCAAAATTCTGCCGTTGTAGCATTTCCAGCGGGGCGGTGTGGCAAGCAGGGCATTGCCGAAGCGATCGCTGCCCAATTTTTGCACCCCAGTCAGATCAAACTCCCCCTGGAGCTACCTTTCGTCCAGGATAAACTCGTACTAAAGGCAGCATGGCAGGCAGCCGTGCTCAAAATTGCTCAGCACTTGCGCAAAGGCCAAAATGTTTCCTTTATTGCTGAGGGAGATGTGAGCTTCTATAGCACGCTCACCTATCTGATGTGGGGACTAAAATCTCAGCCCCATGAATATGAAATCGAAATAATTCCAGGCGTGTCGTCTCCCATGGCGGCTGCCGCCGCGATCGGCATTCCCCTCACAATTTGGTCTGACAAGCTAGCAATTTTGCCCGCCATGCATAGTTTTGCCGAGCTAGAGACAGCTTTAGATTGGGCGGATGTGGTGGTGCTGATGAAAGTGAGCAGCGTCTACTCTGAGGTGTGGAAATTACTGCGATCGCGAAACCTCCTGCACCACAGTCATGTCGTTGCCCACGCCACGCTACCCCAGCAAAAAGTGTGGTCAAACCTCACGCAATTTCCAGATTTAGATCTGCCCTACTTCTCTTTACTGATTGTGAGTCTATCCACATCAATGGTTTAATTTACTTAATAAAGCTTTACGAACAAAGAGTGAGGACGGGTGCAGGGATAGAACCCCTGCGTGGAGGCAAAGCCCCCACACCCTCCACTTAAACTCAAAGGGTATTGCTACCACATTTGATTTACAAAAGTTAACGCACGGGCCATGGCTAATATCAATTTTGTCGAAGAAGGTAAACAAGTAATTGCTATGGATGGCGCTAATTTACGCACTAAAGCCATAGAAAATGGCATCGATCTCTATAAGTTAGTTGGCAAGCTCACGAATTGCGGTGGTTACGGTCAATGCGGCACCTGCATTGTGGAAATTACCGAAGGCGGCGAGCAGCTCTCTCCCCGGACGGATTTTGAAAAAAGAAAGCTCAAGCGCAAGCCCAACAGCTATCGCCTTGCTTGTCAAACCCTGGTGAATGGGGATATATCGGTTAAAACTCGTCCTTAGCGTGGATACCCACCAATGTTGAGGTTAGTGACGATGGGTGATGATGCGCTACAGTTGCTGCCTAACGCATCCTACAGGGAAGATTTAATTAAAAAAAGCCAACCGCTAACTGCTAATCGCTGAAAGCTCTACATTGACTTTTACAGAATCGTTGTTGCTAGGTTAAATTAAGATAAGTCCCAAAATTTTAAGTGACCGAGTAGATACCATATGGCGCGTGATTACTATGAAATCCTTGGAGTCTCTCGCGGTGCAGATAAAGAGGAGATCAAACGAGCTTATCGACGTTTGGCACGTAAGTACCATCCAGATGTAAATAAAGATGATGGCGCAGATGAGCGGTTCAAAGAAATTAATCGAGCCTATGAAGTCCTCTCAGAACCGGACAGTCGCTCGCGCTACGATCGCTTTGGCGAAGCTGGAGTGCCCGGTGCGGCAGGAGGGGGATATCAAGACTTCGGCGACATGGGTGGGTTTGCCGATATCTTTGAAAGCTTCTTTAGTGGCTTTGCGGGTGGGGGGCAACAACCTCGTCGCCGCAGCGGCCCCACGCGCGGCAACGACCTCAGGGTCGATCAGAAATTAGAGTTTCGCGAAGCTATTTTTGGTGGCGAGAAGCAAATTAACGTTTCTCATTTAGAAACCTGCTCGAATTGTGCTGGCTCTGGGGCAAAGCCAGGGACAAAGCCGCGTACTTGCAGCACTTGCAGCGGCAGCGGGCAGGTACGTCGTGCCACGCGCACGCCGTTTGGCAGCTTTACGCAAGTATCGACCTGTCCCACCTGTAATGGCACTGGTCAGACGATCGAAGAAAAGTGTGAAGTCTGCGGCGGTCAGGGTTTGAACCAGGTCACCAAAAAACTCAAAATTACCATTCCCGCTGGCGTAGATAGCGGCACCAGACTTCGCGTATCCGGCGAAGGCGATGCCGGTCAAAAAGGCGGCCCGCCAGGAGATCTGTACGTTTACCTCTTCGTACAAGCCGATACGGAATTCGAGCGCGAAGGCATTAACATCCTGTCGGAAATCAAGATTGGCTACCTGCAGGCGATTCTGGGCGACAAAATCACAATTAATACGGTCGATGGCAAAAAGCCTTTAACCATTCCCTCAGGTACGCAGCCCGGTACGGTCTTGACCTTAGAAGGTTTGGGCGTACCCAAGCTAGGTAATCCCGTTGCTAGAGGCGATCATCTGATTACGATTAAGGTGGACATCCCCACCAAGCTCAGCAGCGAAGAGCGAGAAGTACTGGAGAAACTTCTGGAAAAATATAAGGGCAATTCTGCCAAAGGCGGCATAGAAGGTTTCCTAGGTGGTATTTTCCATCGCTAGTACCGAATGCGATCGCGATCCCAACGATAAATGGCATTTTGCAGTAATTGCAAGCGATTAGCTTCAGGAGCGCGCTGCTTTTCGTATTCCAGCAGTCTGTTAGCCAGGTCGCGATCGCCGCTGGCTCTTTGTACCAGTTGTCGGTATAGTTTTCTTTCCATCCCCCTACGGCTATTCGAGAATTTTTGACCTAACCAATAAGCCGCACCGCAGATGAGAGCTACTGCTGCGATCGCGGGCACGATCCAGGCCATATTCTGCGCGATCGAAAACGCTAGGGTCAACAGGACGGCGATCGCAAAAATTACATAGCGCTGCCAAACTGGAGTGCTGGATTGCGTTAGTTCCGGCTCGCCTGTATATGGCAGCAAGTGCGCGTACTTTGCGGCTTCCGACCAACCAGTTTGCTCGTCCGAGCCGCATTCAGGACAGGCACGCGCTTTGATGGGTACATCCGCACCACAGATAGGACAAGAAAAATATTCCGCCATATCTTTAACCTCAAACTTCAACGCCATCACCAGGAGTTTGCCATACCAACCCGTAAGGGTTTAGCATTTGTCCGAAAGTCTCGCATTAAACCCAAACATCCGTCATATCTTTAACCTCAAACTTCAACGCCATCATCAAGAGTTTGCCATACCAACCCGTAAGGGTTTAGCATTTGTCCGAAAGTCTCGCATTAAACCCAAACATCAGTAACAAATGCTAAACCCCTGCGTCAACGCCATCCGTCCTATCTAATTTTTCTTGTCAGGTTTATTATCTGTTTTTTCCTTGGGATCGGTCGTATCTGGCTTTGGTGCCACGTTTGTTGTTGATTCTGGCGGTTTTGCAGCCAGCTTATTAATGTTGTCTTTATATTGAGGAGGCGCTAATTCGGCTGCTTTCGTAAATAGAGAGCTAGCTTTAGTTTCATCGCCTTGAGCGCGTGCTACTTGAGCTTGCCCCACTAAAGGTCTGAAATCTTTAGTCTCTTGCTTGGCAAGCTTATCGAAGACATCCTTTGCCTCCTCGTAGCGCTTTTGATTGAGGTATACGTCACCCAACATCAGCGTGACGGTAGTTTTGTCGATGCTATCCGGCTGGATTTTATTGACAGTATCGGCAGCCGCGATCGTTTCTTTCAGCAGACCGATCGCGGCTTCAGGACGCTTATCTTTCAGCTCTAGACCAATTAAGCTATCAAGAGCGCGCAGTTCGCCGGGTTTAGTGCTCAGGATTTTACGATATTCAGCAATGGCAAGATCGCGTTGTTTCAGCCTCAGGTGTGTTTCCGCCAGTTTCAGCCTGTAGTCCGCAATGTCAGGGTTAATATCTGCCAGGGTTTGTAAAGGTTCGATCGCGCCCTTAAGATCGCCAGCCTGGATGCGCAGAATGGCTAAATTCTCTAAAGCAGTGCGATTTTTAGGCTCGCGCTTCAGGACAGCTTCAAAGCCTTCAATTTGAATTTTTAACTTTTCCTTCTCGCTGGTTTGGGTAGTAGTAGGCTTATTGGCTGCCTGTTGCGGTGCTAGAATACCCCCCAGTAGCGGCGCGATCGAAATCCCTAAAAAAGAGAGCGTAGTAATAATCAAGACGATATTGATTATCCATTGTTTAGTAGTACGTTTTGGCACAGTCACTAACCTAGAATTCTGAATGTTTACACTAATTACTTAGTTATGGTTTTTAAATGTGAAAATTTGGGGGGATTAATTGTTCTGCGATCTGTCCCCTCAAAGCTAACACCAAAACTAACACCCCATACTTCACAATACAAATAAAAATTTGTGTTTTTACGCACTTATGTTGTAAGCATTAATTAGTTCAGATAGCGCGATCGTTGTAGTACCAAGTTAATGGCAAAGCGGACAGAGCAATTAAATTTTTTAGCCCCAGAACCATCGCAGGGAAAAATTGTTCCCATGGATCTGCACGCGGAAATGCAGCGATCCTATCTGGAATACGCCATGAGCGTAATTGTAGGGCGGGCGTTACCCGATGCCCGCGATGGCTTGAAACCCGTGCACCGACGCATTCTCTATGCCATGCACGAGTTGGGGCTGCTACCCGATCGCCCCTACCGTAAGTGCGCCAGAGTAGTGGGCGACGTGCTGGGTAAGTACCATCCCCACGGCGATCAATCGGTCTACGACGCGCTGGTGCGTTTGGTGCAGGACTTTTCTAGCCGCTATCCCGTCCTGGCAGGACACGGTAACTTTGGCTCTGTAGATAACGATCCGGCAGCGGCAATGCGCTACACCGAATGCCGCCTGTCCGAAATTGGTAACGATGCCCTCCTGAGCGACATCAATGACTCGGTAATTGACTTTACCGATAATTTCGACGGCTCGCAGCAGGAGCCGATCGTGCTGCCGTCGCAATTGCCGATGCTATTGCTGAATGGTGCGTCGGGGATTGCGGTGGGTATGGCAACCAACATTCCACCCCATAATCTGAGCGAGGTAATTGACGGCACGATCGCTTTAATAGATCGCCCCGATCTCCCCGATGAAAAACTATTCGAGTTAATTCCCGCCCCGGATTTCCCCACTGGCGGCATTGTCGTTGACGATGGCGGCATTAAAGAGGCGTATACGACGGGTAGGGGCAGCATCACCATTCGCGGCATCGCTACGTTTGAGACGATTGAGGGCAGCAAGTCGCGCCGTTCCCGTACTGCCATTGTGGTCACCGAGCTGCCATTCCAGGTGAATAAAGCAGCCTGGATTGAAAAAATTGCCGAATTGGTTAACCTGGGCAAGCTAGAAGGCATAGCTGATATCCGCGACGAGAGCGATCGCACGGGCATGCGGGTGGTAATCGAGCTAAAGAAAGAAATCAATCCCGACGCAGTTTTAGAGCGTTTGTACCAGCAGACGGCACTGCAAACTAATTTTGGCGCGATTATGCTGGCACTGGTTGGCTCTCAGCCCAAACAAATGAGCCTGCGCGAACTATTACAGCAGTTCGTTGACTTCCGCGAAGAGACGCTCACGCGCAGCTATCGCCACGAGTTAGGCAAAGCCACCAACAGACTGCACATAGTCGAAGGTTTATCCAGCGCGATCGCCCGCCTCGATGTTTTGATCGAAATTCTGCGTCAGGCGATCGATGCCCCCTCAGCCAAATTAGAAATCCAGTCCCGCCTGGGTCTGAGCGAGCCGCAGTCCGATGCCATTCTCTCCATGCCCTTGCGCCGCATCACGGGGATGGAGCAACAAAACCTGCGCGACGAGATGGCAGAGCTGCAAGCGCAAATCGCCCAACTGGAATTATTGCTCGGCGATCGCCGCGAATTATTCAAAGCGATGAAAAAAGACCTGCGCTACCTCAAGAAGAAACACGGCGACGCACGCCGCACCCGCATTGGCTGGCTGGAGCCAAATCCTCCTAACTCATCATCCCGCAAAGCCAGTAGTAGTAGCGAAGCAGCGCGAGATCTCGCAGCGGACGATCGTGAAAATAACGCACTCGAAAACACCAAAGGCGGTTCCCGCAGTTTGCCCCCACTGCGGCTCGTAGAGATCGAGGATACGACCATCCAAATTACCTACAAAGGTTATATCAAGCGCCAGGAATCCAGCACCAATAACGGTCACAGTCCTGTCAAGCCGATCGCCGATGACTTCCCCATAGCCGTCTACCCTACCCGCAGCGATCGGGAACTGCTGACATTCACCAGCGGCGGTAAGGCTTTTGCCTTGCCAGTTTCTGATATTCCACCCCTAGCTAAAAACAGCAAAAGTAAAGGCACGCCTCTAGTAACGCTGCTACCCGATGCCGCCGACAAGATCGTGTCTCACCTGGTTTGGGAGCGCAATCCCGAAACCACGGATAACCTGGTCTTAATTAGCAGTCAATCCAAAATCAAGCGATCGCCCCTAGCAGACTATGCGGGCATCAACGCTCGCGGTTTGACAGTGATGAAACTAAAAGATGACGATCGACTTTTCTGGGCAGGTCTAGTGGGTTTAGATTGGGAAATTGCGATCGCCACCACGGCGGGACGCATCCTGCGCATGGCCGCCGACGAAGAACAAATCCCTACGCTCGGACGGGCAGCGGCGGGTAATCCAGCTCTGCGGCTCAGACTCACAGAGAATTTAGTAGCAGCTATGCCTCTGAATTTCGACATCAATCCCAAACTAGAGTTAGTTCTGGTGACGGCTCAAGGTTATGCCAAACGCCTTAAAGCCGATCTCCTTCGCCTCGCACCAAGGGGTAGCATTGGTTCGCAAACCATGACATTTCGGAACAAACAAGATTACTTAATCGCAGCGGCAGCGATCGCTCCCCACCACAGCCAGATCGCCTTATTAGTGGGCAATTCCAGCGACGATCCTCAACCGCGCATCCTCCAAATTCCGATAGAAGAACTGCCTTTGCAGCCATGCAACGGGCAAGGACAGCCCATAGTTGAGTTGAGCGGTGCGGCAAAAATAGTACACGTAGAGCTATTATAAATTTGCCAAACCCGATCGCTACTCTAGCGATCGCGCGCCATCCGGGAAATCCCAGAGATCGATTTCTTGGCTGAAAGCTAAAGTCAGCTAAAGCAGACTGAGTAAATGGCTGCGGTTAACCTGTTTCAATAGGTTTAAGATCTTAGCCTGCAATCGATTGCAAGGCTTTTGCGTAATTCCTGTAACGTCCATCAGCTATCCCAGCATCCCTCAAAGTATCTATGACCATGCCAATCCGTTTTTTAATGTGCGCTCCCGACCACTACGATGTCGATTATGTCATTAATCCCTGGATGGAAGGTAATATCCATCGTTCCAGTCGCGCGCTTGCTGTCGAGCAGTGGCAGGGGTTGCACGATATTCTCAAAGACATGGCAGTAGTCGATCTCGTGCCACCAGAAAAGGGCTGGCCCGATATGGTATTTACCGCCAATGCGGGTTTGGTGTTGGGACAAAATGTAGTGCTGAGTCGCTTTTTCCACAAAGAGCGTCAGGGTGAAGAACCCTATTTCAAAGCCTGGTTTGAGTCGCAGGGTTATACGGTATTTGAACTTCCCAAGGAATTGCCATTTGAGGGGGCGGGTGACGCTCTGCTCGATCGCGAAGGTCGTTGGTTGTGGGCGGGCTATGGCTTCCGCTCCGAACTGGACTCACATCCCTATCTCGCTAAGTGGCTGGATATCGAAGTATTATCCCTGCATTTAATCGATAATCGCTTCTATCATTTAGATACTTGTTTTTGTCCCCTGAGTGGCGGCTATTTACTTTACTATCCTGGTGCTTTTGATACCTATTCCAACCGCGCGATCGAGATGCGGGTGGCAGCGGAAAAACGCATCGCGATCGAGGAAGCCGACGCGGTGAATTTTGCCTGCAACGCCGTGAATATTGAGACGACCGTCGTGATGAACAAAGCTAGTAAGTCGCTGAAAAGTCGGCTTGCCGATGCGGGATTTCAGGTCATCGAAACGCCTCTGACGGAGTTTCTCAAAGCTGGGGGTGCGGCAAAATGCCTGACCCTGCGCGTTACGGAGCCAGTTCTGGAAGACGTACACGCCAGCACTCCTGTGGAAAGTCGTACCATCCACATGGAAGGACATTTGCTAGATGCGGGCATTATGAATCAGGCGTTAGACCTGATCGTTGGCAATGGCGGTAGTTTCCAAGTTCTAAACTTTGCGTTGGGCGAACAGAGACAAAGTATCTCTGTTGCTGATGTGAAGGTATCTGCGCCCTCCCACGATGTCATGGAAGAGATCGTGACGCAACTCATCGATCTAGGAGCCGTACCGCCTCCGCAGGAAGCCTGCGATACGAATATCGAAGTGTGCGCGCAACGGGGCGTAGCGCCGGATGATTTCTACGTGACGACAATCTATCCCACCGAGGTGCGGGTAGAGTGCGAATGGGTTAAGGTGCAGAATCAGCGCATGGATGGGGCGATCGTGGTTAGCAAAACGCCCGATGGAGTAATGGCTACCTGTAAAATTCTGAGGGATTTGGAAGTGGGCGATCGCGTCATTGTTGGCGTAGAAGGCATTCGTACCAGTCGTAAAACCGAATCCCGTGAGAAACGCAATACTACGGCTCCAGAATTTAGCTTTATGGGGGCTGGAGTCTCCAGCGAACGGCGAGTAGAGCTAATCGTCGAGCAAATCGCCTGGGAATTGCGGCAAATTCGCGATCGCGGTGGTAGGGTCGTCGTCACCGCTGGTCCCGTCGTCATCCACACGGGCGGTGCCGAGCATCTCTCCCATTTAATCCGCGAAGGCTACGTGCAGGCTTTGTTGGGGGGCAACGCGATCGCCGTGCACGACATCGAGCAAGCGCTGATGGGGACTTCTCTAGGCGTGGATATGCAAAAGGGCGTACCCGTGCGCGGCGGACATCGCCACCACCTCAAGGTAATCAATACAATTCGCCGCTATGGCAGTATTGCCAAAGCGATCGAGCACGGAGTCCTGACCAGAGGCATCATGTACGAATGCGTCACCCACAACGTACCGTTCGTTCTGGCTGGTTCCATTCGCGATGACGGCCCGCTGCCGGATACGGAAATGGATTTGATTAAGGCGCAGGAGAAATATGCCGAGCAAATTAAAGGTGCGGATATGATTCTGATGCTGTCTTCGATGCTGCATTCAATTGGCGTGGGCAACATGACTCCGGCTGGAGTGAAGATGGTATGCGTCGATATCAATCCCGCTGTAGTCACTAAGCTAGCCGATCGCGGCTCCGTGGAATCCGTTGGGGTTGTTACGGATGTAGGTTTATTCCTGAGCCTGCTAGTCCAGCAGTTAGAAAGCCTCACTAGCCCATTCCAAGCTCTTTCTGCTTAAAATTTATACTCTATGGGTTATATCCAGTCTGGGGGATCCGATCCCACATCCACTAACGGTTGCGTTCAGCGGCGGCAAGTCGCCTTGGATGCAGCAACAAGGTTTCCATTCCGTCCGCTGCAACGCGCTGGTTAGGTGGCGCTGTGGCTACTCGCAACTTCACTTGATTTTGTAGTATTTTTTTGTGTTGAGTTATTTAATACCGAGATTGGGGACTGCAAGAAATGAATCTTGCCTATCCCCAATCTCCAAATTTTAAAAATTTCGATCCTTTATAGGCAATCAATGCAACTGCTCTGCCCTAGACCGGCAAAACAACCCGCACATGCGAGTCCTCCACTTGCATAGCAGACTGCTGCACAGGCTGCTACTGCACCAGCACAGCCAATTTTTTTCCAAGTCGAACACCCTGATGCTATCACTGCATTCGTCATGGCTATTTTGGTATCGCTGACATTTCGCAGTACTGGTTGGGCTTGAACGGGAAGTTTCATGATTCTTTCTCCTGATTTCTAAGGTTAATTTGTGAAAATGGAAACTCAACAAACACGATCTGTTTACAGTTTAGGAACGCACGCACCAGCACAACTACAGTCTCCCAAGAAACATATACAAGAACCTAAACAATATTCATCACTACCGCAACACTTGCT
Organism: Pseudanabaena sp. PCC 6802; assembly: GCF_000332175.1. NCBI lineage: Bacteria > Bacillati > Cyanobacteriota > Cyanophyceae > Pseudanabaenales > Pseudanabaenaceae > Portococcus > Portococcus stanieri. The sequence goes on along the minus strand of NZ_KB235914.1, from coordinate 3,487,699 downwards.
GGCAGATGGCAGGATGCCTTGATGTTGAGAAGTGTAGTTATTCAATTGACGTAAAACTGGTTGGGCTTGAATGGGAAGCTTCATGGTGATTTCTCCTGTTTATTGAGGTTTACTTTTGAAAGTTTATGCCAGTAAAGCAAGCTGACTACTAGGATACTTTGATTAGAAGATATCGCTGAAGCAGTCTTTACAAGCTTCATAAGAAGGACCCAGACAGGCTAGACAGGCAGCCACTCCACCTTCGTAGCAAGCGGATGCACACTCTAAGACTTTTGCGCCACAACGCAAATAACTACATTCAGAAGGGGTAATTGTCTTGCCTGCAAGTTTTGAGGAACTAACTCCTCTCATGACGGGTTGGGCTTGAATCGGAAGTTTCATGGTGATTGCTCCTTTAGGAATTTACAACTTTTTCACATATTAAACGTGCCAAGTGCTGCGGCAGTTTATCGCAAATGCTGGAGGCTGTATCAACTGGTGGGACACGCATCCCACCTGCAAGGGGGAATGCTGAGATTGTTGTTTGGAGAAATCTAATCGTATTGCTAAGAATCGCCGGAAAGATACTGTTAGACGCTCTTTCAATTTTTCTCCTCTCTTCTGTATAATATTCGTTTACCTCGTCGGCTGTGAAACTCAAGCCTATTTCAGAACCAATCTGCACAGCGAGATTTATTAAACTTTCTCGATCTGTCTTTGCTTCTAGACTCTTTTGAATCTCTGTATTATTCTCGACAATCTGACTAAACTTCCTCACACATTTTATGGACATAGTAACTTCCTCCTGTTGTGTAGCTCAAGTTATGCTTCATAGCGGACAAACACAGCCTGGAAGAATGGAATTACAAACTGCTCCCCCACCCGCTTCACAGCAGAGATCGCATCGCAACTTCCAGTTTGATGGATTAATCCCTGCCATCACGCCTAAGATTTTTGTCGGGCTGACTTTTCTGATTTTTGGTGGTGCTTGTATTGGCAATAGCATTATTGATTCTCCTCCCAATGGGGTTTTATTGCAATTATTCACACCCCCCTCTGAAAAATTGGCGAACGTCTTATTCTCTCGTTGATAAGTAGGGGGGGAGTGAACGGTTACGGTTTTATTAGCTGGCTATAGACCATGAGCGGACCGTACCGATAGTGACTGGAATCACGTCGCTGACATCGATGGTGAATCGATAGACTTTTCCAGATCTTCGGTTATCCACTAGGTTAAAAAACTGTAGCTTTATGTCGTAACAATCTGAATCGGGACGACAAATAGGACTCTTCTCTACCGTAATGCTGTCAAGCGCTAGATCGCCTATTCCTGCATCAAGCATCACCACTGTCGCTTGGAAGGCATTGGTCGCTGAGAAGTTTAGCGCCCGTTCCTGTGGGGTAATGCCCAGGTTACGGTAGTCGTAATAGATACGCTCCAGATACTCTTGAAGCTTACGTGTCAGATTACCTGTCACCTCCTCCTGCGTTGGTGGTGTCCTCTCCGATTCTGTTGCAGCTTGCGTTGCAGCTTGCATTGCAAGTGGCACTAACGAGTTGATTAAGGCTGGAACAGTCCAACTGAACATACCTCGCACTTCCGGGATAATAACGGGAACGGTCTGCCCCGAAAGCAACCTGATACTACCTCCGATATAACCTGGAATTGAGACTCGCTCAACGCGATTAGACTCCTCGACGGGATTTGTTTGGTTTCTGTAAAATTCGCGAAGCCGAGCGTAAGTTTCAGAGGCAAAGGAACCTTTCGGCATGATCGCGTAAATTGGCGTGGCATCCAGATTGAGTGTCCAAATCAGCGACTGTGCCTCCCAGGGATTCTGAGCGAGATAGTCCAGTAGGTTCGTGGTAGGCGGGATGGCTTGCGTAAAGGAATCTCGACGAGCTTCGGTACCGTAGTCGAAACCCAGTTCTCCGAGGGCATAAACTAACTGCATTGGCCCGCCTCCGCCACAGCTACACCCTTCTGAGGGTGTAACCGAAGTTGAACTACTGCTAGGGGTAACGGCAGGTACGTTGGCTGAAATTGTCTGGGTGGGCGAAGAAATGGCGGCTGAGGCAGTCACCATCGGTTTTTCTAGGACTGGCGGGGCAGTTGAAGCCTCCACCTGACCCGTGCTGTTCGCCTCTGCTGGTTGGGGCATTTCTTGGGAATTTAGCTCTGACATAGGGGTTCTCTCTCCTTTAAGGATTATAGTTTCTACGGCGGCAAGATCGAGACTCCCCGCCAAAAAGCGGCGGCAATCTTCGGCAATTTGCTGGTTGCAAGGCAAAGCACTCTGGAGAATGGCTGTGCGGACGGCTTGAGGATCTGGCGGTTTTCCCTGTTTGAGTTGGAGGCTCAACAGCAGGGCAACAATACCAGAGACGATGGGAGTGGCGAAGCTAGTGCCACTTTTCAGGGCTGTGCCGCCGCCAGAAACTGCCCCCAAAATGTTTTCGCCTGGGGCGAGGATACCTTGGTTTTGATAGGCATCGCCCCAATTACTAAAATCGAGAGGCAATCCCTGAGCGTCCATTGCCCCTACAGCCAGAACCGTCGGCAAAGCTGCTGGCAGGTGAAGGCACTGGCAGCCATCGTTGCCTGCTGCTGCCACGATTAGCACGTTGTTCTCAGCGCATAACTGGACGGCTCGAACCAATAAAGAGTCAGCCTGACCCGATTGGGTCATCTGACCGCCACTAATATTAATGATGTTGGCTCCCTGCTCGACGGCTTGGGTAATGGCTCTTGCCAGGTCAAGCTGGGAGCAGGGGGCAAGCGAACCTTTTACTCCCTCGGCGAACACCGGAACGATTAAGCCCCGGCATTGAGGGGCAATTCCCCGTACAGGGCTATCGTGTTGTCCAAAGATGACGCTGGCAACGTGAGTCCCGTGTTGCAAAGCATAGCCTGTACCGGAACGCTCCGACACCAAAGTTTGTATCTCAGTCAGGTCAGAACCCTTGAAGCAAGGATGAGACAGATCGACGGATCCATCTAGAACAGCGATGCAAATATTGGGATTCCCCAAAGTTTCATGCCAAAGAGCATTCAAGAGATCCGAGATATTTAACTTGTGCTCAAGTAACTGCATCTAGTCAGAAAGTTCCTTCAGAAAGCCTACAGAGAAGTATATTCGATATCTTAATGCAGGACGCTCATCGATAACTATGAAGTTAAGTCTTCACCAAGGATTGAAGCCACCTAACGGCTAAATTGAGCGGTAAGCGATCGCCCCCAACTCAAAACCGCAATATCTCAATATTTTCCGCTCCAATGATGTGTTATACACCGATCGCTTCACAATTATTTATCTCTTGCGATCGCCCCGATCCACTGTCCGAACTTGAGCAGAAAACAGACCCGTTATGCTTGCCTAATCTCGAACTGCTTATCTATGCGATCGCCGATCCCCTGTTGGGACTTGCAAACGTAACCGATACGTCTTGTTTGCTTGTTTGCGATCGCACTCAGACAATCTCAACGGACTCAATCGGCGATATCGGTACGTATAACGCCCTGCGCGTCACCGGACGGCGACAATTTTTGCATCATAACCGATAGCTTAAACCTCCGTTCCGAGTGCACGCGCTTGTTAGGCACCTCAAAAGCATAAAAACAAGCAGGATATTTATGTTTAACTTAGACCATTAGTGATACTCCAATACATCAATTTATTGTCATGGATGTCAAATCCCCATTTTTCATATGCCTTTATAGCAAGATGATTATCTTGATGTACATGTAAAAGAATTTTTTTTACATAGCCATTTTCTTTTGCAAGCTTAGAAACCTCGTCTAAAATCATTGATGCTATCCCCTGTTTCCTGTACTTCTTTGCTACATATAAATGCTCAACCCACCAGAAGGAAGCATCATACCAGTCATACCAATGGTGGTGCACCTTGCATTGACCAACATATTCATTTTCGTACTTTGCTACTAGATAAAAGTCTTGATGACCACGCAAAACAAATGAAACACCAACCTTAATGTCATCAACAGGAGGGGATTGATTAGTAGTTTCTTCGGAACCATAAATATTAAATTTGGTTATTGCATCTATATCATTTCTATTTCCTTTGCGAATGATTAATTTTGTTTTATCTATTTCCACTAACTTCTCCATCACCCCAAAAATCTCCCATTAAGCTCTCACAAACTCTGCCTAACGGCTAAATTGAGCGGTAAGCGATCGCCCCCAACTCAAAACCGCAATATCTCAATATTTTCCGCTCCAATGATGTGTTATACACCGATCGCTTCACAATTATTTATCTCTTGCGATCGCCCCGATCCACTGTCCGAACTTGAGCAGAAAACAGACCCGTTATGCTTGCCTAATCTCGAACTGCTTATCTATGCGATCGCCGATCCCCTGTTGGGACTTGCAAACGTAACCGATACGTCTTGTTTGCTTGTTTGCGATCGCACTCAGACAATCTCAACGGACTCAATCGGCGATATCGGTACGTATAACGTTCCTGCTGAGCGGCTGAAAGTGACCTCTACAACACAACCAAGATCTCTCGTCAGTCCGCTCCAGCAGGGTTGTTAGCCTGCGACAACTACTACTATTGAAGACTGCTAGCAAACCAACTTTAGTTTTTTGATTCCTTATCCGCTTTTATTGCAATTTGGCGACCCTCCTCTACTTGAACATCATAGAATTGAAACTTCATTTTTTCTTGATCAGTTTCAAACAAACAAGTCATTCTCTGACCAATAAACCCCGCTTCCTTGCTGTGCTTATAAATTTCTATCTTGTCAAAGGGAACTGTATTCATCTCAATTCTTGCCTCGCCAGAAAACTCTATGTTTTCCAACGGGACTTTAAAATTGTCAAATTCTATGAACATCAGTCCAGTTCTTTCGAGGTCAGGAGGACAAGTGATATGAATCGATTTAGATGTTCCAGGAGTTATATTTTTATAAATCATATTTTTATCATCAAAGCAAAGGTTTTGAAACAACTCTCTTGGAAGTAGACGAGTATCTATTTTCTCAAAAGATATGAGTATCTCGTCTGGATTAGACGGCATATTTTCTACAATATTGTCAATATAGCTCTGCTCTAATCCTCTATTGAGTAAGTTCACTTTGCAATTATTAAAAGTACCTGTTCTACTCAGGAAAGTTACAGCATTACATAGCCAGCTTTCTGGCGTTTCTACTTGGTTGACCGTTCTTAATTCGATACTTCCTTCCTCTGCCCAGTGTTTTGCCCCAGGAGAAAAATCTGTCGTTGAGACAGCAATGACACGATCTAATTGGTGCAAAAATTTCCGCCCAATGAGTTGTTCTATCCAGCTTCCGGGGGCAGCACCTTGAGAAGGACGATCCCGGCATTCAATTAGCCACTTGTGACCACCTAGATCTGATAAAAAAGTGATAAATATATCAAATTCAGCTACTTGAACACCTTGATCATCATAAAAACGTTTATTGACTTCTACGGTTTTCCCAGCTCTTGCCACAATTTTCTCAATTTCAGCAACAAGCTCCTCAAGTTTTTTCCCGTCCTTTCTTAGCACTTTTGAAATTTTGCTGGTTGTACTAATACTTTATTATGCTATGGACAACTCTAAAATGACTGATTCTTAGGCACTGACAACCAACCTTGGTATACTGCCTCGACCAGAGACAAAGCAGGCTAACTATATATTAAACCGCCAAGTGTAGTATAGCACACTGAATTGGAGCATATTACCGTATTTAGCAGTCTAGTAATGCTGGAGAGCAGTCTTTAGAGCATATTGCTGTTTAGTATGCGTTTTACTGCATATTGCGGTCTAATAGTTGTGTAAAGAATCTTTAACCGCACAGTGCGGTATAACACATCGGAATTTGGGAATAATACAGCTTAGTGCGGTCTAGTACCGCTAGAAAGCATGTATTACCGCATTTTAAGATGACTGAGCCACAACCACCACGATTGCTCGATCGCGTACGTCAAGTTATTCGTCTCAAGCACATGAGCTTAAAGACCGAAAAATCTTATGTTTACTACGCTAAAGACTTCATCCTCTTCCATGACAAACGCCACCCCAAGGATATGGGAGTACCTGAAATTCGGTCTTACCTTTCTCATTTGGCAATAGACAAGAATGTAGCAGCATCAACGCAAAATGTGGCACGGAATGCACTTTTGTTTTTGTATCAGCAAGTTTTACAAATTGACTTACCCTTCTTGGATGGAATTGAGCCTGCCAAACGTCCGCAAAGACTTCCTGTCGTGTTTACCCGCACTGAAGTGAAAGCTATTCTAGACAATTTGGAGGATGAGTATCACCTGATGGCGAGTTTGCTTTACGGGTCAGGACTGCGTCTTACAGAGTGCTTAAATCTACGGGTAAAGGATATCGACTTTGAGTATCGACAGATTATAGTACGTAGCGGTAAAGGCAATAAAGACCGCATGACAATGCTGCCAACCTCAACAATTATCCCGCTCAAGCTGCAACTGGAAAAAGCCAAACTCATACATCACAGGGATTTAGCACAAGGATTTGGAGCAGTATATTTACCCAATGCATTAGAACAAAAGTATCCAAATGCAAATCGCGAATGGTCGTGGCAATTTGTATTCCCCTCAGCAAAGCGCTCAATCGATCCCCGCACTGGGATAGTCCGCCGCCATCATATCTACGAAGATTCACTACAACGTGCTATGAAAGCGGCAATTAGAAAAGCAGGAATTACTAAACATGGCAGTTGTCATACTCTCCGACACAGTTTTGCTACGCATCTATTGGAGGATGGCTATGATATCCGCACCGTACAGGAATTATTGGGGCACAAAGATATTCGCACAACAATGATCTACACGCACGTCCTCAATCGCGGGGGGCGAGGCGTACGCAGCCCGCTAGATGCATAGGCTCAGCCTACTCAAGGCAACGTGCTAAATTTAAGGCTGATTAATATGTAAAAGGTTTTCATGGCGACGGTGCGCTTGTGTGGTGTGTCCAAAGCATTTGGGCAACATGTGGTTCTCAAGGATATAGATCTGACGATCGCAGATCGCGAGTTTATGGTGCTGGTAGGGCCGTCAGGCTGCGGCAAAAGTACGCTCCTGCGCCTGATTGCCGGACTAGAAACGGTTACCGATGGTCGGTATTCGCCCCGAACACCTCCAACCCGCCGATCTCCAGGATGCCCATCTGTGTGGATTCGTGCAGTTAGTCGAAGCGCTGGGTTCGGAAACTAATTTAGCGATCGCGATTGACGATCTCTCTGTCCATGCCAAAGTCTCTGCCGATCTTACCTATGCGATCGCTGAAAAATCCGGCTGGCGCTTAGATAGCAGCAAGTTATACCTATTCGATCGCGAGTCAGGAGATGCCCTGCTTCACGCTTATTAACGTGAGGTCTGTCGAACTGACGTTAAATAATTAATTGCCCAGCGGTACTAAATTGACTACAAGAATGGGTATGTTGTTTTTAAAATTGAGAGTAGCTCGTAGCTAGGTGACTGAGATGGCGGCAAAAGTATTAGATGGCAGATATAAACTGATCAAAGTATTGGGTGTGGGGGGATTCGGTCGCACCTATGTTGCCCGCGATATGCGCCGTCCGGGGTCGCCTATCTGCGTGGTCAAGCAACTCAAGCCCGCCAGCGACGATCCGACCTTTATTCGAGAAGCCAGGCGATTATTTAATACAGAGGCGGAAACCTTAGAAAAACTGGGCAAGCACGATCGCATTCCCCAGTTATTGGCATATTTTGAGGAAGAAAATCAGTTTTTCCTGGTACAGGAATTTATTGAAGGTAAGTCGCTGTACGAGGAGATGAAGCCGCTGAAATTGGAGGAAGCAGAACCAGAAGATACTCCTAAAGGTAATGCCAGTAATGCCAATAGTAGTTCGACACCGCAACAGGAGCGACAGCTATCCGAGCCGGAAGTGCTTGCCATGCTCCAGGACACATTGCACGTTCTGGAGTTCGTCCATGCTGAAGGGGTAATCCACCGCGACATTAAGCCAGAAAATCTGATTCGGCGTAAAAGCGATGGCAAGTTAGTCCTGATCGACTTTGGGGCGGTGAAAGCCCTGCAAGAACCTGGCTCGAAACTAGAAACATCAACAAATGGAGAATCGCGGTTTACCGTCACGATCGGTACGCCTGGCTACATGCCCAGCGAGCAGTGCGCGGGCAGGCCCAACTTTAGTAGCGATATCTATGCAGTTGGCATGTTGGCAATCAAGGCGTTAACTGGATTTAGCCCTACTGACTTACCCACAGATCCCGATACAGGCGAGCTAGTTTGGCGCGATCGCACTAAGGTGAGCAATGGCCTGGCGATGGTACTGACGCGCATGGTGCGCTACCACTACAACCAGCGCTATCAATCGGTTAAGGAAGTACAACAGGCTCTATCTGCGTTTACGATTACAGAAGAACAAAAACAAAAGGATAAGGATGCGGCTGGTTCCTCTGCGATGGTGAAAGCGTCTGCCACTTCGCAGGCTGGCGGTATGGCAGCGGCCAGGACGACCAAACCTCAACCGCGATCGAATACAAGCTCTGGTTTATTACTAGGTGTTTTACTACTCGTGGTAGGCGTTACCGCGTTTACAGTTCCCCTCCTCCTCAGACCGCAGAAGTCTAGTATCACCACCACACCAGCCCCTACCATCGGAGCAAACACCCCCAACCCCCAAGCCAGTCCAACCCCCAACCCCCAAGCAACCCCCAATTCCCAAGCCAGCCCAACTGCCTCTCCAGGCAGTACCACACAGACACCCTCCTTTAGCCAGAGCTTGACCCTAAAAGTCAGCGAGGAAAAACTAGAAGAAGGCAGTCTGAAAGCCGATCTGATTAAAAGCTATACCTTCGATGCCAAGGAAGGTCAGGAGCTAAAAACAGAATTGACAGGCGAACATATCACCATGAGTGTAGTTGGCCCAGATAAGGAATATTTAGCGACTCAAACTTTGTCCTGGAGCGGTAAGTTACGCTTTAACGGGACTTACCAGATTCAGTTAAAAGCCAGTAAAGATAATCCTGAAAGCAACTACAAGCTAAAAGTACTGTTGACCGAGCCAGACGCACCGCCAACGCGCACGATCGAAATTACGCCTACCGCTAGTCCGACCGCAACTCCTGCGCCTAGTCCGACAAGCAATTAGGATACTTGCTACTTACCGCCCAGCGCCACTAAAGCCAGAAAACTACCGCTATTCCAGAGGGCATGGAGAAACATGGGGGCGAGTAAATTGCCCGATCGCGCGTACACAAACCCTAAGATCGTTCCCAATACGGTCAGCGGCATTAGATCGGCCAGGTTGAGGTGGGCTACGGCAAATAAGAAGCCGCTAATGGCGATCGCCGACCAGAATGGCACGATTTTAGTTAAAGACGGCATCAGGAAGCCGCGAAACAGAATTTCCTCAAAAAAGGGAGCCGCGATCGCAACAGTTGACCACAAGATTAACTTAGCAATGCTATCCTGGCTTTCCACCAAAATCGGCAGTAATGGATTGCCACCACCATTGCCCTGCAATAACTGCCGACTCAACAAGGAAACCAGAAATACCAAAGGCACGGCAGCTAAGTAACCCAAGATCGCGTCTCTGAGCCAGGTTAGCGGCCAGAATTTTATCTGGAACCAGGGTTTGGCTAAGGGGGCAAAAGGCTTAAGTGAAACCGCGAGGATAGGCAGCATGGGTGCCATGTAGATGACGTAGGGCAGTAATACGGCTAGAGCCTGATCCCTGTAGCTCCAACTCTCATTAGGAATAATGCCTAGCTGTTGTAAGGTAAGTGGCAATAATATTTTAGAGATCGCAATAAACCCCGTGCTCCACAGAATCATGACTTCCCAAGTGGTTTCTGAGGGCCAAGTCACTGTCCATGCTTGAGGCGGAGATTTGGGACTGAAGGGAGATTTATCGGCGAAAAACAACCGCTGCACGCCCAAAAACAGCCAGACTATAATGCCGAGGATCCCTCCAATAATGAGGATAGAACTAGCAATTGCTAAGCGAGAAACCGCTTCTACGGCAGCAATTTGTTCTCGATCCCTCAGTTCAAGTATGCTTTCCTGTCGTTGTTGCGATTGATATAACTGTTCCAGGGCGCGATCGCGAAACCAGCCATCCAGGGTTTGACGGATTTGCGCTTCGGCATCGGGGAAAATTGCGGTTGGCTCCGACCACAGACCTTGCAATATCCTGGCGGTCATCGTCCAGCGCGTAGGTGTTGCCTCTACGCAGATCGAGATCGTGTCGCCCTGGCAGGCAGTTACAGTCTCCCATGTGGCGATCGCCTCAGTCCGCTGACCCAACTGGGTCTGAAGTATGCCTATGCGTAAATCTAACTGTTGATTGCGGTCTTGAATATTGCGGAGTTTTTGTTGAATCGCATTGGCGATGGCAGGGTCGCGTCGGTCGGTGCGATCGGCAAGCGTGGCAATTACTCTTAAATTATTCTTGCGAGCTTCCTGGTAGTTCTTCAGGGCTCGTTCGGTTGCTTTTTGGGTGCCCTCGCCTCCCAAAAGTAAAGACTTCAAAGCTGCATCATTCGTGCCAGTTTGCAGCTCCAAAGCCTGTAATTCTAAGTCAGTTTGAAACAGATCGAGACCGGACATCTCCTGTGGAATACTCCAGCTATCTGCCAGCGTCTGCACCACAAAAAATGCAACCAGAAAAGTTAAGATGCTCAGAATAAAGCGCTTCAAGGCAAGGGTACCAAATTAATTTAGTTAGCCATTAACCATTTTTGCGCATTTAGTCTCTGTACTACACCAAATACCAATAAGTCGAGGGTGGCTTTGCGCTCGTCAATCAAAAATGGTTCGATCGTGCTGGGCTTCAGCCCACCATCGGCACAGGAAAATGCTTTCTGGGCATTAATATCCTGGTTGGTAAAATAAATAGTAAAGGAACGCAGGCCGTTAAACCAGCGCCCTTGCACCTGAGATTGCTCGAACTTGAGGTCTAGATCCCCAATGCCTTTGGCTTGCAAAGCTTTAGCCAGAGCAGGCACGTAGTGTTTCCCCACAAACTCGGCAAAGGGCAATTCCTCGATGGTAGGCTCCTTGACTTTTTCGGCCTTAGCCTTAGCCTTGGGCTTCTCTCCAGTTTTGACTTTAGATTCGGGTGTAGTTTCTTCTGCCATGATTTTACGTGTAGGAATAAGGGATTTTATATTACGTATAATCCTTACAATTAATTTAAGGGTCGCAGGGGCGCAGCCCCCGTTCTGGTTCTGTTCCCCCTTTCCCTGATGGGGAGGGGTTAGAGTTGAGGGTTGAAGGCTTCTTCCCTATGAAGTCAGTAAACAGTTAATCCGCCGACTCTGCCGAGACGACCTGGGGTAGTCCCAAACTGTAGTTCAAAGCACGATGTTTGAGATTGTAGGAGATTTCGCCTTTTTGCAGGAGCGATCGCACGAAATGCTCCAGATCTGAACCAATGCGGCGGAGGTTATAGTCCGTCAGATCCGCACCCTTATAGCTAGCTACTAATTCCTCAAACTTGGCATAGACCTGCTTGAGGGCGCTATCGTTCCAGTTCAGTTCGTTATCGGGGTCAACGTCTAAGGTCAATGCGGACTCACTATCGACTAGCTCATTGTCCTCCACGGTAGCAGCATAAACCTGAATATGTCGGGTAGTTGACTTTAGAGGCATAGATTAAATCTTATATATTGAGGTCTTAGCATAATTGTAAACCTATTTGTAACAGCTTTTAGCTTTTAGCTTTGGGCTTTTAGCTGTTAACGATCTGTGCTGCGAATTGTGTAGCGATCGCCTTAAGCGCTCCACTTGACCGAACAGCCAATTGCTGGTTCTATGGGCTTGGTCACGGTTTCGCCGCGCAATACGCAGTCGATCGCATCGCGCAGATCGCGACTGGTAACTGCACTGGGATCGCGATAGTTGTCATCAATTTGACCTCGGTAGCGCAGAATGCCTTGTCGATCGATGACAAAGGGTTCGGGCGTGCAGGAAGCACCAAAGGCATGGGCCACATCCTGAGTGCGATCGCGCAGGTAGGGGAAATTTAAGCCCCACTCCTGGCCATAGGTTTTCATCTTCTCGAAGCTATCCTCAGGATATTTGCGCTCGTCATTGGCATTGATCCCAATTAAAGTAACGCCTTTGTCCTGGTAGTCGTTTTGAATATCTTTTAAGCGTTCTAGATAAGCTTTAACATAGGGGCAGTGATTGCACATAAAGACGACAACTACTGCACTATACTTCTCCAGGTAAGGAGTTAAGTGGACTACATCACCTGTGGTACTGGGCAACTCAAAATCTGGAGCGTAGGCATTAATTTCCATGATGAAGCGGCTGTCCTAAAATTAAGCTTGAACAAACATATTTTATCTTCTCAGTGGAATATGGCACAGCAAAACTCCAATCGCTGGGACTTGGGACGCTTCCTCAGAACTCTGTGTTACTTTGAAGCTATTCCTGGGTTAGGGACATCCAATCCAGTTTACAGATTATTTCAGTTCGCTCGTGCGGACAATCGATCGGGCAGTTCAATGGGCGAGCAAAGCATCTCTAATCCTCATCCAGAGGTACCTACAGATCGCTCGACATCAAGAGTGGTGTTTGACTTCAGCCAAATATCAGAAGATATAAGCGAGATCTGGGGCGCGCTCGACGATGTCGTGATGGGTGGTGTGAGTGAGAGCGGGATTAGACTTGTCGATGGAATTGCGGTATTCTCTGGCAATGTATCGACGAATAACTCGGGCGGATTTGCTTCCGTTCGCACTCGTAACTTCGAGATGCCCATTAATTTAGCAGGCTATGATGGCATTGAACTGAGGGTTAAGGGTGATGGGCAGCGTTATAAGTTCATGCTGCGTACCTCAACCAAATGGGATGGTGTTGCTTACTGCTATTCATTTGATACACTCGATCGCAACTGGATTGATGTCTGCATTCCTTTTACGTCGTTCGTACCTGTATTTCGAGCGCGGACGGTCAGCGATGCTCCCCCCTTGGAGCTACAAAACATCTATGCTCTGCAACTCATGCTCAGTAAATTTGAGTACGATGGCGATCTCAACCCTAAATTTAGGGCAGGGTTATTTGAGTTGCAGGTGCAGTCAATTAAGGCTTACGGTAAGTCTATGCTAATATCCTGAGACTTGAAAGCAATAGGGGTTGATACTTGTGACCTCAAATAGCGATAACACTAATAAAAACTTACCGGCGGGTGGCGATCGCCCCAGCGATGATAGTGCCGGACGGTCGCCTGTGGGCTTGCACAAGTACGCGCAATGGTTGGCAAATCTTCGGCAAGGCGGACAAGGCACCGATCGTGGGCTTTGGTACAGCCAGGGCATCATGCTCATGCAGGAAAAGCGCTATGAAGATGCCCTGCTGTCTTTTGACCAAATTCTCCAACTTAAGCCCAATTTCTATGAAGCATGGCGATATAAAGGCAATGCGTTACGCAAATTGCATCGCTACCAAGAAGCTATTGATGCTTTTGATATTGCCACTGAGCTTAAGCCCAATTACTGTGAAGCCTGGAGCGATCGCGGGATGGTGTTATCCGAGCTTAAGCGCTATGAGGAAGCGATCGCTTCTTTCGATCGAGCGTTGATTAGTAACCCCAAGTCCTATCATGTCTGGAATAACCGAGGTATTGCCCTGAGCGAACTGCAACGCTATGACGAAGCACTCACCTCCTACGAACAAGCAATTACGCTGAAGTCTAATTTTTATCAGGCTTTGAATAATAAGGGTAATGTCCTGCGCAAATTGCACCAGTACGAAGCAGCTTTACGCGCCTATAACAAAGCGCTTAAATGCAAAGCCAATTTGCACGAGACGTGGAACAATAAAGGCACCGTACTCAGCAGGTTAGAGCGTTACGAGGATGCGATCGCCGCCTATACGGAATCAGTGCGATTAAAACCCAATTATTGTGCAGCTTGGTATAACAAGGGACTGGTAATGGCAAGGCAATCTTTATACAGAGAGGCGATCGCTTGCTTTGAGGCGGTAGTAGCATTGCAACCAGACTATGGTGATGCCTGGTACCAATACGGTAACGTCCTGGCTAAATTAGAACGCTATCAAGACGCGATTGTTTGTTTTGATAGCGCCATTAACGCCAAGCCAGAATTTCATGAAGCCGCCGCCGCCAAAAAGCTGGCTTTGCAAAACCTGAGACAGAAAAACATCTAATCGAAGATCTCGATCGTTAATAAAGCAATAAATCGGAATATAAGCTAAACTCCTATGTTGGTTTGTTGACATAACATATATTTCTATTTCGAGGTAATTGCCGTATGCTCCAAACCGATCGCTGACTGCCGATCGCTGACCGCTATATGTAGTGTGAGGATGTGGATTTGCATAACCTTGTAGACAAGTCTGCAAAAAGCAAAATCGGACATTTTTTATTGCTGGGCAGTACTGTCATGGTAACAAGTTTTGTGTGTCTGCCCGCAAACTCAGCTAGCTGGGCAGATAGCAGGCTGTTCCCCCCTACACCCTCTCCCAAGACTGGTGGTAATCCCGATCTAACTTCACAGTTAGCCCAAGCCACTTCAGAGCCGCTGATTCCGGTTAAAAAGATCGCAATTGTTGGTAGTACGGTCTTTAGCGACGAACAGCTACAAGTTTTGGTTGCTCCGCTCCTCAACCGCTCGGTTACTTTAGTCGAGCTACAAGAGCTTGCAAATAAAGTTACCAAACTCTATCAAGAGAATAACTATATTACATCCCGTGCGGTTCTGCCTGCCGACCAAGATATTAACGATGGTGAAATTGTCATCCAGGTAATTGAAGGGAAACTGGAACGCATAGATATTAAAAAGGACGAGTCAGCCAGGTTATCAGAAGACTACATTCGCGATCGCATTGCTCCAGCCGTCACCGTACCGCTCAACTTTGCCCGCATCGAAGAGGAACTCCAACTGCTGCGCAACGATCCGCTAATTGCTGAGATTAAAGCAAATCTGTCGGCGGGGGAGGGAGGAGGTAGCAGCATCCTGGAAGTAACTGTTAAAGAAGCAAAATTACTGAATCTAGGACTATCGCTCGATAATTATGGCAACTCTGCTACGGGTATATATCGTTTTGGCGTGACTCCCCAATTGCTGAATCTCTCAGGCATAGGCGATCGCCTTGCAGCTAACTACACGCGATCGGGTAGTGCGGATGCTTTTAGTTTTGATTATCAATTGCCGCTCAATCCCAAAGGCGGTACATTGGGATTGAGTTTCGCTTTTGACAGGAATCCCGCTAAGATTACGGCAATTAACTCCCCCGCAACCATAGATATCAGGGCAGATACTCAGATTTACGAACTTAACTATCGGCAGCCACTCGTGCGTACTTTGAGAGAGGAGTTTGCGCTCAGCTTCGGTTTGGCAATCGAGCAAAGCAGCTTCTTTGTCGAAGGCATACCTTTTAATTTGCAAACTGGGAACTCTAATGATGGGGGGTCTCAGGCTACAATCTTGCAATTTGGGCAGGATTTTATCAGCCGCGATCCCGGTGGAGCCTGGGCATTCCGCTCTTTATTTAACTTTGGTATCGACGCGCTCGGTGCCACTGTGAGAAACGATGCCCCAGATGGGAGATTCTTTGCTTGGAACGGACAAGTTTTGCGCGTGCAAAGACTGGGGAGCGATCGCGATACACTAGCCCTACTGAGATTAAGCGCTCAACTAACCGGAGATTCGCTGTTACCACCCAATCGTTTCAGTGTAGGTGGACCGCAGTCAGTTAGAGGGTACCGCCAGAATCAAATTACTGGCGATAGTGGCATTCAGGGATCTTTAGAATTTCAGTTTCCGGTAGTAAGGGATAACGAGGGTACGAGTATTCTAAAGATATTGCCATTTATCGAAGCTGGCACTGTATGGAATGCCAATGGAGAAACCAGTGGATTGTCTCAAACCATCGTAGGTTTTGGCACCGGATTGCTATGGCAACCCAGTCGCAATTTTACAATTCGGATTGATTATGGTATCCCTCTGATTAAAATTAATAACTCCAGTAGTCCTAACAACCTTCAAGATTCTGGTTTATACTTCTCCTTGAGTACTAATCTCTAGTTATCTTGCTGCGATCTCGGAAAGCTAGAGCGACTAGTTCACGTCACATAGGGCGTTGCCCCCAAACCCAATTCTCGTTTTCATCTGAAAACCACTATATAACTATAATCGAAACTAAATGCAGTTGCGGAGACATCTATAAGTAAAGCTTATATTTATATTTGAGCAGCCGTGCTTAGTTTCACAGTTACTTTGGGTAATCTTACCTGGGGGTATTTTCTATTAGTGAAAAAATTACATGGATGCATTTAGTTACACGGGGGAAATTAATTTACCTTCATCGCTCGGGGGATGGCAAATTGCCGGGATTGCCGACTTTAATCGCGACGGCAACGCCGACCTGGTGATGTATAACCCAGCACAAAGCAGTACGAAAATTGCCTTGATGAATCGCGGTACGGTGCTGCAAGAAGTTAATTTGCCCAGTACTCCTGGCTGGAAACCAGTGGCAACCGGCGACTTCAATAAAGATAATAAGGTCGATATCGTGGCAACGCAAACCAATGGCAGTGGTAATCGCGTTTGGTACATGAATGGAACGACCTACTCTCGTTTTGTCGATTTGCCAACCTGGGCAGGCTCTAATGCTGTAGCGGCTGGAGACTTCAACAAAGATGGTAACGCGGATGTCGCGATCTACAACCGTGATGGTCAATGGAGTGGCATCTGGTTGATGCGCGGCACGCAGCAGATTGGTTGGCAAGATCGATCGAATCTGAATGGATTAATCCCTGTTGCTGCCGCCGATTTGAGTAGAGATGGAACTCCAGATTTGATTCTCTATAATCCTACAGATAGCACAAGTCGAGTTGACATCACTAATAGCGGCTCTCCAATCGTAGTACTCCCAACGCTCCCCAATACAAAACCTGTGGGTGCTGGAGACTTTAATCGAGATGGACAGATCGATCTCGTAACTAATAACGTGGTTTCGGGGGCGAACGTGGCGAACCTCTTGACTAAAACAACAGTCAATTCTGGAACTTGGGTATTAAAGTATCGAGAAGACTTTTCCACAGATGTGAGTTGGCCAGAATGGAATCGCTACAGCGGCGTTCCCAGTACGTCAGATATTGATTCATGGAACAAGCCAGCCAATGCTACTGTTGCTAACGGATTTCTGCAACTTACGATTAAGCCCGAGGTGAATGGGGATAAGCATTATTCCGCCGCAGGTATCGATACTGGCTTCGGCTATAAGCAGGAATACGGTAAGTGGTCCGTAAGAGCTAAAGCCCCAGCCGGAATAGGAGTAGGTGGATATGTGGGACTTTATGCTGAAGATGCCCAAGGTAATCCGGTATGGCCGCCAGAAATTGTATTTATGGAAGTACAGGGCAAAGACCCCAAAAATAACGTGATGACAGTGTGGACGCAGGGAAGTTCTGGTCCCCAATATGATGCCACTACATATGTTGGCAGTGACTTTACTACCGCCTTCCATACATACACGGTTGAATACGAACCTGGTTCTATTCGTTGGTATGTTGACGGGCAATTGCGCAAAACCGCAACCCCTTCTGCTATTCCACCCAATCTCAAATGGAAGATCGCGATCGGTACTGGTGTGGGTGCTCCTGGTAATACCTTCATAGGTTCGCCCGATGCTAAAACTAAATTCCCCACGACAATGCAAGTAGACTGGGTTGAGATTTATCAAAGAGCTTAGGTTAAAGCCAGGTGCAATATGTTCGATCGTCCTCAGCCTATTCCCCCACAGCCCGGTCAAGAGTCAGTGTGGGATTATCCCCGTCCGCCTCGCCTGGAGGCTTCGCCTAAGCATATCCGCGTCATATTTAACGACGTGGCGATCGCCGATACGCGCAATGCCAGACGAGTACTGGAAACCAGCCATCCCCCCGTCTACTACATCCCGCCAGAGGATATCAAGATGGAATATTTGGAGCGATCGCGGAACTCTAGTTTCTGCGAGTGGAAAGGATTAGCAGGCTACTATTCTATTTCCGTCAACGGTCAGCAATGCCAAAATGCTGCCTGGTTTTATCCCAACCCAACCCCTGCTTTTGCCGCCATTAGAGACTGCGTGGCTTTTTACCCGCATCTGATGGATGCTTGCTATGTTGATGGCGAGAAAGTAGAACCGCAGCCAGGTGGATTTTACGGCGGCTGGATTACTAAAGATATTGTAGGTCCCTTTAAGGGCGAGCCAGGGACAATGGGCTGGTAGATGGGGTTCCCTCTAACCCTCATCGTCGCAAGGGTTTAGCATTTGTCTGACAATCGTCGCATCAAATGCAAGCATTCGTCGCAAATGCTAAACTCCAGCCTCTAACCTCCATCCTCCAATAAACTCTTCAGACGCATCGGATCGCCCTGGTCGATTACTTTCCCGTCTTGCAAAAGGAAGGCTCCGTCGGCATAGTCTAATTCGTTAAGTCGATGGGTTACCCATAATGCTGTGAGGGATTTTTCTTTGACTAAGCTACGGACAGCGGCAACTAAGTCGATCTGGCTGTCGCCGTCAAGTAGCGCAGTTGGTTCGTCTAAGAGCAATACTTCGGAATGTCGAGCGATCGCTCCGGCGATCGCTACCCGTTGCTTTTGCCCGCCGCTGAGCGCATAGATGGGGCGGCGTTGAAAGTTATCCAGGTTAACAGCACTAAGTGCCCGATCCACGCGTATTTGGGTATTGAGGTAAGAGAGATTTTCTGCCACTAAGCCAAATGCCACATCCGCTCCAACTGTAGGCATTACCAACTGGTGATCGGGGTTCTGAAATACAAAACCCACGGGTCGCTCGATCTCGATATGGCCTGACGCAGGAACTAGCAGGCCTGCCAATAGTTTTAAAAGAGTTGACTTCCCGCTACCATTAGTCCCCAGTAGCATCCAGAACTCACCTTTGGGAACGCTGAGCGTACACTCGTCCAGGACAACCTCGCCTGAATTCCAGGCAAAAGTTAAATCTTGCACCGCGATCGCACTTGTTGCTACTGGGAGATTGGTAGCCATTGTGTTTAATTGCGCACGAAGCCAGCGCCCAGGTTGGCGGAAGCTCCTGTTTTCTCCGATATTTGAACCGCAGAAATTTCGCTGGTAATAATTGCTAACTTTTTATCTTCTTGCTTATCGCAAGTCAGTTCTAGGACAACAGTGTTGCTGTTGGGGCTGATGGCTGACAAAATTAGCTTGTACAAACTCTCAGCGGATTCCCTGTCCTTACGTTGAACTGATAGAGCAATGGGATTTCTTTTCAGAGTTAACTCGATGGTATACATGTAAACAGTTACGTCCGTAAATTAATAGCAGTTCAGGTGCCTACTATTCAGTATGACACCAAGACCGACGTAGAGACAATTCATCTCTGCGATCGCCCCGATCGATTTAGGGTAGACGTGGGTGGCAGGCACGGGGGCGCTGCCCCTACAGCCCCTACAACCCCTACCTACAATTATCGGTACAATTAACCCTCTGACACCTGGAAGATAAAGCTGACTTTATCGCCTTTACCTAGAGAGACGCGATCGCCAGCCCGAAGGCGATGGCGATTGCCACTAGCCAGTGGAATGTTATTTATGTAGGTACCGTTAGAACTGCCCGTATCCTCAAAGTAGAAAGCCCCACCCTCGTAGCGAATGTCGCCATGTACGCGAGAGACGATGTCTGAGTCGGGAAATCCCGATACATCAATGTCTGGCGGGATCATATTATTGGGCTTGCCGATATGAACCACCTGCAGATTGGTCGGTAACTCCATGGTTACATTAGTCTGGACGTGCAGTAGGGAAGCGGATATTCTCTGAAGCTGGGTTTTGACATTAATGGGAGCCTTGGGAAGCTCGGGCAAAGTTTCAAGCGACAGCGATACATTGGCTGCAGATGGATTGCTCACCTCAGTTTTCTCTGGCATAGCAGCTACCTTTACAGGCGGAACAGTTTCTGTCACTGGAACAAAAGCAGCAGGATCTACGGCAAAAGTAGAGGCATCATCTGCCGCACGACTGGCATGTTCTTCATGATGGCTAATTGCACGCAGGTCAAACCCGCAATGACCGCAAAAACTGGCATCTGACTGAACAGAAGTGCCACAACTGGGGCAGTCAATTGTGGTTACGACTGGTAAGGGTGTCAAGCAAGCTTCGCATTGAGTTGCGTTGTCTGGATTTTGGTGAGAACAACTAGGACAAGTAATCATGGGTTATTCGTGAGAAGGTTTTTGCAACACGGTTTTAGAAACAATACGAGTGGTCTTACGTTCTGCCTCGCTCAGATTGCTACCGGACTGCAGCCTTGTAGCACTACTTTGTAAAACGGTCGCGGCTTGTCGATCGCCCATTTGCAAAGCAGTTTTAGCAGCAGACTGTAGCATCGTGGCAGCGCCAGTGCGATCGCCCTGTTTAAGCTTATCCTCAGCTAGTTGCGTCTGTCGATATTTGGCAAGCGCCAGCACGTAATTTTGCACCGATGGATCGGTTTGGGCGCGAAAGTCCCGAACTAGCTCCGCTTCTACAGTCACTGGTTCAGAAATGACGCTTGTCTTCGCGATCGCCGGATTGTCGTAGCGAATTTGGGCAGTCAGTATGTCGATCGTATTGGGCAAACTGCCAGGTACGGCCTCGGGGGAGTTAGCGTTAATGTAAAGGTTAACCACTACTACCCTTTCAGCTTCAGTCATTAGATCCCCCAAACGCACCATAACTAGATTGCCTTCCGATTGAGCGGGCAACTCGATCGCTTCGGGTTCCACTTGAGCAATGGGCTTAAGCTCGGCCAGGCGCACGTTGGGTGCCAGTTCTAGCAGCAAGTGGGCATTTGTCAAACCAACAGACTGCACCCGCTGCAATAGACGATTAAATTCATCGGCTGCCCGATCCGGGGAGGCAATATAAGCCATAGTACCGCCACCGGCATCGGCAATGCGCTCTAGAACATCCTGATTCCATGCATCGCCGAATCCAAGAGTATGCAGCGTAATGTTATATTCTGCCGCCAGGCGAGCGAACTGCAAGCAACGGTCGTTATCGCCGTGCTCGTTTTCACCGTCGGTTAAAACAAACGCTTGAGCGATCGTGCCCTCTCTAACTTTGCCAAGTTCTTGCAATCCCAGTTTGATCGCATCGTCAATGCAGGTTCCCCCAGAGGCTTTCAGCGACTGAATTTTGTCTTTGAGCATTTCTGGCCGATCGAGGGTTTGATTTTCGACGATTACTTTGGCTTTATGGTCAAATGCCACCACGCTCAGCCGATCGCTGTAATGCATGCGATCGATGAGATCGATCGCTGCGGCTTTTACCGTATCTAAAGGTCTACCCCCCATAGAACCGCTACGATCTAATACCAGACAAAGATTGAGCGGTGCGCCACCCATACGGGTATCGTTAATTGCCGATACCTTGATTGCTAATTGACGTTGCTGGCTGTTGCCCTGGGAACTGTCAAGACAGCGATCGCTTAAACTACAAGACAGATTTACGCTCATTTACAGTGACTTAACTAGCTATCCTAAAGGATTAACTTATTTTAGACATATTTTAAGGCGTGCTGGGGGTACGCCCAGTGATTTAAATCACTACCATACAAACCCTAGTTCTAACTAGCCAGGAAAACAGCAAATCTTAATCTTTTCTCAATAACGCCGATGCTGGGGAACCATAATCTTTCCTAACCTGGGGGTAACTCCACATTAAAGGATCGCAAGGGTGCCGCCCCCCTTAGGCACCACTATCGGACATTATTTCTACGTCGATCGCATCGGTTATCACTTCCGCATCACCCGTGTCATCGCTCGTACCATTACGCGATTCTTCCTCGTCTAATTCTAAAAGGGGATGAATTTCATAGTGAACGCGCAAATGGTTCCTATTCTGGCGTTCGGCATCGGCGATAAATCTTTGCGCCTTCCATTCCGAATCAAAAGTGCCGATGCATTGGAGCGTATCTTTGCGATGCCTTTCCAGATAAGTCCATACTTGCCATGCAATTGGCGATGGCGCTTCTGGTTCTGGAGCTTTATCTGCTGGGATATCGGTGGCTTCAGCAGTAGAAGATTGAGTACCTTCGTCATGCACTTGGCGATCGCTATCTAGTTCCCTGTTGTCATCATCTCGATCGTGAGATGGATTGGCAGAATCTTTAGAATGAGAAGTGTCAGCGTTTTGTTTAGAGCTATCTTCAGGTTGGGGTGGGAGTTCAGTGCCGTTAACTTTATTGTCGGCTAACTTGCGATCGCCCTGGGTGAATGCCTCCAACTTTTCACTCAGGGCATTAATTTTCCCATGAGTAACCGTACCTCGGCTTTAGTCGCATACTCGCCGTTAAGTTCGCTGCCAGGATTGCTGTCTGGTGGAGTAAAACTTAAAAATTGCTCTACGATTTCGATCAGCGCTTTACTATCAGTAGCAATCCCCTGCTTGACTTTCCATGCCTTGAACTGATTGTAAAGATGATGCGGTAAAGAGCATGAGAGCTTGCGATTGCTGATTGCCATATTTTTGTTTTTGCGCGGCTAGTTAGCGGGTGCAGTGGTTAACAATGCCCTTGGCAGTACGGGCTAAAGTGTGGGCTAGAATATTCAATATTCATCGTAATACTCATCGTAAACCAATCTTAGTGTGTGATGACTCAGATTTCACCAACCTTGACCGAAATTCCTGGAGGCGATCGCACAGCCCAACCCAGCTTATTTTCTGCCGAATTTCGCCAGGAGACCTTTGCCCTCACAAAACGCTTGTTTATTCAACTGCGTCGCCGCCCTACAACCTTGATTGCAGGAGTAATCCAGCCGCTGATGTGGTTGATCTTATTTGGCGCGCTATTTCGCTATGCGCCAGAGGGTTTGCTTGGCGACGGTCAGACATATATCAAATTCCTGGCGGCTGGCATCATTGTATTTACTGCCTTTAGTAGCGCCTTGAATTCTGGCCTACCCGTTCTATTTGACCGGGAATTTGGCTTTCTCAATCGCATCCTGGTGGCTCCGCTCGCATCCAGATTCTCGATCGTGCTGGCATCGGCGATATTTATTATTGCCACCAGTGCCGTTCAAACCATAGCAATTATTGCTGTCAGTGCGTTGATGGGGGCAGGATTGCCGAATTTAGCTGGCTTAGGTGTCGCTACATTAGCGATCGCCCTGCTGGTGTTTGGGTTTACCATGCTGAGCCTTGGGTTGGCCTTTGCGATGCCAGGGCATCAAGAGCTGCTAGCATTTATTTTTCTGGTGAATTTACCGCTCATTTTCTCCAGCATTGCTCTAGCGCCGCTTTCATTTATGCCCGCCTGGTTGCAATGGATCGCGAGTTTAAATCCGCTTTCATTTGCGATCGCGCCAATTCGATACGTCTACGGGCATAGTGACTGGAGCTGGCAGAGCGTGGTGTTAGAAGCCCCTTGGGGAGATATGACTATCCTGGGCGCGATCGGTGCCCTAGCCGCATTTGCTGCGATCGTGGGTATGGCGATTCGAGGAGTATTGCGGCGAGGCGTGGCATGAAAGTAGAGCCTAAGGTAGCTCTGTTTCAGGATAACTGGAGTTATTTAAAGGCTGAGTTAGCTTGGCTAGACCGCGTGCTGATGCGGGCAATGGCGAAACATCGTCAATCCGATCGCGAAGTTAGTCGCGTTGCCCGTTCGGCTGCTGACAAGGCAACCAGCCATTGGTGGCAAGGTTTTATCAACCTCGATCCGGCTAAGGGCGGTAGCCAGGTTAGCAATGACCTGAATATGCAGACCAACGCTCAAGTTTACGGCCATCCCTTGGGGCGGTATGGCGATCGCATTGCCGCCAGCATCGAACATGGTATCGTTCTCAACGCACCTACACTCTGCCAGCAATTAGGCCTGGGCAAATTTGAACGCGATCTGATAATTCTTTGCCTAGCACCCGAAATCAGTCGCCGCTATGAGAAGCTCTATGCCTTCTTGAACGGCGATGATGATAATTGCCGCCAACCCACCGTCGATCTGGCATTACGCCTTTTTTGTCGCTCCGATCTAGAATGGCGCGCGTCGAGAAATACTTTGCAGCCTAAAGCTCCATTACTGAAAAATAAAATATTGGAGATTCATGAGAGTAATACAACAGCGCGATCGCTTTTATCAAAATCACTGCAATTAAGCGGTAAATTTGTCACCTATTTACTAAGCGATGACATTCCACTCAGTGCAGTATTACCCAAACCACGCAAGCGGCGATCGCCCTAATTTGATTTTGAAGAATTGGGATAAAAGCGATCGTCAAATTATCTCTTCAAAGGGTTACCGAATCGCTAGGTAGCGCCAGCTTTTTTATATGCGGGCAGTAACTCCCTACTCGCGAGATATTCGTGCAGTTCGTGGGGTTTGAAGTGGCAAAGATCCTTAGCAAGTTCGCTCATCTTGAGGTGTTTGGGTAGTGCGGGCGCTAGGGCTTCTCGCATCAAACCCAAAATTTGCGGTTCGGCAACCAGGAGCAGTTGCTCAGTGCGGTGGGTTTGGACTAAATCGACAATTCTGGTGGCGATCGCATGGGCAAACCGCCGTTCAAACTCAATCGTGTGGTGTTCGCGGCGATCGTCGTAGCTGTGGGCTTGACCGCTAACTCCTCGGTTGCGTCCGGTTTTAGAACTCGACCACAGCTCTTGCCCTTGCATTGCTTTAGCAGGGCTGACCAACCCTTCATGCTCGACAGGATGGGGACCGGGCGCACCTAACTCACCATTTTCCAGAGTTAAGAAACGGGCTTTAGTACCATCGATTGCAGCAACTAAGTACTTACTCATAACGTACCCCCTAAAAGGCTCATTGCCTTACTTTAGATCCTACCAAACCTTGCCTGACCAGGATCGGATCGCTCATAAAGCTTAAAATTTCGCGGATCTTATGCTTTGCGGAGACTGGTCAGCGATCGCGCTATTCGAGAGATCGAGCGCGGGCGATCGCCAAGCCACTTTGTGAGACCATTGCTTACGCAGTCTAAAAAGGCCATATGGCAAAATAGAGTGAAACTTATCATGAATGAAAAATCTCGTATTCCTGACGAAGAAACTAGAAAACTTTTGTTGAAGAATTTGCGTCAAGGCGTTTTAGACCTGCAAGAATTTGGGTTTCAATTAGAAGAAGTACAGGCTGGATTAGATAAGCATATTCGCGAACAAAAGATGAAGCGGCTAGAAACAAGGAGAGAAAATTTGAACAAGGTTGTTTAGACAGCGATTCGGATCGCTCATAAAACTTAAAATTTTCCCACTTATTTTGTTTTTGCTTGGCTGGAATTCAGATTGGTTATCTCCAACCTCTAATAGGGACTGCAACAGGTTGCGTTCTTCGACGGGAAGCTCAAGCAAAACACGGCGAGCCTCCTTCGTAGGAGCTTCGCTAACGCCTTTTGTTTCTCGGTAGCGCACGGCAGCATTGAGAAGGCGTAAAGGGATTTGAAATTCGCGGCGATCGCCTACTAACTCTTGCCATATCTCTAACCACGTCCGAGCAATGATTTCTTTTATCCGATCTAACCAAATTGCTTTATCTTGCTGAATCCCGAATAGATTATGGAGAATCAACTCGATACCCTCAGGGGCTAATTCTTCTCCATGACCGTGGTGATTGAACGCATCTATTAGTGCTACGATTCCCTCATCCCAGCGATTCAGTAGCAGCAGTGAAATAGCACGATTAAATAGCTGATGTTACGCGGAATCCTTATCTCCTTTAACCTATACGTACCCTCTATAAATAAGGGTCGCAGGGGCGTAGCCCCCGCTCTGGTTTTCCCTCTCCCTGAGGGAGAGGGGCTAGGGGTGAGGATTTCGGGATCTTCCGCGTAAGGTGAGATTATAAATTAAAATAATTTCAACATACGATATTTTTAACGAACGTACGTCCATTACATATGATAGCCGACTAATTACAGATCGTTGCAAAGCCAGAAAAACGACAGAGAGGTAACCCGTACAGGTAGCAAGTACGCTTGTGGGTAGTACCATGTGGATAATTAAGCTCAGACTAACTGCCTGCCATGACTCCTCGGGATAAAATACGCAACATAGGGATTTCCGCACACATCGACGCTGGGAAGACGACGATTTCCGAGCGCATCCTTTTCTACACGGGTAAGATCCACAAAATCGAAGAGGTCGGGGGCGATGGCGATGGTGCCACGATGGACTACATGGAATTGGAGCGCGAAAAGGGCATTACTATCACTTCGGCGGCAATTACCTGTTTCTGGAAAGACACGCAAATTAACCTGATCGACACTCCGGGTCACGTAGATTTTACAATTGAAGTCGAGCGATCGCTGCGCGTTCTGGATGGCGCAATTATGGTGCTGGATGGAGTAGCAGGCGTGCAGTCTCAAACCTATACGGTGGATCGGCAGATGCGACGCTATCAGGTACCGCGATTGGTATTTATTAACAAACTGGATCGAGTGGGAGCCGATCCCTTCCGCGTGTTCGATACTCTCAAGGAGAAACTCGATCTCAATCCCATCCTCCTGCAATATCCCATTGGGATGGAGGATAAATTTGTGGGAGTTATCGATCTAATCGAAATGACTGCCAACTACTTTGAAGGGGAGAATGGCGAGCGCGTTCTGAGCCAGTCCATTCCCCCACATTTACAGGTAGAAGCGCAAGCAGCCCGAGATCGACTGCTCGATCGCATATCCATTCACTCAGAAGAGATGATGGCGAAGCTGCTCGATGGTCTCGAAATTCCCAAGCAAACGATCTGGGACACCATTCGCCAGTTGACTCTAAGTCGCGAATTTGTACCAGTCCTGATGGGATCGGCCTTTAAAAATAAGGGCATCCAGAACTTACTCGACGCGATCGCGCTCTACTTGCCATCTCCACTCGAACGGGAAGCCGTGACAGCCACTGATGTCGCTATGGCACGGGAAGTGCAGATTTCTCCCGAACCATCCGATCCGTTTGTAGCGCTAGCATTCAAACTCATTGAAGATGAGTTCGGACAGCTTACCTACACGCGCCTCTATGCCGGGACCCTACATCGCGGCGATCGCCTCTTCAATAGCCGCACCAAGAAAACGGTGCGCGTCAACCGCCTGGTGCGAATTGAAGTCGATAAACGACAGGAACTTGAGTTCGCCTCAGCAGGGGAAATTGTCGGATTGGTAGGAGTTAACTGCGCCTCTGGCGATACGCTGTGTTCCGTAGGAACCAACCTTGCGCTCGAAGGCATATTCGTACCGGAGCCAGTAATCTCCATTGCGATTACGCCAAAGAGTCGGGAGGATATCGATCGCATCTCGAAGGCATTGCACCGATTCGAGCGGGAAGATCCCACTTTGCATGTCAGTACCGATCCGGAGTCGCATAAAACCTTGATGGCAGGTATGGGCGAGCTGCATTTAGATATCTACTTGGAGCGCATGAAGCGGGAATATCACGCGGAAGCCTATGTCAGCGCGCCTGCGGTTGCCTATCGAGAAACGATTACTGGCAAATCGGGGTTTGACTACACGTTCAAGAAGCAAACGGGCGGTGCAGGACAGTACGCCCACGTTGTAGGCAGTTTGGAACCCTGCACGGAACCATTTCTGTTTGAGAACCGCATTAGTGGCGGTGCGATTCCGGCACAGTTCGTTCCTGCTTGCGAACAGGGATGCCGCGATGCCTTGAAAACAGGATGGCTTAAAGGCTATCCGATCGTCGGTGTCAAAGTCATCCTTTCAGGAGGTTCTTACCATGCTATTGATTCTTCTGAGATAGCATTCCGTTATGCTGCCAGGCAAGGCTTCGAGCAAGGCTTCGCTCGCGCCAAACCAACGATTTTAGAACCAATGATGCTACTAGAAGTAGAGACACCAAGCGAGTTTTGGGGCAAGATTCAGGGGAAACTCTTATCTCGCCGCGCCTTGTTACTGGGTACGGAAACCAGGAACCATTACACGATCGTCCGCGCTGAAGTGCCGCTAGCAGAGATGTTTGGCTATGCTACAGAATTGCGATCGCTTTCGCAAGGGATGGCAACTTTCACAATGGAGTTTGCCGAGTATCGCCAGCTTCCCGAAAACCTCATGAGCCAATTGCGGTAATATAGCGTTTTTCAATGACGCGCTAAAGCAGCCTTCATACAGGCAATATTAGGGTAATGAACGTGGATTTGTTACTACTGTTAGATTGTAGCATTTGAGTATTTCTCTGCGACTTAAACTCTACTACCTTCTGAAGTCGCTCCCTAAAGCGATCGACGGTAAATTCGTCAGGATCGTTTTGAAGATGGTGCAGAACTGGATTTGGTGTGGAGATTGCTTGCAGCAAAGCGATCTTATCTTACCGATACTATCGCTGCCACAAACCGCTCTATGCCGGATCGATCCTGGTGAATCTCGATTTGCGCGTATAAACCAGATCGCGCAAGCATCTCTGCTACGGTGGGGGCTTGCCCTACCATGACTTCCACAATCCAATATCCTCCGATCGCCAGATAAAAGGGTGCTGTAGCGATGAGATATCTAATTGCCTCCAGACCGTCACTACCGCCATCAAGGGCAAGGCGCGGCTCGCAATCTCTTACCTCCGGTTGCAGTTGCTCGACCTCTGCAGTGGGAATGTAAGGGGGATTGGAGACCATACCCGCGACTTTGCCCCTAATTGCTTCTAAAGGCTCAAACCAATTACCCTGATAAAACCTAATCTGACTCTCCAAACCATGTCTCAAGGCATTTTGTTTGGCGATCGCCAATGCTTCGGCACTGCGATCGACGGCATGAATATTTGCTTTTGGTAAAGCCTTTGCTAAGCCAAGCGCGATCGCGCCGCTACCCGTACCCAAATCGACCCACTCACCTGTATCGGCCTTAGTGCGATCGCAATAATCCCACGCTAAATCGATTAACAGCTCGGTTTCGGGACGTGGAATCAGAACGGCTGGGGTGACGTATAAATCTAAATCGCGCCAGGTCGTTTCACCTGCTAAATATTGCACGGGTAAGCGATCGCACAAACGTTGCTGCCATAAGCTATCTAATTTTAATTGCACGGACACATCCGGCTCTATCTGCCTTAAGCGCAGAGCCAGCTTATCAATACCAGCCACTCGCTCTAGCAACCAGTCCAGTTCAAGACTGTCAATGTTGGCTGCGATTGCCGCCTGGCGAGATCGCTCGTACCACTGCCAGAACTCCACTAGCGATTCAAAAACTCCTTTTGCGATTGCAGGAATTTGGTATGCCATTCGCGGTAACGGCGATCGCCATCGCGCACTAGCATCTGGCGGTATGCTTCGGAATCTCTAGGCATGTCAACCTTGCCGGACTCAACGCGGGGGCGGTTGATAAATTCCTGTTGATATTGCAGAAATTTGCTGTGCCATTCTTGGAAGCGGCGATCGCCATCGCGCACTAGCATTTGGCGATAGTGCTCGGAAGAAATGTATTTGTTGTCTGTAGACATAGTTTTTGTGGGTATGCTTACATTACGTGCACTAGCTTAACATTATGTTCGGGGTTGGCACGATTGGCGGGGAATGGCGGCAAGCTTGACTTGAGCTTTAGCGGCAACAAAATCTGCTGGAAATTCACCTGCGATCGAAATCACAAGTGGGGGCGATCGCGATCGCTGGTTAGTAAGTGCAGCCAGGTTAGATTTAGTGCAGATGAGAGAGAGGAATTTGATATGAGTATTTACAAGATTGCTAATTTTATTTTCAAACTCTATGGTGTGTCCCTCTTTGCTTTGCTGGCAACTAGCGCTTTAACTGCTCGCTAAAGTTAACTACTCGCTCAACTATTAACCTGATTCGGATACTTTATTAATTCTGCGATCGACCATGAGTATCTACAAAAGCTTTCTGTTCACAGTTGAATATTGCCTGATCTCGACAGCAGCTCTCCTGATTATCAGTACAGTCGTACCAAGCTGAACCCGATCGAAATCCAATGTTTATAGCGCTTTTCAGATCGGTAAGAGTAGGGGGTTTGGGGGCGTTGCCCCCAAGAAGTGGTTCTACCCCTTCACCCCAAAAATAAAACCTGTTCTCAAGTGAAAACGCTATAACGCAACAACGGTAATTTGACAATGCGGGTGAAATGGAAATCACCCTAGCGGTTAGTCAAAAAAGGTGAAGTGTTCCAGTGCTTGTAAGGGGTAATTTAACGTTAGAGCAACAATCATACTGGACAATCATCTATCTGTCTTAAGCAAGATTACATGTAAAGTTTACAGGACGCTCATTTTTCTCTCAGGATAACCTCAGACTAACAGAGTCTAATTGTTACATAGCAGTTTGTAAGTCAGCAAATACATCTATTAGAGGATGTGGCAAAATGGAACCCTTCTTTGAAGTTTTTGTAGTAGAAGATCTAGTTGAAAAGGCTCTACCCATTGCCCTCAGTTTTGTTGACGATTTGCTTGTCCTGGCTCTACCCAATTTTGGCTTGCCTTTGCCAGACCTGCAATGGCTTTCCCCTGTCTGCCTAGCCTGGACGGTTATATATCTGGGACTTAAACGGTGGCGCAAATTAAGCGAAAAGTAGTGTTATGGCATGGCGCAAATACACAAGACGCTGTAAAAGGACTAGGCAGCTAACTACAACGACTTACCTGGGCGGCATTGAGGACTATTCGATCGATCGCATCTACCATTACTTGCCCAGACTGTCCGGGCTGGTTGACCATAATACTAAAAGCGAGCGCGCCGTAGTCGAGATTGTCTAAATAGCCGGATAACGCTCTCACCCCGTTCAAGGTTCCTGTCTTAGCATGGACTCTGCCTTGAATGAAGGTATTCCGAAAGCGATTTCGCAAGGTTCCATTTACTCCCGCTACAGACAAAGAGTGGTAAAACATCCCACTGTATAAGTTCTGAGCGTGCATCGCTTTCAACAGCGCTATGAAGGTGGATGGTTCGGCTCGGTTGCTGCGAGATAAGCCAGAGCCATCCACCTGCTCGTAGCTATTTGCACTTACCCCTATGGAAGCCAGAAGCTGCTTAACCACGTTTCGACCACCGATATGACGTAGTAGGTAGTCAGCTAATTCATTGTCACTCTCGCGATTGATCTCCGTAACCAAATTATCCACAGTCGAAAGATCCTGAGGAGTGCGAATGTCGATAATCCGTAACGCTGCCGCTGTGGTCAACAGTTTGACATTAGAAGCTGGAATTAGGGGGAGATCGCCATTGTGGCTATAGAGTACAGTAGGGTCGGATAGCGGTTCAATTTGAATTCCCCATCGAGCTCTTGTAAACTCCGGACTCCCAATAATTGATTCGATCGCTGCTTCCAAAGAGCTTTGACAGAAACCGGATCTAACTGCAACCAGTTCGGGAGAATTAACTTCAGTACGCTTTAGGGCTACTTGCGCGATGGCAGAATCTTTACTCCAGTGACTCCAGCCCACCGCAACCAGCATGGCTGTTAGCGCGATCGCGATCCTGTACAGCCAATTTTTTATGCCAAATTTTCTCAGTCTCAGCACTTTACCCGCTCCCCCTAACTAAAACCTCTTGTAGGAAATTTAGGAAATTTTGGTTTGTTGTCAGCAACTATAACTTCGAGAATGATAATCATTACCAGTACCAATGAAATTTTTTCTAGAATTGCTTGTGAAATCTCAGTCAATATTCGCAGTACTCCTAGCCTTGCCACAGCTCAATGTTAAGTTTAAAGCCTTAAGTACATAAAATTTAAGATTAAGGTTAGAAAACTTATTTAACTGCTAAATTTGTGACAAACTGGCTGCACCCCCTCCTACAACCTGGTGGCGACAGCTATATCGAACGGGACTGGGCGGATTTGAACCGCCGACCTAGCGCTTAGGAGGCGCTTGCTCTATCCAACTGAGCCACAGCCCCATAAAACCTTGCAGACCTAATTAAGTATAGATCTATTGCAAAGGCGATCGCAAACCAAAGCCTGCATCGCGATCCGATCTAGTATTTATACTTAATCCGCTTAATCCACTGAATTAATATTGACACAGAAAGAATAACTCGGATATGATTGAATGCTTATGTCTTGCTAGGCGAGATACATTTTGTCACTAGAACTGCAGTCATTAGTGCATGAACAAACCAACACCCATAACTCCTGCTTTTGCTCTACCAGACTTAGTAGAAATTCAGCGGGAGAGTTTCCGATGGTTCCTAGAAGAGGGTTTGATTGAGGAACTGAGTAGTTTTTCGCCAATCACTGACTATACCGGCAAAATGGAGTTGCATTTTGTTGGTAAAGATTACAAGCTTAAAAGCCCTAAATACGCGGTTGATGAAGCAAAACGGCGGGATGCCACCTATGCAGTCCAAATGTACGTGCCCACCCGTCTAATTAATAAAGAAACCGGAGAAATCAAAGAGCAAGAAGTCTTTATTGGCGACCTTCCCCTGATGACAGATCGGGGTACGTTTATCATTAATGGTGCCGAGCGGGTCATTGTTAACCAAATTGTCCGCAGTCCTGGGGTTTACTACAAATCGGAGACCGATAAGAATAGTCGTCGCACCTACAACGCTAGTCTCATACCTAACCGTGGAGCATGGCTTAAGTTTGAAACCGATAAAAATGACCTGGTGTGGGTGCGCATTGACAAGACGCGCAAGCTATCAGCTCAGATCCTGCTGAAAGCATTAGGGTTGAGCGATGCGGAAATCTTTGACTCCCTACGTCACCCCGAATACTTCCAGAAGACAATTGAAAAGGAAGGGCAATTTGGCGAAGAAGAAGCCCTGATGGAGTTGTATCGCAAGCTCAGACCTGGAGAGCCTCCGACCGTCACTGGCGGTCAGCAACTCCTGGAGTCTCGCTTTTTCGATCCAAAGCGCTACGATCTCGGTCGAGTTGGTCGCTACAAGCTAAACAAAAAACTGCGCTTGACCGTACCAGAAACTACGCGCGTCCTTACTCCAGAAGATATTCTGGCAGCGATTAACTACCTGATCAACCTGGAATTTGATGTTGGGCAAACCGATGACATCGACCATCTGGGTAACCGTCGCGTGCGTTCCGTGGGCGAACTATTGCAAAACCAGGTGCGCGTGGGTCTAAATCGCCTGGAGCGCATCATTCGCGAGCGCATGACGGTTTCCGATGCTGATGCCCTCACTCCAGCTTCTCTGGTTAACCCGAAACCTCTAGTGGCAGCGATTAAGGAATTTTTTGGCTCCAGCCAACTATCTCAGTTCATGGATCAAACCAATCCATTGGCAGAACTAACTCACAAACGCCGTCTCAGCGCCCTAGGTCCTGGCGGTCTCACCCGCGAGCGGGCTGGCTTTGCCGTGCGCGACATTCACCCCAGCCACTACGGTCGCGTTTGCCCGATTGAAACGCCAGAAGGACCTAATGCTGGCTTGATCGGTTCCCTTGCCACCCACGCGCGGGTCAACCAGTATGGTTTTATCGAAACACCCTACTATCCAGTTGACAACGGTCGCGTGCGACGCGATTTGGCTCCGGTTTACATGACTGCCGATGAGGAAGATGAATTTCGCGTCGCCCCCGGTGACATCTCGATGGATGAGGCAGGAACGATTACCAGCGAGCTTGTCCCGGTAAGATATCGGCAGGAATTTGGCACGGCAGCACCGGACGAAGTTGACTACGTAGCAGTATCGCCCGTGCAAATTATTTCGGTGGCGACTTCTTTGATTCCTTTTCTCGAACACGATGACGCTAACCGCGCCCTGATGGGATCTAACATGCAACGCCAGGCAGTGCCCCTGCTCAAACCAGAGCGTCCTCTAGTAGGAACTGGCTTAGAAGCACAGGCAGCACGCGACTCAGGCATGGTGATCGTATCGCGCACCGATGGCGAAGTGACCTACGTTTCGGCGGATGAAATTCGCGTCCGAGCAGAAGATGGTTCGGAAACTCGCTATTACCTGCAAAAGTACCAGCGATCTAATCAGGACACGTGTTTGAATCAACGTCCGATCGCTTTTGTGGGCGATAAAGTAATTCCAGGTCAAATTCTGGCGGATGGCTCCGCTACCGAGGGTGGAGAGCTAGCTTTGGGGCAAAATATTCTGGTTGCCTACATGCCTTGGGAAGGTTACAACTATGAAGATGCCATCTTGATCAACGAGCGTCTGGTCTACGACGACGTTTATACCTCCATTCACATTGAAAAATACGAAATTGAGGCGCGTCAGACCAAACTAGGTCCCGAGGAAATTACCCGCGAAATTCCCAATGTCAGCGAAGATTCGCTGCGTCAACTCGACGAACAGGGCATCATTCGCACTGGTGCTTGGGTGGAAGCAGGTGACATTCTAGTTGGCAAGGTAACTCCTAAAGGCGAATCGGATCAGCCGCCGGAAGAAAAGCTATTGCGCGCTATTTTCGGTGAAAAAGCCCGAGATGTGCGCGACAACTCCCTGCGCGTACCTAATGGTGAAAAGGGACGCGTGGTGGACGTGCGCATTTTTACCCGCGAGCAGGGCGACGAGCTGCCGCCTGGAGCCAATATGGTGGTAAGGGTGTACGTCGCCCAAAAGCGCAAAATCCAGGTAGGCGACAAAATGGCAGGCCGCCACGGCAATAAGGGGATTATTTCCCGCATTTTGCCTAAGGAAGATATGCCTTTTCTCCCCGATGGCACCCCAATTGATATTGTCTTGAACCCATTGGGCGTACCTTCACGGATGAATGTGGGGCAGGTGTTTGAGTGTCTATTAGCCTGGGCGGGCGAAAACCTGGACGTGCGGTTCAAAGTGGTGCCATTTGATGAAATGTATGGCGAGGAGGCATCTCGCGCCCTGGTACATGCCAAGCTGAAAGAATCGCAGCGCGCGACGGGTGACGACTGGTTGTTCGATCCAGTCAATCCAGGTAAGTTGCAGGTATTTGACGGGCGTACTGGGGAGCCATTCGATCAACCCATCACCGTTGGTAAAGCCTACATGCTGAAGCTAGTTCACCTGGTTGACGATAAGATTCACGCCCGTTCTACGGGACCCTACTCGTTGGTGACGCAACAACCTTTGGGCGGTAAGGCACAGCAGGGCGGTCAGCGCTTTGGCGAAATGGAAGTGTGGGCGCTGGAAGCCTTTGGTGCTGCCTACACGCTGCAGGAACTGCTAACCGTCAAATCCGATGATATGACCGGACGTAATGAAGCACTTAATGCGATCGTCAAAGGTCATGCCATCCCACGTCCTGGTACGCCCGAGTCGTTTAAGGTATTGGTACGCGAGCTACAGTCTCTGTGCCTGGATGTCTCGGTACACAAGCTAGAGTCTCGCGAAGATGGTAACAATCAGGATACTGAAGTCGATCTAATGGTTGATGTCGGTACCCGTCGTACGCCATCGCGCCCGACCTACGAATCTATCTATAGAGAAGACGATGAGGACTTTGAAGACGACTGAGTCATAGGGTGATTAAGTACAAGAAGCTAGCGACTAGAGTCAGTTTGCTCGCGCTAGCTTCTGTTCGCAGTAATTAGCTGCTTGCAACTCGCGATCGATCGCACATAACAAAAGCATATAAAACAATTTTAGGACGTTTTACTGATGACAAAAGTGGAACAGCGGTTTGATTACGTCAAGATCGGTTTAGCATCGCCAGAGCGCATTCGTCAATGGGGAGAGCGCACTCTGCCCAACATGCAGGTAGTAGGTGAGGTTACCAAGCCTGAAACCATTAACTACCGAACCCTCAAGCCCGAGATGGACGGCCTGTTTTGCGAGCGTATCTTTGGCCCCGCTAAAGATTGGGAATGTCACTGCGGTAAGTACAAGCGCGTCCGCCATCGCGGGATTGTCTGCGAGCGTTGCGGCGTTGAGGTAACCGAGTCTCGCGTGCGTCGCCATCGCATGGGCTTTATTAAACTGGCGGCACCCGTCACCCATGTCTGGTATCTCAAGGGTATTCCCAGTTACATGGCAACGCTATTAGACATGCCACTGCGCGATGTGGAGCAGATCGTCTACTTCAATGCTTACGTGGTCATAGACCCGGGCAATGCTGCCGATCCGGCACTAAAGCATTTGATGCCCAACGAGTCGCCTCTGACCTACAAGCAACTGTTGAACGAAGACCAGTTCATGGAAATTGAAGACAAGAGCTATGAGGAAGGCTCTGGTCTGGAGTTGCCAAAGGATTGGGCAATGATTGGGGCCGAGGCAGTCCAAAAAATGCTATCCAACATCAACCTCGAAGAAGAAGCAGAAAGACTGCGCGAGGAAATTGCCAACTCTAAGGGACAAAAGCGAGCGAAGCTAATTAAGCGCCTGCGCGTTGTCGATAACTTTGTTGCCACTGGCTCTAAGCCAGAGTGGATGGTACTGGATGTAATTCCTGTCATACCTCCCGATTTGCGTCCTATGGTGCAGTTAGATGGCGGTCGTTTTGCTACCAGCGACCTGAACGATTTATATCGCCGTGTGATTAACCGTAACAACCGCCTTGCTCGATTGCAGGAGATTCTGGCACCGGAAATTATCGTGCGGAATGAAAAGCGCATGTTGCAGGAGGCTGTCGATGCCCTCATCGATAATGGTAGGCGCGGTCGGACTGTGGTGGGAGCGAATAATCGCCCGCTAAAGTCGCTCTCTGACATTATTGAAGGTAAGCAAGGACGCTTCCGTCAGAACCTGCTCGGCAAGCGCGTAGACTACTCCGGTCGTTCGGTGATCGTGGTGGGGCCAAACCTCAAGATTCACCAGTGTGGGTTGCCGAGAGAAATGGCGATCGAATTATTTCAGCCATTCGTAATTAACCGCCTGATTCGTGCCGGTCTGGTCAATAACATCAAGGCAGCTAAAAAGCTGATTCAACGGAACGATCCAACCGTCTGGGACGTACTGGAAGATGTCATTCGCGATCACCCTGTCATGCTGAATCGGGCACCGACACTACACAGACTTGGGATTCAGGCATTTGAGCCAATTTTAGTAGAAGGAAGAGCGATCCAACTGCATCCTTTAGTTTGTCCGGCTTTTAACGCTGACTTTGACGGCGACCAAATGGCAGTACACGTCCCTCTGTCTCTAGAAGCCCAGGCGGAAGCCAGATTGCTGATGTTAGCATCGAATAACATCCTCTCCCCCGCCACTGGTCGTCCCATCGTCGCGCCCAGCCAGGATATGGTTTTGGGCTGCTACTACCTCACCGCCCATAATCCTGAGGTACAGCGCGGTGCTGGTCGTTATTTTGCTAGCTTTGACGATGCGATCATGGCCTACGAGCAAAACCTGGTCAGTTTGCATTCCCAAATTTGGCTGCGCTTTGAGGGTGAAATCGAAGGTGAAGGCGCTGACGGGGATGACTTAATCGAGGAGAAAGTAGATGAAAGCGGCTTTAAGATCAGAGTTTATCCGGCGCGACGGGTGCGTGAAGACTCCGATGGCAACGTATTGGCTCAATACGTTCTCACTACTCCCGGTCGGATCATCTTTAATCAGGCAATTCATCATTCGTTAGCCAGTTAGGGCAGCTAGTTAGCGGGCGTTATTTGTTTTAGTCGCCATCAATCGCAAAGCAGCCAGGATAACGGATCGCTAATCGATTAATTACTAATATCCAATCAATTAACTACTGAATCACACCATGGCAGATCTAACAGTTAACGGTTCAGCACTTAATCCTAAACCCCAACCTAAGAAATTCATCAACAGTACTGTCGATAAGGGGCAACTTAAGAAACTGATTGCTTGGGCTTTTACCCACTACGGGACATCGCGTGCCGCCCATATGGCAGATGAATTGAAATCTTTGGGATTTCGATTTGCCACCCAGGCAGGTGTTTCCATTAGCGTTGACGATTTACAAGTACCGCCTGAGAAGAAAAATCTACTGGCAGCAGCCGAAGAGGAAATCGAACTGACGGAGTCGCGCTATACCCGTGGTGAAATTACTGAGGTAGAGAGGTTCCAGAAAGTAATCGACACTTGGAACTTGACGAATGAAAACCTCAAGGATGAAGTGGTACGCAATTTTAAGAGCAGCAACCCGCTCAACTCGGTTTATATGATGGCGTTCTCGGGCGCTAGAGGTAATATTTCGCAGGTGCGTCAGTTAGTCGGTATGCGGGGATTGATGGCAGATCCGCAAGGACAAATTATCGACCAGCCCATTAAGACTAACTTCCGTGAAGGCTTAACAGTTACTGAATACATCATTTCTTCCTACGGTGCGCGTAAAGGTCTGGTGGATACCGCCTTGCGCACGGCGGACTCCGGTTACTTAACGCGGCGCTTGGTGGACGTTTCCCAGGATGTGATTATTCGCGAGACGGACTGCGGTACTTCGCGTGGCATTAAGCTTAAAGCCATGCGCGATGGCGATCGCACCTTAATTAAACTGGAAGACCGTCTCTTTGGCCGCGTTGCTGCCGAGGCAGCGATCGACCCGCAAACTGGCGAAGTCATCCTGGAACGCAACCAGGAGATTAGCGACGAGCTAGCGAAAAAGGTGGTCAAAGCAGGAATTGAGGAAGTCACTGTGCGTTCTGCTCTCACCTGCGAGTCTACCCGTTCCGTCTGTCAAACTTGCTATGGTTGGAGCCTCGCCCACGGCAAAATCGTAGATATTGGTGAAGCGGTGGGAATTATTGCGGCCCAATCAATTGGCGAGCCAGGTACCCAGCTAACCATGCGTACTTTCCACACTGGCGGTGTATTTACCGGAGAGGTAGCGCAGCAGCGCCGTGCTGCTTTTAATGGAACGATCAAGCTGCCGAAAAAGCTGCGCCTGCGTCCGATGCGCACTCGTCATGGCGATGATGCCTTTATTGTGGAGGCAAATGGCGAATTTAGCCTGGAAGGCAGTGAAGGGAAGAAGGAGACATTTCCCATCACCCAAGGCTCGACCTTGTTGGTGAAAGATGGACAAAAAGTATCTGAGAACCAGTTATTAGCAGAAGTTGCTGCGACTGGTCGTACGGCGCGCAAGACTACGGAGAAGGCTACTAAGGATGTAAATACGGACTTAGCAGGTGAAGTTCTCTTTGACAACCTCGTCCCAGAAGAGAAAAAAGACAGACAGGGCAATACCTCCTATATTGCACCTAGAGGGGGCTTAATCTGGATTCTATCCGGTGAAGTTTATAACTTGCCTACAGGTGCTGAACCCGTAGTAAGAAACGGCGATCGCGTTGAAGCAGGCGGTGTCCTGGCTGAAACCAGATTGATTACGGAACACGGCGGCGTGGTGCGGCTCAGTCCCACTGACTCCCGTAACTCCCGCGAAGTAGAGATTATTACTGCTTCTGTCGTGCTGGATCGAGCCAGGATTGAGGAAGAGGTTTCGCAAGGACGCGAGCACTATATCCTGGAAGCTCAGGGCGGTCAGAGATTCATGCTCAGAGCCGCTCCAGGTACAAAGGTAGTCAACAATCAAGTAATTGCAGAACTCATCGACGACACTTATCACACCAATAGTGGCGGCATCATTAAGTATTCCGGCGTGGAGGTGGCGAAGCGTAGCAAAGCCAAGCAAGGCTATGAAGTGATCGGTGGCGGTACGCTCCTCTGGATACCCGAAGAAGCTCACGAGGTCAATAAAGATATCTCGTTACTGATGGTCGAAGACGGGCAATATCTCGAAGCTGGTACGGAAGTGGTGAAAGACATCTTTTGCCAAAGTGCGGGCGTAGTAGAAGTCACGCAGAAAAACGACATTTTACGGGAAATTGCGATTAAACCTGGGGATCTACATCTGGTGGATGACCCGGAAGCAGCCATGCAGAAGCACGACACGTTTGCCTATCCCGGCCAGGAAGTAATTCCAGGGGTTGTAGCCAACGAGCTACGCTATGTTGAATATGTGGAAACCCCAGAAGGATCGGCCTTGCTGTTGCGCCCCGTCGAGGAATTTGCCGTACCCGACAGCCCAACTGTACCCAGCCAGGAGTCTACCAATCAAATGGGTAGATCGATTCGTTTGAGAGCCGTGCAGCGCGTCTCTTATAAAGATGGCGAGCGCGTCAAGTCAATTGACGGGCTGGAGCTATTGCGGACGCAATTGATTTTAGAAATTGATACGGACGCGCCTCAACTGGCAGCAGACATTGAGTTTGATAAATCCGATCCGAATAACTGGCTCTTACAGCTCGTTATTCTGGAATCCCTAGTTATTCGTCAGGATATTGCAGCCGATCTCACCCAAGGCAGCACCCGCACCCGTATTCTCGTCTCTGAGGGCGATAAGATCGAGCCAGGTGCAGTGGTGGCGCGCACCGAAATCCTCTGCAAGCAAGCAGGCGAAGTGCGCGGTATTCGTGAAGGGGCAGAACTGGTACGTCGCGTGCTCGTCATGACCGATGCCGATCGCCTGACAATTCCCTGTGCTAAGCCCAATGTAGCAGTTAACGATCTGCTGCGTTCGGGCGATACGATAGGTTCTGGGGTGACCGTACCCGAATCCGGGCAAGTCGTAGCGATCGAGAGTGGCAATGTTACGATCCGCATCGGTCGTCCGTACTTAGTTTCCCCAGGTGCAGTGTTGCAAATCGATCGTTCCGATCTAGTGCAACGGGGCGATAACCTGGCACTACTGGTATTTGAACGAGCCAAAACCGGGGATATTATCCAGGGTTTGCCTCGGATTGAAGAATTACTAGAGGGTCGCAAGCCTAAGGAAATGTGCGTTCTGGCTCAAAAAGCAGGTCGCGTCCAGGTCGTTTACGACTCCGACGACAATGCTGAAGTCAAGATCGTAGAGGAAGATGGTAATGTCAGCGACTATCCCATTAACCCCGGCCAAAGTTTAATCGTAGCCGATGGGCAAATGGTGAATGCTGCGGAACCGCTCACTGACGGCCCTGCCAATCCCCACGATATTCTAGATATCTTCTTTAGATTACACCGCGAGACTAAAGGTGTGAGAGAATCCGCGCTGCTGAGCCTGCAACAGGTACAGGAGTTTCTAGTGAACGAAGTCCAATCAGTATATCAATCTCAGGGGGTTGACATTTCCGATAAGCATATTGAGGTGGTTGTCAAACAGATGACCTCAAAGGTGCGAATTGACGATGGCGGCGATACTACTCGCTTACCAGGCGAGCTAGTAGATCTGCATCAGGTGGAACAAATCAATGAGGCGATGGAAATTACGGGTAGCATCCCCGCCGAATACACGCCCATTCTCATGGGTATTACCAAAGCGAGTTTGAACACCGATAGCTTCATCTCTGCTGCTAGTTTCCAAGAAACCACTAGAGTACTTACCGAAGCTGCGATCGAGGGTAAATCAGACTGGTTGCGCGGTTTGAAGGAGAACGTAATTATCGGTCGCCTGATCCCAGCAGGGACTGGCTTTAATGCCTACGATAATGTCTCCAACGATATGGAACCTGCCTATGACTCGGCGATCGCCTATGACGAAGAAGACGAGAATGTCGTAATCGACGACAACATCGCCCGCAGCCTGCCCACTTATCCCATCCCCAGTCCTCCTAGCGGCGACTACGATGATGAGTTGGTAGACGATGATGCCGAATATGAAGATGAATTTGAGGATGAATTTGAGGATGGCGACGACGATGACTTCGAATAAATGCCTAAGCGTCAGGACTTGTAATGCAAATGCCTGAGTAAAACGACTCCCAATCACTTGTAGGGTGGGCAATGCCCACCCTATTAAATTTCATCAAGATTAACACCTATGGATCTGATACCAATTTGAACGGTAAACACGAGAGATCGAACGGGGTGAAGGTGTGGAACCCCTTCACCCCAAAAATAAAACCCGTTCTCAAGTGAAAACTGCTATAGCAATCCGAAATAATTTGTGCAAGTTAAGCGGTCAGCAGTCAGCAGTCAGCGAAGAAATTTTACAACTCAGATAGGATTGCTATACATGGCTTTTAGATGATAGGTAACACATTTAAGATTTTTATCCTTAACATTTGAGCCGTTGTGTGACAAGTTGAGGGGATATTTAGTACACCAGTTTTCAAGTCAGCAATTACATCCGCCTGAATCTAACCTCTATTAAAGTACTGGAACACTTACAGCACAGGCTCTGCAAAAGCTGACCGCTGAAAGCTATACATTATCCCCTCTTTGTCCTATGGTACAAGCACAACCTACGATTGAATCTATTCTTCAGGAAAAGCGTTTATTTTACCCCTCCGAGGCGTTTTCCCAGCAAGCTCAGATCAAAAGCTTAGAAGCCTATCAGCAAATTTATGCTAAGGCCAAGTCAGATCCGCAGCAATTTTGGGCTGAATTGGCCGAAACCGAACTGCATTGGTTTCAAAAATGGCACACGGTGCTGGACTGGCAACCGCCTTTTGCTAAGTGGTTTGATGGCGGCAAGATCAACATTACCTATAACTGCCTCGATCGCCACCTCACGACCTGGCGGCGCAACAAAGCTGCTTTAATCTGGGAGGGCGAGCCAGGTGACTCGCGCACCCTCACCTACGCCCAACTGCACCGCGAAGTCTGTCAGTTTGCCAATGTCCTCAAGCAATTAGGCATCCAGAAGGGTGATGTTGTGGGTATTTACATGCCTATGATTCCCGAGGCAGCGATCGCGATGCTGGCCTGCGCCCGCATTGGTGCACCCCATAGTGTCGTGTTTGGTGGGTTTAGTGCCGAGGCTTTGCACGATCGCCTGGTTGATGGTAAAGCTAAATTGGTAATTACCGCTGATGGGGGTTGGCGTAAAGATGCGATCGTGCACCTCAAGGATCAAGTAGATAAAGCACTTGCCGATGGAGCCGTTCCCACTGTGCAAAATGTACTGGTAGTGCAGCGCAGCAAGCAGGAAATCCACATGCAGCCTGGGCGAGACCATTGGTGGCACGAATTACAGCGCGGAGTCTCATCAGACTGTCCGGCAGAACCGATGGATGCCGAAGATATGCTGTTCATTCTCTATACCAGCGGCAGCACGGGGAAACCGAAGGGAGTCGTACATACCACGGGTGGTTACAATCTCTATTCCCACATGACTACCAAATGGATTTTCGATCTCCAGGATACGGATGTTTACTGGTGTACCGCCGATGTAGGCTGGATTACAGGTCACAGCTATATCGTTTACGGCCCTCTATCCAATGGTGCTACTTCTCTCATGTACGAGGGCGCGCCGCGACCTTCTAACCCTGGCTGTTTTTGGGATGTAATTCAGAAGTACGGCGTGAATATATTTTACACCGCACCGACGGCAATCCGTGCCTTTATTAAAATGGGCGAGCAACATCCCCAATCCCGCGACCTCTCTTCGCTGCGACTCTTGGGAACGGTGGGAGAACCAATCAATCCCGAAGCCTGGATGTGGTATCAGCGCGTAATTGGTGGCAGTAGATGTCCGATTGTCGATACCTGGTGGCAAACCGAAACGGGCGGGATTATGATTACGCCTCTACCAGGTGCGATTCCGACAAAACCAGGCTCTGCAACTCTACCTTTCCCTGGCATCATTCCCGATGTGGTCGATCTCAATGGCAATGCCGCAGCCGATAACGAGGGAGGATATCTAGTGGTCAAGCATCCCTGGCCAGGGATGATGCGTACTGTATACGGCGATCCCGATCGCTTTCGCAAGAGCTATTGGGAACATATCCCACCCAAGGATGGACAGTACGTCTATTTCGCTGGGGATGGAGCGCGTCGCGATGATGACGGCTACTTCTGGGTAATGGGTCGCGTCGATGACGTGATTAGCGTCGCCGGTCACCGTCTGGGCACGATGGAAATTGAATCCGCCCTCGTATCGCATCCCGCCGTGGCAGAGGCAGCGGTAGTAGGCAAACCAGATGAAATCAAGGGCGAAGAGATCGTTGCATTCGTAACATTAGAAGGGATACAGCATCCCACCGAAGATCTTGCTAAGGAACTGAAGCAGCATGTCGTGTCGGAAATCGGCATCATCGCCCGTCCGGCTGAAATTCGCTTTGCGGAAGCTTTGCCCAAGACGCGCTCTGGAAAGATTATGCGCCGTCTCCTGCGTACGCTGGCGGCTGGCGAAGAAATTACCAGCGACACTTCTACGCTTGAGGATCGCACGATTCTCGATAAGTTGCGCGAGGGAGCATAGGAGATTAACAGTGGGCGAACGGGCTGTTCGCCCCTACAACAGCAATTCTATGAAACATCTATTCTCTTCTTTCGCGATCGCTGCTGGCATAATCTTTATCCAGCCATGTCTTGCTCAAACTGTTTATCCGGTTGACGATCAAGCCACTGCCTATCCCCTGAAAACGCAAATCTCACCTACTCAGATTCGTGCATTCGAGCAGGTATTTCAGTTTGGTAAATTCGATCCTCAAAAGGCGATCGCTCTGCGAGCAAAACTGCAACCCCTTGCGGATGTCAATGACCCAGTGGCTGCTTACTGGCTGGCTAAAACCTACGATTGGTACGAATTTGGAATAGGGAAGGATAGCGATCGACCGATGGCGTTGAAATGGTATCGCCGAGCGGCAGAGTTAAATTATCTACCTGCAATCCAATTCCTGTATCATTCCTATCGCTGGGGTTTTATGGGCATTAAGGCCGACTACACGGAGTCGGCCAAATGGCTGCATAAGTCTTTGGAAGTGTCCGCTGGCAAAGCCAAAAGCGATATTCTGCTGGAGTTCGCTCGCTATAGTAATCCCAATACTTCTAATTCCGATGTGTCTTTCCCATCAATTCCAAGGAATATTACCGCTCACCTCAATTATCTCCAACAGGCTTATAGCTTGAATCCTAAAAACACATCAGTATCAGATTATTACGGCAGTTCGCTGTATGATGCCAAGCGTTATGCTGAGGCGTTAAAGGTGTGGCAAGATAGCAATAACCCCTATACGTGGAAGAAAGTTGGTGAAATGTACGAGCAAGGGATTGGTACGGCACCAAATATTCCTCAAGCTTTGTTTTGGTACAAGAAAATGGCGATCGAAGGCAAGCAACACGAAAACGAACTCAATCCAATCTCCAGATATGGTAAACGCGAGATTTATCGCTTGGTCTGCCTCAAAAAAATTACTCCACAACAAGCCACTCCTCCCTATACTCCCGAAGACTATCAAGGAGAATT
This sequence comes from Pseudanabaena sp. PCC 6802, assembly GCF_000332175.1. NCBI lineage: Bacteria > Bacillati > Cyanobacteriota > Cyanophyceae > Pseudanabaenales > Pseudanabaenaceae > Portococcus > Portococcus stanieri. The sequence continues at coordinate 3,442,792 of NZ_KB235914.1, read as the reverse complement.
TCGCTCCTGGGCTGATGATAAATGCAATTTCAATAACGCTGGCTAAGCTCCCAGAATCAGATTCAAGACCTTGACCGATCGCACCCGTTGCCAGATCGAAAGACCTATTCCCCACGAGGCGATCGCGGCAATGAATAGATAGGCAATACCGCCAGCTACCTCCAGGGGAGATATCAGCCGCAATACCCAGACATGGGTTAAAAAGATACTAAAACTTGCACTTCCCAGGATACCAATTATAGTAGCAGCTATCTCTCTATGACGGTGCGAGAGATTTAGATGAGTGCTCCACGATCGCTGACGATACTGCCAGGACATTGCCCATAATAAAAAAGCGATCGTCATTAACAACACGGTCGGTCGTCCGTAGTGACCTGCCGCATCCGCAGATCCCATCTTCAGGGCAGCGAAGTAGAATTCTGAAACTTCAATAGTAGATGCGATCGCCCATATCCATCCCCATTGCCTGGAGGCTAGCCGTCGTACCTGGCTGGCGAACCAATCGGGAGCTTTCGCCAGCCACATACCTAATAGGAAATATGGCAGCCAGAAAATGCAATGATTTGAGTCTGACAGATATGGGGCGATCGCGGGAAATAGATCGAATAGGGAAACAGACCAGCGCAATGTAAACAGGCAAATTGTAAAACTGCCAAGCAGGGCAAGATTACGAGTAGAGAAGGGAATCTGTCTGAGCAATGGATAGGCAATATAGCATTGGATGATAATTGCCAAGAAGTAGAGGTGATAGTCAGCGGCACCGTCTTGACTGACCTGCCAGAGATGGTTGAGCTTATCCGGCAAACTTGCGGATTGGAATAACGGCTGACTCGCAATGCTGACTAGCGAGAAAAAAATGTAGGGTGGAATAATCCTGAGCGATCGCCGCTGCCAGAATCCCACAAAACAAAAAGGGCGCGATGTCTCTGACATGGTTAAACCAAAGCCAGACAAAATTACAAACAGCGGCACCGTAAATCGTCCTGCCTGATTGATCGCCGTATCTAGGAAAACCACCGGATTTAGATGCGCGAGCGAGACATCCCCATTAGCCCCAAAGTACCAACTATTAGAGGCATGAATCGCAACTACTAAGGTAATTGCGATCGCTCGCAGTAAATTAGTTAACTGCCGACTCATAAGACCAGTTCGTTAAAAAATCGGCAGGCCACCAAAAGCTGCAAGCACGATAACTGCTTGTTGCACATATGTATATCGTCCACTCCTCACACCCAGATCTCGCAAATGCGTTGGTAATAATTATTATGCGCAAAAGTACTTATGCAATATCTCCACCTTAAGAAATAAATTCAGGAGCCGATCGCTACTACTAAAGAAATTGATTTTGGGGCTTAAAGTTTAAATTTGGCAGTAGACTAGGGAGTAGCTACGATCGAATGGCAACTGGAGTCTCTATGACAACTCAAACACTCCCTCAGGTTGAGCTATCTGGGATTAGCTGGCAGACTTATGAAACTTTGCTCGATGAATTGCGCGATCGCCGACTGCGCCTTACTTACTATCATGGCAACCTGGAAATTATGGCTCCATTACCAGAACATGAGTTCTATAAAAAAGTAGTCGGCAGATTTGTAGAAACTCTAGCTGAGGAACTAGAAATCAAGATCGTCCCGCTTGGCTCGACCACTTTCAAACTGCCAGAAGCTATTGGAGCAGAGCCTGATGAGTGCTTTTACATCAAAAACTTAAGAGCTATCCAGGGAAAAAAAAGATTGGATCTAGACTTAGATCCGCCTCCCGATCTAGTAGTGGAAATTGATATTACAAGTGGTTCTAGAAATAGGTTCGCTATTTATGCCGATATGGGCGTACCGGAAATCTGGCGTTATAACGGTCAAACTTTTACGATTTATCAATTACGCGATCGCGCATATATTGCTTGTACGCAGAGTTTAGCGTTCCCAAATCTACCTTTACTAGAAATTCAGAGTTTTTTAGAGCAAGCAACAACAGCCGATTATCTAGACTTAATCGGTGCGTTCCGTCAGTGGGTTAAGAATCAGATTTAGTAAAAACTGCTAAATTAGAGCAAAATTTCAACAAATCTATATGAGTGAAGCACAACGAACAAAAGCGGTATGGCAACGGCTAGAGAAATGGCTGAGCGAAAATTTCCCTGAAGGTTTGGATAATTTGCGCGCGCCTGCTAGCGATGAGGCGATCGCCTCGATTGAATCCCGCATCCAAATGAAGCTGCCAGAAGCTCTGAAAGTCAGCTACCAGCTTCACGATGGCGAAGAGCATAACTATCCACCAGGCGTTTTAGCGGACGGATTTTGGTTGATGCCCTTGGAACAGGCGTATGAGGCTTGGGCACAACTTAAAGACCTTGCGGCTGAGTTGTTCGGTACCGATGACACTCCAACCCAATGGAAGTCGCAGGTGGAAGATGGCATTATCTTTATTAAGGGAGCGGTGAAGCCCCTAATCGGATCGCCCAAGTGGTTCCCTTTTGCTGATGCAAATGGCGATGTCGTCCGCTTCCTCGACTTCGATCCGCCGCAAGGCGGCATTATGGGACAGGTCATCGAGATCGATGCCGAAGCCTGTCAGTCTCAAGTCATTGCCCCATCGTATTTGGCATACTTAGAACAATATGCAGATGCACTTGAGGCAGGGCATTACGACGCGATCGCGAATGGATATATTGAGTCGCGAGACAAACTCTCTTGGGAAGAACTGCAACAATGGGGATTGCCGGAATATCTCAAAAATATCGAGTACGATCGCTATGATACCAACGCACAATCTTCTCAAATCGATATTTCCAGTCTAGCCCCAGACGAAGAAATTACAATTCAACCCGACTTCATGGCGTTGGAGTACACCATGCTCAAAGATATGGGCTAATGGAAATCTTCTAAATCCATGTCATCAATACCCAATTGGTTATCATATCAAGCCTTAACTAAAGGCGATCGCCCTGCTCTTTATTTTGCCCAGCAGAAATGGACGTATGCAGAGTTAGACGCGCTCGCTAGCGAGATGGCAATCGCGATCGCGCAGCATGGAGTTACTTGCTCCACCTGCGCAGGCATATTGATGTCCAATTGTCCGGATTATGTAATCCTACTTCATGCTTTAACCAGGTTAGGTGCGATCGCGGCATTAATCAACACTCGCCTGAACCCGCGCGAAATTGCATGGCAACTGCAAGACTGTCAGGCAGAATTACTAATTTACGATCGCACCACCGCAACCCTAATCCCTTCTGACAGCGTAGGTCGGAAATGGCGATCGCTCGACATAGAAGATCTCAAGCATCCATTTACTACAAATATCCATTACCCACTACAAAACGATATCGATCTAGATGCCATTCAGTCAATTATCTATACTTCCGGTACTACGGGAAATCCTAAAGGCGTACAACTCACCTACGGGAATCACTGGCACAGCGCGGTTGCCTCCGCTTTTAACCTGGGCATTGAGAGGAGCGATCGCTGGTTGTTGTGCCTGCCACTTTATCATGTGGGCGGTTTAGCGATCGTTTGGCGCAGCGCGATCGCAGGAACGAGTGTAGTTCTGCATCAGAGATTTGAACCGGAGGCAATTATACGGGCGATCTCTACCGACTCCATAACTACGATTTCGCTGGTACCGACCATGCTGGCGCGCATTCTCGACTGCGAGGAGTTCTCAACTTCCCTACCTTATTGGCAAAATCTACGGGGTATTTTACTCGGCGGGGCGGCTCCCCATCGGTTACTAGTCGAGCGATGTTTGAAACTAAACCTGCCGATTATGCCCACCTATGGCTTGACAGAAGCAGCTTCTCAGGTGACGACTCTATTACCAAAGGATCTAGCAAGGAAGCCAGGCTCGTCGGGACAGCCTCTGCTGTGCGATCGCATTAAAATCACGGCGATCGAGGATATTCATGCTGAAGTCGCGATCGGTGAAGTCGGGCAAATTCTGGTACGGGGCGCGAATATGATGAAAGGATACATTCATCAATCTCAAGATACAATTCAGTCTGGCTGGCTTTGCACAGGGGATTTGGGCTATATCGATTCTGAAGGATTTTTGTATGTAGTCAGTCGCCGCACCGATCTCATTATCAGCGGCGGTGAGAATATCTATCCCGCAGAAATAGAAGCGGTTTTGCAAATGCATCCAGCGATTGTAGAAGTTTGTGCGATCGGGACAGACGATATGGAATGGGGACAGATAGTTACGGCTGTTGCTGTCACCAGGCAGGCGATCGCGCTGAATGAGTTGCAAGAATTTTGTACTTCCCATCAACTCGCTCGCTACAAACTGCCGCGCCTTCTGTATTTAGTAGATGCTCTACCCAAAACTGAGTCCGGGAAAATTAGTCGCCAGAAAGTAAGAGAATCTTTTCACATCACATTCTAGCCTGCTATTTCAACTTGTATATTGCCAAGTTTATGTAGCAATAGATAAGTCCTGCTTCGGCAAATTCTCCAAAATCTGGACGATTTCTGATTCAAAGGCAACCTTGGCACGGTTGGTTTTACCGCCAACATAGAGAGTATTGCCAACTCGAAGTGCCCACACTTGAGAATGGCTAACGTAGCTCATCATTACGCCTAGCATCAGCAAGCCAAAGCCAGTATAGACAATCGGAATACCGGGATCGGCCTTAATCTGAAGCCCCGTACTACCCACTACTTCCTTAATCGTTAGAGTTACGCCATTGACCTCCGTGCTGCCATTGGTGCGAACCGTAGTAAGTAATTGACCGTCCTCGCCATAAATGAGAAAAGTACCTTGCAAATCTGGCGTAATCAATGTCACGCCAGCACTGAGATCGGGCTTGGTGGGAATCCAGGTTCCCCACACCTGGCTGCCGTTACTGCGAGCTTGCAGTTTAGACATGGGCAACTGCAAAACTGGGCTTTGATTGAGCGTAAATCTCACCGCTGCGATATCCCAGTTGGCTTGATAGAGCGTCACGCCATGATAGCGAAGAGGCTTATTTACATGAATAGTCTGGCGATCTACTTCTTGCCCAGATTTATCCAAAACCGATAGATCGGAATAGAATTGATCGATGACTCCGCTCGGCGTGTAGTCGATCCAAAATCGATTCACTTTTACCGACCAATCCTTGGGTATCTGTGGTTTTGCCCATATACCTGCTTCCGTGATATTGCTGATGGAGAATGTTTCGCCACTGGGCACCATCTCTTGAGCGATAAATCCAGTCAAGGCACCACCGATGGAACCAGCCAGAATCAGTAACATGCTGGCATGGACGAGAATGGGGCCAACTCGTCCCATTAAGCCTTTACGAGCATAGAGCTTCTCATTTTCCTGAAAAATTTGATAGCCTTTTTGTTTGAGCGGTTGTTCTAGTTCGCTTAGCGATCGCCCTGCTAATTCCACCGCGATCGCCAGCTTAGAAAAGCTTTGTGGCTTGGTGTAAAAACTCCATCGTTTGGCGGCTTTGAGAATGGGGAACTGTCGATAAAACGTGCAGGCAGTTAAACTGGCACCAAAGAGGATCAGCAGAGATAAAAACCACCAGCTACCATAAACTCGATCCAGCCCAATTCCTAAAATAACTTTATAGGTGAGAAATCCAAACAGAGCTGGGTGTTCGGGATAGTTTTCGCGATAGAAATCCAGCGTTTGTCCCTGCTCGATTACCGTACCGGACATGCTGAAGAAGGCGATTAGAAGCAAAAGCACGATCGCCACTTTCAAATTAGCCAGCAACGGCAGCATTTCCCGTCGCCAATATTTTCTTGCACCTTGCAGTAACTCAGTCACAGCGCTACCTACGATTAACACCTAAAATAATCATTTCTATCTTAGTTTGCTTTCAGGCGATCGCTGTAACATTAACTGGCAAACGTTTGTAGATACCTCTGGTTAGCTATGCCAATAAATACACGAGTTCGGAGATGGCGCAAGCGCCTATGGTGGTTTGCGATCGGCAGTCTTGGACTGTTAGGTATTGGCTTGACCAGTATAGCCATCAATGTTTACAAGCGCATCCCAGAAATTACTGCGCCGGCGCGATCGCCAGGTTGCTGCACCGTACCAACAGATCGCAATCTGCCGCATAAGGTGCTGCGGCTCACCACTCAAGACAAAGTCCAGCTAGCTTGCTGGTATATGCCGTCTCGCAATCGCGCCGCCATCATCGTCCTGCACGGCGAAGGCGGGAATCGCTTGGCAATGCTGCCGCACGTCAAAATGCTAGTGAAGGCGGGTTATGGCGTACTTGCCTGCGATCGCCGCGCCCACGGAGAAAGTACGGGCGACTACCGCTCTTGGGGATGGCTGGAGGTCGATGATGTGGGAACTATGCTTGCCTATGTTCGGCAACAACCTGATATCGATCGCGATCGAATTGGGATTTTGGGATTTTCGATGGGAGGGCAGGTTGCATTGCGAGCCTCAGCAAAATTTGACGATCTACGGGCAATTGTGGCAGATGGTGCCAGTGCCGCAGTTTCAGCAGATCTTTTCCCACCTCAGAACCCAGGTCAATGGCCGCGCTTTATCGCTGACTGGTTGAACGATCGGATGACCGATTGGTTCTTAGCACAACGTTTGCAGGTCTCAGCACCTACGTCCGTCGTCAGCGCCCTATCGCAACAGTCAAAACATCCAATTTTATTTATTTCAACTGGACAAACTGGTCGAGGACGGGAGCTTCAGCAAGTGGGATGGTATTACTCCGTCGCGATCGCGCCAAAGCAGCTATGGGAAATTCCAGATGTCGGACATGGCGAAGGGCTAGCAAAGCATCCAGCCGAATATGCTAAGCGCGTGTTAGATTTCTTCGCGAATGCGCTCCTGAAAGCATAGGTTAGGGATTTGCTCGCAAATAAAATACCATTTGTAGGATGTGTTAGGCGAAAGCCGTAACGCATCATTGCTAGGTTCAAGATTGGTACATTATTAAAGCGCTAATCCCTTAGCTGGCGGAAGCATATCCACAAACTCAACATCGAAATGCTGCGCGGCGGCATCGGTGAGAGCAGAAATTAAGCGATCGCTCAGATTCTCTACATCACTTTCATCTACGTTCGCTGTCCCATCGAGCAACTCCGCTAAGCCCACCACAGAGGTATTTGATTCAAATATTTGTTCGAGTAGTTCGTAGTTGGGCGCGATCGCGATCGACCCGTGCTGCAATACGGAATTATGGCGGTATAACTGGGCGCTACCAATTAGTTTTCGACCATCGGATGCAACTAGATCGGCGCTGGTAGCGGTGGCGAAGCAATTGCGATCGCGAATATAAACCCGTTCGGGCTGGTTGTAGCTGGGCTGGCCGTAACTGAGTCGAACACCCAGGCTTGCCAATCCTTTAACTAAAAACTCGCTGATATGGGCGTAGACAGCACGACGGTTTTTAGAATTAACATTGGTAATCACAGCGTAGGTTAGATCGCCCCCATGCAAGACAGCGCGACCGCCACTGGGACGGCGCACGATATCTAAGCCGTACGCGATCGCTAGATCGTGCCAGCGATCGGGAATTTCTCTCTGGTGATAGCCCAAAGAAATTGCCCCTGGCGACCAGTGATAAAATCGCAGCACCGACTGGGGCAAATCTTCTTGGCAATGTCGATCTAGCAACCAACTATCCAGAGCCATCTGGCTAGCTCCAGGTGCATGAATTTGCGGCAATAGTCGCCAGATATTTGTTGGCATCGGCTCAGATAGGATTTAACAGAACCTAAGCGCCGAATTCCGCCTTCAGAGGCTCGTCATTCTCATCGGCGATCGCTGCCACGATACTAATAATGCGGGCAATTTCCTTAGGCGATAAGTCCTCAACCGAACGAGCGGCAATGACGATGACGCGATCGCCCTGGATGGCATACCTTGCCTCAAAGGTTTCCGCCGCATTCTTTTCTAACAACGTCTTCATCAGTTTGGCTTCATCCTTTACCGGGTAGGTGAGTACGGTTGCCAATACCGTAAATATATCTGAGTTGCTCTCTCCCGTAATATTGACAATCACCTCAACAGTGCCGTACTGGAATTTCCAGGTATCTCCGGTTTGGTTAACTACGGCGGTTTTCTCCGTATCTAGCGAGGAAATAACGGTTTGAATTGTTTCAGCATGGTTGAAAATATTGGCTGAATCAATCGAGGCTCCAGTATCTACCATGGTTTCAGTGCTGGATGTCATAATTTGCTCATCTTAAAGGGTCATGATTTAACTCTATACCAGAGACCGCAGTTTGCCCATGTTAAACCTACATTAAGAATTACCAACCAAAGGCGTAACGCTGCCATGCGAGATCCGCCAACTGCGATCTGCCAGAGACTTCAGTTCCTCTGGTTCGTGGCTGACTACTAATAAAGTCCAGTCTTTCTTAAGTTTTTCTAATAATTTGATTAATTGGCGGCGCATCGACCAATCTAAGCCTGCGGTTGGTTCGTCTAGCAACAACAACGCTGGTTGCCGAATTAGCTGTACTGCCAGAGCCAGGCGGCGTTGCTGGCCGCCACTCAGCGAGTTTGGAGACGTACTCAGCGGTATCTGCTCTAAACCAACCGCTTGCAATGCTGCATCGAGGCGATCGCCCTCCAGGTCGATATGCCCCAGCCGCAGTTCTTCCAGGACTGTATTGCCGCAGAAATGGCGCTCGGGGAACTGAAACACCAACCCGCATAACTGTTGCAGGCGATCTGGCGTTAAGTCTTGACTGCGCCAATAAATCCCCCCACTGTGCCACTCCACAAAACCAGCTAAAATTTCTAGTAGGGTACTTTTACCCGAACCGCTAGGACCGACAACTAACCCCAACTCCTGCGGTGCTAATTCGAGGGAAATTCCTTTTAAAATCGGCTCGGGGGTAGCCGGAGGGTGGTAAATCAGATTTTGAATTGACAGCATAAAATATAAAGGAACCCCCACAAATAGGTTGCGTCTTGCGACTGGGTGCATAGGCTAGGGTGGCTAGTTTAGTATGCACGACTCAAGACAGCCTATCACTACTCAAACTATCTACTGTACATATTGCCCTAGCCGAACGTATAAACAGGTAAATTCTATGAAGTGTATGAAGCGATTTCTGCCAATAGTCTCGACTCCCCTGCTGGCTGCCTTGCTTGCCTCTGCGATCGCCTTACCCGCCTCAGCCGGCGATCCTTTCCGTACTAGAAACCCAAAACCAATCGGGTCTGATACGCAAGCCGCCTTTGAACTGATGTTTAAGCAAGGCGACTATAATGCTGCTGCTAGACAATTAAATAAAGCCTTACGCAATGAGGCTGACGATCCTTTAGCACAGGGGATGCGGGCATCGATGGCTTACATCGAAAAAGACCTGGCTAGCATGCAGATCTACACCAACAAAACCCGTGCTGCTGCCCAGAAACTGTTGGGCACTGATAAGCTGCGCGGTCACCTCTACACTGGCGTGAGTTACCTGCTGGAAGCAGGTTACATAGTCACTTCCCAGGGTGTGGTCAGTGGTGCGCCCGCAGCCTTGGGCTTGGTAGATAAGCTACTTAAAGAAATCGAAACCGCCCAGGATATCGACCCCAACGATCCGGAACTGAATCTGATTAAGGGCTACATGGATATGCTGATTGCCTCTGTTTTTCCATCCGATTTGGAAAAAGCTTTATCTAGCCTCCGCAATGCGGCACCGGACTACTTAAAGTATCGCGGTATCGCTCTGGGATATCGCGATGCTAAAAAGCCCACAGAAGCACTTGATGCGGTTGACAAAGCACTAGCTGCCGCTCCCGAGAACCCCGAACTGCGTTATCTCAAGGGGCAAATTCTGTGGATGAAGGGATGTAGCGGTGTAGAAGCCGCCAAGAAAGAGTATCGCCAAGCTCTGGATAAGTCAAAGCAACTCCCACCCGAGCTAACCAAACAGATTAATAGCGAGTACTCATCGCTGAGTAACTCTAAGTGCTAGTAGTTAAGGCAAAGTGGTAATCTCTGGCGATCGCTATTTCAAGATGGAAATCGAGATGGGAGCGATCGCCAGTTTTCGTTTTGTAGATTGGGGATGCGATTTTTATCACTAGACTTAATCGGAAATAAATAGTCAGAAGCTGATAAGATAGGTTGCTGACTTAATGGTCGCAAAAGCAATGCTGAGCTACAAAGAATTACAAAACAAACCACGCATATTACAGAGCTTAACCGGACTGAGTAGATCGGAATTTGCGCAATTACTAGTCAGCTTTGAGCGGGCATGGCAAGACTATCTAACCCAGCATTACAAGAAGCGAGACAATCGCCTGCGCAGATATGGAGGAGGGCGCAAGGCAGAACTGCTCGAAACGCAAGACAAGCTGTTGTTCATTCTGTTTTACTTTCGGCAGTATCCCACGCAAGCAGTGCAAGGATATTTGTTTGGGATTGGGCAAGCGCAAGCGCATGAATGGATACATCGCTTAACAGGAGTGTTGAATCAGGCACTCGGATATGAGCAACTGTTGCCAGAACGCAGAGCGTATCGCCTGAAGCAAGTGTTGGCAGCCTGTCCGGGGTTAGAGTTTGTCGTTGATGGCACGGAGCGTCGGATTGCGCGATCGCAGGATAAAGCAAAACGGGACGAGCACTAGACTTTATTGGAAATAGGAGCGATAAATCGGCGTTCGATCTGTCCCAAACCTAGATCGATTAGCAATGCCATCAACGCAGCCGGAATTGCACCCGCTAAAATCTGTTGATTATCGACCACAGCCACTCCCCTAAAAATAAATTCACCCAAACCTCCCGCTCCGATCGCAGCAGCAATGGGAGCAATACCGACAGAAATCACTACAGCTACTCGCACGCCAGCCAGAATTACTCCCAAGGATAGCGGTATTTCCACTTGCGTCAATAGCTGCCAGTCAGTCATACCCATCGCCTTGCCTGCTTCGCGAATGGCAGGATCGACGCTGGTGATGCCCACGTATGTGTTACGGATAATTGGGAGGAGAGCATAAAGAAATAGAGCAATAATTGCCGTGCGCGAACCAATTCCACCAATGAAGGGAATGGGAATCAAGAAACCAAATAATGCCAAACTAGGAATTGTCTGTACGACATTAGCAAAGCCAATAACTGTTTTCCGCAAAGCAGGTTGGCGTGTAATGAGAATACCTAGCGGTATGCCAATTAGAATTGCCATGCCACTGGATATCCCAACTAAAAATAGATGCTCCCAACTGCGTTGGAGTATTTCTGCACCAAAGCGAGAGAAAAATTCTAGAAAGTTCACTAGGCTCCATCCACCAACTCATAAACTATCATTCTACTCTCCAGGCAATATAAGAGATTGCTTTAGTGTTTCCAGACATTGCACAAAAGCGCGTACTTCTGGAACGGGCGATCGCAGAAATTCTTGTTTAGAACCTAGCTCTACTAATTGTCCCTCATGCATCAGACCGATGCGCTCGGCCAGAAAAAATGCTTCCTGGATATCGTGGGTGACAAAAACCACTGTCTTGCCCAGTTGTTGTTGCAGTTGGCGAAATTCCTTCTGGATCTCCAATCGCGTCAGCAAATCCAGCGCTCCAAATGGTTCGTCCATCAGCACGATAGGAGGATCGGCAGCGAGCGCTCGCGCTACACCAACCCGTTGCTTCTGCCCGCCCGATAGCTCGTGGGGATAGCGTTGGGCAAATTTTTGGGGTTCTAGTCCCACTAACTCAAGTAATTCGCGCACGCGCTTGACAATGCGATCGCGATGCCAGCCTTCTAATGTCGGCACCAGTGCAATATTACGCGCCACGCTGAAATGGGGAAATAGCCCAGTTTCCTGGATCGTGTAGCCGATGCGACGGCGGAGTGCGATTGGCTGCCACTGTTGCGTAGAGCGCCCCTCAACTATCACTTCGCCATCCGATGGCTCGATCGAACGATTGATTAGTTTCAAAGTCGTAGTTTTGCCACAACCGCTAGTCCCCAACAAAACCAGCATTTCGCCCTCATAAACATGCAGATGCAAGTTGCGCAGAATTTGCTGTTGTTTCACCCCATAGGAAACATGGCGAAATTGAATCGCAACTTTTCTAGTTGGTTCGCTTAGATCGATCTGATTAAAGGGCGATCGCATTAATAATCAGACTTGGTATTCTGTGGGGCTACTTGTTCTTGAGGCTTTGGTAAATTGATAATTCCACTCAAGCCCCAGCCTATACCGATCGCGATCGCCAGGCCGTAGCCGAATATCTCAAACCAGTTAGTGCGATTTATTTTTTTGGAAGACATAAGTTTTATGTATTTTATGCTGATTTTTTATAACAGTCAGACCTACGCGCCTCCCTTTAACAATGGTAGTATCGGTAAGGTTATGGCAGTGCAAACTCAAGATGCTCTCGATTCTTCACTCCTGTTCCTAGCATAGATCGAGGATATAAGATCGAGATAAAATTTTGCTTAATTTTGCAAATCCCACAGCCGAGAAATTTCTCGTTGAAATTTCAGCAAGGGAATAAATCCGTAAAATCGGGAGGGTGAGGATGCCTCTCAGCAAGTTCCCTTACCCTCCTGCATTCGATATTCAGGTTTCAGTAGCGCGCTGGAGAACAGTTTGCTGCCTCTGCTCGGCTTTTAACCTTTCTTGAGTCAGTAACTCCCTTCCTGCTTCGTTTACTGGGCCTTCTGACTGTTCTAGAGCTTCAGTTACCCGTTCGAGGATGATTTCTTGCGATCGCTCTGCTTCTAGACGCGCTTGGGCGATTTCCTCTCTCGCTGCTTCCGTAAGCTTGCCAGAGCCGTGTGCCAGTGCTTCGGCAGTTCGTTCCAGCATGTTTTGCTGCGATCGTTCTGCTCCCAAGCGTTCTTGAGTTAACAATTCTCTGGTTTCGTCGGCGGTACTCATAAGACTACATCTCCTATTTCCAGCTCCACTTCTAATTTCTAACATTTTGTAGCCTATTTGACAGAAACTTTAGAAAACGTTAAAAATCTTGAAAAGCTTGACTTTTGCAATTGAGAGAAATGTATGGAGCGCACTTTCCGTATCTAAGTTCCTTTAAAGTAAACGCTCATATCGGCAAGCAGGTGAAAATCGTATACATGAAAAATTTTTATCTTGCCACTGCAAAGATTCCAGGCAAGCCCGTTAAATAGCTCCACCTATTACCCCATATGAGCGAAGATTTTAACAGCCCACAGTCAAGGCTAGCACTCGGCTTCTGGCAATAAATAAAGTCCGTCTTCAGCAAAACCCTGTAAAATAATGATTTTAGCGGCTGGTATTCCCGATCGAACTCAGTTGTCCCCTTGCTCTTTAATGTAAAGAAATGTAAAATAAATGTAAATTTTGTTGAATATTCCTGAGGAGACTATGGAACTACGCCAAATTGAAGCCTACCTCGACAGCCCAAATCCTCAAGAGCGCATGAGGGCAATTACCGAATTGAGGCACTACGCCCCTGAAGTGGTCGTCCCTTTACTCAGGCGGCGGATGAGTGACAAAGAATTTATCATTCGCTCCTTTGTAGCAATAGGTCTGGGGCGGAAGCAGACGGAGGAAGCTTTTGAGGCGTTACTGGACTTGCTCGAATACGACACTGATTCTAATGTCCGAGCTGAGGCTGCTAATTCTCTTGCCAAATACGGGGAGTCAGCTATCCCTCATTTGCTGAAATTATTTGAACGAGATTCTAACTGGCTGGTGCGACAGAGCATTCTGGCTTCTGTGGAGGGGAATGAGTACCCCGACGGGCTTCTAAAGCTCTGTCGTTGGGGTGTCGAGGGAAATAACCGGGAGGTCAAGTTAGCTGCGATCGCTAATTTAGGACAACTCCAGGGAACACCTCAAGAGTCAGAGGCTCTAGCTGTTTTGCTATCCCTTGCTAATGCCGACGATGGAGAAATCCGGGCACAAGTAGCCAGAGTCTTGAGCTCCTTTGACGAGCCTCGGGCGAAAGCTGCTTTACTGGACTTGCGGTATGATTCCGATTATCGAGTTGTTGGAGCCACCTTGGAGGGTCTAGTATAGGAGATCCCAAAATTGGTAAGAAGGTTAATATTGAGTCATTACCTATGAATAGTCGGGATTTAGCGAGATATATTGAAGCAACTGATGGCATTTCCAAGCCTTGGCTTTTGGTGCTGTTGCGCCTCCAAATGCTTAAAGAGAATCGGGATTATCTTTCTCCTGAAGAATACTTCCAATCTGTTCGAGAACTCCATCAAGATTCAGTCAACCTAGGAGAATGGTGGATTGGCAAAGAAGACGAAGTTTTTGGCAAGTGATTAGTTTAATTGCTACTTAGGTTCTATCACTTGCCACTTCTGAAAATTTCCCTTATACCTCTCATAAACTGACTTTCACTAAAGCGCTAAGGACTGAGCGTTAGTTTCGATCAGTTTGGCTAGATCCTGGAGGAATTGTGCTGCATGAGCGCCATAGATGACGCGATGATCGCAGGTGATATTTACTTGCATTTGATTGCGTACGGCGATCGCACCGTCAGATGTCGCTACTACAGTCGGAATCGATGCTCCGATCGCCAGAATCGCGCCCGTACCGGGTGGGAGAATCGCATCAAAGCGATCGACACCAAACATGCCTAGATTAGAAATCGTAAACGTGCCAGTCGAATATTCCTCCGGTTGCAGTTGCTTGGCTCGCGCCCGTTCTACGAGGTTCTTCCAATGGCGCGACAAGCTATAGATATCCATCTGGTCGGCGCGAGGCAAGACTGGTGTAATTAAACCACCATCATCCATTGCCACAGCTACAGCTACATTAATATCGCCCTTGTGGGCAATCCCCTGTTCTGTAAAAGCTGAATTGAGGAGTGGATGCTTTTTCAGCGTTACTGCTACAGCTTTTGCCAGCAAAGCAGTCATGGTAACACCCTTGGACTTAATTTGCTTGTAGAGCCGATCGAGTTCTGTTGTAGTAATCGTATAGCCCACATGGTAAGTGGGGACGCTCAAACTCGCATTCATATTGCGTACCACGGCACTTTGGAGCGTGGTCAAAGGCTGTACCGTACCAGGTTGAACGGGTGCATAACCAGGTGACGCGATCGCCGCAGGGGGGGTATAGCTGCCAGCAGGTTGAGCCGCGATTGCAGGTTGGGTAATAGAGGGAGCAGATGGCTTGAGCAAGCTCTCAATATCCGCTGCTGTAATGCGACCATTGGGCCCCGTACCTCTAATGGTGCCGAGATCGATGCGACGATCTTTAGCTAGACGCTTAGCGCGGGGCGAAGCAATTATGCGATCGCTAGTTCTAATAGGTGCGGGGGGGGTGGTAATTACATCGGGTATTGCTCCTACAGCCGCCGCCACGGGTGCTACCGCTGGTGTAGAGACGGTAGCGGCACTAGAACCATTAGTGCTGGAAGCTTTCTGCTCCGCTTCAGCAATTTCCGCCTCAGTTTCAGCCACGTAGGCGATCGCGCTACCAACCGCCGCCACTTCGCCAGCGGGGACGACAATTTTAGCTAAATAACCCTCATAGAAGGTTTCCACATCCATATCCGCCTTGTCGGATTCTACAACCACGACAATGTCGCCTTTCTCCAGCTTGTCGCCAGGCGACTTCAGCCAGGATGTAATCTTGCCCTCCGTCATTGTAGAGCTTAGGGCAGGCATGAATATCTCGTGAATCATAGTTATACGTCAGACATATAAGGGTTATGGGCACAAAATGCCAGGATCAATACTATCTTGTTTTGGGTCGCTATAAACTCTCTTTCCCAACCCCCATACCTTTAGAAGGGCGCTTTCACTTTTGTTTCTTTGTAGTCAAGTTCTTTGAGCTTGCGCAGAATGCGGGCGAAGTATTCTTGTAGGTATGACTCAAGCGTAGTTAGCTCGGCTGTGTCGATACCAAAAATTTGACAGGTCTCATCCATATCTGCCGCTAAAGGTATGCCGCTAGCCAGAACTTCGCTAAATGCCATGCGCTCTGATATGCTCCAACCCCATTCAAAGGCGCTTGTGACATTGCGGACAAACCTGAGCAGGCCAATTGGCATATTGGCCGTACGAGCAGTACGTCCTGATAGGCGCTCGCACAGACGTACGATCTCGCTGGGCGACCAGGTCTTAGGCCCGGCGATCGCATAGGTTTGGCGTTTGGCTGGTTCGAGCGCTAGCGCTGCGATCGCAAATTTGGCAATATCCTGGGTATTCATGTAAGCGATCGGGGATGTTTCGCCCGTGATCCAAACAGTTTGGTTTTCCAGAATGGGGATAGCATATTGACCGATCAGACCTTGCATAAACCCACAGGGTCTGAGGATAGTGTAATTGAGTTTGGTTTGGGCTAGGAACTTCTCCGTACAGTGTTTAATATCCATTAAAGGGACGTTGGGATATTTCTCTGCATTCAGAATCGAGAAAAAGACAAATTTTTCCACGTTAGCTTTTTCTGCCGCCTGAATCAGAGACACTTTACCAGTCCAGTCCACTTCCTTAATTCTGAGTGCGTCGGTTGCTCTGGTGGTCGCAGCATCGATTACCTGCGTGACACCTTCCATAGCTTTCTCAATGGTGTCCGGTTTGGTAAGGTTTCCGACAATTAGATCTGCGCCCCACTCCTTCAGAAAGCCCGCTTTTTGAGAGTTGCGTACTAAGCATTTGACCTTAAGCTCCCGATCTAGCGCGTGACGAGTAATTTGGCGACCAAGTGTACCTGTCGCACCAACGATCAGTAAGCTCATAGGACTTTATATTATATTAAACAAACATTATTAACTTTTACAAATATTAACAGAAACGAGTACAGCCTAAAGTAGTAAATTCACCCTACTCGGGTGAAGGATTTGTGGCTGTAAAAAATCTAGGTGTTAGACCAAATCATGGCGGCCTTGCATAGCCAGGTCAGAGCACAGGTAGAAAAAAGCCGAAATGGACGACCCTGATAATCGTAGACTCACAAGCGGTGAAAAACACTTGTACTGACAGTACTGAGTCGAAAGGATTTTGCTCCATTCCAATCTACATTTGCTAAACAAGAAGAGTCGAGACGTTCAAAATAAACATCCCCGAGGGTTCCTCCTCCAAAGACTTAACTAAAAGCCTTGAATTCAGAAGGCAGCAAAATTTCTAGAGATGTTTCAACTTCTAAAATCTCTGCCTCGCTGCAAGGGGACACGATTTTTCCCTGAGCAATTCCTATTTGGGCTAACAGATTTTGCCATCTAAATTTCATTGAACCCATTACTTTTAGACATTCCTAGATACAAAGAAGTTAAGCAAGTGCGATCGCACGGTCTGGTATTTCTCCAAGGTACGCCGATCGATATGTTTCGTCTTTTTAGCTAGGTACTGGTCGAAAATTTCTACCACTGACAGGTATTTTTGCCGCGATAGTAGCTCTTTGTCTGGACGATACTTGTTTGATGTTTAACGGGACTGACGGGGCTCGAACCCGCAACTTCCGCCGTGACAGGGCGGTGCTCTAACCAATTGAACTACAGTCCCAATCGCTCATTTTTTGAGCGATCTTCATTTTGCAGACTAAATATGTTTTTGTCAATACAGTTCTGCAAGTCTTGGCCCGAATTAAATTGACAAGCCTAATTTAAGACCCAGGGCAGCATGGACGACTAATAACACTAAAATGGCACTGCCAAGATAAGCATGGGCTGTGCGAAGGGCGGGCTTGTTGCCGCCAAATCCTGTTAGTGAAATCGCACCGTTGATTGCTAATAAAGTCAGTACTGCGGAGCCAGTCAGAAAGTGGGGGCTTTCCAGCAGTGGTTCCTTTTGCATGACTAGAGATAGTAAGCCGCCTGTATATCCTGTTGCCAAAAATACTGTCATCAAAGAGGCTATTTTGCGGTGTTCGGCTTTATTTTTATTTGCTACCTCGGGATCGGTAGCCGTGCGACCGCGCCAACCAGCCAGACCAACAAAACTACCCATCACAAAAATCACGATCGCCATGAAAAATGGGTGCCCCCAATGCACGACTGGCGCTGGTACGCCCAATTTACTAAAACCATCAGCAATTGGCTGTAGAAACTCAGCTAAGTTAGACGTTGCGTTAGACATAGTGTTAAATTCCCTGCATGTTACAGAAATATTCTAAATTGTGAAGATAAATTAAGAAAGCGTCCCAACCTGCGCTAGGATCGATGGTGCATTTTTAAGAAACCCTAGGAATATTCATGACTACATCCCCCGATGCCATTAAACAACTCAAGCAAGAAGTAGGAATTGCCGCTGCTAAACGAGTGAAGTCAGGCATGGTTGTCGGCTTAGGTACGGGTTCGACAACAGCATTTGCGATCGCCGAGCTAGGAGCCAGAATTGCATCGGGAGATCTGAAGGATATTGTGGGCATCCCTACCTCATTTCAAGCATCGGTATTGGGGAAAAAGTATGGCGTGCCGATCCGCTCCCTTGACGACGTGGATCGGATTGATGTGGCAATTGATGGAGCGGATGAGGTCGATCCTGCTAAGAACTTGATCAAGGGTGGGGGGGCTGCCCATACCCGCGAGAAAGTAGTGGATTCCCTCGCCGAGCTTTTTATTGTTGTCGTAGATGAGTCGAAATTAGTCGATAAACTTGGTTCCACGTTCGCAGTGCCAGTAGAAGTGTTACCGATGGCGATCGCGCCTGTAAGTAAAGCGATCGAGCAGTTAGGTGGGAAACCCGAGTTACGCATGGGAGTCAAAAAGGACGGTCCCGTAATTACCGATCAGGGCAACATGGTACTGGACGTGACTTTTAGCGATATTCCCAATGCGGCTGAGTTGGAGAAAACCCTGAATAATATTCCTGGCGTACTGGAAAATGGTCTATTTGTGGGCGTAGCCGATCTAATCCTGGTCGGCGAGTTCAAAGATGGCAACCCTATTATTCGCGAAATTAGCTAAAGTGCCCGAATCGGGCAGGTGAATTTTTGTAATCGGCGTGATTATTAATTCGTACCACTGGCAGTCGCGATCGCTCCCAGAGGGAACTACGGGAGCGCAGGTGTGGGAAGCCCTTTTTGCCGATTTGCCGCTCGCGGTTCTACTGGAAAGTCCCGCCCATGCTTTATCAAGGCTTTCTCGCTATGCGATTGCCGCAGGTAGTCCTCGTCAAATGTGGTTGCCGCCGGTTGGTGAAATATTGCCTTGTTTGCGAGCATTGCAGTCGAGTTTGACATCCTCTTGCGATCCCACCGACAAAGCTTCAGCATCTGAGGCAGAATGGCAAGACTTACCATTTACAGGCGGCTATTTAGGTTGGTTAGGCTACGATCTGGCATGGGAAATCGAAAAACTGCCCTATCTCAAATCTGATGTTTTGCCCTTTCCGGTTGCTTTTTGGTACGAACCGGAATGCTTTGTCGTCATCGACAGTCAGGAAAATTTAGCCTGGCTAGCAGCGAGCGATCGCCTGCAGTTGCAGAATCTCAGCGATCGGCTATCGCGAGAATTAGATCTGGAAT
Organism: Pseudanabaena sp. PCC 6802; assembly: GCF_000332175.1. Lineage (NCBI taxonomy): Bacteria > Bacillati > Cyanobacteriota > Cyanophyceae > Pseudanabaenales > Pseudanabaenaceae > Portococcus > Portococcus stanieri. Next base: position 3,423,464 of record NZ_KB235914.1, on the reverse strand, counting down.
CGAGAAATAAGCAGCAAAACTCCGACCGAGAGTGCATTCTCGATCTCACCAGTCATAATCATCAAGATTTAACTTTCACGCCGGATGTTGACATCTACACCAACATCGTCCGCCAAGCTCAGAAACATATTTATGCGGGTGATATCTTTCAAGCAAACCTATCACTGCGATTTGGGGCGAAATGCTCTAGTGATGGTTGGGAGATTTACAAACGCTTGCAACGCATCAATCCATCGCCCTTCGCCAGTTATTGGCGCACGCCTTGGGGCGAAGTAATTAGCGCCTCGCCGGAGAGACTCGTGCAACTACAGGGCGATCGCGTGCAGACTCGCCCGATCGCTGGCACGCGATCGCGAGGCAAAGATGCCCGCAGCGATCGGTTGCAGGCAGAGGAGTTGCTGGCCTGTCCCAAGGAACGGGCAGAGCACATCATGCTGGTAGATCTGGAGCGCAACGATCTAGGGCGAGTGTGTACCTGGGGTAGCGTGCAGGTAGACGAGCTATTGGAGATCGAACGCTACAGCCATGTCATGCATATTGTCAGTAATGTCATCGGCCAACTGCGAAGCGATCGCGATGCGATCGATCTAATCCAAGCTGTATTCCCTGGGGGAACGATTACCGGCTGTCCCAAGGTACGCTGTATGGAGATTATTGAAGCCTTAGAACCGCATCGCCGCAGTTTGTTCTACGGCTCCTGCGGCTATATCGATAGGCGCGGAATGGATCTGAATATTCTGATTCGCACCTTATTAAAGTGCGGCGATCTCATCTGGGGGCAGGTAGGCGCGGGTATTGTAGCAGATAGCTTGCCTGAGAGAGAATGGCAGGAATCTCTCCACAAAGCGCAAGCGCAGCTTGTCGCTCTAGGGATTATTTAAAGAAAACTCTCGTAATCTCTCCGCGATCGCCCCAGATTTTCGGGCAGGCACGGGGGCACAGCCCCTACAATTATTGGTATACTTTGAATTAGTCTTCTTCCCAATTTTCTACTGCTAGTAGATAGGAAATCGGGTCTTGCATGGTAAAGTCGAACTCCAGAAGTTCCTGTTTCCAATGCTTCCAATCATCCCCAAAGATTAGTGCAATTTGCCAGAGGCTATCGGTGGGCTTAACCAGTTTTGATTCCACCAGCGATCGCACTTGATTTTGAAACTTCACCATAGGGTGAGCAACCTGTGTCGTAATCATATTTTACCTAAGTTGTAAGATTAGTTTATTTAGTAGCAGCCTGCGCGGTAATTATCTCTGCCGCTAAGCTGAGTATGCGTATTTGCAGTTTTACTTTGATAGAGATTCGGTGTTGCTTATCTATAATCGATCCGAAATTGAGCCATCTCTGACTGTAACTTATCTGTAACTATTTATATAGAATAGCTGGTAGTCCTGAAGAAATAAGGATATTTAAAGGCTAAGGGTTTGGGGGCTTGTCCCCAAGCAGGGGCGCAGCCCCTACAACCCCACTTCGATCCTTACTTCAATATCACTACAGAATAGCTAAACTGATAATAGAACTTTTAACAGCGACTGATAATACACCTTTTTATATAAATTAGCAAATTCTTTGGCAAATCCTCTTGCAAGTTCTGGCATGTTCCAAACAACTCGCCGTCGCCTCGCCCTGTGGTACACCATGGTGACTGCTGTTTTACTCCTATTATTTGCCAGTGGTTTCTACGGTTACGTGCGCTTAACTTTAATTGACCGGATTGACGACACGATTACCCATGTGGCTGAGGTACTGGAGCGATCGCTGCTGAAAGATAGTTCGCCTAACTTTAAAGATAGTTTTAGCGACAGCGCCGCCGATCTGGAAGACGATCGCATCGAAATTGAATGGTTCAGCCCTAGGGGAGATTTGCTCTGGACGACCATGCCCAATCTCCCTATCGTGCCGCTGCCAAAGCAAAGTTTAGAGACGATGCAGCCCACCTATCGCACGGTGTATCTCACGCCCACCGATCCGCTACGCCAGATTACGGAGCCGATCGCCTCCAGCAAGGAGTTGTTGGGGTTTCTCCGCATCAGTCACCCCTGGTTTGAGGTAACGAAGCCAATTCAGCAGTTATTTCTCGACTTGACGGTTGGCACGACGATTATGGTGGTGGTGGTGGCGTTGTGCGGTTGGTGGTTGTCTGGCATTGCCATGGAACCCGTACGCGATTCCTATCAGCGGTTAAAGCAATTTACGGCGGATGCTTCGCATGAGTTGCGAAATCCGATCGCAGTGATTCAGACCAATGCCCAAGTGGCTTTAGCCGATCTCGATCCGGCGGTGCAATATCAACAATTAGAGATTATCGAGCGTCTGACACGAAGATTGGGCAAACTACTGGACGATCTCTTATTTCTAGCGCGCCAGGACAGCGGTATCGTCAACTCACCAATGGAACCATGCAATCTCTATCGGGTTTTGCACCAGGTGGTCGAGGAGCAGCAGATAATTGCCCAGGCAAAGCAGATCGAGTTGGAGTTATCCTATCGCGATATCAATCTCTCAGTCTTAGGCAACAGCGATCGGCTTATGCGTCTGTTTACCAATCTGATCGGGAATGCGATCGCCTACACGCCAAATGGGGGCAAAGTCAGTATTTCCTATCAGATCGTAACTCCACAAAATCAAATTCAAGTACAGGTACGCGACACGGGTGTGGGCATACCAGAATCGGCTCTCCCCCATATCTTCGATCGCTTCTACCGCCATCAACCGCAATCTACGGGCGGCTCCGGCTTGGGATTAGCAATTGCCAAAGCGATCGCCGACAATCATCGCGGTCAAATAAAAGTTGAGAGTTCTCCTGGTACAGGTACAATCTTCACAGTTACATTACCTCAAGCGATATCTAAGATTGCTAAACTTTAATATAGCGGTATCAAGCAGGCCGAATGGCGCTGAAGTCAGCCAGAATGCGACTGTAGTTGCGAATTATGCCTAACATATGCAGGCGATTTTGCCTGACCTGGAGGTCTTCATCCATCACCAGCACATCATCGAAAAACTTCGCCAGCACTGGGGCGATCGCTTCTAACGATTGCCATAGCTGCTCAAAACTAGGATCGTCCGGCAAAGCCGCGATCGCTTGATATAAATCTCGTTCCGCAGGTGCTGCTAGCGTGGAGGCATCCACTACACTCTGAATCTCAGTCACATCTTTACCTAAGCTTCCCTGCGTGGCAAGGCGAGAAGCACGATTGACGACTTCATATACATCTGCCATACTGCCACCTTGACGAGCTTGTTGGAGGAATAGGGCGCGATCGCGAGTGCGGCTGAGATTGTGGAGAGCATCGACGGCATAGTCATCATCTTCCATCCCAAATACCGCATCAACCAGGTCGTAGTCGATACCATCGCGCTCTTGTAATAGAGTGCGCGCGCGCTGCTCGAACCACTTGTAGAGATTGGATAGAATTTGCTCGCCCGGTTGGGGCAGCTCTATTTGCGCTTGATAGATGGATGCCATTGATGCGAGTAATTGTGGGATATCCAGCGCGTAGTTCCCATTCCAAGCAATCTGCACGATGCCTGTCGCTGCCCGTCTGAGCGCGAAGGGATCGGAGGAGCCAGTGGGAATAATACCCAGGCCGAAAATGCCAAATAGAGTGTCGATGCGATCGGCGATCGCCACAATCTGACCCGCGAGCGTCTGCGGTAAAGCATCACCTGCTCCCTTGGGTAAGTAATGCTCCAGGATTGCTGTGGCAACTTCGGCATCTTCTCCACTGGATTGGGCATAGTATCGCCCCATTACTCCCTGCAATTCGGGAAATTCTTTCACCATCTGCGTTACCAGATCGGCTTTGCACAATTGCGCGGCGCGATCTATATGCTTGCTATCTGCCTTGGTAATTTTGAGATTTGGGATGGCCTCAACTACAGCCCGAGCCGCCTGTCGAATCCTATCTACCTTAGCGCTTACCGAGCCAAGTTGTGCTTGGAATGTGACCTTCTCCAATTCAGGTAGATAACTCTCTAGCGATCGAGCGCGATCGGCTTCGTAGAAAAACTTACCGTCAGCCAAGCGGGCGCGGATCACGCGCCCATTCCCAGCCGCAATCAATTTTGACTTATCGGGATCGCCGTTGGAAATAGTAATAAAGTAGGGGAGCAATTGCCCAGGCACATTTCCCGCGCTGTCTTCAGACTCAGAATTAACCGATGCATGCATGGGGAAGTAGCGCTGGTGGCTGACCATTTCCGTTTTGATTACTTCTACGGGTAATTCTAAAAATTCCCGCTCGAATTCACCTACTAATGCGGTCGGCCACTCCACGAGTTGCGTTACTTCTGCCAATAGGTCTGAAGGGATTTCCGGCTGCGATCGCATCAATTCCGCTACGCCATTAATTTGATTGCAGATCGTTGCCTGGCGCGCCTCAGTATCCACCATCACATGTGCGGCTTGCAGGGCTGAAACGTAATTGGCAGCAGTATCGATAATGACGGGTTGGGGATGCAGTACGCGATGCCCTTGAGTAATGCGATCGCTGTGCAGATTCTCTAAACTCAGCGGCAGGATTTTGTCATCCAGCAAAGCTACTAACCAGCGAATCGGACGCGGGAATTTCAGGTCGCCCGTACCCCAGCGCATCAATCTTTTGCCTTCGAGTCCGGTTATCCACTCCGGTGCAATCTCTGCCAAAATTTCGGCGGTGGGCTGTCCCGTAATTTGCTGCTTGGCAAACACAAAAGCACCTTTATCCGTTTCCTGCACGAACAGAGCGCTGGGTTCTACACCCTTAGATTTAGCAAATCCGAGTGCTGCTTTAGTTAATTCTCCTTTGACATCACCATTGACAAACGCGGCGGCAACGGCGGGGCCTTTGCTCTCAACTTCGCGATCGCTTTGCTGGGCAGGCAAGCCTTCGATGACAACAGCAAGGCGGCGCGGCGTACCGTAAATTTTCACCTGTGTGGGCGTGAGGTGACGATCTCCGAGACTGAGGGGAATGCGCGATCGCCACTGTTCTATGGCACTAGAAACAAAGCTAGCTGGTAACTCTTCCGTCCCAACTTCTAGTAGAAAAGTCAGTGAATTCTTAGAATGATTAGTCTTTTTGGCAGCCATTACGATCTTTAAAACCGGAGAACCGTGCGCGGATAATGCCCAAAACTTCCAGGCAGGTTACCATCTTAATTCTTTGGCTTGCCACCTGCAAATAATTCTTACAGCCAGCCATCCCTCCGCAATCGCCCACTCGATCGAGGGCAGGCACGAAGGCGCTGCCTCTACATCTTCTGCAAAAATACCCGAATGCCCGATTGGGGGCAGGCACGAAGGCAATACCCCTACATTAACTGCAAATATTGGTATTTTTCGCGAATATCGTCTTATTTGCTCAAATCTCAACTTTCTGGCAGAGGAATAAACTCGGTTTCTCCAGGTACCTGCCCTAATTTCCCGTCGCGCCAATCCTGCTTGGCTTGTTCGAGTCGCTCTGGCTTATTGTAAATAAAATTCCACCATTTATGCCGCTCCCCAACTGGTTCGCCGCCAGCAATAATGCAACGAGCGTCGCGATCGCACTCAATTTCAACTGCTGCCCCTGTCTTCAATACTGCTAACCGATGTTGTGCCAGCGGCTCGCCATCGATTTTTAGCCCTTCGGTGACGCTGTAGACGGATTGCTCGCTGTAATCATCGGGCAATGTGAAGCGCGATCCGGACTTCATCTGGATATCAAGGTAAATAATGGGTGAAAACGTCTGTACGGGAGATGAGCGATCGTAGGCTTGCCCAGCAATTAACGTAAACAAAACGCCGTCCTGCTCCCATCTGGGCAGATCGGCAGCGGGGTAGTGGCGGAACCAGGGTTCGGTTTCTGCATGTTCGTCCGGCAGTGCCACCCAGGTTTGAATGCCATGCAGGGTTGCTTCGCGATCGCGAACGGCAGGAGGGGTACGTTCGGAATGCACGATACCGCGCCCTGCGGTCATCCAGTTTACTGCCCCAGGATGAATTTCCTGCACGTAGCCCAAACTATCGCGGTGCAGGAGCACGCCTTCAAACAAGTAAGTAACGGTTGCCAGATTGATATGGGGATGCGGTCGCACGTCAACGCCTTTACCTGGGGGAAATACAGCGGGGCCGAGATGGTCGAAAAAGATAAACGGCCCCACCAGGGTTCGCACATCCGAGGGCAGCAAGCGACGGGCATAGAAGCCACCAAGATCTTGAACGTGCGGTTCGATTAATTGCTGAATGCTCTGACTCATGATTAAGCTTGGCAGATAAGGGTTTATGCTATAGCGGTTTTCATTTGAGAACGGGTTTTATTTTTGGGGTGAAGGGGTTCCACCCCTTCTTGGGGGCAACGCCCCCAAATCCCCTACTCTTTGCGATCTGAAAACCGCTATATAACTCTGTTTAAGCTTATCGGTTGGGTGCTTAAAAAGTCTCTAAAAATAATCTTTACTTTTGTCTGAAAAGGAAATATCAAGAGCGATCGTAAGTCGTGCTTCACTTTATACATCACGTATAGTTAAGATGCGGATTTAACAACCATAGTCCTCCTGCTTTTTATTTTCAGATCGATCGAAATCCTCAAAGAATTGGTGCGTTGCGTTTCATTGGACTATGATAGAAATCTATCGATCGCTACTTAACTGGCTCCCGACCGCATCCACTAATGGCACTATTCGCATTAGTGTGAGTCTTTAGGCAACCCTAAATTACAGAATTCTGCTCTGTAGTTATGAATACCAATCGCCCCTGGTCAGTTAAGGAGAGCGGAGATCGGGCATAATTGCTTGATGCTGCTGGGTTCATTTTGGCTCAATTCCCCTACAGGCTTGGAAACTGTGGTAGAATCCACAATAGGAATTATTTTGGTTGTGTAATTCGTTTTACAGGCGTTTCTCCGAAACTAACTCTCTACACTCTTTAATTTTGGAGACGTGCCGTGTTCCTCGTAAAAATAAACTCAAACAGGCTAAGCCTGACAAATGCAACCCTAAGTCATGTCTACTTTAATGGAGCGATCGCATGACTCCAGATGCAATACGCATACTTTCTCAACTAAGGACTGAGTTCTACTCTCTCTTTGCTGATGCCATGAAGGTTCCAGTGAATATTTCGATTACGAACTCATATTCGAGCAATCCTCCAGTAGCCTCTTGGTTAGATAACCAACAGAAACTGAATTACGTTCACGTTTTTGCGTATACAGCACCAGATGAATTAGTGCCTAAACGTCCCTTAATTCTGCGCATTGCTATTAACAAAGGTGCTTATGTTGGGATGACCAAGCGGGGAAAAGGCTGTCAGGGACTCAATCGGAGTTGGTACTTTGAGCTAACTCTATTGCCGGAGGAAATCTTAGACTTCCTCCCCTGGCTCGTCAACCTGGTTAAGTCTAAAGATAAGAGTTCTGCCTCGTTTGTGCCAAATTCTCCTTATCCGCTTGATTGCAAAACATCCAATGCGCAGTTAATCCGCAATGCATGGACCCAAGAAGCCAGTAGCAGACTATCAAAGCAATTACTCGCCGCACAACAGCAACAAGAAGCTGCTTTGTGTTTGAATACTTCTAAGAGACTGCTATTCGGGCGATCGATATCGTCACCAAAGGTATGAACCTTGAAATCACCCTATTCAAACAATTTACAAAAATACTAAACTTCTCCTGGATGATTTATACTGCGATATAGCAAATATAGCCGTAGACAGATCTGTCTACGGCTATACAACAAATTCTGGTTTGTTACCCCCCTTTTCTTGGAGTCCGCGCAGGCGGACTTTGTCTGTATAGCCGCGACTTCCAGTCGCCAGCAAATTTTAAGGGGTAATTAATGCGGATTTGGTATTACTTAATCACCAGGTAATATAGCGCTCCATCGTTATTCATCAAACCTGCTCGATTTTTGGCAACATTGCCCGTACCCATAAACACATCAACTCTACCCGCACCCCTAATCGCCCCGCCAGTGTCCTGATCCAGTACAAAGCGACCGATGGGCTGAAACTCAAGTTTGCCTGATTTTCCCTTAGGCATGGGAATGGATGTGTGAATCAATGCGATCGCCCCTGGCGGCATGATCGATTTATCAGTGGCGATCGAGCGCTCAGCCGTGACGGGTACGCCAATACTACCTGTAGCAGGCGATCCTTGGGTTTCCCGAAAGAAAACGAAGCTCTCATTGCGTTGGAGATATCCTTCCAGTTGATTGGGATATTTGTCGAAGTATGCCATCAGAGATTGCAGCGTCACTTCCTCCAACTTCATCTTGCCATCGTTCACCAGGTGCCTTCCCACAGATGAGTAAGGGCGATCGGTTTTAGCGGCAAAGCCTACAGTCATGATGGATTTATCCGGTAGAATCAGGCGCGCTGAACCCTGTACGTGCACCAGAAATGCTTGGAAGCGATCGCTCAACCAGGCAATTTCCAGCCCCTTTAATCTATTCCCCGTTTCAAATTGTTTTCTAGTAGGATGTGGCTTCGGCCATGCATAAAATTCATTAGGCAAAGCGTAGAGGGGATATTTGAATTTCTCGGTGCGAGTGCGACTCGCTTCGTAAACTGCTTCGTAATAGCCGGTAAAGTGAACGGTACCCTGGCGATCTACTCCTACGGATTTATAAAAGTCAAATTCGCGGATGACGGCAGCTTTGAGAGCTTTGGCATCAGGAACAGTTTTTACCAACTGTCGGAACCGGATCAGGCTGCGTTCGACCCGTTCGCGACTAATTCCAGCCACGGGATAGCTCTTTGCCGCCGCAGGCGTGTTGATATATGCGAGGCTGCGATCGATCGCGGCCAGGAGTTTAGGGCGATCGCTGGCCAGCAGGTCGTCGTTGGGCAAAGCCTCCAGAGCAGCAGTGTTTTTAGGATCCAGCTTAACCAATACCCGATCGCTAGTAGCACGGCTAATTTTCCTGGCGCGTTGAATTGGGATTACCTTAACAGGTGGACGGTTTACCTTAGGGCGAGGCTTAGAAATGGCAGCATTAGTTTCCAGCGTAGAGGGAATACCTATAAATAACGCTAAAAGGTAAGTCGGCACGATCTTTTTCAGAAATTGATTTTGCAAGTTCACCTCGCCCTCACGCTCGCATTGTCTAAATTTTAGTTTAATAGCATATTAAGCCCTCAATATTAGGACTGTTTTGTGGCATTGAAGTTGCCAATAATACTCTCCCATTTGCGACGACTAAACCCTGTGCTTCTTGAATGGGATATGCAGGTTTAGTTGTAGTTGGCGATGCAGAGCGATCGCGTTCCGATTCAACCCGATCTCGATCTATATTCGAGTTAGCAGAATTCGAGGTTGCGTCCTGACCTTGTAGCTCGCTCACTTGATATTGACTCGCGACTTTGTCATCGTAGGGCGATCGCGGCAAGCCCCCCTGACCCGTAATTACAAAGCTCCCACGCTCGGCGTTGCGGCGTGCCAAGCAACTATTTGTAATTAAGCTATTGGGATCGGTAAAGGAAATTGCGATCGGCGCGAGGGAATTTTGCAGGTCAATTTCGGGCGTTCTAATCTCCACTACACCATTAATGCCTAGCTGTGAAGTGGCTGAAATCGAACTATTCGCGGTGCGGAAAAGACCTTGAGTGTCGATCTGAATATTGCCACCCTGACCTTGAAACGCGCTAGCAGTGATGCGACTGCGATCTAAAAGCGCGATCGTATCGGCATTAATGTCCAGGTTTCCACCATTGCCCAAATTGGCAGCAGTGGCAGAAACGACACTGCTATTGCGAAGTACCAAATCCCCAACTTCAAAGCGAATGTTACCACCAGTCGTAGTTCTACTGGCAGCCGTGATTTCTCCACCATTTTCCACCCTAAGCGTACGAGCTAAAATCTCCAGGTTGCCTGCTGACCCAGTTGCCTCAGCCGCTACCGTAATAACCGCACGATCTTTGACAATCAAGCGATCTGCCGATATGCGCAGATTGCCAGCATTCCCTACCCCTACCGACTGCGCAAAAATACCACTGGGGAAATTACCAACTCGACCGCTCAATTCGATGATGTCGGTAGCAGTAACTCGAAGATTCCCAGCATCGCCCACAGTTGCTGAAGATGCTGCTACTGCTCCCCCATCTCTAACTCGCAATTGCTTAGTTTGCAAGCTCAGATCGCCAGCACTACCAACTCCAAACGATGTCGTGAATATGCCGCTGGGTGATGCCAAACGCGGTGAGATTCCGCTTATATTGGTCGATTCTGCTACGCGAACATCTACGTTACCTCCTCTGCCCGAGCCAATGAAAACCGATGCTGAGACAAGCCCCCCATCTTTAATTGTGAGATTGTTTGTCTCTACTACAATCTGGCCAGAGGAGCCAGTACTAAGACCCTGTAGCAAGATGCCGCTGAGCGTAAAAATCTCGGCAAAGAAATTAGCCGGCAATCTGGCAGCGGCACCTAAGCTTAAGAAAGGTGGAACCACCGGAGTCCCACCCGTGAGATTTGCCACTCCCGTAATTTCTATGGAGTCCGATGCTTTGACGAATAGGTTGCCGCTCTGACCGCTTCCGGCTGTTGCAATCCCCAATCTACCCCCATCTTTTAAGAGTAATTTGGAAGTTAGAACGCGAATATCGCCGCCTTTGCCGGTTCCTACCGTGTTAGTGATGATACCGCTGAGGCGAGTTGGTGGCGATAAGACGGATTCTCCTTCGACAACAAATAGATCGCCTTGAGAGATATTAACGGAATTAGCAGCATTCACGAATATCGGCTTGCCCGTACCTTCACCAAAGGTAGTAGATTCAATTCGCGAGCCACTGGTGATATTCAAATTATGACTCTGCAAACTAATCGCACCACCAGTCAGGCCGCTGGTATTGAGTTTGGCTAGATTGGATAACTCGATATTGCCAAAGTTGGGAATGTTAGTATATCCCAAACTAAAGCCGGAATCATCGGGCAAAATGCTCGCCGTACCTTTACCCTTAACGCTGCCCAACTCGATTCTACCTTGCGGTGCCGTGATGCTGCCATTATCGATAAGGATATCTCCACCGATTAAACCAATGGTTTTCTGCGGCTGTACTTGCAATCCCACCTTGACAAAAGGAGGAGCGGTAGGATCTGGGTTAGTCGTCGGAATAGTGGTTTGAGAGCGGTTGACAATATTACCTGGATTGCTGCCAAACACCAGACCCACAGGCGCGCTTACTGTTAGTAAAGGCGCAGGTTGAGGATTCACCGCACTGAAGCGATCGCCATTATTGAAAGCGATCGCCTCAGCCGTACTAGCAAAAAACGAACCGCCAATATTCAGGCTGGCATTAGGGCCGAATACAATCCCATTGGGATTGATCAGAAATAGATTAGCACTACCATTTGCTCGAATTAGTCCATCAATATTGGAGATCGAACTACCCGTGATGCGCGTAATAATATTTTCTACATTCGTGGAATTATTAAAAAAGGCAGTATTGCCAGCATTGAGCGAGAACTGTTGAAAGCTATGAAATAGATTCTTCCCTACTTCACTACCTCCGGTTACAGTAATCAGATTTCCATTCGGAGTCACAACTGAATTTTGCCTTAGAGTTCGATCTGGAATTATCTGAGCTACCGCTGGAGATGGTAGTAGCGCGATCGCCAATACGATCCCGAGCGATTCCGCGTGCATTCGACCCATCTGCGCCATCCCCTACGAAAAATTTGGGTAAATATATTGCTCGAACAATTCCTGAATTAGCTCCCTATCTGCCTCTGGCTGCTTCTTCAGAATCTCCTCATAGTCGTGACGGACGGGGATATTATAGGCAGCATTGCGCTCCTCCACCTTTGCCACCCATGTAGTATGCACGGTAAAGCCCAACTTAAGCTGAGGGTGGCTTAATTTACAGATAGCACCCTGCTTGAGATTAGCCGCATCAAAAATCCAAATCTCGCTCTTCACTGGCGGATCGCTGTGCGGCTCGTCGTAAAGCACGGTACAGGTAATATATCCATGTGTAGAATCGTTCTCATTCCCTGGGCGCGGCACAAATTGCGGCGAACTACCAAAGTAGTTTGTTGGGAAAGTGTAGGTATCGACAATATTCAAGGTGCTGGTTTCTACTCTGAACAGGTTAGATGCTTTACCTTGCAATGCGATCGCGGGAATATCGCTAGCTGGAATCGTGCGGTATTTATAGTCTTTATATAAAGAGAAAACATGCTGTGTCAGCAATTGATTCCAAGAACCCCAACAGTTCCAATAGAGATTATCGATCTGCCCCGATGGCATATTACGGTAGGCATAGATCGATGGTCCCCACGTATAGGCATCCTGCCGTCTGAGCATTTGGCCGGTCAGGCTACCAGTGGCACCGTCGATCGTATAGCGCCCCACCCAGTTAATATCCATAGGGCTGACAACTATCCCAGCGCGCGGGTTATCGCCTGAGGTATTGGGTTGGCTTACAGTGCGATCGCTATGATTCAGCCATTCCGAAGCATCGCAGGCACATACATGCATCAGATGCACGACTATACCATCAGCATCTTCATAATCGACGAGAAAGTGAGCTGTCTCGCGAGGGATGACTAACTGCCTAGCTGTGACGGTAAGTTTGCCAGGTTGCAGGTCGCTGCGAGAGACGATGTATAGCTTCGTTTCTGCAGTCTGGGGATAATCGAATAAGTCACGCAATAGAATTTCTGCCTCTTTTCCCTTTTTGTATGCAGGAGGCGGAAGAAGTTGCTCTGGTGACAGTTTAAAAGCAGTATCCATCAACACTACATAGTTACGGGTTACTCCTATTTGATGTGCGGTTTCTGCAATTTTGACTGGCCTGCCGTCGGGCAGGACGACTTTCCATCTTTCCATAGCCCCCGCACCATCCCAACGCAGCAGATCGACAAAGTTATTATTTTTGATGCTTGGGAAAAATTTCTGGAGGAAGTGCCATATATCCCTGAGAAATCCTATGAATACTCTCAAGAAAGCAAAGATTAGTCGAGCAATCTCTCTTAAAAAAGGAATTTGCTTCAACCAGCCATCGATGCGTTTGACCCACTCTTCACTCTGGGCGATAAATTCCTCGACGGATAGGAGTGTAGATAATGACTTCCCTACATTAACCGTAAATACCCGATCGGCATGGGAGTCAAAGCAGGGATGAGCCGAGGTAACCACTAGTGGGAATGGGCCTGGAACAGCCTCCGTTAAAAAAGGATTGACTGGCTTCCATTCTGCATTACTTCCCATAGGCGTAACTGTTGCTAGCGTTTTGGGATCGATCTCGTAGGGACGACCGGGATCCCAGGTAACCAGCATCCGCCCGTGCTCCTCCGCACCAAACTGCATGGGCAAAAAAGCTGTATTGAGTTGATTGCGAGAACCAAGCTTGCTAGATTGCCGAGCAATACCCATATTACTAAACTTGAGCGGGGCAAATCTGGGATCGTTATTGGTGGCAACATCGGCATAGTAGCACGGTGGTTTTGCTAGCCGCGAGCATAACGATACCTTCCCCTGCGCTGAGCGATCGAAGTCGAGACGGTAGATCATGCCATCGCCATTGTAGAGAGGAGTCCAACCGTCGGCGGCGGGTAGAACTATTGGCGTATCAGGAATCCCTTTCGAGTCGATCGAACCGACGGGACTGATAATAAACACGTGACCCTGGAGATCGTTTGGCAGCGTCCCATCAATCTGCAATTGTAAGGGTTGGTGTTCGTCGTCCTGACCGTAGAATTCCTCGCGACTAACCGACAGGATGGATAGAGGAAACTGCGGTGGGATAGATGTAGCGGGAGCTGTACTGACAGATGAAGCCTGAGGTGTAGTCGTCATAGAAATCCTCCCCAACTAACTGCAACTATAATTTGTAAGGTGGGCAATGCCCACCTCATAATACTATGTAGCGTTATGGTTAGTGGCATGAATTTTTCGCCACAGATTTACGGTCATGTTTAGCACGATCGCGCTGAATCACCAAGAAGAAGACAGTCAAGCAACTGGTTTCGCGAGGGAAAGCGCCAATTTCATCAGATTTGGTGCGAAACTCGCGGAATAAGCGCTCCAGATGATTAGTTGTGCGAATATGACGATGCAAAGTGCGATCGAATTGATAGAAGGTAAACGTCAGTGCTAAATCGCGTTGAAAGACTTGTACTGCTTTGGGTTCGAGCAGTTCCCAATTGACGATGAACTGCTGTAACCGTTGCTGGGCTGCCTTCATAACTGTCAGCTTCGTAAATCTGGTACGCCTCAGCTACGATTTGAAAGCGACGTAGCCGCTTGGCTTCATCGAGTTGGAGCGATTTGTCCATTGGGATTTACTTGAGGTAACTGAGCATAGCTTAAATAGCGTTCAATGCCTCGGACTTTGTGAGTGATGCAGCGTTGCTGTACCTTAGATTATTTCAGGAAAAATGTTTGTTGCCAATCTGCATGGGTGGGAGAAGTCTCACTCACTTTGCTGGGGCAGTCCACCAGGCGATCGCGTAGCGCTGAAGAGATTCATTGGCGGTGGGAGAATTGAAGACGACGCGCAGCTTGTATTTTCCAGCCGTAGGGACTTTGATAAAAATATGCTCGGTATTGTCGATTTTACTGACCGAAGACCATACACTATTAGCAATATCGTTATCTTGCGATCGCATGAGATAGAGATCGAGATTATTAACGCCGCGATCGCGGAAACTCTCACCTAGATCGAATTTGCGATTGTTATTTTTATCGTTCAGCACGACGAGGCGATCCCAGGTTAGAGTTAATGCGACAAAGCTATCCGCCTGTAGTGATTCTGTCAAAACGTATTCCCGATATTGCCCCTGATTGACAAAATTGAAATCCCATCCCAAAGCATTGACATTGCCAGGTGATTGTTGTCCGGCCTGAAGTTGTTGTAAAGCCCGAAATGCATTAAGTTGTCCGGTACCGAGGCGCAAACTGAGCGGGATCTGTCTGTCTTTATAAGCTTCAGAATCCAGCCATGTATTTCCCTGGGCATCTAAGATGGTTTTACTCATCCCCAGAGCCTTACCGTCACCGCGATCGGCGATTTTGTCGGCTGAGTTAAGCAATACGGCTTTGGTGACCTCGTGGCGGCGAGCGTCTAGCTGCCATTTACCCCTGGCAATTTGTCGATCGGCATACTCTTGCAAAAGGGCGATCGTCCCCACCACATGAGGAGCAGCAAAACTACTGCCGCTGACAGACGTAAATTTACTTCTGAGATCGGGAAGCATGATGTCGTTGCCGGGTGCTAGCAGGGATAGCGATCGCCTGCCATTGACCGGACTTTCAACACCCTCAGTCCAGCGTTTGTCCTTATTTAAATCGGTAAAATATTCGCCCAGATCGTATCTGCCATTCCCATTGCGATCGATATACGGTTCGTCGATAAAGTTACCTCGATCTAATTGCCGATACTCGCCCTGTACGCTGCGGGTGAATCCCACGGTGATGCCGTTGTACTGATCCGTGGGGATGGGAATGCCGCCTTTACCCTGGTTGCCGGCAATTACAGGTAGGGTATTGTACTGTGTCGCCAACCAATCGATACAGAGCGTCAAGAGGGCGTTGCCATCTAGCTTTGCCTGAGGGCGGGGATCTTCGTCCAGGGGTTCTCCAAAGCTGAAGTTGATGGCTCGGACATCACCATTGTTTTGCCTGGCGATATGCTGGGCTGCGATCGCCGCCTCCGGCTGACCGTCCCGTCGTCGCATCGAATAGGCAGTAGATAACAGGTTGGCGTTGGGGGCAATCCCGCGATGGCGCTTATTAGTGCCGATCATCACCGCTGCCACCTGGTGCGAGTGATT
Organism: Pseudanabaena sp. PCC 6802; assembly: GCF_000332175.1. Taxonomy (NCBI): domain Bacteria; kingdom Bacillati; phylum Cyanobacteriota; class Cyanophyceae; order Pseudanabaenales; family Pseudanabaenaceae; genus Portococcus; species Portococcus stanieri. The sequence goes on along the minus strand of NZ_KB235914.1, from coordinate 3,407,735 downwards.
GTCTGTATTGCGGTTAGGAGTAGCCCGATTGTCGCGAAAAAATACGCTAAATGGCTTGACAAAGACGCGATCGAGCCGTACGAGACGATTTACTGACTTATCAACACCAAACTTACTGGGGCGACTGAGTTCGACTTGGCCGATAAAGATATTTTTGCCCGTCAGGTTATAGGGCGGGGCTTGTAGTCTACGAGCTTGTATGCCCTGCTCGCCACCCGATTGCTCCAGTGCCGAGGCAATCGGCACTATTGGTACTACTAAAAGATCGACAGCAGTCACCCCAATTATTGATATGCCACTTGCGATCGCGAAAATCCGATGCCTCATTTTTACTTGTAATCCCTTAGAATAACCCTTGTACCTGGCAGTTCCTATAAATGGTTAATTTTTCCTATCCGTCCGCATATAGATATGCCAGGCAGTTAGCCCAAGTCTGCTCAGCCTATTTTTTAATATACTTGAGCTTTTCCGGTGCTGCCGGAGCCGAACCAATTTCAGTGCCACTAGCATCCCAAGATCTTAATCTGGATCGCGAATTAATTGAAAGCAGTCCGGTATTGCGGCGTTGGCTGGCTGACCCACCGGATGTGTTATATGACATTTACAACACGCCTAGCTTTAATACTAAACTACGACTGGGCATCACAGCTCGGAACCATGACCTCGGCATAGAGGTCGGGCTTGAAGATGCTTTTATCGGTACAACGCCCCTTGCTATTAGTGGGAGCTACCAGCAGGAGTTCAGCGGCAGGGAAAGCAGTTGGGATGCCAATATCCGTTATTACATGATGCCGCTCGGATCGTATTACAATTTTGCGCCGCAGGTGGGATACCGACAGCTCAATCTATTCGGACAACCAACTACATCCGGTCTCGATCTGGGACTACAGGGTATCGTAGTATTATCGCCGCGCAGTGCCGATCTGAAGCTCTCACATACCTTTACAGATCCCGGGGGTAAGAACGAAACCAGCACTACTTCAGTTTTTGCCAGTTATGCTATCTCTCGTCACTGGCGCTTGGGCAGTAACATTCAGTGGCGGCGATCGCCTGCACGTAGCGACACCCGCATCGGCTTCGTGTTGGAGTGGGCTTTATAGCTGGGAGGAATCGTGTAGAATGCGAGATGGTATATAGGATCTGGTGGGTAGGTATAACCGTGAAGAGTTTGTGGAGCGATCGCGATGCAGAGAAATTTCCAGGAGATTTAGGACTGCGGATTTATACATCTCAGTTGCTAGGTCGCGATCCATCTTTGGTTTTACATGGCGGTGGCAACACCTCCGTCAAGATGCGCGAGCAAAATTTAGTTGGTGAAACAGAAGACATTCTCTATGTCAAGGGAAGTGGATGGGATTTGGAAACCATTGCCGAGCCTGGCTTTGCTCCTGTTCGCATGCCGCATTTACTTAAGCTAGCGCAGCTATCTGCTCTCTCCGATGCGCAGATGGTAAACGAACTCAAAACGCAAGTGACCCGTGCCAACGCGCCCGTTCCCTCGGTGGAAGCAATTCTACATGCTATCCTGCCCTATAAATATGTAGACCATACCCACGCCGACGCTGTAATTGCCGTAACTAACACTGCCGAGGGTTTGCAGCGCATTCGCGACATCTATGGCGATGACGTGGTAGTTATTCCCTACGTGATGCCTGGCTTCGATCTAGCCCGCCTCTGCGCTCAGAAATTTGCCTCGGAGAAGAGCGATCGCACGATCGGCATGGTACTCATGAATCATGGCATCTTCTCTTTTGGACAAACCGCACGAGAATCCTACGAACGGATGATTTCTCTCGTAGATCGCGCCGAGCAATATTTGCAGGAACGGAGAGCCTGGCAGATCGAGCGATCGCCAGACGTGCCCACCCAAACAAATTTACGCCATACCCTTGCCCAGTTGCGCTATGACGTATCCCAGGTGGCTGGATTTCCCGTAATTTTGACTCGTCACGGCGATCGAGCCAGCTTAGATTTCGTGCAGCGCGATGACCTGGAGCAGATCTCTCAGCAAGGCCCTGCCACGCCCGACCACGTTATTCGTACCAAACGCCTACCTCTAATAGGCCGCGATGTCAATGCCTACGCTGCCGCCTACAAAGAGTATTTTGCCGAACATGCAGCGACTGGCAAGGCATCAGTCACCATGCTCGATCCCGCACCGCGCGTCCTGCTCGATCGCGAGTTGGGCATGTGCGCGATCTCTCGCACGGCCAAAGATGCGAAGATCGTAGCGGATATCTATCAACATACGATGGAGATTATCCAACGCTCGACTGAATTGGGTGGCTATCAGGCACTTCCTGCTAGCGATATCTTTGCAGTGGAGTATTGGGAATTAGAACAAGCGAAACTAAAGAAAGGTGGGAGTCATCCTGAATTTACGGGGGAGGTAGTGCTGATTACAGGAGCAGCATCGGGGATTGGTAAAGCCTGCGTGGCATCGTTCCTCCAGCGCGGTGCGGCAGTGGTGGGATTGGATATCAACCCCGCGATTCAAACCCTGCACGATCGCCCCGATTTCCGTGGCATTGCTTGCGATATTGCAGATGAAGATGCGATCGTGGCAACTTTAGAACAAGCCGTGCAAGCTTTTGGTGGCCTGGATATGCTGGTTTTGAATGCTGGGATTTTCCCATCTGGCTGTCGCATCGATAGTCTGAATACATCCACCTGGCAAAAGGTCATGCGCGTGAACCTCGATGCCAATTTGATTTTGCTGCGCGAGTGCCATCCATTTCTCAAACTCGCTCCCAATGGTGGGCGGGTTGTCATTATCGGCTCTAAGAACGTTCCTGCTCCGGGGCCTGGGGCGGCTGCCTATTCTGCCTCTAAAGCGGCATTAACTCAACTGATGCGGGTGGCAGCCCTGGAATGGGGTAGCGATCGCATTCGGATCAACTCGCTCCATCCCAACGCAGTTTTCGACACCGGCATCTGGACTGATGAGGTTCTAAGGAACCGAGCCAGCCACTACGGACTATCTGTAGAGGCATACAAAACAAATAACTTGCTAAAAGTGGAGGTGACCAGCGATCGCGTTGCCGAATTGGCAGCGGAAATGTGTGGCTCTCTATTTGCCTGCACTACAGCAGCACAAGTGCCCGTAGATGGCGGTAACGAGCGAGTTGTTTAAGCTAATTTATACAGATATAGCGGTTTGCAGATGAAAACGAGAAGGGGGTTTGGGGGCGTTGCCCCCAAGAAGGGGAGGCAGGGCGGTCTTGGGGGTTCCCCGCTAGAGCCACTGCCGTGTTCCACCCCTTCACCCCATCAATAAAACCTGTTCTCAATTGAAAAACGCTATACTCGGTCGGGGTTCGGGTAAAATGCTAGACGAGCAGTTAATAGCAAACTATGGTAGTGCCCGATATATCTGCAATACTTAGTAATGCAACTGTATTTGACGGGTCAAATACATTACCGAATGGATCGTGCATCGTAGGCATTACTTCGATCGCGGAGAATCGTACGATTGCAGAACATTTACGCTAGCGAACAAAATCATGGGTGCGAGTTTATCGCTCAAAGATAAAGTAGTAGCAGTAACAGGGGCATCCGGCTCGCTCGGACGCTCTTTACTGACACTTCTAGCTGCTAAAGGAGCGCATGTGGTGGCGCTGACCACCTCGCCTCAGTTTCTTGCCGATGCATCCGATCCCAGTTCAGGTGCAAAGATAGAAGCGATCCAATGGCAATTAGGCGCAGAGGAAGAATTACGCGATCGCTTGCAAAAGGTTAATATTTTGATTATCAATCATGGCGTGAATGTCTATGGCGATCGCGATCCGTCATCGGTCGAGCGATCGTTTGAAGTGAATACCTTTTCTGCTTGGCGTTTGATGAATCTCTTCCTCGATACGGTGACGGAATCAAGCCATAAGGAGATTAAAGAGTTATGGATTAATACGTCAGAAGCTGAAGTTAATCCAGCGTTCAGCCCTCTCTACGAGTTGTCGAAGCGCACCCTAGGAGACCTGATTACTTTGCGTCGCCTGGACTCTCCCTGCATAATTCGCAAACTGATTTTGGGGCCGTTCAAGAGCAATCTGAATCCCATTGGGGTCATGTCTGCAGATTGGGTGGCATCAGCGATTGTGGCATTGGCACAAAGAGATTTTCGCGATATTATCGTCACTGTGAATCCTTTCACCTATGTCTTTTTCCCAATTCACGAATTTTTGCAGTCTTTGTACTTTCGATTACTTTCCAAACGTAAATCTAAAAGCGACCTCAAAGGCAATCCTGCATGAATGTTACCGAGATTTCGCAATTTATCCGTCAAACGGGGCAAAAAGGCAAACAGCTCCGCCAAAAAGGCTTTCAAGTCGTTGAAAAAGGCCCCGGCGATTATGTTACTAATGTCGATCGCGCTTTAGATGCCATGATGGTGGAGCAATTGCAAACCTGGTTTCCCCATGATGGTGTCATCAGTGAAGAGAATCCTAACTCTGTGGGATTATGGCTCCAGGCATTACCCCGTTATTGGTTTATCGATCCGATTGATGGTACTAGTGACTTTGTCAGCAATCGCGAGCATTATGCCGTGATGCTGGGTCTATTGGAAAATGGACGACCGACTATGGGCTGGATTTACGCACCAGAGAGCGATTTGCTCTTTTACGGCGGCACGGCGATCGCCAGTATCTTTGCCAGCGATCGCGGTAGTATGCCCATCCAGATCGAGATCAAGCCTCCTGCTCTAGGCGAATTTAAGGTAATTTTGAGCGAGAAAGATGAGGAGCGCTACGGCGATGCCATTTTAGATGTAATACCAGAAGCAGAATTCTACTCTCTGGGCAGCTTTGGCCTCAAAGTGATGGAAGTGGTATGCGGTAATGCTGCTGTTTATATCTATCTCAATCGGCGCGTAAAGCTCTGGGATACGGTGGGGCCGTTGGCGATCGCCAGAGCAGCAGGGCTTGTGTGTTGCGATCTAGCAGGCAATCCCATCTCATTTGAACCCGAAGCGATCGATGCTGAGACGCTAACCCACCACCAAATCATTCTGGTCGGTTGGTCGAAGTCATTAGAGGCTCTACGCCCAAAGTTAGCAGAAATTTTAAACCTCAGGTTCTGACCTCATTGACTGACAAAAGTCCTGAAAAGCCCAGATTATCGTCGGGGCGGGTTTTGTTGAAAAGCTTTGTATTGAAAGCGTTTGATTGCTTACTAAACCCGCCCTTACAGAGATTTGTCGGTCAACCAGGGTTCTGACACTCAAAATCGTATTGCTTCAGGAGTATTCCCCCCAAGGCAACGCTCCCAAATTCCGATTCACATTCACTTGGGAGCGCGTCGCACGGCTAGCATGGTAATGTCGTCAAACTGATCGGCAGTATCTATATGTTTTACCAGGTGGAGCTCGATGCGCTCAAGTAAAGCTTGAGCTGAGTCCGGCGGATCGGCTAGTAATTCAATTAATTTGTGTTCTGTAAAGAACTTGCTCTCAGGACTTTTGGCTTCTGTTACGCCATCTGTATAACCCATTAAGATATCTCCAGGCTGCAAGCAAATCTGTTGGACGCGAAATTTCATGTTAGGTAGCATCCCTACCGCTGGCCCCGTGGGTTTGAGTCTGGCTCTGATGCCCGAGGCATTCAAAATAGCCAACGGCTCGTGTCCGCCGTTAACATAAGTGAGAATACCCGTTATGGGATCTAACACGCCGAAAAAGAGCGTGGCAAACATGTTCAGGTTGCTATGGTTTTCTGCTACGTAGTCATTGGTCAAGCGCACGGCTCTCAGGGCGTTGACGTGATCGAGGTTAATGGTTAACGACTCGATACCAAATTTATCGGTTTGGGCTGGCGCGATCGCCACGCTGCCCACGAGATCGGTCTCCGCTGAAAAAACCCGAATCAGACTGCGAAACAGCGCCATAAAAAGCGCCGAGCCTACACCTTTATCGCAAACGTCAGCAATTACCAGACCCACACCTCCGCTGGGCAGCATGAACGTATCGTAAAAGTCGCCTGCCACCTGCCGTGCTGGTTTAAATAGTGCCGCTAACTCCCATCCCGATGGCTGCAGAATTTGACTGGGGAGAAAATCTTTTTGCATTTTCTGTCCCTTCTCAATTTCATTGCGCGCCACCGCATCTTTTAACTGACTTTCATGCAGGACGGCATTTTCAATCGCTTGGGCGGCTTGTGATGCCAGGGTTGCCAGCAACTGCAAATCTTCAGCCGTATAGTCGATTGGCTCGCTCTGGCTGAAGTTAACCACGCCGATCGCGTTATTTCTAGTTTTGAGCGGCGCGCAAATTAGCGAGCTGACCGGATTGGCTCCGGCGACAAAGCGAGGGTCGGCAGCCACGTTATTGATAATTTCACCGCGCCCAGATGCAAAGACATTACCAGCAATGCCTTCCCCTGGTTTGAGCGATACATTCGTGTGCGTGGCTTGTCCGAAGGCCGAGACAATCTCCAACATGCCCGTCTCTTTATTGAGCAGCATGACAGAACCGCTGGTGGTGGAAATTAGCTTGCGAGCTTCTTCGATAATCAAATTGCACACTACTGGCAGTTCTAAGGAAGCGGTAATCTTTTCGGAAAGCTGATAAAAGAGATTAATTTCTTTGTATTTGCTCAGGATCTCTTCGGCAAGTTGTTTGCGCTCGATTTCTTTAGCAGACATAAATGTGAGAAGAGTAGCGACACCTCTTGCTTGCTCTCCTCCACTGACCCAACCCACAATCTCATCACTAAGCTTAATCGGCAATCGTTGCGACTCATCCCCATCATTTTCTTCAGGATCGCCGAGTAAGAGCTTCCCTTCAGTGTTGTAGATGCCAACAGAAACCCCCATAGACTGGATTATGTCATTAATAATCCTTGCCGTCTCTTTTTTGCCAACCAGCTTGCTCAGGTTAAATGAAATCATTAGCTATGACTGCCCCAGAAATATTGCGGAAGATTTAGTTTAAGCTACGGGATTGGAATCAGGTCGATGCATGACAAAGGTATTGCAGTTGCGATCGCCCGCATATTCATAGGAAAATTCATCTACGCCTTCTAAGGCTAGGTAGATTCCTAACCCCCCAATTTGACGGTTTTCAATGGGCTGATCTAGGTCTTCGGGGCCTTTTTTAACATGGGGATTGTAAGGAATAGCATTATCTTCCAAGCGAATAGTTAAACTATGCTTATCAATTGTAGCCCGAACGCAAACATTTCCTTCTAGACCTGCTTCGTCATAACCGTGAACGATAATGTTGGTGGCAATTTCATCTACAGCTAAACGCAGGCGGTAGGCAGCCTTTTTATCTAAACCAGCATCGGTGGCTGATTTCATTACATACTGCGCGATCGCCCCCAACGAGTCTAGCTTCCCCTCGACAACTAATGGTTCCATCGGTTCCATCTCAAGTACTAAATCTATTTTATTAATTTACCCAGCGCGATCGATTTTATAAACCCCCACCCATCACCCCTCTCCCTGAGGCAGAGGAGAATAGAATCAGAGCGGGGTCTGCGCCCCTAAGACCTGCGATCGAATCGGTTAGTCGCTCCAACAGCAACGTATGCCCTCTAACACCAAAACCACACCAAACTATTCCTATCAATTGTCTGGCGACCAGAAGTTGCGACGGCACAAACAAAGTCTGACTGCGCAAACTCTAATACCAATTTGAACAGTAAACACGCCAGATCGAACGGGGTGAAGGGGTGGAACGCGGCAGTGGCTCTAGCGGGGAACCCCCAAGACCGCCCTACCTTCCCTTCTTGGGGGCATTGCTCCCCCCCTACTCACCTCCGATCTGAAAACCGCTATATTGGGTTAGAAATACTAGCTAACCGCCAGCCCCCAACCCCCAACCTTCACTTAGGGATAACGATCCTGAATAATCACGCTCTGATCGTAGCCCGTCTTTTGCAGGGTATCCAGGACGGTTTCCTGAGGACTGATCACGTAGATATCCACACCCCGATCCATTTGCTGCTTGGCATAGATCAAAACCCTTAAACCAGCGCTAGCCATGTATTCCAGATCCGACATAAATAGAACGAGGTGCTTCAAATCTGGGGTATGCGCCTTGTCAATTTGTTCTTTGAACGTGTTTGCAGTGCTGGCATCGAGTTCGCCTGCTAAGGTAATCTTGGCAATGCCATCAGTCATTTCCAGGTCTGCGCTAAAAGCCATAGTTTTCCTTTTTGAATGTGTTAGCTAGAAGTTTGTTTGTCTTAAGTTTAGTCGGGAGTTTATTCTAAAAATACCCTACTTACCAACTAGAATTACTACCGAGCGATCGCCAAGTAGAAGGCCGTACTGATTGGATAGCACTGGCTCCGATCCTGGGGGCCAACAATCATCCGGTGATGGCACGCCCGTATTGGCAAATACGTGCCACTTCATGCCGGACGGCAAGCCAGGAAGCTCGAACCAATTAGCTTCCCAATGCATGTTCATGGCAACGTAGATGTAATTATCCGTGACGGTGCCTCCCCTAGCATGTTTGCCGCAAAGCATAAACGCCAGAGTGCGGCTGGAGTCAGACCAGTCCGCATTCCATGCCTCAGTGCCGTGCCAGGTAATGTCAGCATAGCCGCTACCAACATAGTCCTGGTTGCGGAAATGGGATTGGTTTCTCAAAATGGGATGAGCTTTGCGGAAAGCGATACAGTTTTTAAAGAAACGGAAGATATCCAGATTGGCTTCTAACAGTTCCCAATCCAACCAGTTGAGGTCGTTGTCGTGGCAATAGGTGTTGTTATTACCCAATTGCGTCCGTCCCATTTCGTCGCCCATGAGAATCATGGGAACCCCCTGGCTCACCATCAAAATTGCCACGGCATTTTTGATCTGGCGATGGCGCAGCGCGTTGATATTCCAGTCGTCGGTAATGCCCTCCCAGCCGCAGTTCCAACTGTCGTTATCGTTACTGCCATCGTTGTTATTTTCGCCATTCGCCTCATTGTGCTTGGAGTTGTAGGAAACCATATCCATCAACGTAAAGCCATCATGAGCCGTGATGAAATTAATCGAAGTAGCAGGAGCGCGACCTTCCCAAGCATATAGATCTGGCGAACCTTGAATGCGCTGCGCCATGTCTCCTACGCGCCCGGAGTCGCCCTTGAGAAACTTGCGCACGCCATCGCGGTATTTGCCATTCCATTCCGCCCAACGACCAAAGGCAGGGAAAGAGCCAACCTGATACAGACCGCCCGCATCCCATGCTTCTGCAATCAGCTTGCATTTCGCCAAGATCGGATCGAAGGCAAGCGTTTCTAGCAAGGGGGGGTTTGCTAGGGGCGCTCCCCAGGGATCGCGACCGAGGATGGAGGCAAGGTCGAACCGGAAGCCATCGATGTGATATTCCGCCGCCCAGTAGCGCAGGCAATCGAGTACGATATTGCGCACGATCGGATTGTTACAATTGAGCGTATTACCGCAACCGCTAAAGTTGTAGTAGTAGCCCTCTGGAGTCAGCATGTAATAGGTTTTGTTATCAATGCCGCGAAAAGAAATGGTGGGACCATTCTCATTACCTTCGGCAGTGTGGTTGAATACCACATCTAAAATCACTTCCAGTCCGTTTTTATGCAGATCTTTAATCAGAGCTTTTAATTCATCGACCTGCATCCCCAATTTGCCCGTGGCAGCGTAGCCTGCTTTAGGAGCAAAGAATCCCACCGTGCTGTAGCCCCAATAGTTGACTAGCAACTCCCCGTTTACGGGACTGGGGCGGCTGTTCTCAAATTCATCGAACTCATAAATTGGCATTAGCTCGACGGAGGTAACGCCCAGTTCTTTGAGATAGGGGATTTTCTCGCGAATGCCAGCAAACGTACCCTTATGCTTAACCCCAGAAGAGGGGTGGCGCGTAAAGCTGCGGACGTGCATCTCATAGATGATTTGATCCTCCGGTGGGATTTCGAGGGGGCGATCGTGCTCCCAGTCGAAGTCATCAAACGCAATGCGGGCGCGATGTTGATAGGGATTGTTCCAGTTGGGCGTTTCGCCCCAGACATCCCGTCCGCCGATAATTTTGGCATAGGGATCCATGAGAATTTTATTCTTATCGAACCATTGTCCTTCATGGAAGTTATTCGGCCCATCCATGCGAAAACCGTATTCGATGTTCTCATAATCTAAATCGAATACAACCATAGTGTAGACGTTCCCGATTCTGAATTCGTCAGGGAAGGGAATCTCTACCAGTGGCGCGATCGCGTGTTTTTGAAACAGGACTAGAGTGCAGGATGTGGCATAACTAGAGAAAATGGAGAAGTTCACTCCACCAGGTTCTAGCGTGGCACCAAAGGGAAACGGTCGCCCCCGCCTCAGTTTAAACTTGCCATCTGGCGAAGTGTGGGTGGGATGAATGTCAATCCGAGATAATGTCATTACTGTCTTATTCTCCTCCCTACTGATTGAGGGCTTCTAAACCGGCATCGACTGAATCTCGCGTGACAAAGAAATCGAGAAAACCAGTGATCGACATCGTATCTCTAATTTCTTCGGAAAGCCCCACCAGTACCAGCTTTCCATCTTTGGCCGATACCTGTCGATACAGGGACAGTAGCATTCTTAACCCGGCGCTGGACATGTAAGGCACCTTAAACATATCCAGCAAAATCTTGCGACTAGAATCCGCGATCGGGAGAACTTTCTCCTGGACTGTGGGAGCGGTACTCGCATCGATATCGCCAGCTAGTTCTATAACCGTAACCTGGTCGGTTGTTTTAATTTCTATTTCCATGGCTGCTCCTTAAAAGTTGGCTGTTGTGGCAATTATTGTTCCTGCAAAGGTTCATTGTGTCGAGGTAGGCTTTGTAAAGCTACCAGTAACAATCTGTCGTTGTAGGGGCAGGTTTTGCGAGCAGGTGTTGATTTACATCAATAACTCCTTTGCAAAACCTGCCCCTACTGCTAATGCGCAGAATCCCTAAGCAGGTACGATATGTACCTTGACCTTCAAGCGTTCTTTTGATTCGGGCAGCTTCACGGTCAGACCAGCGGCATCAAAATCAGAGTAGTGCTCGCCATTAATCGTGCAGGAAGCAATGCGAATGCTACCCGGTGGCAGAATATCTGGCGATACTCTCAGGATATTGTCTTTGAACCCACCTGGTATGGGATTGAAGTAGAAGTCCATGGGCTGCTTGGTAATCAGCAGGTTGGTGTAAACCGCAGCCAAGTAGCACAACTCGAAGGAGTGATAGCCGCTCATGGAGTGGCTGCCCTTGAGCCGCTCCGTGCCCATCAGATAGGGAATGCCGTTGGCAAGCACGTTGAAATAGACAGCACCGTCATCGTGATCGAGGAAGAAGGCATTGTAGAAAGCAGCCGATTCTCTAGCTAGACGGTGATATTCTTCTTTTTGCAGGCAACCCGTGAGGATGAGATAGGCGAGAATTGCTTGTTCCTGCTGCCACCAGGCTTTGCGATCGTGCCAGACAAAGCGATAGTGTTCTTCGCCTTCGCCGAGAGTGCGCTCGACCACATCGTACCAACCGCCCCGTTGCAGATCGCTCCCAGCCGCAGGCATGACCTCTGCAATTCTTTCCGCCAGATTCACGTAGGTATCCTTGGGCTTGAGGCTCTGCATCCGCATCAAGTTCCAGGAGATCTTGAGGTTATGTCCGACTACGGCGCGGTTTTGCTGCCAACCCCAGGTTTGATCCTTGCTCCAGTCTTCAAAAAACTTCTCCTGGACAAACGGGCTGTTTTCGTAGTCGGGGAAATACTTAGCGATCGTGTCGAACGTATATTCCAGGAAATCGGCGTATTTAGGCTCACCCGTTGCCAGATAAAGATTAATTAAATAGGCAGGTGCGTGATCGCCAACGGAGTTCCAGTTCTTTTTGCCTCTATTGCGTTCTGGCAAGGAGGAACTGCGAGGATCGAGGGTGATGGGATCGAGGTGGGAGAAATATCCACCTTTTTCTTTATCCAGGAAATATTTATCAAATAGATCGATTGTTTTCTGCGCATCATCGAGAATGCGGGGATCGCCAGTGACGCGATAGGTTTGCGTGGGACCAGCCAGTGCGTAAATCTGCTCGTAGGCGGGGATGCCCATGTAATCGTCACCAAATTCCGAGGCGAATACTTTAGTCTCGCGATTGCCCGAGACATCGATACCGTGATACCAATAGATCAAATTCTCGTCGGGATCGTAAAATCGCATGTGATCGCGAAGATACTCCGTACCCTTCTCTGCTGCTTCTAGGAATCTCTCCTCTCCAGTCATCATGTATGCGGTGGCAAAACCGTACACCAAACGAGAGATGGTATCGGTTTCCTGGCGGTGATCGCCTTTTTTCTCACCTGTAATTGCGAGCGTAGTGCGATAGTTGCGGTAATCAATCGGCTTATCTTCAAATTGGGCGCGCAGGTAAAACTCACCTAACTCGCGAATTTGATTGATCCACCAGTTTTGTTTTTCAAAGCGATATTCTTTTTCGGTACGCCCGTTAAAAATGATGCGCTTGGCTTCAAACTTGTAGATAGATTGCTCTGGATAGTAGGTACCGTAGGCATACATATAGCGCCCAGGCACCAACATAGATGGTATTTGTCCGGTACAGTCTTGATATGGTTCCCCCAGGTTGCGCGTTAGCTCGGCATAGGTGGTTACTGTCAGCTTGATTTGGTATTCCCTCCCATCTGAGGTCTTCAGACCAAAGATGCCCTTATCCGAATCAAAGGTAGTAACGTAGCCAGCAATTGTGTCTGAAAATGTAAAGTCGATGTTATTCATTATCCCTCACGCTTAGTCAGCCTCTATTGATTTCAGTGATTTTTATGCCAATTTAAACTAGTACACCAAAACAAAAGTTTTGGAGGGGGTGGAGGGGGTGAAATCCCCTTCTGGGGGCTCTGCCCCCATTCCCCCATGTTGCAAAATTTATGATTTGCAACACTAGTCTAGAACTTGCGCAAATACAGATCCCCCACCCCCCTTTTTAAGAGGGCTTTGGGATTCCCCCCTTAAAAAGGGGGGGCTAGGGGGGATCTTGAATTTCAGCATTCAACGTGCAAGTCCTATAGTCGAGATTGCAGATGCGGTTGTGGGAATACAGACCACTTAGAGGCATAGCCCCATCGCCCTGCACCATCTGCCGCGTCTTCAAATTGGTATTTTGCTTGATGAGTGGTTTTGCTCACTCGGGACATCGATACTGCTACTTATTGTAGAAGTAGCTCGTACAGCACAAAACTGAGATCGATGGCTTGCGTTACTTCTGCGATCGCCTTTTGGCAGATATTTTAGCCTTAACCGTTTTTAAGCAAATCTCAAGGTTTAACCTCAACCAGGCTAGCGGTTACTTAAGCAAGAAATTGTTATTGTTGCGATCGCAGCGGGTATTCGATATAGTCGTTCAGTTTTATGAAATTTTACTTTCAGAAAAAGACGGCTTAAATTTCCGAAATAATCCTTTATTGCACGAATAGGTGAAATATTGGCTCCATATTCGCGGGATTTCAGTCACTTCTGGCAGATGAATTTCAATCTTGCGACTGTTTGGAGGTTTTTATGGCTATTGTTTTTTACGCAACTCCTGAGGGTAGTGCTTTATTTGGCGCGATCGCTGCTGACATTGACGAGATTTTTATTGCTGGTGTCGGTAATGACACGCTCTCAGGCGATCGCGGCGATGACAGTTTTGTGTTCCAAGCTCCTAACGGTCCCAATGGTGGCTATGGTGGCAGCGATCTAATTACGGACTTTGAGGCATTTGGCGGCTCGGGCGACACGCTGAAGCTGAGGAATATCAGTAATGGTACCCGTGTAGTAATTCGGGATCTCGGCAACGGTTCGATTGTAGAAATCTTTGCCCCTAATGCTACGACCCCTATTCAAACCATTACCCTGCCAAATGCCACGGCCTACCAACTCTTAACGCAAGGTCAAGTAGAGGTTAACGGGCAACTAATTAACGAGACGACCAGGGGCATCGTTCAAAGCGATCTGAGCAATTTTAGCTATACGGTAGAGCGAGTGGCCGGTAACGCGGTTATTGGTAATGGTAATAACCTGGTTACTGGCGGCTTTATTTCCCCGGCACAGGTTAACGTTTTAACCGATCGTCTCGCTGCGATCGCTCCAATTATCGTGCCTGGGGCGGCACGGAGCGATGCGTCTAGCGTTAACTTGAATGCGACGGGTAGCATCCCAGACTCTCTGCTACCCAAGGCAGCACTAAATCTTTTACAGCCAGCGAATGCCCCGGCTACGGTGAATGATGACTCGATTGTGGGCGGGGCTGGTAATGACTTGCTGGTTGGCGGTCCTGGCAACGACACTGTATTGGGTGGCCTGGGGACAGATGTAATTGTAGTTGGCCCCGGTGAAGATGTAATTGATGGTGGCGAGGGAGTCGATTATTATGCCTTTGAATCGCTACTAGATCTTTCTGGTACGCCTGCCCGCATTAATTACGTTCGTCTGGAGCCACCCTATGGCGCTCCCCTTACCGATCCCCTCACAGCACGCACGGGGCCAGACGTAATCCTGATTAATTCCCAAGCATTTAACCTGGGTATCGATCCCCTCACTAACCCAAATGCGGCAGCGCGGATGGGGTTCTTGCAACCAGGGACGATCGTTGCTGGCGATGCGATCGCCCCTAACGAAGCTAAAAACGGCCAACTCAAAGTAGGCAACTCGGCGGCAGTGGACTTTGACGGCCCGCAGCCGGACGACGTGCAACCATTGTTTTACTACAGCAGTTCTTCCGGTCAGCTAATCTACGATCGCGATGGTGCTGGGACGGATTTTGCTGGCATTGCGATCGCCAATCTGGGAACGGGGATCGCTTTGCCGGAAGGTACGTCTTCTGTTGTTCCCAGTATTCTGCTTTACATTTACTAGTTTGTACGCAAAACGGTAGTCTCTTTCGACCTACATAGAGCGATCGGGTTCGATCTGTAGAATTTCGGCCTGCCCCCACCCCAAATCCTAGGGGCACTTATTGCGATCGGAGATCGCTAACTTATACCAAATCCGCATTGATTACCCCTAATATTGCCTGGCAACTGGAAGTCGCGGCTACACAAACAAAGTCCGCGCAGTCGGACTTCAAGTATAGCTATAGCCAACAGGCTTAGGACGGGGGGCAGGGGTTTCACCCCTGCGTGGGGGCGCAGCCCCCACACCCCCTGTCCTAACAGATCTATCTATGGCTATATTACAGAAATAATGGCGGATTGCTATAGGTCTTGACAAGCGAGTAAGTAATTTTGCTCAAATCCGATCTGTGTTAGACTCGAAAACTAGCAAGGTTTTTGCCCGATAGGGCTTATTGAGATAGGGATGTGGAGCGATGAAAGACCAGACTTTAACTGATAAAAATGGGGCTTTACTGAGTTCTTCCACGGATAAGGGTGTAAATGAAAAGAATGCAGATCGGACGTTAACATCGGAAAGAACTGCGTCTGCGAACGAGATCGCCAAATCTGCAAATAGCTCTGCAAATAGCGCGACCAGATCTCCAAAATCTAAATTTACGCTTCTGCCTGCTCGAATTTTCTCGAACGCGATCGCTACGGCAATTTTATTGTTTGGTGTTTCCTTTGCAGGCACATTTTTTATTGCCCTCGCAATTTTGCGTCTAGCTCAGCCCCAAACTAACCGACCAACATCCACAAATTTAGTTGCCCCCACGGTTACTCCCAACCAGTCAAATCCAAACAGACCTCGTTCGCTAGTAAATCAAATTATTTCACTAGTCAGCTTTGGCTATGTGTCTGGGGTGCCAGAAGCACAGGACGTGAAGATTTCTAAAAATAGCCTCCCCGGCATGACGCTAGGGAAATCCTGGACTAGCGATACGGCATTTTCTCCAGCCACCAGCCTCTCTGCCCCCCCTCCTTTAGCTGGGCAGCCATTACAAACAATTTCCCCTTCCCAACTGCCGCCGATATCTTTTTCGATTCCGCCGGACGCTATTCCAGATGCCTTAGTACCTCCTCCCGACTCCACCGATGCCACAAATACCCCAAATCGACCCGCGATCGCCAAAGGCAAAAAACCCGCACCTTCCACCCGATCTAGCCAGGAAACTGTCATAGACCTACCCAAAGACACCTTAGGCAAAACTCTAACCTCGGGTGCGAGTACTAGAGCAACTCTTGTCAATGCTGCTGTTTTCTCTGGCGATCGCAACGCTAGTAGCAGTCCTAGATTCGTTGTTAGGCTCGACGAACCGCTCAAAAATCCAAGTGGGAAGTTAGTGTTACCAGCCAATACAACGTTGGTAACCATTGTACGTACTTTATCATCCAAGGGTGAGGCGGAGTTGGAGGCAGTTAACGTTCTCATTGATGGCAAAGAGTACGATCTGCCCGCCGGAGCTATCAAATTCCTAGATACCAACGGCTCATCTCTGATAGGACAAAAGTATGGAGATGAGGAGCCAACAAATTCCAGCAAGGAAACTACCAATTCTGCGAAGGAATCGAATAACGTCAATCCCTTAGACAGCGACAATCCCAATAATACTGAGACCACCCCATCGGCTTCGCAACCTTCGCCGGAACAGGTAAAAGATCGCAATAAAGAAGCGATCGAGAATGTTATGCGCCGTTCCCAGTTTTATTACATTCCCCAAGGTACGCCTTTGAAGTTGGTAGTCAACAAAACCGTCAAACTTTAAATCAGTTCGATTCGGTCTTGTTTAACGAGAGGAAAACATCAATCCAGGCGCTCGTCGTAATCCTCAGAAGACTCGACTTCCAGCTCCCAGCGATGGCAGTCGCGCTCTTCCAGCATGGCAGTAGTATGCAAAGTGTATTTATCAGGGATTTCAATACCAACCGAAGCGGCTAACTCTTCCACCACATTCTGGTCGGGTGTAGGTGTCGTGCCGCCAACAGCTTCTTCACCCACCACCTTGGACAGGTAGCGATCCGCATCGATATCACCTGCTGTAGGAGATCGCTCGCGATCCGCCAAATCTTGCAACTTATGCGGCGTTCTTCCCAATCCCGTATCGCGATCTGTCAAGCCTTGCCACAAAGAAGATCTGGCTGATTCCATCGCTTCTAGACTTTCTTCAGAGATAACCTGCCATTCATCAGGTTGCTTGTCAACTTTTTTTACCATAAACCTACTCTTCCTCCCCAACATTGGGATCGGAGAACTGCTCGTATTACTCGAGCATCTGAGCTACCTCTACCCCAATTTTATACCATTAATGCAACGTGCGGCATGCTACCTCCCGTCCTCAGACGACTTCGTAGTGATATATACTGGTTTGGTAAATTCTCAAAGCTGCGTAATTGTGAATATCAACTTGTTAGCTAGTAGTGTCGGTGACTGGTCGGGTGATGGTTTAGCGATCGCCCTGTTTCAAAAAGATCGAACCGATGGGGAAAGTACAGAAACTTCAAGCGTACTGAGTACCGCTTTGCTCGAACTAGATGCCAATAAGCTAGCAGGAACTCTACAGGAACTCGTGTCTGAGGCCGCATTTAAAGCAGAAGCCGGATCGACGATCGGTGGTAGGGTAGGGGCTAACGCCACAATTCGCAAGGTACTTTTGATGGGCTTAGGCGAGCCAGCCAAGGCAACAGAAGATACCTGGCGCAAAGCCGCCGCCCAAGCGGCCAAATGGGCAACCCAGTCTAAGTGCCAGAGTTTAGCCATATCCGTACCTTTATACAACCAGGACGAAGCGCTGACGGCTCAAGCCCTGGCGGAAGGAATTCTCCTGGCTGCTCATCAAGATAAGCGCTTTAAATCTAAATCGGAGGATAAAGCTGAAGGTAAAGAACCTAAACCTGAAACTAAATTAGAGCAAGTCGATCTACTTGGTTTTAGTTTGCCTGCCGCTCAAACTGGCCTAGAGACAGCCCAAAAAATATGCAGTGGCGCGATCGCAGCACGCGAGCTAGTTTCAGCTCCAGCTAACGTCGTCACTCCAATTACCCTGGCGGAAATTGCAAGCGCGATCGCGGCAGAATACAAAGATTGCATGAGCGTCAAAATTCTGGAAAAAGAGGAATGCGACGCGCTGGGTATGGGTGCATTTTTGGGTGTATCTCAAGCCTCCGATCTGCCTCCTAAATTTATCCATCTCACCTATTCCTCACCAACTAAATCGGCTACAGAGGGCAACGGCTCGCCCAAGCGCAAGTTGGCAATTATTGGAAAAGGCATCACCTTTGATTCTGGCGGCCTCAATATCAAAGCTGGCGTTGGCAGCAGCATCGAAATGATGAAGACGGATATGGGTGGCGCTGCTGCTACACTTGGGGCAGCGCAGGCGATCGCCCAACTTCGCCCCCACGATATTGAAGTTCACTTCATCATCGCTGCCTGCGAAAATATGATCAGCGGCAAGGCAATCCACCCCGGCGACATTCTCACCGCTTCCAATGGCAAAACCATCGAAGTCAACAATACCGACGCAGAAGGACGGCTGACGCTCGCCGATGCACTGGTCTATGCCGATAAGCTCGGAGTGGACGCGATCGTGGATCTTGCCACTTTGACTGGAGCCTGCGTCGTAGCATTGGGCGATAGCATTGCCGGACTCTGGTCTAATAGTGACGAACTAGCCGCTCAAATCGAATCTGCTTCTCAGAAAGCTGGAGAGAAATTCTGGCGCATGCCACTGGAAGAACCCTACTTCGAGCAAATGAAGTCGGTAGTGGCTGACTTCAAAAACACTGGCTCCCGCGCTGGCGGCTCGATTACAGCGGCACTCTTCCTCAAGAAATTTGTGGATAAAACCCCTGCCTGGGCGCACCTCGATATTGCTGGCCCCGTGTGGACGGAGAAAGAAAATGGCTACATCAACGCTGGCGGTACTGGCTACCCCGTGCGTACGCTTGTTAACCTGGTTATGAGCATGGCTGGGTAGGTGGGGATTGGAGGTTGGGGCATCCCAATTTTGTCGGGGCGGTGCCTCCGTGCCTGCCCCAATTTCTGTTGATAATGTTGCTTAAGCAATGCTGTTGCGCTTGCGGGTTTCTTTGAAGGAAGTCGTGATGTTTTTGAGACCTGAATCGATCAGAGATCGTTCCAGAATCGCAAAAAAGCGATGGCGATCGCTACCCGTCACGACCGCTTGATTGTGTGCTTCAGAGAGAGCGACAGGATAGCCGTATCCCTTTTGAATCTGGGCCAGTACCAGACTGAGTACCTGCAATCTCAATTCGGCATCCAAAGCCGTCCATTCCGGCATCTCTACCCTGGCAATTTCCGTTCCCACATGGAGATAGCAGAAATAGACAGTATGGTCGCCATATTCTTGCAGGATGCGAGCGCTGCTGCGCCACAACGGACTGGCTTCACCTGGTTGGAGAAAACGCTGCCAGAGCGTAGCATCGCGGAGAGGCTGCAATACGCTACAGGGAGCGCGATCGAGGTTTCGCTCGGCATCGCTCTTACAGTGGGTATGGCAGTCGGGCTGAGGGAAAGGACAGGCCTGGAGTCGCAAAAAGTTGGTCGCTTCAGTGCTGCGCGGAGCGCTGATATAGCCAGCTAAAGGGATGCGATCGCGACGCAAGCGCTCCCACGCTGCCAGGATATCTGGCAGAATCTTTGCCCTGGCTTCCGGTGGCAGCATCTCTAGGGACCAATGGATGAGCGAACCATCACTGAGTGCGAGTACGGGGCCGAAGATGGGCGAACGCTCTTTTTGTCCGCAGGCTAGCTCGGCGAGGGCGATCGCTTCAGCAACAGTGCGCTTGAGCGTCATCCACTCTTCAGTTTGGATACCCCATTGCCTTGCCCCATAGAGATCTTCGGGTTTGTAATACACCTCCGGTAAGTTGTCGAGCACCGGATAGATACTGGAACCATAGTGGAGCGCCACTCTACCCACGTTAATCAGGTAACAGTAGGCAATCTCGTGGCGACTTGGTGCTATTTGGGAGCCATCGGTTGCCACAATCGTATGCGGTGCTGAGAACGGTGTAATGGAGTGCCTCGTATCGAGGGACTCCATCGGTTCGGCACAGTTAAACGCGAGGCGATCGCGCCATGCCTGTAGTTGCTGTTGTCGCAATTCTAGATTGCTAGTGGCATCTTCAAATAGAGACTGAGCTAAATCTAGCTTAAGAGCGATCGCTTTTGCCTCGCGTGCCAGTTGCGCTGACATTCCTTGCATTTGTCCCGCCACTTTCAGCAAATCCAGCATAGCCCTCTTACCAAACAACTGGCTTTAAAGTCTTAATTCTTGCACAAAATTCATTCTTTTGGCAAAAATCCATTGGCGTAGAGACAGGTTTTGTTCGATCCCTGCGGGTAAAAATCGCCTTAGGGGCAGGTTTTGTTCGATCGCTGTAAGTAAAGATTGAAGATTTCTTGCTAAACCTGCCCCTACAGATCGCCTATGTTTTGAGAAGCTTAGGCTAACCCAACCAGGCTAGCGCTTAGATCCCATAACTTTTTCGCTTTGCTGACATCAGTGGCTTCGTCAGAAAGTTCTTGCTCGAAAGCCTGACGACCTTCCTTCTGACGATTACCCCAACTCCAATAAGCACCGGATTTGCTGAATTCCGGCTCGGTTACCAGGTCGGCAACGCGATCGCCTGCCACTTCCTCAGAAACAAATCCTCCGGTAATGTTCTTTTGGAAAATTGGGAAGATGGTTCGGAATAAGGGAAAGTGATTGCGGAAGAGGGCGGTGGTGGCAACACAGCCGGGATATAGAGAACTGAAGGTAATGCCAGTCGAATCATGGTAACGCCGATGCAGTTCGAGCATGGTTAACACGTTGCATAGCTTGCTATCCTTATAGGCTTTGCCCGATTTGAACTGCTTGCCATCAATCATCGTAACTGGCTCTTTAAACCCTGCCTCCATACCGCTCAGATCGCCTAGATCGGGTGGTGCGGGGATGGGAATCTTTCCTCCCAATTCCTTCGGATTAGCCGTTACCGTTCCCAGGATCACCATGCGCGGCTCTTTAAGGGATGACTTCTTCATATCCTCTAACATCAGATTGCACAGTAGGAAATGTCCGAGGTGATTGGTGGCAACGCTCAGCTCGTAACCATCTACGCTGCGCTGCGGTTCTTTGAGTAAGGGAAAATAGACAGCAGCGTTACAGACTAAAGCATCGAGCGATCTCCCGTTAGCTCTAAACTTACTGACAAAGTCGCGCACGCTGTCCAGGCTAGCCAGATCGAGATGCATGACTGCATAGGTACCTAATGACATTCCGACAGACTGCGCGGCGTTTTCTGCCTTTGTCATATCCCGACATGCCATTACCACATACCATCCTCTCTGCGCTAGCGCTCTTGCAGCTTGTAAGCCAACCCCTGATGAAGCACCTGTAATTACAACTGTTGGCTTCTGATTCTGTGGCATTTTATTAAAGACTCCATTAATAATATTTTTAATTGATTTCTAGGATCTCACAACAGCAAACCATCGATCGCAAATAGATCGATAGATAAAAACAATGGCCGCAGTAGATTGCGGTTTATATAACACTCCTATCTGAATTGCAAAATTTCTTCGCCGATCGCCGACCGCCAATCGCTATAGCGTTTTCACTAGCCTAATATCCTCAAACCCATTCCAGGCGGACTTGTACGCACACCGCAGACCTCAGGAAGAGAAGTTTGGAACGAGGGTTCCAAGATCTTCACACGTAAGGTCAGTAAACAGGATTTGGGATCGCAGGTTGGTGAATAATCCAGGCTAGCCTACACTGCCTTCTAGTTTCAGTGCCAGGAGCTTATCGGCTTCTACCGCAAATTCCATTGGCAAGGCATTAAATACATCGCGACAGAAACCACTAATCATCATCGAGATCGCGTCTTCGACGGAGATGCCGCGTTGCTGGAAATAGAATAGCTGTTCCTCGCCAATTTTTGAAGTAGAGGCTTCGTGCTCCACTTTGGCGGTGTTATTTTGAACCTGGATATAGGGGAATGTATTCGCCTGCGAGTTACTGCCAATCAGCATGGAGTCGCATTGGGAATAGTTGCGCGCTCCCGTAGCATTGGGCCCAACTTTGACTAAGCCGCGATAGCTGTTTTGGGAATTCCCAGCGGAAATACCCTTGGATACGATTTTGCTGCGCGTGTTTTTGCCAATATGTACCATTTTGGTGCCAGTATCAGCCTGTTGCTTGTTATTAGTAAGCGCTACGGAATAAAACTCGCCCACGGAATTATCGCCAACCAGTACGCAGCTCGGATATTTCCATGTAATCGCGGAGCCAGTTTCCACTTGCGTCCAGGAGATTTTGGAGTTGACACCCTGACATAAACCGCGCTTGGTAACGAAGTTATAAATGCCACCTTTACCATCTTTGTCGCCAGCGTACCAATTTTGTACGGTCGAGTACTTAATTTCGGCATTGTCCAGAGCCACTAGTTCCACTACAGCGGCGTGTAGTTGGTTGGTATCGAACATGGGAGCCGTGCAACCTTCTAAATAGCTGACATAACTGCCTTCTTCGGCAATAATCAGCGTGCGCTCGAACTGGCCGGAATCGCCATTATTAATCCGAAAATAAGTAGATAAATCCATAGGGCAGCGCACGCCCTTGGGAATGTAGCAGAAAGAGCCGTCGCTGAATACGGCTGAGTTGAGGGCGGCAAAGTAGTTATCGGCGATCGGTACTACGCTACCGAGGTATTTTTCGATCAATTCGGGATATTCGTGTACGGCTTCCGAAATCGAGCAGAAAATTACGCCGACCTTAGCCAAATCTTTTTTAAACGTAGTGGCAATGGAAACGCTATCGAATACTGCATCGACTGCGACGTTAGACAGGCGCTTTTGCTCTGATAGGGGAATGCCGAGTTTCTCGAATGTAGCCAGCAGTTCTGGATCGACATCGTCAATGCTTTCCAGCTTTTGCTTGGCTTGCTTGGGTGCGGAATAGTAGGTGATGTCCTGGTAGTTAATTTTTGGGTAGGAGACATGCGCCCATTCTGGCTCGGTCATTTTCAACCACTGACGGTATGCCTTAAGCCGAAACTCCAGCATGAATGCAGGCTCGTTCTTCTTGGCGGAGATCGTCCTGATGACATCTTCGTTTAGCCCCTTGGGTATGGTTTCCGACTCGATTTGAGTTACAAACCCATACTTGTATGGCTGGTTGACTAGCGCCTGAACGGTTGCAGTCATGTGTTACTAGGCTCCTAATGTTCTCTCTAATAAATTAAAGCTTGGTATCTCGACCTACTATTTCGATCGTTTTTATGCTGTACCATTGAAGTAATTCAACGGTTCCTACTAAAACAACCTACTTGTTTCTTAATACCATTTTAGGTTACATTAACAACATGTAAGTTGTCAAAGCGATCGAAATAAATTTTGGACTAATTTGCAGTTAATTTGCAACTAGTTTTGTCGCTCCCGTCGATCCCATTAATTTAGATCCCATGAAGAGTACCGAGCAGGCTTCCACCAAGCAAGACATTCTGCAATACCTGCTCAAGCACGAGTATGCAACGGCGCAGGATTTAGCCGATCGCTTTAGCATTAGTCCGCAAGCCATCCGCCGCCATCTCAAGGATCTAGAAGCGGAGGGGCTGATCGAGCACGAACTCGAGCATAAGGCTGGCGAGGGAATTAGCAGCTCCAGCATGGGGCGACCGCAGCATATTTACAAACTTAGTTCTGAGGGTCGCGATCGCTTTCCGGCTAACTATAACGAGTTTGCGGTGACGCTGCTGAGTACGATGAGCGAGGCGATGGGGCGCGAGCAGGTGGCACAGGTGTTGCAGTTGCAGTGGCAGCGGAAGGCACTGGAATATCGCGATCGCATTGGGAAGGGTTCTTTGCAGGAGCGGGTGGCAAATCTAGCAGAGATCCGCAAATCTGAGGGCTACGTTGCCGAGTGGTATCCAGTGGAGGACGATCGCGGCAATATATCCGGTTATATTTTGACGGAATATCACTGCGCGATTGCGCAGATTGCCGAGACTTTCCCGAGTGTCTGCGGGCACGAGCTGGAGATGTTTGCAGCGGCGTTGGAGGGTTGCAAGGTAGAGCGCACACATTGGATGGTGGACGGGGAACACCGTTGCGGTTATTTGATTCAAAGTAGTTAGTAGGGGCAGTGCCTTCGTGTCTGCCCTAATGTAGAGTTAGGGTCAGTGTTTCCATGTCTGCCCTAAGCCCCATGCCTGCATCAATCAGCCCCACGAGAAATCTCTTATGTCACATCAAATCTCTAAGCTTTTGCCTGGATTGTTATGTACGAGTTTGTTGTGGTTGGGGTTGGTTATGCCAGCGCAAATCGGTACGGCGATCGCGCAGCCACCACCACCTAAGAAAGTCTTGCCCGCCCAAGTGGCGAACGCAGTGCGTCAGGATCTGGCGAAGAAGACGAAGATCGCGCCTGGTTTGTTTAAGGTAAAGGATTCGAGTCCCCAGACTTGGCAAGATGGGTGTTTGGGTTTGGCAAAACCGGATGAGTTTTGCACGATGGCACTGGTGCCGGGTTGGCAAGTTGTGATGAGTCATGGTAATCAAACCTGGACGTATCGCACGGATAGCAGCGGTCGGGCTGTCAGGTTGGAAAAATAGGCTTAGGACGGGGTTGGGGGCGTAGCCCCCACACCCCCTGTCCTAACAGATCTGTCTACGGCTATATATCAAACCTAATAGGGTGGGCATTATAAAAGCAAAGGGACAAACATAAAAGTTATATGTCTGTCCCTACCAACCTACGCCCCAGAAAATTTAATCCGGGCGCTCTTCGATGACGCGATCGATTAAACCGTATTGCATCGCTTCTTCCGCCGACATGAAATAGTCGCGATCCATATCGCGCTCGATCTTCTCTAGAGGCTGCCCCGTGCGGTTGGCATACTCCTGGTTGAGCATGTGCTTCACCCGTGCAATCTCCTTCGCCTCGATCGCGATGTCCGTCGCCTGTCCTCTGGTACCGCCCATAGGCTGGTGGATCATAATGCGCGAGTGCGGTAGGGCAAAGCGCTTGCCTTTCGTGCCCGCCATCAACAGAAACGAACCCATTGAGGCGGCAAGACCGACGCAAATCGTGGCGACATCCGATTTGATATGTTGCATTGTATCGAAGATAGCCATCCCCGCCGTGACAGAGCCACCAGGTGAGTTGATATAAAGGCGAATATCTTTGTCTGGATCTTCGGAGTCGAGATAGAGCATCACCGCCACAATTTGATTGGCAATTTCATCGTCAACTTCTCTGCCTAAAAAGATAATGCGCTCGCGATAGAGGCGATCGTAGATGCTGATCCAGTCGGTGAACTGCGATCCTGGCATTCTGTAGGGAACTCTTGGTACTCCAATTGGCATAGTTTTCTCCTTTGTGTTGGGTGATGGGGGGTGAGTGATGGGGGAGTGGGTGATGGGGGCGTTCCCTAACCCCTAACCCCCAACTCCTGCTGGAATGGCTTTGGGCAAATCCTTGCGGCTTTCCAGGACTCTGTCGATTAATCCATATTCCTTGGCATCCTGGGGGGTCATGTAGAAGAGCCGATCCATATCCTTTACCAGTTTTTCAGTCGGTTGCCCCGTGTTGCGCGAGAGGATCTGTAGCATGGTATCGCGGTTGGCAACTACTTCCTTCGCCTGAATCTGGATATCCGTTGCCTGTCCGCGCGCGTAGCTCTTGGGCTGCCGCAACACGATCGTGGCATTGGGCAGGCTGGCGCGACACCCTTTTGTCCCAGATGAAAGCAATACCGCTGCGGCACCTACCGCGTTACCGATGCAGATCGTGTGGATCGGCGGTTTGATGTAGCGCATGGTGTCGCAAATTGCGAAGGCTTCAGTTTCATAACCTACCGGCTCACCATCTTCTCGCGACGTACCTGTAGAGTTGATGTATATGTATATAGGCTTTTCGGGATCGTCGTACTGGAGATACAGCAGCTCGGCGACAATTAGCTCCGTTACGGCTGCGACTAGGGGCATACCAATATAGACGATGCGTTCCTTAAGCAACAAGGACTGCAAGTCGGGTGGATAGGTACGATAGCCCATATCGCCGTAATAGCCTGCTTGTACGGCCTGATGCCCAGATCTGTATGTTTGATTCATAGATTAACAATTGGTGAACCTGGTTACTGCTAGATTATCACAGGGATTTTGCTTGTATGCGGATTTTATCGGTAGTAATAGCCGTCTATACCATTGCTGCGTTAAACAACCGCGCAACCACGCCAGGGTAGATCGCTATCCCCACCCACGATTAGATCGCAAATAATCTGCGCTGAAATCGGAGCCATGAGAATGCCATTACGATAGTGTCCGATCGCAACCAGCACATTTGGATGACCTGGGACAAAGCCAAGAATCGGCGATCGCGCCTTTCTGGGGCGAGGGCGATCGCCAGCCCAAGTTTGCAAAACCTTTGCCTGTTGCATCAGCGGGCAAAACTGGCTGGCGGTTGCCAGTAATTTTGCCACGTTTGCCTCTCTTGGGAGATCTTGAGGGTCGAATTCCACCGTTGCCCCTACCCAATAGCGGTCTTGCCCAAGCGGGACAATATTAATGTCGCTGCCGTTGAGATCGACGGCATGGATTACTTGAGCTACATCCAGGCCAGGTAAATAGATCTCGATCGCTTGACCGCCCACGGGCATTAATAAAGGCTCATCGTTGCCCAGATTCAGACTATCCAGCAACCGATCGGAGCCTAAGCCCGCTGTAATTACGATCCAATCGGCATCCGGCAGATCGCTCAACCTTTCTACCGGGGAACTAAAAATAAACTTTGCGCCATTTTGCTGCGCGGCTTGTACCAGCGCCTGCACTAATTTAGCGGGATTAAGGGCGCGATCGCTCTCGCTATACGTGCCGCCCTCGGCAGCGAGCAGAGGATACTGAGATCGCAGTGCCGAGCGATCGAGCCACTTTAAACTAAAACCCTGTGCCTGTCGAGCCAGAATGGTCGGCGACCATTTTGCCTGGGCATCGGGGTCAGCATAGATGGACAGGATCCCAGCCCGATTGTAGGGGATATCCCAGCCAGTCTCTGTAATTAGAGCGGCGATCAGGCGATCGTAACGCCTCAAACTTGCCAGTCGCAACGCGACCAGATCGCCATCCGGTTTCTGGGCGCAAGCTGCCATTAGCACGCCTAAAGCTGCACCTGTCGCACCCATGCCAGGCTGCGATCGCGCCTCAATTACCTGTACCGGCAGAGATAAACGGCTTAATTCGTAGGCGATCGTCGCCCCTATAACGCCGCAGCCAACTACTACAACCCGATTTTTGCAAGTCATCTACCCTAAGAAACAGAAGAAGTCCGGCGGCGGCGGCGGGAAGCTTCCGGTGATTTGTGAACGGGTTCTTCGATTAGTTCTAGTTTAGATTCATTGGCATCAGGAATTGATTCTGTCGAGATCGCAGGTACTTCCACTACTTGGGCTTCGGATAGATCGGGAAAATCGGGCTGTGAGTCAAACCTACCTGAAATTATTTCTGAGTCAACTTCCTCAATGGCGGGTTCCGTGCTATTAGCTGGAATTGCTACAGGCAAAGTAGGTAAAGTTTTGGGAGATTCTCCGGGCAGTACCACAGAGACAATCGTGTTGCGCGGGTCTTTAACTTCTTTGCCTATAAAGACTAAAGGAGAAATACCCATTTGCGCGTAAACTTCTTGCTCTTCTAAAGTCATCTCCACAGTTACGATCTCGGGTGGTTCCAACTTAGGCCGAGGCACTTCCCGCTTACCGCTACGTTCGATCGCTGGCGCAGGTTCGGTCGGCACGTCTACATCTGCGGCTGTAGCTGTGGCAGTTCCACTAGCTAGCTTAGGAGATGGCATGACACGGGCACTGGCATCCCGTAGCTCGTGGCGAGAACCTCGCCCCTCCAGCGATGTACCAACCGATCTTTCCCGATCGCGATCGTCTCTATCTCTTTCCCTACTCTCTCGTTCTCTACCTGAGTCTCTACCGGCCTCTCGAATGGACTCCCTCCCAGCCTCTCTGCTGGGTTCTCTGCCAGGTGGCAGGTTGCGTCTGCGTTTGCGAGAGCTATTGCTGCGCTCCTGATAGCTGGGATGATTGGCTAAGTTTGGTTCCGTGCCACCACTAAGACTGTAGTTGCGATCGTCAATGTCGATTTCAGGTTTAAACGCAAATCGACTTTCCCATTGTCGAGCGCTTACTTCTGCTGGTTGCAGATCGCTCTCTCCGGGCAGATGTACCAAATGTCCCAGCCCTCCACAGGTGGGACAAGGACGACCAAATAATTCATAGATGCTTTGTCCTTGACGCTTACGAGTTAACTCCACTAGGCCTAATTCGGTAAGCTGGGCGATTTGCGGTCTCGACTTATCGGCGCGCAGTGCCTTATCAAAGTGATCGAGGAGTTGTAGCTGATCGCGCCGCGAATCCATATCGATAAAGTCAACTACGATCACGCCAGCAATATTGCGCAGGCGCATTTGCCGCGCTACTTCCGTGGCGGCCTCGCAGTTCGTCCACAGTACGGTTTCGCGCGAAGTCTGCGATCGCGTAAACGAGCCTGAATTAACATCAATTACGGTGAGGGCTTCGGTGGGCTGGATGATAATGTAGCCGCCACTGGGCAGATCTACGCGCGGTCTTAGAGCCTCGCGGATCGCAGCACTAACTCGGAAGTATTCCAGAATATTGGAGCGTTCGCGGTGGTGGTCGATAAATACACCCGTGGGAATTTTGCCTTCGCCCCAGTTGAGTAGATGTTGCTTGACCCGCCGCATCCCATCACTGGTGTCCGTAACGATACGGTTCACATCGCTGGTGTAAACGTCGCGCAGTACGCGCTGAATAAAGTCGCGATCGCGATCTAGCAAAGTTGGGTAACGTGTATTGCTAGATTCCTGCTGCACAAATTCCCATTGTTTGAGCAGATTATCTAAATCCTCGACGATCGAATCTTCGGACATATCCTCAGCTTCGGTACGCACTAGCAAGCCCATGCCAGAGGGCTTGATCAAGATTGCCAATGCCCGCAAGCGACTGCGTTCGCTCTCGCTGCGGATCCGCCGCGAAAGGTTGACACCCCGTCCAAATGGCATGAGGACGACATAGCGACCGGGCATAGAAATATTACCCGTCAGCCGAGGGCCTTTATTGCCCGTTGGCTCTTTCATCACCTGCACCAGCACCCTTTGTTGCGGTACCAGGAGATCGTTAATCGTGCCACCAGAGCGCCGGAGCCGCAAAGGCCCTAAATCGGTGATGTGAATAAACCCATTACGTTCGCCTTCCCCAATATTGACGAATGCAGCATCAATACTGGTTAAGATATTTTCCACTACACCCATATAGATATCCCCAACCTGATGGGTGCCAGTGGCAACAATGATTTCTTCTATTTGATCTTCGCTAAATACAGCAGCAATTCTATGCTGCTCAGCAATAATAATTTGCTTGGGCATTCAATTTCCTCAAAAATTTTTGGGTCAGTCGGTTAAGTCTAAGAATGCCGTGCTGTATACGATCGAGCCCGGTATCTCTTATGAGAGGTTTCATACCTAAGGCTGAATATTTAATTTACTGATGCTACGGGAGATCCTTGTCTCGCCTAACCTGTATATAACCCCTCATATTCAAGGGTTGCAGGGGTACAGCCACCGCTTCGGTTCTGTTCCCGTCTACCTGAGGTATAGGGTTTAGGTGTGAGAGTTTCAGGATCTTCCGCGTAAGATGAGTAATTTACTAACAGCACGCATATTTGTGTCTGACGAGCCTAGATCGGGCTTGATAAAATGACCTGATAGCTTGGCAAAAGAGTTTAAAAGAGGATAACTATATTTGGATAGTACATCTATGAATATAGCTACGGGCTGCATCCTACATTTGTACTACACTAAACCCACTCATCCTCCCCTTGCTAGGGGGAAGCACTGAAGGTGTGGGGATAATGACAAATCTGGGATGTTCTCTAGTCACTAAATACAGGCAATGAAATCAAGATTCAGATAATTAATCTAAATTCTTAGACTGAAATATTAACGCTGCAAGAGGCGCAAGCAAGCAACATCTTTAGCTTTTACTTGGCTATTGGTAGCCTAACACAGTATTATAGCGCAATACAAAAATGTTAAATTTCTTTAAGGTGTCTAGCATAAAGAGAGGGTATAGTCCTGATTACTCGCATAGTCTTAGTGCGCCACGGCGAAAGTAACTTTAATACGGCTGGCTTGGTTCAGGGGCGTGGCAACCTCGACCAACCCGAACAGCAGTCAATCCTGACTACCAAAGGTCAAGCGCAGGCAGCAGCCGCTGGTTCAGCCCTAGCCGATCTCTCATTCGCGGCAGCCTATGGCAGCCCCTTAATCCGTGCCCGACAAACGGCAGAAATTATCTTAGCCGCCTCTACGAATCCACCTCCACTGCAGTTACACGAGGGTTTATACGAAATTAACCTGCCTGAGTGGGAAGGTCTTACTTTTGAACAGGTGAAGGCGCAATTTCCCGATGCCTATTATAAGTGGCGCGATGCTCCTCATGAATTGAGCATGGGCGATCTCTACCCGGTTCGCGATCTGTTTGCACAGGCACAAACCCTATGGCGTGAAATCTTACCACGACATCAGGGTGAAACCATCCTGCTAGTGGGTCATAGCGGTATTAATCGAGCCTTAATTGCCACCGCGATGGGCTTACACCCATCACACTACCATCATTTACAAAAATCTAACTGTGGGATTAGCGTTCTAAACTTTACGCAGAGCAGCGATCGCGAATTAGGTTTTAACGTTCAACTAGAGTCTCTTAACCTTATCAGTCACCTATCGACCTTAACAGGTAGTGCTTTACCCAGCAGCCGTAAAGGACATGTCGGCCCCCGCATCCTGTTAGTGCGTCACGGAGAAACAGAGTGGAATCGTCAAACGCGCTTTCAAGGACAAATCGACGTTCCCCTCAACTCGCAGGGGCAGGATCAAGCCAGATGTGCGGCGGAGTTTTTACAATCCGTACCCATTCATCGAGCATTTAGCAGCCCCATGCTGCGTCCTAAGGAGACCGCTGAAAAGATCTTGAGCTACCATCCTGAAGTAGCGCTCGATCTGCTTGACGACTTAAAGGAAATATCCCATGGTTTATGGGAGGGCAAGTTCGAGCATGAAATCGAGACGGAGTTTCCTGGTGAATTACTCAGGTGGCAGAAAACGCCCGGCTCCGTGCAAATGCCTGAGGGTGAAAATCTGCAGCAGGTTTGGCAGAGGGTAGCACAGGTATGGCAATATATTGTCGAGGCCACGCCACCCGGCGAAACCGCGCTTGTAGTTGCCCATGACGCGGTTAACAAAGCAATTCTCTGTCAGATTTTCAACCTGGAACCGGATAGTTTTTGGTCATTTAAGCAAGGCAATGGCGGCGTGAGTGTAATCGACTATCACAACGGTGGCGATCTCCCTCCCTGCCTGCAAACGATGAATATTACTACCCATCTCTCTGGTTGCGTTCTAGATACGACAGCAGCAGGAGCCTTGTAGCGATCGAATCCAGGTAAAAAGCTTTCAAACAACTGTGGGGTGGGCATTGCCCACCCCACAGTCTATCCACGTAAATGTCGGTTAACTTTACTGAACGGTAATCTTGCCAACCATGCCAGCACCACGGTGAGGAGCGCAATAGTAGCTGTACTCACCTGCTTCGCTGAAAGTAGTTTCTACCGATTCCTTTGGTTTTTGAATCAGTTTCTTGTGGGATAGAGCGTCTTGCCCATCAATCACTACGTTATGGGGGAAACCTTTATTATTCACCCATTTAACTGTGTCACCTGCTTTGATTGTGAGCGTAGACGGCTCAAATACAAGCTGTCCGCTTTTAGATCCCATCAGGACGGTGTGGGTTTCTGCTAATGCAGGAGCAGCATGAAAAACAAGGCTGCTCAATGCGATCGTGAAACTAATAAACAGGAGGCTTAAACGCCCAAAAATTGATTGCTTTTTCATGTTCTGCTGTTTGAGTTTAGAATTTTGCTTGAGCGATGCGATCCGATCTGAGATTGCTCGATCTCTCAATAGTCTCTTAATTTTCTCTTAATAGTAGATCTTACCACCACCCCAGCCAATGCCTCTGACTTTAGGTTGGTAAAGAATATAACCAGCAATTTGCTTGAGTTCTTTATCGGTCAAACCGCGCATAGTGGGGAAAATGTCATTGCTTCTCAAACTGGGGTGAGTCTCGTAGATTTCCTCCACTCCATCAAAGGTGGTGGGGTTCTTCATGAAATCTACTAACCCTTCTACGGTATTACGGGGGGGAGTTGCCAAAGCTAGGCTTTCTGGATCGAGCCCGACGTTGGGGTTGGTGAACGTGGCTCCACCAACATGGCAGGTGGCACAAGCATTTTGAAATAGCTTCTTACCGGCTGCAATATCTTTAGTTGACAAAATGATTTTTTCCTTGTCATTGAGTTGCACTGTGCGCATCTCAGCAGTTGACTCCGCAGCCAGGACACTTGTTGTTATAAACTGCCAAGCCAGGAAGATCGTGGCGATCGCTAACAAAAGTAATTTGTAAGGTTTTCTCATAGTAGGCAAAGTATTTTGAAAATAAACTTATGATGACTTCTTTTCTGTGGTTTGGGCTGCTAGGATAACGGCTTTAGCATCTTCTAGAGCAAGCTTTGTTTGAATATCTTGGTAGCGAATGCCAAGTCGATCGCAAAGTTGACAGACCATTTCAACTGAGATTTTATAGTCTTCAGCAATCTCCGCAATAGAATAATCCGCAAAGCCCATAATTATTCCTTAGTTTATTTAACGTTAAAACGGGGACATTTTAAGCCATATTTGCAAAAACGATGCAGCTACTTATGGCAGTCAGCGGTCAGCAGTCAGCAGTCAGCTTGTTGTAGGGGGGCTAGCCGATCGCCGATCGCTAAATCCCTAATCTTTGCTTGAGTGCAACCTGTGCTTCTTCGCGATCGTCAAAGTGAATTTTTTCCTTGCCCAAGATTTGATAGTCCTCATGTCCTTTGCCCGCGATCGCGATCGTGTCGCCCGGTTGGGCGTTGGCGATCGCCATTTGAATGCTAAGCCGTCGATCTACTTCCACCGTGACCGGCAAAGCACCATTCGTGCTGGTAGGTATACCCGCCAGAATATCCTGCAAAATCTGGTTTGGCTCCTCGGTACGCGGGTTGTCTGATGTGACGTAAATGCGGTCGGCCAGTCGCGTCGCAATTTCGCCCATCAGAGGGCGCTTGGTGCGATCTCGATCTCCACCGCAGCCAAAGACACATACCAATTCGCGCTGCGTAAACGGTCGCATTGCTTTGAGAATATTCTCCAAGCTATCGGGCGTATGGGCATAGTCTACTACTACGGTAATGTCCTGTGCGGGGCTGACCTGTACCCGTTCTACCCTGCCCGGTACGTTGGTAAATGCGGGCAATCTGGCACCGATGTCTTCCAAACTAATACCCAGATGCAGGCAGGCAGCGATCGCTGCGATCGCGTTGTAAACATTAAAGCTACCGACTAAGGATAAATTAAACGCCATTGCACCAGCAGGAGTATGTAATGTCCCCTGGACACCATTGGGGCTGTAGGTCAGGTTTTCGGTATAAAAATCTGCCTGTTGATTTTCCAGGCTATACGTCCAAACCTCCGATCTCTTAGTTAAGGCAGCTAGCTTTTGACCGTATGGGTCATCCAGATTAATTACAGCCCGACCTTGAAGATAGTCGCGGTTAAACAAGAGGGCCTTAGCTTGGAAGTAGTCATCCAGATTGCGATGATAGTCCAGGTGATCCTGGGTCAGGTTAGTAAATACAGCTACTTCAAATGGGCACCCCCATACCCTTTTCTGATCCAAGGCGTGGGAACTTACCTCCATGATGCTCGCTTGGCAGCCGTCATCTAAAGCTTGCTTGAGTTGCGCTTGCAAAAAAGGAGCAAAAGGCGTTGTATATGCAGCCGTTTGGGTATATCCCTGCCAACGGGAGTAGAGCGTACCAAATAAGGCGGTGGGGTAATGTGGTTGTAATAAAAACTCGATCAGATGCGTAGTGGTGGTTTTGCCGTTGGTCCCCGTTACCCCCACCAGTTTCATTTGCCGAGCAGGGAAGCCATAGAAAGCCGCCGCTACCTCAGCACAGGTAGTTACCACATCGCTAACGCGAATTAGCCCATCTTTATCCAGGGTAACCGTATCCGCAACGATCGCGGCGATCGCGCCCTTATCCAGAGCATCAGAAGCAAACTGACTGCCGTCCACCTGGCTGCCCGGCATTCCAATAAATAGATCGCCTGGCTTGCAAGCCCGCGAGTCGGTGGTGATGCCCTGCACCGTTTGTAAATCGCGATCGTGGTTTTGATACTGACAGTTTGCTGTTTGGAGAAGTGTGCCTAGATTCATGTTTGTGGTTTGATATAGGGGATATCGAAGGGGTTAAGCATTTGTGCGGAATGCTTACTTTTGAGGCAAAGATTGTCTGGCAAATGCTTAACCCGTCCATGCGATGGTAGTCAGCGTCGGGAAGTATGTTAACCAATATAGGTGGCGTAGCAGATGACATTCTTGCCGCCCTGTTTGGCTGAATCAATCAGGCTATCGGTAATCTCGATCGCTTCATCAACTGTTTGCGGTACGGATTTGCAATTTAATACGCCGATGTTTAATGCGATCGGCCAGTTATTTTGGTTCATTTCCGCAAAAATTGCCATTTGTAGGGTTGATATAGCAACTTCAGCACCCTCTTGGGGTGTCTCTGGTAACAATAAGGCGAAACCTTCGCTGCCAAGTCTTGCCACTGTATCAGTTTTCCTCAAAGATTTCTTACAGATACTGACAATCGATCGCAGCATGGCATCAGCTTCGTCGCGATCGCGGCGCAGGCCAAGTTTGAGATTGTCTAACTCAAGATAAGCAAAGGTTAAAGGTCGTTTGTATCTAGAAGAACGCTCGATTTCGATCTGGGCTACTTCCCAGAAAGCATGGGAATTGACCGCACCCGTACTCTGGTCAATACGGGTGAGTGCTTGCCTGTGTAAAAGCGATTTTTTGAGAGCGGATAGGAGCAAAATCGGACAGACAAATAACCCCAGCCTCATTACAGCATTCCAGGCATAAATGAGGGGGTGGGAATAGACTTGCCCCGCGCTAATGTCTCCGATTAGCCATACCAGCGTACTAACAGCCGCCGCCCATATGCCACTGCGACTGCCGATAAACCAGGCGATCGCTGCTAGGGGGACTAAATAAAACAGGGATAGCGATATTTCATAACCCGTAAGGTAATCGATGATACCCAACAAGGCAATTTGAATGAGTCCCGCTATTATCCAAAACGCTTTGCTCTGCCTTGCCAAACTTTTGATCATGTTACTCATATTGCTTTAGTAGTTCTTCCAGTTTGGCGACTGGCGATCGCGGTGACAGACGGGGTAGTTCATAGGTGCGATCGAGTTTTTCATCCCACAGACACAAAACGGGTATTTCATATTGGTACTGTTCAAACCAGTTGAGGTTACTAGTTATATCGCGAATCTCTAGATCGAATTGCACGGCTTGAACCTGTTGCAATTTTTCTAGCAAACCCTCGCAAAGGTGACAGTCTGGTTTAATGTATAGAATCAATTTCATGGAATGTGTTTCGTTGACTACCAGATTGCATCAACCGCTACTTATATAAATTTTTTATACAACATAGATTTGTGATGCGAATTAATGTAAACTTTGCCAGTTCTCTTTTTAGGTTGCCAAAAACAGTTTAGCGCTGGTCGAGGTACTTCTGCTCTCTATTGTTTATTGTTTCCTTCACACGCACAAGCCAATGTTTAATAGCTCGGTACAAAGTCCCAAACCTAAGAAATGGTGGCTGCTATCCTGCTTTGTAGGTTCTATGGTGCTGACACCAGCAGCTTTAGCAAATCGGTTAGAAACCTTTGTCTTTGACACCACCCGCAACCGTATTGAGTTTGCTACTACAAAAAATATTTACCCTAGGGGTAAGTTGATCGAAAACCCCACCCGTTTAGTGATCGATTTACCAGGGGCTGAATATAAGGGGGCCACAGTGCGTCGCACGATTGGGAAGGCCGTTCAGGCAGTCAGAGTGGGGAAGGTGGATGAAAACACAACGCGCTTAGTGGTTGAATTTGCACCAAGCTTGACTATAGACGACAGCGAGCAACTGCAACTGAAAGCCATGAGTTCGACCAGTCACTGGTCGGTACAGTTGCCGCAATCCGTGTCGAAATCGTCACTAAATACGCCCGCACCAATGGTATGGCCGACAAATGGCATCATTACCGCTGCCTTTGGTTGGCGCATTCACCCGATCACGGGGCAAAGACGCATGCATAAAGGTATTGATATTGGGGCTCCTACTGGTGCACCCATCCTAGCTGCTGACGACGGTATTGTAAGTTATGCGGAATGGGATGATGGCGGCTATGGCAACCTGGTTGAGATCACTCACAATGATGGTGGGCGTACGCTTTACGCTCATACCAACCGAATTCTAGTCAGGAAGGGACAGAGGGTCAGACAAGGGCAACTGATTGCAGAAGTTGGCAGTACGGGGCGCAGTACGGGGCCGCACCTGCATTTTGAAGTGCAGCCCGATGGTAAACATGCCACCAATCCCATGGCTTTTCTACCCAACCGCTATATCGTATTTGACGTAGCAGCAAGATAAAAATCCCAATCTCCCCACACCATGCCGATCGCTATTGCCGGTACCCATAGTGGTGCTGGTAAAACTACAGTAACGCTGGCGATCCTGGCAGGATTGCGGCGCTGGGGCGTGTCCGTGCAGTCTTTTAAGGTGGGGCCAGATTATATTGACCCCATGTTTCACGCTGCGGTAACGGGTCGCCCTTGCCACAATCTCGATCCGGTTTTGACTTCGGCTGAATATGTCCGATCGTGCTTTGCTAGGCATAGTGCGAAAGCAGAAGGTGCTGTCATTGAGGGCGTGATGGGTTTATTTGACGGTGCTGGTAGCGATGGGTTTGGCAGCACTGCTCATATAGTCAGACTATTAGGCAAATCTGTTTCTGCAATCCTGGTAGTTGATTGCAGCCGGATGTCGCGATCGCTAGCCGCGATCGTCTATGGCTACCATCATTTCGATGCAGACGTAAAATTAGCTGGAGTAATTCTCAATCGCGTGGGTAGCGATCGCCACCGCGAGATTTTACTGGAAGCGATCGCGCCTTTGGGTATACCGGTTTTAGGAATTTTAACTCGCGAGGATGGCATTAAGCTGAGCGATCGCCACTTGGGTCTAGTTCCTACCGAAGAAGTGGCAAACTTTCGCGACATAGTCGATCGACTAACCGAATTGGGGCAGCGCTGCTTTGACTGGGAGCGACTCATGCCTTTAATTAAAGTGAGTTCGACAAACTTGAAACAGACATCTACGCCATTATGCTTAGATACGCCAGTTAGAATTGCCGTAGCACGCGATCGCGCTTTCAACTTTTACTATGCCGATAATTTGGAGCTTCTAGAACGCGCGGGGGCGGAGTTGGTATATTGGAGTCCATTGGAGGATGAAAAGTTACCCGATCGCATTCAGGGCTTGTATTTTGGTGGTGGTTTTCCAGAGATGTTCGCCGCGCAGTTAGCAGAGAATAAACGCGCGATCGCGGCAATCGCCCATTCCTATAACCATCACATGCCCATATACGCTGAATGCGGCGGGTTGATGTATCTCAGTCAGGCGATCGCCGATTTTAACGGTAATGAATTTGCTATGGTAGGCGCGCTGCCAACGCGGACTGTCATGACTGACAAACTCACGCTTGGCTATCGTCGCTGCCTACCCCTACCCCCCGGTGAGGGTTTAGCATTTGCCCGATCGTCTTCACATCAAACGCAAGAATTCATGACAAATGCTAAACCCCTGCGTCCATCGCCAACCCCCAACCCCCAACCCCCCGATCGACCGATTTGGGGGCACGAGTTCCATCGCTCTCATCAGACCGTTGCTTCCGATTGCCCACTGCATCGGTTAAGAGACTATGCCGATCGCGATTTGGGTACAGAGGGGTGGCGCGGGCATAACTTTTGGGCTTCCTACGTGCATTTACATTGGGGCGATCTTCCGACCATTGTTAAGGGATTTGTCGAAGCGGCGCGATCGCAAACGGTACTTTCTAGCTCTAGTTATAATTAAGGTAAGAGGCTTGACCTCAAAATGTACGCGGCACTTACGCAACAGAGTTCTCAAAACCACTTTTCAAGATGGCTTCAAAGATGGCTGCAAAGGTTCTCCCCTTTTGCTAGGCTTTACCTGCCCAGAGTTAGGGTAGGGAAATAGGGGAGGTGAGAGGTTGAGTAATTGCAGTGCTTAACAAGGGACTTCTGCATAGGGTGAGTAATAGGCGCGTAAGTCCCGGTTCTTATTTCCTGCAAAGGGGAGTCTAACTATGGATGACATATTTTTCGATCCGTTTAGCGAACCTGACGGCCCTGGTAATACGTCTGGCAACAATAACGATTTTAGCTCTGACAACATGGGATTTGTCTTCGATCTATTTGATAGCTTTTTACCTGGTGACTCGAACGCGTTTGATAGTTCAATTCCCTTTGATATCTTCGGCAACGATCCCTTATATCCCTTTGATGTCCCGAGCTATGACCCAAATCCCTTAGATATCCTGGGTTATGCTGGCATAGGTTTGTTCAGCGTGTTTGGCTACGATCGCTTATATCCCTACGATATCTATGGCTATGATGGCTTAGTACCTTTCGATGTCTACAATGATGGCGCTCTAGTTGGCTCCGGGAGCAACGATCGCCTTATTGGCACGGCTGGGAACGACGTGATTTACGGCGATCGCGGCTTTGATATCATTACGGGCGAGGCGGGTAATGACACGCTAATCGCTAGCTCCGATGGTGGTTTCCTTAGTGGTGGCAGTGGTGATGATATCCTCTATGCTGGCTTTGGCAAGACTTTCATGCAAGGTGATTCTGGTAGAGACATATTCGTAATCAGCGCCGCTACAGCTACATTCGACCCCAGCCAGGCTCATGTTTTGCTGGATGTGAACGATACTCGTTTTGACGGCAGCAATACTGGAGACACGGTCAACATTTCTAATACTTTACCGGGCGAGCTGGTTAACCTATTTTCAGGGGCAGAGTTTAATTTTGCGATCGATGGCACAGGCAGGTTAGTATCAGCGAATGATACAGTGATTGCACTAGATTCTGGCAACTTTTTGGGTGTAGTCGTAGGACAAACTCCGAGTGAAGTTGCCAATCACCTTGTGATTACTTAGTTAAAACTTGCAAGCCATGCCTGAGTTCGCATTGCGACAACTGAAAGCACAAGCAATTAACGAAGAGAACTTTTACCCCTTTGGGCAGGTGATCTATGCCTGCGAAGATGACGTGCCCTACAGCGATCGCGATGCGCAATTACATCTACAGGATGGCATTCCCAGGTTTTATATCATGCGCCTGCTCGAGAAGGGGAGAAAGTTTCATCGCCTTGCTCGTCATGCTAAATGCACGCAATGCCTGGGCGCTCTGGATGGCAAAGATTGGTTAATTGCTGTGGCTCCTCCTTCCGCAGGAGGAGTCCTGCAAGTCGATCCAAAAACTATTAATGCCTTTAGGATTCCTGGCAATTGTTTCATCAAACTGAACTGCGGTACATGGCACGCGGGGCCATATTTTGAGCACGAATTCGTCGATTTCTATAACCTGGAACTGAGCGATACAAATATCAGCGATCGCGTTACTTACGACCTCATGAGCATTCACGGTCTAGCATTTGAAATTATCTAACAGTATCGTCTCGGGTGGCTGCAACTTTTGTCGCCAGGCAACATAGGGGCAAGCGATGCGGATTGGGGATTAATTGGCACAAATATCAAGCTGCTGGTATAAGCTGGCGATCGCTCGGACTAATATCCAACTCGTTGTCCGTGGATTTACGACAAGCCGCTAGATCCTCAAAGATCGTGAATACTCGATCCATCTTAGTAATTTCAAATAAAAGGCTAACGGATTCCTGCAACGAGCACAGAAACAGCTTACTTTGATGAGCTGAGGCAGTCTTAAGTACAGATAGTAAAGTACTGAGACCTTGACTATCTAAAAACTCCACATTTTGCAGATCTAGCAGGACAGGAACATCTTGCGCTTGATTCATTAGCTGGTTAGCGGCAAAATAGCCTTCCACTCTGCGTAGCAACTCTTCTGATAGATCTCGATCTAGTTTGGTACTGTCAGGTCTAATTACCAGCACCGACCCACTCTTAAACACATTGAGAGCGGCTTGTTGGTCAATTAAAGTGAGTGTAGTCATAGCAGATCTTAAAGTTGTGTTAAGTATTATGTCCGCCTCGGTTCCAAATAAATGCATCCAAATATACTGAGATGCTGAAGCAAGTTACCTCACTACAGAAGCAAGTTGCTTCACCCCAATGGACTAAACCTGAAACGAGTTTCCTCACCCCAATAGGCTAAACCTGTTTCAGCAAATGCCCGATCGCCTGGCTAAGGCATCAGGTATGTTCTTTAAACTTATTTGCCATGCTAGATCGAGATTGTGAAAAACTAGAGAAGGTTTTGCTGGCCTTAAGTTATAGCGATAGCCAATAGGCTGAGGACGGGGTGCAGGGGTAGAACCCCTGATGGGGGCGCAGCCCCCATACCCCCTGTGCTAACAGATTCTGTATATGGCTATAAGTTGGTCAGTAAAACAACTTAATTCCGATGCTGTTCATGTTACCCAGGTTAGTCAACTGTCATAACGCCAAAGCAAAATTTCTCGATGAAGTCAAATTAGCACGAGAAATGCTTGGACATGCCACCCATGCTCTGCTATGATTAGTTGCCCAAGAATCATCACGATTCTGGAGAGGTGGCCGAGTGGTTGAAGGCGCAGCACTGGAAATGCTGTTTAGGGGTAACTTTAACGAGGGTTCGAATCCCTCCCTCTCCGTTAAAAGCTTTTTTGCTCCCTGCAAGCAATTGTTGCAAAGCTGGTCTAAGCCTTGAAGATAGCATCAAGGTTAAGATAGCTTATG